>DLHI01000023.1 GCA_002483135.1 Hyphomonadaceae bacterium UBA7672 | reverse complement strand
GGGGCTCCGTGGGCATTTCTGCAATAATACCCGCTAAGGGAAAGCGAAGTTGTTTGGATTGAAACGGTTAGCGCGGATCGGCCTGAAGCGTTCGAGGGGTCGGTCAATTTCGTTCCAGAGATAGTCGCCGGTGAGTGCGATATGAGCCCAGGGAAGTGGTGCGACTTGGGAGAGCAGCTCGGCGGGAATATCGATGCCCTGGGTGCGGACATAATCGACAGCGCGGCTGAGATAGACGGTGTTCCACAGGATAATGGCGTTGACGACGAGGTTGAGACCTGACGCCCGATAGGCCATGGTTTCCGCCACGCGGTTGCGCAGCTCGCCAAGCTGGTGGAGGAAGACCGCCCGGGCAAGGGCGTGACGGCTTTCACCCTTGTTGAGGATGGCATGCGATCTGCGTCGGAGCTTGGTGTCGAGCAACCAGTCGCAGATGAAGATCGAGCGTTCAATCCGGCCCATTTCGCGTAGCGCCTGATTGAGCCGATTTTGCCGAGGCGATGCGGCAAGCTTCTTGAGGATGACGGACGGCGGCACGAGGCCCGCGCCAATCGATGACTTCAGCCGCAAGACCTCATCCCAGTGCTGCTCGATGACATCCATGTTGACGGCTCCCGAGATCAGCGCCCCGAGCGGGTCGTACGCCGCGTCGGGATCGATGACGAAGAGCCTGCGATTGCCGAGATTGCGGATACGAGGAATGAGCCTATAGCCGAAGCCATGGAACATAGCGAATGTCGTTTCGGTCGCGCCGGCGGTATCGGTTGCATGCTCATGGATTTCGACGGAGCTTTCGTTGTGAAGGAGGCCGTCGAGCACGTAGGGCGCTTCGCTCTCGGACGCCTGGATCATCCGGGAGAAGAAGGAGGCGAAACGATTGGACAGGAAGCCATAGACCGAAGCACCTGGTCTTTTGCCGTATTTTGCATTGTATTCGAGGCTGGCTTCACCGCGCCCGCCTGCCGGAAAGAACTGCCCGTCCGAGGAGGAGATATGACCGTCGCCCCAGACCGCGGCGAAGGGATGAGCCTGCTGCGCATCGACCAGCACGGCGGTCGCCGTAGCATAGGTTTCCGAGCGCAGATGCCTATCTACCATCAGCATCATCTGGTGGATCGTGACGCCGCGTGAGCTTTCCGCCATGCGTTCAGCACCGGCGTTGGTGGCGTCGGCAAGGATAGCGGCCATCAGCGCCGGCTCGTCGTTCGCCGTCTCGCCGGTGCGATAGTGTGTGAAGCTGTCAAGGAACCTGGTCCAGCTGTGGACCTCGGCAAGCAGGCTGGTGATCCTGATCCGGGGAACGAGGATGTAAAGACGCCGGCTGAGCGCGACGATCCCGTCACGCTCCTCCTCGCGGATCGGGGAGACCGACAAACCCTTGTCGGAAATAGCCGCATCCGGAATGGCGTTGGCGGCCGCCGCCCTTGCCAGCTCTTTGAGTTTCGCGTCGAGCGTGGCGGTGCGTTCGGCTCGCCATTCGGCAAAGCTGTCAGGGATGGCAAGCCCGAGCCGGCCTTCGGCGCGCATCAGGGCAAAGATCGGTCGAGGCAGAAGATAATCCTCGAAACTGCGCCATGCTCGGCTGCCATCAACCCATATGTCACCGGCCCGCAGGCGCTCCCGAAGGTGAACGAGTACCGCCACTTCCCAAGCCCGAAGGTCGATGGTGACACCGTCCGAGCGCACACGTCGCCGCCACTTGCGCGTCATGAACGCGAACGGCACCTGCGCGGGTAGTTTCCTGCCACTGTAGAGCGCACGCAGATGATCCACTGCCTTCAAAACCGGATCATCGGGACGAAACGACCGGAAAGAGAACGCGCCGAACATGAGCCTGCCCAGCTTTCGCAGCGATTTGTGCCGCTCTATGAGCTCATCGAATTCGTCGCTGCGATCGGGGCGCACGACGGACCTGGCTGCGGCCACGCTGGCGGTCAATCCGTCCCAGCCGAGTGAGACTGCAATTGCGGATGCGAGATCGGTGTTGTTCTCACGGGCGGCCAGAAGCGCCTCGCCAAGCTTGAGATGATCGAGCGCCACCCCATCAAGAATCTCGGCTTCTTTCAGCCGGCGTTCTGTGCGGCTCAGTTCAGCCTTGCGCCGGGTGCTGCCGATCAGTTTGCAGAACATGTCGATCGCAAGGTCGGTGATTGCCGCCTGCCTCTCGATGACGAACGCCGTCAGCGTGGCGTAGCGGCGCTCGGATGTAAGGCGTCGTATCTCACGGGCATGCAGAATGCGGGCGTCCCGGGCGATGATGCCATAGCGGTTGGCATGGATCGTTTTACGTCGCTCATCGGAAATCGCCGCCGAACGCAGAACCTCAAGCCGGGCAATCAGGCCCTTGAGGTTTTTCAGTTTCGTCCCCTCCGGCGCTTCCGCAATCCAGCCGAGATGGCTCCGATCGCCGGACCGATCGATGAGAAGCTGATCAAGCGCCTCGATGGACGGTTGCTCCATGCCCCGGATCAAGCCGCGATAAGCCTGTCGTCGCGCTGCCGCCCGGCCCGCCATCGCCAGACGTATCAGCAGTTCCGGCACAGGAACGAGCAGCTTCCTCTCCTTCAGGGCTTCGATCACGGCCTTGGTGATCGGCTCGCCTTGTTCGGTAGCGGCTGCCTCGCGTGCCGCCGCGGTGATCAGGGATCGATAATCGCTCGCCCGGACGGGCCGGAGATCCAGTGCGACGACAATCTCCCGCGTATGTTCTCGACGGGTTTCCTCCCGCTGGGCATAGAGTGCGAACACCGCAGCGTCGATGCCCAACTGGTCGGCGACAACGGAGACGACTGCCTGAGGCGGAACTTCCCCAGCGCGGAGCGGACGACCGAGATCACGCACCAGGGCGAGTTGGATGGCAAAACCCAGACGATTATGCGATCGGCGATGCGCCCTGGCGAAAGCGATGTCCTCAGCGGACAGCGCATAGCGCGCGAGGGCCTCTTCATAAACATCGGGTGGGTCGAACAGAACGGTGCGCGACTGCGCGTCGAGGAAGGCCATCGGTCACACCCGCTCTCAAACTGGGGGAGCAGGCTCATCTTCTTTGCCCGGTCCGGTCCATCCGGTTCGCCGCAATGTATCGATGAGAGTCGAGCGCGGCACCTTGAATGTCCGACACACCGACGCCTTGCTGGCGCCGGCTTCCAGCGCCGCCAGAATCTGCTCAACCTTTTCGGTGTCGATCGTCGGTGGCCTACCGCCCTTGCGACCGCGCCGGCGTGCCGCCGCCAGTCCAGCGTTGACCCGCTCCGTGATCAGCACTCTCTCGTATTCGGCGAGCGTGCCAAACAGGTTGAACAGGAACGCACCGTGCGAATTCGTCGTGTCGATAGCTTCCGTCAAAGAGCGGAAGGCGACCCCGCGCATCTTCAGATCCTCAACGATTCTGATCAGGTGGGAGAGTGATCGGCCCAGACGGTCGAGCTTCCAAACGACCAGCACGTCACCCTCGCACAATTCCGCAAGGCAAGCCTTCAGCCCCGGCCGATCGTCGCGCGCGCCCGAAGCGCGATCCTGATGCAGGTGACGCTGATCGACCCCGGCCGCGAGCAGGGCGTCGCGCTGCAAGGCAACCGACTGCCGCTCATCACCGCTCGATACCCGCATGTAACCGATCAACATGCACGACAAACCTCAAATTCCGTGTTGCCGCACAGTCTCACATTCCGACAGGGTTTGTCGCGCAAATAATTGCCCAGTCACCCCGTCGATTTCGACCCGCCGAACCGCTACGCGGAAATCATCTGTTTTCCGTCACGCCAAAAATCTCTTAGCGGGTAATATTGCAGAGATTCCCACGGAGCCCC
>DLHI01000019.1:866-93934 GCA_002483135.1 Hyphomonadaceae bacterium UBA7672 | reverse complement strand
CCGCTTCCTGCTGCACGAACCCCGTGGTGGCGTTGGCGGCCAGGCGTCTGACGTCGAGATCCAGGCCCGCGAGATCATCCGTATGCGCGAGCGCCTGAACAAGATCTTCGCGGCGGCCACCGGCCAGACCCTTGAGCAGATCAAGAAGGACACCGACCGCGACTACTGGATGAGCGCGGAACAGGCCCTCGCCTACGGGCTTGTGGGCAAGATTGTGACGACCCACGCCGAAATCCTTTAGGCCACGCCTACTTTAATGCTTCCAGTCAGGTCGTTGCGGCGGGCATAGTCCGCCGCGATGACGTGGCAGGAGCGGGCACGAGTTCTGGCGGGATGGCCCGGCTGGCGCAGGCATGCGCCGGCTGCGGGATCGGCTGCTGTTCACCTCGTCGCCGTGGCATTCATCGCCGTCACACTTGGCATGGCCTCGGGTGCTCCGACTTCGGCGGAGCCGGAAGAGTTCATCGCTATCGAACTGGTCAGCCAGCCGCCCGAGGAGATCACGATCCCCGAGGCCGGTGTCAGCCCGCCGCGCGCTCAGACGCCGCGTCCGGTTCCTTCAGCTCCAACGGCCCCGTCCATCTCCGATCCCCGCAAGCGACCGCAGGCGGGGCAAGGCGCGCCCGTTGCGCCGGGAGCCCCTGCCGACGGAGACAGCGTCTATATCCCGCCCTCCATCTTCAAGGCGCCCGGCCCCGCCGGCCTGCAGAGCCTTGCCGGCAATAATCCCTGCGCCGATCCGCGGCCGGAGCGTCGTCCGCGCGAGTGCGCGACCGACCTTACTGGCCGCGTCGGCAATATGGACAGCGTGTTGCCGCGCTCGAAAGACGATCTGGCGCAGCACTACGCTGACTATATGCCCACATGCCCCTACCGCGTAGGATGCGAGCCGGGCGTTCGCCGCACGATGAATGGATCGCTGCCCGCAGGCAGAGGCGCACCCGGCTCCGGGAATGATCGTGGCGCAGGCACGCCGCAGGCCGGTGGTCCTGCCGGGCTTGGTGGCTTGCACGACAGCGTCGGCCGGCTGGGCTTCAACCCGGATCACACGGACCCGGGCTTTGGCGACTGATCAGTCGAACAGATCGAAGAAGTCGAACCCACCGCGACGCCTGCGGCGGCCGCCACGTTCATCGTCGTCGTCGCCGTCATAGCGGTAACGCTTTTCCCGCTCGTCGTACTTGTGGCTGCGCTTCCATTCATCCGGATTGCGCTCGAAGCTTTTGACCTCTTCCTGGAATCTGCGGTGGGCCTGCATCGATTTCTCGGATTCCTCGCGCTCGGCCACCAGCAGCTTGTCGAGTTCCCCCCGGTCGAGCCAGACACCTTTGCAGGTGGGGCAGATGTCGATGTCGACGCCTTCGCGCGAAATCTTCTGCATCTGAGAATTGTCGTTCGGGCACAGGAAAAGCGGCAAGGAATCCCTCCGGAAGGCTGAACTGCAGCTTGAGTTAGGCAGAGTTCGCTCGAACGCAAGTTTCGTTCTGGTCAGGGCGATGATAACTGCGTCATCGATCGGGATCTCCGTCCCGACGCCCGGGAGAGTAACCTGAATTACCGTCACGCCTTCCATGCAGGCAATTTCGCGGACGTGGTCAAGCACGCCGCGCTCGCCCTGTGCCTTGATCGGTTGAACCAGAAGCCCGCGCCGTATCGCTATATAGATACCCATGCGGGGATAGGGGCCTACGATCTCGAGGGTGACGAGGCCGAGCGCAGCCCGGAATGGAAGGATGGCGTGGGCCGCGTGTGGGAGGCCGAGCGCGGCGCCCCGCAGGATGTGCGCAACGCTCTTGCACCGTGGCTCAATGTCATCCGCAGTATGAACGGCGCCGGTCTCAAACACTATCCGGGCTCGCCGTTCATCGCCCAGCGCATGTTGCGGCCGGACGACGCGCTACGCCTGTGCGAGCTTCACGAGGCCAGCACTGCGCTGTTGCGCGAGGCGATGGGGCGCGACAGGCGGGTGAAGATCGAACAGCGTGACGGCTTCGAAGCGCTGCCAGCTTATCTCCCGCCGCCCGAACGCCGCGGCCTCGTTCTGATCGACCCGCCGTTCGAAGTCGGCACGACCACGCGCAAGGCGGATTTCGACTGGATGCTGAAGGCGGCGCGCGCGGCGATCAAGCGCTGGCCGCAAGGCGTCTATATGTTCTGGCGCCCGATCAAGGACGTTGAACGGGTGGCTGCATTCGATGCGGAACTTGCCTCCATGCTGATCGAGGATGGCGCCATCGAGCCCGCGAAAGTGCTGGTAGCCGACCTGTGGATCCGCGCCGTCGGTGAAGGCAAGCTCGCCGGCGCCGGCATTGTCATCGCCAACGCACCGTTCGGCGTGGCGGACCACCTGCGCGCGGCCTTGCCGTGGTTGTGCGAGCTGATGAAGCAAGGCGATGGTGCGGGATGGCGGCTGGAGTCGCCGAGCGCTCAGTAGCTAGCAGTGCAAGAAGCAGAAAGCCTCCCCCGTTTCCGGGAGAGGCTTCCGTTTCAGCCGGCTTCCGTCGCGATGATCCAGTCGAGAATTTTCTCGCTGAAGCCATCGACACGGCGCCAGGGGCCGTGGCCCACGCCGTGCTGGTAGGACGCGACGTTGACCATGTAGCCAACGCCTTTCGGCGCCGGGACCACATCGTGCGACTGCTCGTCGGTGAAGACGATGAGGCGCGTGCCTTTCTCGTCCACCTGGCCGATCGCCTTGCCCAGCTCCGTGCCGCCGTGCGGTTGGGAGTGGATGATGGCGTCACGCAGGGCGAAGCCACGGCGGGGCGCGACCTTCTTCACGTCGTTCGAGAACGTGAAGATCTCGACGTCCTCGCCGATCTCGCGGGCGAGAACGGCAAGGCCGACAGCCGCATCCAGACGGCGCATCTCCGAGCGGGCGGAGATGGGCGAGTCCATCGAACCCGACACGTCGACCAGCAGGCGCGTCTTGCCTGTCAGCTTCGTGTGGCCCTCGATCGAGCGGAACATGGCCTTTTCCAGTTCCGGTTCGAGTTCGGGCGCGTGCTGCGCCGCCGCGATGAAGCGGTAGGGCAGAACGCGATCCGTGCGCATGTCGTCCAGCGCCTTGCCGATGACGGACTTCGTGACGCCCGCCGCCAGCATGCCGCGCAGGTTGCGCAGCAGGGCCAGCGCGCCAAGCTTGCGCTCGGCGATCAGGCGTTCGAACGTCGCGCGCTTGTCGGCGCCGCTGGAGAGCGAGACCTCCCACGTGTCCGGCGCAGACAGCGTGCCGTCGACCAGCTGCTTCCACACTTTTTCCTGCGCCGCGTCTTTCGGCTTGGCGTGGGTGAGGAACAGCACGTCGCGAATGCGCACTGCGCCGTCGCGGTCGTACTTGGCGAGCTGGTAGGCGTCGAACTTGGTCAGCGCGCGGGCGAGACCTTTCTTTACCTGCGCTGAGACGGCGCGGCGCTTGCGTTGCTGCAAGGGCCCAAGAACGTCCGACCAGTAGATCGCGAGGAACTCGGTGAGTTCGTCGGGGCGCTGGACGATACGCTCGAGCGTGCCGGCCACGAGCGCCTTGTGGCCCTCATGGCGCGCCATCTCGCGCACGAGCAGAAGCGGCGCATGGCGAAGCTTCATGTCCTCGCGCGCGGCGATCGCGATGGCCGCGACCGTTTCGGGCGCGACATCGGGAACCAGCGCGGCGACGCGCTCTGCGATGGAAACACCGTCCTCGTAGAACTGATCTTCCCACAGCATGAAGTTCATCAGTGCGCGGCGCAGTTGCTGCTCCGGCGTGAAGGCGCGGCCCTTCGCGCCCTCATGGGTGCGAACGCTTTGCGGCTTGTTCAGTTTGGCCATGGGAAATCCCCCTCGTGCCTACAGTTGTTCAATCCAAAGTCCGCCACAAGATATCAGAGCCAGCCGGGGAACAGACGAGTCCGCTAAAGTGACGTGCTCTGCCAGACTGAGCTACACGCTGAAACGTCAGCACGGCGGGCTTCGATCCCGCGACCTCGTCATTACCGATGCAGCGGGGCTCTTCACCACCGGCTGGCCTTGACCCCTCCGCGTATCGTGGCTGATGCGCGGAGGGGATAAGAATAGGGTTGGCGGGGAACGAGCGAAGACGGCCAATAAACTGAGCTACAGCCTTGCGGCTGGCAGGACTTGAACCCGCGACCTCCATGCCTTTCGGCGTGGCGCTCTTTCCGAAGCAATCGTCTTCTTCACCACCGCCAGGTGGATGCACGGACCGGGGAACATTCGAGACTGTAACTGCCGCGCAGCCTTTGCAGGCCTTGCGGCAACGTTGCTCTACCAACTGAGCTACAGGCATTTCTGCCTGGCGGGACTCGAACCCGCGACACACGGCGTGACAAGCGAAGTAACAGATCTCTTCACCACCGGTCCGGCAGTGGGTTGTCGGGGAACAGGCGAGACGGAAGTTGGGGTAGGCCAGTACGCAGGGTCGCCTCTTGCGAAGCAGCCCGCAGCCCGCGTCGCGGCGCCCCTCGCGAGGGCGCCTCCACGGTACGCAGCATGACCTCCACCGGAACCGCGACCACTTGCGTGGCGGAGCGGCCTTGGAGCGAAGTATCCGATCTCTTCACCACCGACAGATGGTTCCAGGGGAACGAGCGACACGGCTCTGGGCGTTTGACAGACGAAGAAGTCCGCGTCTTCACCACCTGGATTCAAAATCTCCTCTGTTTCCAGCTTCAGATGCTCGAGTGGGGCTGGAAACGAAAAACCCCTCCGGAGCGTGGCTCGGGAGGGGTTCGATCAGATCGAACTGTGGAACAGCGTTACGCCATTCCTCCCTCGCGAGAGCGCGTGTTCAGGCAACCCAGTGCGAACCGCACTGCGTCCCTGTTCAGATTGTCGATCATGCTTGGCATGTCGGCGCTCTCGGTTGTCACTCGTACGACACGGGGCGACCATCGCTCCGTGAAGGGTGCGGTGTATGATCGCAGTTCGTGGCGAGGTCAAGGCAGTGTGCGGAAGAATTTTCAGTAATGAGCGACGTACGTCAGCTCGCGTAGTCGTACGGGCCGCCGCGCTTCAGCGCATCCTGGTAGGAGCGCCGCGCGTGGATGCGGTCGAGGAACGCCTTCACCATCGGCCGAGACTTGCCATCGGCGCGTGCGGCGGCGGCTTCCAGCGGGAAGCTCATCATGATGTCAGCGGCGGTGAACTGGTTGCCCGCGAACCATTCGGATTTTGAGAGTTCGGCGTCCCAATAGTCGAGGTGCATCCTGATCTGCGGATCGGAGAGACGCTCCTGCGCCTTCGCCATGACGGACTTCACGATGCCCTTCATGAGGCCGGGCGCGTTCATCGGGATGCGCGTGAACACCAGCTTGAGCAGAAGCGGCGTCATCGCCGATCCCTCGGCGTAGTGCATCCAGTAGGTGTAGCGCAGCTTGTCCTTCGATCCGGGTGGTGGGATCAGGCGGCCGCTGCCATAGCGCTCCATCAGATAGTCGATGATGGCGCCCGTTTCGGCCAGCGTGTTGTCGCCATCGGTGATCACCGGCGACTTGCCCAGCGGATGGATCGCCCTGAGTTCCTTCGGCGCCAGCATGGTCTTGGCGTCGCGCTCATAGCGCTTCACCTCGTAGTTACAGCCAAGCTCCTCGAGCAGCCACAGCACGCGCTGCGAACGAGAATTGTTGAGGTGATGAACGGTGATCATTGAGGGTCCCGTGGCAGCAGGCTGGGCGGCAGGTGTTCGCCTACCGTATCGCTCGCTTTTGCCTGTTGGCTACTGCCTATTGCCCCGATGGCTTTGACGCTGCGTGCGACTGCATCAGCTTGCCGCGCTCGGTGACGAAGATCACCAGCAGGGCGGCGGAGCCGAGAATGAAGTGACCGATGAAGATCGGCGTGACCGTGCCGTTGAACTGGTGTGCGATCAGGCCGCCGATCGAAGCGGAAACAAAGGAAGATGCAAAGCCGATCAGCGCGGCGCCGGAGCCGGCGAGTGCGCCAAGCGGCTCCATCGCGATGGCGTTGTAGTTCGGCCCCTGGAAGCCGATGCAGAAGAACGCCAGGATCACCAGCGCATAAAATAAGGGGAACGGAACTGGGCCCTGCAGGGCGATGATCGCGTGGGTGGCGCTTATGAGCACGAAGGCGATCAGGGCCGTGTGCGAAATCCGCCGCATGCCAAGCCGTTCGACCAGGCGCGAGTTGATGAGGTTCGACACCGACATTGCAATCGCAGCGCCGGCAAACCACAGGGCGAACCAGTCGCCCGTGTCATACACCGAATGATAGAGCTGCTCCGAGGCGGAGATGTAACTCATCAGTCCGCCGAACAGGAAACCCGAGGCGATGGTGTAACCCAGCGCCTCGCGGGTGCGGATCACCTTGCCGTAGTTGCGGAACATGGTGGGCAGGTTCAACGGTACGCGGCGCTCTTTCGGTAGCGTCTCCGGCAGGCGCAGCAGGACCCAGAAGAACATGGCGACGCCAAAGATGGCGAGCGCCCAGAAGATGCCGTGCCACGACATCGCCTTCAGCATCATTTGACCGAAGAAGGGCGCAACGATGGGGGCGGACATGAATACGATCATCACGAGCGACATCACCTTCGCCATCTGGCGACCGACATAGAGATCGCGTGCGGCTGATACCGCGATAACCCGGCTGCCGCCGGCGCTGGCGCCCATGAAGGCGCGGATCCAGATCAGGCTATCGAGCGTCGGTGCGAAAACGCACGCGACCGCCGCGACGATGTAGAAGAACAGCGACACGAACAGCACGCGCCGCCGTCCGAAGCGGTCCGTCAGCGGACCGTAGAAGAGCTGCGAGACGCCAAAGCCGAGCATGTAGGAGACAATGATCGCCTGACGGTCATTCTCCCGCTCGGGCGGAATCTGGAAATACTCGCCCATCTGGGGCAGGGCCGGCAGCATGATGTCGATCGCCAGCGCGTTGAGCGCCATCAGCATGGCGGTCATGGCGACGAACTCCGCCAGAGGCAGGCGGCGAACGGGCGGGGCTGCCGCGTGACTGAGGGGGGCGTCGGCCAAGGAGTGAATGCTCACGTCGGGTGGAGAGCGGGTTTAGCGGGGTTCTTACGCGAAGGGTAGGGTTTGGCCATGCACAAAGCTATGAAATCCGGACCGGAGATACCTCTTTCGCGCGCCATCGGGGCAGGTCTATGCTGTTGGTCAGAGGCCGGAGGGATTCATGAAATACCGTCTGTTTGTTGGCGCGGCGCTGGGTGTTCTGGCGGCGGCGAGCCTGGCCTTCGCACAGGAGCCGGCGAAGGACGAGAAGCCGAAATGGGATGTCGCCAACCCGCCTCTGCCCACGCGCACGGTCAACATCAACGTCGATGAAGGCACGTGGATGGATGTCGACGTTAGCCCCGACGGGAAGCTGATCGCGTTCGATATGCTGGGCGACATCTACACGATGCCGATCACGGGCGGCGCGCCCACGCGCATCGCCGAAGGCCTGCCGTTCGAGATGCAGCCGCAGTTTTCACCGGACGGAAAACGCATCACCTTCACCAGCGATCGCGGCGGCGGCGACAATATCTGGATCATGAACATAGACGGCTCCGACAAGCAGCAACTGACGGAAGAAACCTTCCGCCTGCTCAACGAGCCGAGCTGGTCGCCCGATGGCCGTTTCATCGCGGCGCGCAAGCACTTCACAACGGCTCGCTCGCTCGGCACGGGCGAGATCTGGATCTATCATGTTGGCGGCGGCGATGGATATGTTGCCGTGAAGCGCGCGGACGAGGCGCTGCAGAAGGAACTGGGCGAGCCGGTCTACGCGCCGGACGGAAAGTCGATCTACTACACGCGCAACGTCTCGCCCGGGAACATCTTCGAGTACGCGCAGGATTCCAACGGCAGCCTGTTCGAGATCGAGCGCTATGAATTCGCGACCGGCGAGGTGACTACGGCGGTCAGCGGCGCAGGCGGCGCGACGCGCCCCACGCCTTCGCCGGATGGAACGAAGCTCGCGTTCGTGCGGCGCGATCGCAATGAATCCAAGCTCTATGTGAAGGACCTGGCGACCGGCGCGCTCACCAAGCTCTACGACGACCTTGATCTCGACCTGCAGGAAACGTGGGCGGTTAACGGCCTCTATCCCGGCATGGACTGGACGCCGGATTCGAGATCCATCGTGTTCTGGGCCGGCGGCAAGATCCGCCGCGTGGACATGGCTGGGACGTCGCAGGTGATCCCGTTCCGCGTCAACGATACGCGCGTTGTGATCGATCCGCCGCAGCCGAAGGTCGAGGTCGCCCCCGACAGTTTCCGCACCAAGATGCCGCGCTATGTGGCGACTTCTCCGGACGGCAAGCGCACTGTGTTCGAAAGCCTCGGCAAGCTCTATGTGAAGCAGGGCGATGGCGCGCCTGCGCGGCTGACCCAGACGCGGGGCGCGGAAGTGGAATCCTTCCCGTCATGGTCGCGCGACGGGCAGAAACTGGTCTATGTCGAATGGACCGATGAGGGTCTCGGCAAGATCCGCATCGTGAACGCGAACGGCTCGGGTGGAAAATATGTGACGGCCCAGCCGGGTCACTATCGCCGTCCCCGCTTCTCCCCCGATGGCCAGACCATAGTCTTTGAAAAGGGAACCGGCGGCTATCTGTTGTCGGATCTCTATTCCGAGAATCCTGGCGTCTATCGCACGCCGACAGGGGGCGGCGCGATCTCACTGGTCACGCGCGACGGTTCCTCGCCGCACTATGGCGCGGAAAACGACCGCATCTTCGTAACGCGCGGCAGCGGTCCCTCTGGCAAGCTTGTCTCGGTCGACCTGAACGGCGAGGCCGAGCGCACGCATGCCAGCGGCGAGATGATCACCACGTTTGAAGTCTCGCCCGATGGCGTGAATGTCGCGTTCGAAGACAATTTCGGCGCCTATGTGATGCCGATGGCGCAGGGGCCGCAGGAGATCGGCGCGGGCAAGGCCGCTTCGGCCATGCCGGTCGTCAAGGCGAGCGCGGGTGGCGCGACTTATCTGAACTGGAGCGATGGCGGCAAGCGACTGAACTGGTCCCTAGGCTCGACCCGGTATTCCGTCAGCCTCGAATCCATGATCCCACTGACGCCCAAGAAATCTGCGGAGGGCTACAAGCCGCCAACAACCGGTATCGATCTGTCCGTGCCGGTCCAGGCAGCCAAGCCGATGGGCGTCACCGTGCTAACCGGCGCGCGCATCGTCACGATGTCGGACGAGAATGGCGGCGTGATCGACAACGGCGTCATCGTGATCACCGACAACCGCATTACGGCTGTGGGACGTGCAGGCGCAGTGACCATCCCAGCGGGGGCGCGCACGGTGAACCTGGCGGGCAAGACGATCATCCCCGGCCTGATTGATGCGCACGCGCACGGCCCCTATGGCGATGACGACTTCATTCCGAACCAGAACTGGAGCGTCCTCGCTCATCTCGCGTTGGGCGTGACGACAGTGTTCGATCCTTCCAGCCAGGCGAGCACCGTGTTCCCTGCGCAGGAAATGCAGAGGGCCGGGTTGATCCTCGGGCCGCGCATCTTCTCGACCGGCGAGGTTGTCTATGGCGCGCGGGGCCGGGGGAATTTTAGCGACATTCAGAACTATGACGACGCGCTTGCGCATGTGCATCGCCTGAAGATGCAAGGCGCGGCGGGCGTCAAGAACTACAACCAACCGCGCCGCGACCAGCGCCAGCAGGTCGTCGCCGCCTCAATCGCCGAGAATATCCAGGTGGTGGCGGAGGGCGCGTCGCTGTTTGCGCAGGACATCGCCCTGATCGCGGATGGCAATACGGCGCTGGAACACAACATCCCGCAGCTGGACCTGTATGAAGACGTGATCAGCTTCTTCGCGCAGACCAAAGTGGCCTATACGCCGACGCTGGTCGTTACCTATGGCGGCCTTGCGGGCGATCCCTACTGGCGCTCGCATACGGATGTGTGGCGCCATCCGATCCTGTCGATGCATGTGCCGCCGCATATCCTGCAGCCGAACAATGTGCGCCGCACCCAGGCGCCGGACGAGGATTACGTGGATGGCCGCTCGGCCGCGCAGGCGCTGAAGCTGTTCAAGCGCGGCGTCAATGTTTCCATCGGCGCGCACGGACAGGAAGAAGGCCTGGGCGCGCACTGGGAGCTGTGGTCGTTCGTCCGCGGCGGCTTCACGCCGCTTGAAGCGCTGAAGGTCGGCACCATCATGCCGGCGCGCAAGCTGGGTATGGAGCGCGACATCGGCTCGCTCGAGGTCGGCAAGCTGGCGGACCTTGTCGTGCTCGACGCCAACCCGCTGGAGAACATCCGCAACTCAGACAAGATTGCCAGCGTGATGATCAACGGCCGCCTCTACGAAGCGCCGAGCATGCACGAGATCGTCACAGGCAACCGGATCCGGGCGCCGTATTATTGGGAGAAGTAATCTGGGACCGCCGGGCGCCTGCCCGGCATCCGGCCGATTCACGGTCACATACGGTAGCGTTGAGAGACTGCCGGGCAGGCGCCCGGCGGTCCCAGATTACACGTTGAACCGGAAGTGCATGACGTCGCCGTCCTGAACGACGTAGTCCTTGCCTTCCTGGCGGGCCTTGCCGGCTTCTTTCGCGCCGGCTTCGCCCTTGAACTTCACATAGTCTTCGTAAGCGATCGTCTCGGCCCTGATGAAGCCCTTCTCGAAATCGCCGTGGATGACGCCGGCGGCTTGGGGGGCGGTCGTGCCTTTCTTGATCGTCCAGGCGCGCGCTTCCTTGGGGCCGACCGTGAAATAGGTCTGCAGGCCCAGCAGTTCGTAGCCAGCGCGGATCACGCGGTTGAGGCCCGGCTCCTCAAGGCCAAGGCTTTCGAGAAATTCCTTCTGCTCCTCGTCGGAGAGAACCGCGACCTCGCTCTCGATCTTGGCGGAGATCACGACGGCGGCCGAGCCTTCGGCCTGCGCGTGCTTCACGACGGCGTCGGAGAAGGCGTTGCCGGTTCCGGCAGAGCCTTCGTCGACATTGCAGATGTAGAAGACCGGCTTCGATGTCAGCAGCTGGAGCATCTTCCAGGCCTTCTGATCCTCTGCATCGATCTTTGCCCGGCGGGCGGGCTTGCCTGCGTTGAGCTGTTCGAGCGCCTTGTTGATCAGGGCCAGCGTCTGGACCGCTTCCTTGTCGCCGCCCTTGGCTTTCTTCTCGACGTTCTGCTTGCGCTTCTCGAGCGAGTCCATGTCGGCGAGCATCAGTTCGGTTTCGACGACCTCGAAGTCGGCCAGCGGATCGATCTTCCCCGAGACGTGGGTGATGTCGGCGTCCTCGAAACAGCGCAACACGTAGGCCACAGCGTCGACTTCGCGGATGGTGGCCAGAAACTGGTTGCCGAGGCCCTCGCCCTTGCTGGCGCCCTTCACGAGGCCGGCGATGTCCACGAAGTTCATGCGCGTGGGGATGGTCTCTTTCGAGCCGGCAATCTTCGCCAGTACGTCAAGGCGCGGCTCGGGCATGGCCACGTCGCCGACGTTCGGTTCGATGGTGCAGAACGGATAGTTCGCCGCCTGCGCCGCTGCCGTGCGGGTGAGTGCGTTGAACAGGGTCGACTTGCCGACGTTCGGCAGACCCACGATTCCAGCCTTGAAGCCCATCAGTCTTTATCCTTCGGAACAGGTGGGGAGGAGTTGCGCGGGTCGCTCTTCGGCGCCGGCGCAAGGCGCATGACTTCTGCCTGGTATCGCTCGTCATTGCCGGCGACCAGGAACGGCAGGGCGTCGACGCAGGCCTTGATCAGTGCGTTCACGGCCGGGCGTTCGTCGGGATGGAAATCGGCCAGCACAGTGGCCTTCACCACGCTCTTGTCGCCGGGATGGCCAACGCCCATGCGGCCGCGGCGCACCTCGGTCGAGGCCAGCGAATAGATCGAGCGGATGCCATTATGACCGGCCGCGCTGCGGCCCGTGGCCATACGGAAGCGGCCAAGCGCCATGTCGATTTCGTCGTGGAAGACCACGATATCAGAGGGCTGGAGATAGTGCTTGCGCATGATGGCGCCGACCGATTTGCCCGACAGGTTCATGTAGGTCTGCGGCTTGGCCAGCATCGCCTTCACGCTGGCGCCATCGGGCGTTTTCAGCTGGCCTTCGCAGACCTCGGCCTCGAACTTCGATTGCATCTGCCAGGGCGAGAAACGGTACGCATCCGCTATCGCCTCAACCAGCCGGAAGCCGATATTGTGGCGGTTGCCCTCGTACTGGGGGCCGGGATTTCCAAGGCCCACGATGAGCAGCATCAGAGCCGTCCTGCCAGAATGTTCTGGAAGCAGGGATTGGCCGGCGCGCGATTGTGCGCGCCGGCATCAAGTCCTTACTTCTTCTTCGGCGCGGCGGCCGGAGCAGCCTTGGCGGCCGGGGCGGCCTTGCCGGCAGCGGCCGGAGCGGCAGCTTTGGCGCCAGCAGCGGCAGCGGCGGGAGCAGCTTCGGCAGCAGCAGCCGGCTTGTCTTCGGCCACATCGTCCTTGGCCTTGCGGCCGGCGATCGTGATGATCGTGAAGTCGCGGCCCTCGATGGTGGGGCGCACGCCTTCCGGCAGTTGGATGGCGGAAATCTTCAGCGCGTCGCCGATCTCCAGGTTCGACACATCGGCCTCGAGGTGCTCGGGGATCGCGTCAGCCGGGGCGTACAGCCAGATCTCGTGGCGAACGATGTTCATCGCGCCGCCGCGCTTGATGCCGGGGGACACGCCCTGGCCGGTGACGTGCACCGGAACGGCGACGCGGATGATCTGACCCGGCTCGACGCGATAGAGGTCGAGGTGGGTTGGTTCATCGGAGACGGGGTGGAACTGGATGTCTTGCGCGAACACCAGCTGGCGCTCGCCTTTGTGCTCGAGCGTGATGGTGTGCGACAGGAACTTGCCGGACTTCAGCGCGGCCTTGACGGTCTTCTTGTCGATCGAGATCGCGACCGGGGCCTTGTCGCCGCCGTAGAGGACGCCGGGGATGCGGCCCTGGTTGCGCACTTCGCGCGCGCCGCCGCGGCCCGTGCGCTCGCGCACGTCGACATTGAGGACGATATTGGCAGTGGACATGTCAGTCTCCGTTTCGCCCTGGTGTTCGCCTTGTCCCGGCTTCGGGGAGGCTCACCCTGGCTACACAGGCAGCGACAATCGCCGCCTTTTTGGGGAAGCGGGCCTATACACAAGGGAAACCGGCCCGGCAAGCCCGCCCCATTACCCCTAATATTCGCGCCTGACGTGATGGTAATCGGCAGGCCGGGGCGTAATCGGCTATATTGCTGCACCGGGTCAATATCAGCCCGACAGGAACGGCCGATGACGCAGGATGCGCCAGTGACGGACGTGGTTAAGGCGGGCGAGAAGCCCACCCTTGCCCCCGCGCGCTTTCCGTTTCTGCCGTGGGGGCTGGCGCCGATCATCGGCCTTGGGCTGGTGCTGGTCGCGGCGCTTTTCCCGTTTGCCTTTGGCGAGATCGAGGCCGCCACCGCTGCTGCAACACGCAAGGCGCTGCAGGATGGCGGCTATGGCTGGGCCAGCGCTTCGGTTTCGGGGCAGTGGGTTACGGTAGAAGGCAAGCCGCCAAGCCGGGCCGAGGCCGACAAGGCGATCGCCGTGATCAGCCGCGCCCGCGCGCCGACCTTCTTTGGCGAGGCCGAGCCCGCAACCTGGGTGATCGACCGTTTCACGTTCACAGAGGATCCGTTGCAACCGCTCGGAGATCGGACGCCGCCCGCCGACTCTGCCGCAACGCCGCCGGCTTCGGCGCCCGATATCCAGGCTAAGCCCAGTCCGCCGCCGACAGTCGCCGACCAACGCTGCGACCAGACGATGGCCGACCTGCTCAGTGGAACCACGATCGAGTTCGCGACAAACAGCGCGGTGATCCGCTCCGCCAGCGCCCTGCTGCTCGATGGCATCGCCCGCGCCGCCAAGGCCTGCCCCGGCCGCCTGCGCATTGAGGGGCACACCGACAATGAGGGGCGCGATGGGGTCAACACGACGCTAAGCCTGCGCCGCGCCGAGGCTGTGCGGACGGCGCTGATCCGGCGCGGGGTTGAGGCGGACCGCCTCGTCGCCGAGGGTTTCGGCGCATCGCAGCCGGTTGCAACCAACGAGACTGAAGCGGGTCGTGCCCGCAATCGCCGCATCGAGATACGCGCCGTGGGCGCTTCACCCAACTGAATGCCTGACGGATTGGACACGCCATGTGGTTCCTGATGCTCCAGATCGCCGCACTTATCCTGCTGGCAGCCGGCTTCGGCGCCTGGCTGATGTGGTGGTGGCTGAACCACCGCTTCGAGACGATTGCGCGCAGCCGCGAACTGCTGGTGAGCCAGACCAGCCGTATCGACAATCTCGTGACCCGCGAGGATCTCGAGAAGGAGGCGGGCTTGCTCGGCTCGGCGTTGGCGGCGCAGAAGCCGGTCGACCTGCAACCGTTGGAGGAGCGGATTCAGCGCCTGCAATCCAGCCTCGGCGAGGTTGAGCGCACGATTGCGGCAATCCGCCCGACGGATGTCTCGCCGGTCGAGCAGCGTCTGGCGCGCGTCGAAGCTGCGCTGGGCGAAATTCGCATACCCGAGGTTGATCTCGGGCCGGTTCATAGTGGTCTTGCTTCGCTGGGCCTCACCGTCAACGCCCTTGAGCCGGTGAGCCGCGCTGTCGAGCCAATTGCGGCGCGACTGGCGGCGCTGGAATCGCGCCTGAGCGATATGAGCGGCAAGATCGAGGGCGCGCGCCGCAACGACATGGATGTGATCGCCGGGCGCTTCGCGACGGTGACGCAAGCCATCACCAGCCTTCGCATGCCCGACGTTGCGCCGTTGCAGGCGCGCCTGTCGGAGATCCAGGCGGCTGTCGCGAATATTCCTTCCGCGCCGAGCCTGCAGCCTGTGCTCAACGGGATCACGGATGTGCAGAACGCGATCGCCGCGATCCCGCAGCCCAATCTTGCGCCGATCAAGACGTCGCTAGCCGATCTCGAAACCTTCGTGGTTGCGCTCGACAAGCCACCGCAGGACCTGACGCCGCTGATGACGCGGCTTGCCTCGCTGGAATCCTCGCTGTCGCTTGTCCAGACCGAGGTGAAGGAGGCGCGCGCGCTTCAGCCCATCGACCGGCGTCTCGCCAGCCTTCAGGAAGCGCTGGGCAGCATGCCGGGGCCGGATCTCTCGCCGGTCATCGGCGCGGTGCGCTCTATCGACAGCCGCCACGATCTCGTGGCGATGGAGAACCGGCTGACGGCGATCGAGTATGGCCTTGCCGCGCTTCATCACATGCTGCGTTCGCGCGGCGACACGATCCTTGGCCGTGGCGATGGCGATGGCCGAACGGCGCCGCCGCTGCATGTGGTGCGCGAGACGCCGCCGCCCCCGCCCGCGCAGGTTGCGCCGCTGCGTCCGGACCGTGATGCGGACCCGATCAACTCGTTCCTGCGTGCGGGCGATGAGGCAAACCTGTTGACCGAGCCCGCCTTCGGTCCGGCGGACGATCTCGAAGCCATCGATGGCGTGGGGCCGATGCTGCGCGCCCTGCTCAATGACCTTGGCGTTTTCTATTTCTGGCAGGTTGCCGAATGGACATCGCGCGAGATCGACTGGGTCGAGAGCAAGTTGATGCACTTCAAGGGGCGCATCCGCCGCGATGACTGGGTCAGTCATGCGCGGCAGCTTGCGGCGATGCCGACGTCTGTGAAACGGCCCGGGCAGGCTGCGATGCGCCGGCCGCTCTAGCCGGTCTGCCTACCCGCTGATGCCGTGCCAGGCGCGCTCGCCATGCACATGCATGTCGAGCCCCTCGACTTCGGCTTCTGGCTTGGCGCGGACCTTCATCACGAAGCTGGCGAGCTTGATGATGACGTAGGTCACCGCGACAGACCAGGCGACGACGACGACGACGCCCTGCACCTGCACCCAGGATTGCTGTGCGATCGAGACATCGCCGAGGCCGGGCGCGAGCGGCCCCAGGCTGGCCAACACGGGCAGGATCAGCGTGCCGAGAATGCCGCCGACGCCGTGGACAGCGAACACGTCGAGGCTGTCGTCGATCTTCAGCTTGTTGCGGATCAGCGTGACTGCGTAGAAGCAGACCAGCGAGGCAAGTGCGCCGATGATCACCGCGCCCAGCGGGCCCACGGAGCCGGCCGCCGGCGTTATGGTGGCGAGGCCCGCGATAAGTCCCGTAACGGCGCCAACGAGGCCGGGGCGGCCGAACCGGATCCATTCGATCGTCATCCAGGTCAGCGCGGCGGCAGATGCCGAGAGGTGCGTGACCAGCATGGCGTTGCCGGCAGATTGTCCAGCGCCCAGCGCCGAGCCGGCGTTGAAGCCATACCAGCCGACCCACAGCAGCGCCGCACCGATCATCACCAGCACCGGGCTGTGCGGCGGGCGCATCTCCTGCGGGAAGTGTTTGCGCTTGCCCACCATGGTGGCGATCACCAGCGCGGAAGAGCCTGCCGTCGCATGCACGACGAGGCCGCCCGCGAAGTCGCGCACGCCCTGCTGGTAGAGCCAGCCGCCCGATCCCCACACCCAGTGGCACACCGGCGCATAGACCAGCAGCATCCATGCGGATGAAAATACCAGCACAAAGCCGAAGCCCGCTCGCTCGGGGTATGCGCCGACGATCAGCGCGGGCGTAATGATCGCGAAGGTCATCTGGAACATGAAGAAGACCGACTCGGGGATCGTGCCCGTTTCGCTTTCTGCAGTGACGCCGTTGAGGAACGCCTTGTCGAACCCGCCCCAGAAGCCATTGGCCGGTCCGCCATCGCCAAAGGCCAGCGAGTATCCGACGAAGAACCAGAGCAGCGACATCAGGCAGGCGATCACCACGCACTGGCTGAGCACGGAAAGCACGTTCTTCGACTGCACCAGGCCGCCATAGAAGAGCGCGAGCGCGGGCAGCGTCATCAAGAGGACGAGCGCTGTGGCGGTGAGCACCCAGGCGGTGTCGCCGCTGTTGGTTTCGGCAAAGGCGGCCGGTGCGCCCAGAAGGGCGACAGCAAGGCCAGCGGCCGCGACGCGGCCGGAACGCAGGATGGTCATGGGGGCCTCCGGTTTCGCCGACTTGCGCGGCGTTGCCTGCTTGTTAGGCGAGCCGCCGGATTTTTGACCGGCCGAGGCCAGGCGTCATGTGGGCGGGCGGACTTTAGCTCAAAAAACAGGCTGTATTGGAGGTGTATGCACAAGAAACGATCAAAACAGGTTGCGGGAGGGGCCTGAGTCGGGCCCCTCCCGCGGCAGACGGTGCTCGAATCCCCGGGGGTGACCGGGGGTCTAGCGTTGCGCCTGCTGTTGGCCGTCCCGTTCGAAGCGCGCGACATCGAGGCTCGCGCGCAGGTTTGGGGACAAGGCTTTGGTGGATTGGGCAACGGCGTCAGAGGCGCAGGCGCGGCGGCGAACCTCGGTGCGCACTCCTTCGCAGGCCTTCGTAGCGGCACGCTCGACCTGGGCGAGCAGGATCTGGCGGTCGGCCGGCAGGCTGAGATCGAGACTCTCGAACCGGACGACGTAGCCAGTCCCGACCTTCCAGACGCCGTCGTCGGCGTGGGCGGGCAGCGCCGCCATGGTCAGGGCGGTGGCCAGGACTGTGGTGCGAAGGGTGGCGTGCATATGCTCTTCTCCTTGTGAGGCGTCGCCCGTGGCGGCGTCGATGGGAGAAGCGTGGGTGTGTGGGCCGGAAAAGTTCAGGACCTCCGCCTGATATTTGCCTGACTTCTTCCTGATGATGAATGAAAACAAGATCATGCGCGCACAGGCTCTGGCTTGAAGCACGCAGGCACGAGGGCCTACGCACAGACAATGAACCTCGCGCGCGAGCCAGTATTCCGGTTGGGAGCCATCGAAGTGCGCCCGGCGACCCGCGAGATCGTCCATCCGGACGGGCGCGAGACGGTCGAGCCGCGCGTAATGTCGGTGCTGATCCATCTCGCGCAGGCGGGTGGACAGGTGGTGACGCGCGACGATCTCATCGCGGCGTGCTGGGAAGGCCGCGTCGTGTCGGACGACGCGATCAACCGCGTGATATCGCGCGTGCGAAAACTGGCCGACCTGACCGGCGGACGCGATTTCAGTCTCGAGACAATAACCAAGGTTGGCTACCGGCTGATGCTGTCTGGTGCGCCGGAAGCGACTGCCCCACAGACGCAAACCCATGTAGCAACGCCCGCGCCTTCTCCCGCTTCAATCTCCCTCCTATCCGGCATCCGGCGATACTGGCTCGTGGCGGCGGCCGCGGTCATAGCCGGCCTGATCGGCGCATGGGCCTTCTGGGGCATGAACCGACCGCAGCAATGGGTCTCCGATCCTTCTGCTCCTTTGACGCTCGCCGTCCTGCCGTTTGACAATCTGGGCGGCGCCGAAGGGGATGACACGCTGGCCATCGGCCTTGCCCGTGAGATACGGAACACCCTTTCGCGTGTTCGCGGGCTGCGCGTGGTGTCGGACACGTCCTCGTTCGCCGTGGCCTCCGAGCCGCTGACGGCGACGGAGGTGGGCCGGCGGCTGAAGGCGGATCTGCTGCTGGATGGGAGTCTCATCCGCAACGGCGACTCGCTCAGCCTTACGGTGGAGCTTGTCGATGGGTGGGACGGCGTCAATCTATGGGCGGACTCGCGGTCCGGCTCGGCGCAGGACCTCGGCCGCTTGCGGCAGCGGCTGGCGGAAGCGGTATTCGAGCGCATTGTGGTGCAGGTGGGCCCCAATCGCGTCGAGCGCCTTGTTGATGCGCGCACCAGCGGCGATCCGCGCGCCTACCGAATGCTGATGGAGGCGACTGAACTGCTCGAAGGCGCCGCCAAGCTTCGCATGACCGGCAAATCCGACGAGGCGCTGGATTCGGGCGACAAAGCCAACGGTCTCGTCGATGCCGCGCTGGCGATCGAGCCCACCTCTCCCGCGGCGTTGCGGCTCAAGGCGCGCATCAGCGGGATGGCCATCACGCACGAGCTTGCAGCAAAGGGCGCTGCCGTCGCCGAACGGCAGGAAGCCGCTGCGGACTACCTGCGACGGGCGCTCACAATCGATCCGGACTATGCGCCCGCGCTTGGGGCGTTGGGCGAATACTATCGCCGGTATCGCTGGGAATGGGGAACGGCGGGATCGATGCTGGCGCGCTCGCTGGCGCTGGATCCAAACCAGGCGGACACGCAGCTCTCCTACTCATACTTTCTCACGCAGGTGGGCCGCTGCGTGGAGGCGGTCGAACACGCTCGCCTTGCCATATCGCTCGACCCGGAGTTCGGGTGGCGCACGCTTGGACTGCCGAGGGCGCTGAAATGCGCAGGCCGGTATGAGGAAGCACAAGCGGCCTACATCGATGCGTTGCGGCAAGCGCCGGAAAGTCTGGTGACACTGCGCGATATCTATCTTGAGCATCTTGTACGCCGCGATGCCAATGGGCTTGACGCTGTGCGCGCGCTGGTGCGGGACGAACTGTGGAAGGGTGCGCCCCCCGCGGACGTCGCTGACTGGCTAGATTGGACTGGCGCTGCTGCGCGCGCCATCCGCGGCGAGTCCGGGAACTATGCCACGGCGCTCGAGAACGAGATGCGCGTGCAGATCGGGATTCCTGACGGCGTGTCTCTCGCAACCGCCTTGCGGGACAGGGGCGAGTCGCTCTGGGTCCTCGCGATGGAGCTGGGCTTCACGGGCAGCACTGATCGCGCCATCGACATGCTTGCGGCGGCAATTTCGGCAGGCGTCCTCTACATCCCAGAGACGATGCCCTTCGGCGCCTATGAGTTTACGCCCGAGATGCGTGCTGATCCGCGCTATCAAGCTATCTGGCGGTCGGACCCGCGCCTGGCGGAACTGTCGCAAATGCGTCTCCGCGCGCTTCAGTCGGGGCAGATGCACGGCGTCCTGCCGGACGGGAACGTGGTGACGCCGAAATTTGGGTCTGTTGACAGCCGTAGCTGATACGCTACAAATGTAGCGCGTCCTGACCGGCAACAGTCACGAACAGGGATTCTGCGCATGCCTCCCACCGCTACCCGGACAGAGCTGTCCATACTCAAGCACCTGTGGCCCGACGCGCGAAAGAGCGCGCGTGAAATCCAGGACGCGATCAGCGGGGAGACCGGCTGGAGCTTTTCCACCACGCGCACGCTGCTGACGCGGATGGAGGAAAAAGGGCTGGTGTCGCGCGCCGACGTGCATGGCGTGGCGGTCTATGCGCCGGCCCTGTCGCGTGTGGCCGTACTTGGCGCGATGGCCCGCGAGCTGACGCGCGACGTGCTGGACATCAAGGGAGCCGTGCCCGCCTCGATGTTCGCCGACAGCCCGCACCTTACGCGCGATGAGCTCGCAGAGCTCGACGCGATTCTCAACGCCGACGATGCGGAGGACAAGTGATGCTGATGATCGTGTTTCTGCTGGTCTCCTCCCTTGCCTGGGGTGGCCTGATCTGGTTGTGCGCCCGCGCCCTTCAACGCAGCAACGTCTCGGGCCGGGCGCGGCAATGGATCTGGCGCGGCGCAACGCTGTTGCTGATCGCGCCGTGGATATCGGCGCCTCTGGTGGCGGCGTTCGGCTGGGGACTTGCGCCCAGCGCGCCAGTGGGCGTTGCGGAGGTTCTGCCGACGGCATTCACGCTGGAGTCTGAACTGCTCGGTCCGGTGACGGAAACCGTGGGCCTGCCCGCTGCGACTGCGCCGGTGAGCCTCGACCCGCTGCAGATCGTGCTCATCGTGCTGGCGACAGGTTGGGTCGTGCGTTTCGTGTTTGCGCAACTTGCTGCGCGCAGGCTTCTCGGCGTTGTGCAGTTCGCGCAGGACGCTGGTCCGGGCGCAGCTCGGAACGCCGTGCGCGTGTGGAGCCGCCGCCTTGGCATGCGCCGCGCGCCGCGTCTCAGGGTCGTGGCGGCTGGCGTCTCGCCATTCTCGTTCGGCGTGCTACGCCCGACGATCTGCCTGCCGGAAGGTCTGGAAGACAGGCTGAAGCCGGAAGCACTCGACCTCGTTATCGCGCATGAATGCACGCACGTTGCGCGCGGCGATGGCTGGTTGCGTCCTCTGGAGCGCATCACGGCGGATGTGCTGTGGTTCAATCCGTTCGCATGGGCGATGCGCCGTGAACTCGATCTCGCCCGCGAACTCGCCTGCGACGAGGCTGTTGTGAACGTGGCGCGCGACCGCAAGGTCTACGCACGCACGCTGCGCGATATTGCTGGGCTCTCTGCCGGGCTGCCGGTTGCGCTGCCTGCTGCTTCGATGTCGCTGGCCGGGAAAGGCATGCTGCTGCGCGTCAGCCGCACACTTGGCCTGGCGGACCGCAAGCCAGCACGGATCGCCGTGATGTCGGCGTGCGCGCTGGCGCTGGTCGGCGCGCCGCTGGCTGTGGCGCAAGTGATGCTCGCAACGCCTGCGCCAGAGGCGCCGCCTGCGCCCGAAGCTCCTGCGGCGCCGGAAGCGCCCGAGGCGCCTGAAATTGCGCTCGCGTTCGCACAGCCGCCGGAAGCGCCCGATGCGCCGGAAGCTCCCGAAGCGCCTGAGGGACCCGCTGCCGCTGAACTTTCGCGTGATGGTGTCGTGCGTGCGACCTTCCCCGCAAAGGTCGTCGCCGCGAGCGGTGATCCGGCGCGTGGATACGCCGTCCGCCTGGAAGGCACGGGCGAGGCCGCTTCGTGTGTCGGGCATCTCGCCGGCTTCGGTAGTCTCAGCGTTACCGACGGCCAGACGCTGGCCGAAGGCGATGCGATCGGCCGCCGCGACGAGGGCCGCCAGATGCGCCTGAGCGTGAGCTGCTCCAACGGTAATTCACCGCATGCCTTCGTCGCGCCGCTCGCACCGCTCGCACCGCTGGCTCCGCTTGCGGCGCCGCGAGAGGTGGCCGCTGTGGGGCCTGTCGCTCCCCCGGCGCCGTTTGCCGCCCCGCGCCCTGCCGTTGCGCCACAGCCGCCGGCATGGACGGGTGAAGCGCCGCCTGCTCCGCCGACGCCCGTGACGCCGCCTTCAGCGGTTTTGCCAGTTGCTCCGGTTGCTCCGGTCACGCCTCCGACGCCGCCGTCGCCGGTGAGGCTGTCAAACGCGCCCAAGGCGATCGTCGTCGCGCCAGCCCGCATCACCTCGGACTACGGCGTGCGCGTACATCCGGTCACGAAGGAGCGGGTCATGCACGATGGCGTCGATCTCGCTGCGCCGCGCGGCACGGCGATCCATGCGCCGGGTGCTGGCGTGGTTACGTTCGCGGGTAAGCGCGGCGACTACGGCAATGTCGTTGAGCTGCAACTGGATGTAGGCGTAAACCTGCGCTTCTCGCAGCTGGAGAGCGTCGATGTCACCCAGGGCGATACGCTGAAGGCGGGAACCATCGTGGGCACAATGGGATCTTCGGGCCAGTACGCAACCGGCCCGCATCTTCACCTTGAGGTTCGCAAGGATGGCCAGACGGTCGATCCGGCGCAGGTGGAAGGGCTGATACTGATTGCGGAGTAACGTTCGACCTCAGTCGAACATCTTCGAGATCGACTCGTCGTTCGCGATGCGGCGGATGGCTTCACCGATGAGGGGGGCGAGGGAGATCGTACGGATCTTTTTCGCCTTCTTCACGATATCGGTCGCCTGGATCGTGTCGGTGATAACCAGCTCTTTCAGCTGCGACTTGTCGATGTTCTCGGCAGCGCCGTTCGAGAGGACACCGTGCGTGACATAGGCGGCGACTTCCTTGGCGCCACTCTTCAGAAGAGCGTCAGCCGCGTTGATCAGCGTACCGCCCGAATCCGTCATGTCGTCGATCAGGATGCATTTGCGGCCGGCGACGTCGCCGATAATGTTCATCACTTCGGACTCGCCGGCCTTTTCGCGGCGCTTGTCCACGATGGCGAGATCGACCTCGAGGCGCTTGGCCAGCGCGCGGGCGCGCACCACGCCGCCGACGTCGGGCGAGATGACCATCAGGTCCTTGTGGCCGTACTTCTTGAGGATGTCGTCCGCCATTTCCGGTTGGGCGAACAGGTTGTCGGTCGGGCAGTCGAAGAAGCCCTGGATCGGCGCGGAGTGAAGATCGACCGTGACCACGCGGTTGACGCCGGCAACCGTGATCAGGTTCGCGACCAGTTTGGCCGAGATCGGCGTGCGGCCGTCCGTCTTACGGTCCTGCCGGGCATAGCCGTAGTACGGGATCACGGCGGTGATCCGGCGCGCACTGGCGCGGACCAGCGCATCTGTCGTGATCAGCAATTCCATCAGGTGGTCGTTGGCGGGGGCGGAGGTGGACTGGATGATGTAGACGTCCTTGCCGCGGACGTTCTCATTTACCTTCACGAACACCTCGCGGTCCTTGAAGGTCTTCACCTCTGCATTGGTCAGCGGAATGTCGAGATAGGTTGAAATCTTCTCGGCCAGCGGCCGGTTGGAATTGCACGAGATAATCTTCATCTCATAGCTCTCCCAAATTGCGGTCCCGAAAACTGGGGCCGCCGTTTGCGTCACGCTTCTGTCGCAGAATCGAGCAAGTCGCAATCGCGACAGATGTGGAATTCTTGGGAGTTGTTTCGCCGCATCAGGCTGCGGCGCAATTGCCGCAGGCTGGCAAATGGGGGGGCTGACCTATCGCATCACGCGAGCAGCATGATTCCAGTCATGTTTCGCCCGCAGTCGCGCTGTCCCGCCTTCACGGATGCGCGATGGGAGAAATAATCGTCCGGTTGCGTCAGCGTGTCATCGGTCAACGCATCCATGTGCGCCACGCCGAGCCGCGCCAGACGGCCGAGACAATAGCGCTTGAGATCGAAGAACTGCCGGTCGCCCTGGCCGGGTTCGAACAGCGTTTCGGCCCAGGGCGTTGCATCAAGCACTGCGTCGGCAAGATCGGGCCCCACCTCGAAGGAGGATTGTGACAGGCAGGGACCTACTCCGGCCGCCGTCTTCGACGGATCGGCGCCAAGCTGCATCATCGCTTCGACCGCGCTTTCGATCACGCCCCCGACTGCGCCGCGCCATCCGGCGTGGATCGCGGCGATCACGCCGTTGTGTGGGTCGCACAGCACGACGGGTGCGCAATCCGCCGCCAGCACGCCGAGCAACAGGCCGGGCTTCTTGGTGACCAGCGCATCGCACTCGGGGCGCTCGTTGGGCTCGTAGGCAGTTTCGGTGATCACAGCCTTGGCGGAGTGGACCTGACGGGGTGAGGCCAGCCGCTCCAGCGTTGTGCCCATGGCGTAGCACACCCGCCGGCGGTTCTCTCTCACCTTCTCCGGTTCATCACCGGAGCCGTGGCCGCAATTCAGGGAATTGTAGACGCCGGTGGATACGCCGCCGCGCCGTCCGAAGAAGCCGTGGCGCACATGCATCGAGAACCGCTTGAGAGCGGGCGCTTCTTCGTATGGGGGGCGGTCTGTGGTCATGCGGTCTCCGCAAATCCCGCAGGCGCGCCGATTCCGGCGGGCCCTATGCTCATCAGCTTGAATCGTTCGCCCATCTGGTCCGGGGAGACAAGCGTGTTGATCATCTGTGCTATCTCGGCCGCGCGGGCTGGGTTCGAGGCGGCCAGCGCCTGCTCTCTTTCTCTTGCGCCAAGACGTGTGAGGAAGCGTCCCTGCGAAACAGGTCCATGCATGACAAGACCTCCTGCTTCTGCAAGCCGCTTCAGTCTGCCGAAATCGACGTCGGCGGTCAGGTCGGATGTGCCGGGGTCTGCCAGAGGATCGACCTGCTGGCCTTCGCGATAGGCGCGCAGCGTATCGCCGGGGGACTCTTCGGCAGGGCCATAGTCAATGAGCAGGGCCCGGCCGGGATTGTTCGCGAAGCGTTGCGAGAGCGCGTCAACCAGCGTTTCAAGCGCGGGGGCGTATTCCACTTCGTCGCCGACTGGCGAGAGGCTCGGCGGAAGGTCCGCCGGCGGACCGAGGCCGAACATCAGATCCCCGCCCGTGTTCAGTCCGACTTGCCGTTCATGCCAGCGACCGTCCTTGCGGACGAACTGCCGGATGGGCAGGCAGTCGAGGAACTCGTTGCCGACGACAATGGCTGGCCCTTCGGGCGCATGATCCAGACTATCGACGTGACGAATGGAATGCCCGGCCAGCGTTTCGATCTGCGTGGCGCGCAGCAGCGGGCTGGCCTCCACGAGCGTCACGTCCAGCGCCTTCATGAAGCCGGGCACGCGGCGCGCGACCCGTAGCATGTCGCGCATCATCGTTCCGCGGCCGGGGCCTAGTTCGATGAGGTTCAGCCTCGGCGGCTGGCCCAACGCCAGCCATTCCTGCGCCGCCCACAGGCCGATAAGTTCGCCGAACACCTGGCTGGTTTCGGGCGCAGTGGTGAAGTCGCGGTTGAAGCCGGCGCGGGTGGCGTAATAGCCATCCTTCGGATCGTGCAGGCACATCAGCATGTAGAGCGAGACCGGCATCGGCCCGTCGCGGCTGATTGTGTCCGCGATGCGTTGCTTCAGCGAACTCACGCCGCCTTCGCCGCACCCGGATCGTTCTTGCGATTGGCCCACCAGATCAGGAAGCCGCCGCCTGCGAACATGAACATCGACAGCAGCATGCCCATCGTGAACCATTCCGGCATCACGCCCTGGGTGAAATTGTCAGGCTCGCGGAACTGTTCGGCCAGCGTGCGTGCGATCGCATAGCCAATCAGGAAGATGCCTGCGACCAAGCCGGGCTTCTGCAACAGCTTCAACTTCCACACTGCGAACCAGCAGACGGCGAACAGCACGACGCCTTCGAGCGCTGCCTCATAGAGCTGGCTGGGGTGGACCAGGGGTTTGCCCTCGACCGAGCCCCAGGCCCGCTTGGCCCAGTCATAGTCAGGGAAGCGCATCGCCCAGGGGACGTCCGTCTGGCGGCCATAGAGTTCGCCGTTGATAAAGTTGGCCATGCGAACAAGGAAGATGCCGATGGGCGCCGCCGCGCACGCCACGTCGCCAAGGCTGAGCACAGGGATCTTGCGCAGCCATGCCGTGGCGAACACCGCGACGATCGCGCCGATCAGACCGCCATGGAAGGACATGCCGCCTTCCCACATGCGGAAGATGAAGGAGATGTCGCCCGTCGGCCCGAACAGTTTTCCGGGCTCGAAGGGGATGGTGTAGAACAGGATGTAGCCGATACGCCCGCCAAGCAGGATGCCGATCATCGCGTAAAAGGCGAAGTCGTCGATATCGGCGCGCTTCAGCGGGCCCTTCTCGACGTCTCCCCACAGCTTCGGGGTGATGCACAGCCGGACAGCGTACCACCAGCCCAGTACCAGGCCGAAGATATAGCCCAGCGCATACCAGCGGACCGGGAATTCGAGCACCGGAACGGTAAACGCCGCCGGGTCGATGCGGGGGAACGGGATTTCCAGGGGGATATACATGAGGCGACCCTGTAGCGCATGCGGAGGTGGCTTTGAAATACCCCCTCGGTGAGGCCATATAGATATCGGCTCCTGTGACGGGGTCTACCGCGGAGGCGCACATGCAGACCAAAAGCCCCCTGATGGACGATTTTGCCCGCATGATGCAGGGCGCCGCCGGCATGGCGCAGGCCGCCAATGACGAAGCAAAGGCCATGTTCCGCTCGGTTGTGGAACGTGCGGTTGCGGATGCAGACCTTGCCAGGCGCGAGGAAGTGGAGGCCCTGAAGGTTCTTGCCCGCTCCGCCCTCGAGCGCGCCGAGGCGCTGGAGAAGCGCGTGGCTGAGCTTGAAGCGAAACTTGGGGATCGCTGAGGAATTGGCCCAGAAAGCCGATTCTGGTTCCTGAACCCTTAACCATGACACCATTGTAGGACGCCCCGACGCTCTATAGCGTTTTCCGCAATGGCCCTTCCGCCCGATTCCGGGCGACCAGATTACTGGAGGACCCGATGTCGCAACTCGACTTTGTCTCCGTCGACGCTCATGACCGTTCGATGGACGTGGTGGAGCAGACGCTCCTCGCGGCCGACTGGGCGTGCGAGCGTTCCGAAGAAGGGCTCATCCATTGCGCGTCGCTGACGCGCTGGGGCGAGTTCGGCGGCATGTTCGCCTGGCGCGATGAGCCGGCCTCGCTCAATTTCTCGCTGACAATGGATCTGCGCGCCCCCAACGCCAAGCAGCCGGCGATTTCGGAACTGTTGCGCCGGATGAACGAGCGGCTCTGGCTCGGCCACTTCGACTACTGGGCCGATGAGGGTGTGGCCGTGTTCCGTCACACCATCCCGATGCTCGATCGCGTCTCGCCTGATCCGGGCGAGATCGCGGCTGTGCTCGCCGCCGCGCTCGATGCAGCCGACCAGTTCCTGCCCGCCTTCAACTTCGTGGTGTGGGCCGGGAAGTCGGCTGAAGAGGCTGTAACGGCTGTCGCGTTCGAGACGCACGGCGAGGCCTGATCATCATGGCCGCGAAGAAGAAGTCGCGGCTCAATCATGCCGTTCTGGTTGGCGCGGGGCGGATGGGCTCCGCCATGGCGCGCGGCTGGCTGGGTGATCTGGCGGGCGCGGGCATCGGCCGGCTCTCGGTTGTTGAACCTGCGCCGGGCGATGACGTGAAGGAGGCGGCGGCGCTCGGGCATGTCGCGCTCAATCCATCGCCTGAACCCGCCGACATCCTGATCCTTGCAATCAAGCCGCAGGGATTTGGCGCCTCCGCTGACGCGCTGAAGGCCTGGGTGGGCCCGCAGACATTCGTCGTGTCGATCATGGCGGGCGTGCCCATCGCGCGGATCGCGTCGGCGCTTGGCGCCCCCAAGGTCGCGCGGGCAATGCCGAATACGCCGGGCGCAATCGGCATGGGTGCGACGGGCTTTGCGCTGTCCGACGCTTGCGAAGACGAGGAGGCGGAGACGACGGCCGCGTTGCTCGAGCCGTTGGGATTCGTTCTCGGGCCACTGAAAGAGTCACAGATGGACGCGGTCACGGCCGTGTCGGGTTCGGGGCCGGCCTATGTGTTTCTCCTCGTGGAGTCGCTGGCCGCTGCCGGTCGCGCCGTTGGTCTCGATGAAGGCGCCGCGAATGCGCTCGCGCGCGAGACGATCATCGGGGCCGGTGCGCTGCTTGGCGAATTCGCCGAGGCGCCGTCCGAACTCCGCCGTCAGGTGACGTCACCCGGCGGCACGACTGCGGCGGCGCTTGATGTGCTGATGGCGCAAGGCGGCCTGCCTGACCTCATGCGCAAGGCCGTTGAAGCGGCCACGCGCAGAGGCGCGGAGCTGGCGAAGGAAGCCGAAAAGAAGTAGGGCGAGCCCGCTTCTGGCGCCTCAGTCCTCCTCGTCCCCCATCCCTTTCGGTCGGCTGGATTCCAGCGGGAGACGGAGGGTGGCGCGCAGTCCGCCAAGCTCTGATTTTCCGAGCGTGACGTCGCCGCCGTGGGCGCGCGCGGTGTCGCGGGAGATGGTGAGGCCGAGACCGACTCCTGAGACGTTCTGGTTGCGTGAGGCGTCGAGACGGCTGAAGGGGCGGAAGGCGTCCTCGTAAAATTCGGGCGCGATGCCGACGCCGTCGTCTTCCACAGTCACAACTGCTTCGCCGGCCGTGGCTGACACGGTTACGCGCACGCGCTTCCCGTGATCGGCAGCGTTGTTCGCAAGGTTGGAAATAGCACGCTTCATGGCCAGCTGCCGCAGGCGCATCGGCACGGGCGATGCCGCGACGAACTCAAGCTGCGAACGCGCTCCCGCCGCGCTCACCGCTTCGCGGGCGATCTCGGCAAGGTCGGACTGCACGGGCTGTTCGCCTTCCTCGCCGCGCGCGAAGGCGAGATAGCCGTCCAGCATCCGCTCCATTTCCTCGATGTCTTTCTTCGCGGGGCCGGTGTCGTAGTCCTTTGGCGCGAGGGCGAGTTCGAGCTTGAGGCGGGACAGCGGCGTGCGCAGGTCATGGCTGACGCCCGCGAGCATTGCCGTGCGCTGGTCGGCATAGCGGCGGATGCGGTTGCGCATGCGCAGGAGCGAGCGCGCAGCTTTCCTGATCTCGATGGCCCCCGACGGTTTGAAGTCGGGAACATCCTCGCCACGGCCGAAAGCGTCCGCCGCCCATGACAGCTGCAGGATCGATTTCACCTGGTTGCGCAGGAAGAGGTAGGACGTGACGAGCAGCAGGATCGAGAACGCGACTGTCCACACGATGAAGATGTGCGCGGTGATGATGATCACGCGCTTACGGTCCATCCGCGCTTCCAGCAGCCCGTCGTCGGTGAGAATGCGCAGGGTAAGCATGTCCCCGGCCATGTAGCGGTAGGCCCAGGGATGGCCGGGGAAGCGCTGGTTGATGCCCTGACCGAGTTCGAAACAGCACTCGCTGCCCGGCGGCGTTTCCAGTTCGGTCTTTCCGGGCGTGAAGGATACGTCCATCAGGCCTGCGCGGCGGAAGCCATCGACCAGGGCGGGCCAGTCCTCCGGCCGGTCGCGCCTCTGCTGTTCGAGGAAGGCGAGTTCGTCGGCGACGCCGCGCGAGAGCTTTTCATTCACCTGTTCGACGTGGGTGTAGAAGAAATACAGCGTCATCGACACCACGAAGACGATCATCGGGACGATAAGGATCAGGATGTGCCGGGCGTTGTAGCCGCGTGGCGTGTAATCGCGCAGGCGCATGTCAGTCGCCCGTCAGACGGTAGCCGACGCCGCGCACGGTCTGCAGATGAACGGGCTCGCGCGGATCACGTTCTATCTTGCGGCGCAGGCGGGTCACCTGCACGTCGACCGAGCGTTCGACGCCGGCCGATGTAAGCACGGCAAGTTCGTGCCGCGAGATCGGCGCGCCGGCGCGAGCGGCAAGTATGGAGAGAAGCTGCGTTTCACTTTCGGTGAGGCGAACGAGGCGGCCATCCTTGCGCAGCTCGCCCTTGCCGACATGGAAGACCATGCCCGACAGCTTGATCTCTTCCACCGGCGTATCCGGCGTCAGTCGCTTCAGGACGGAGGTGATGCGAAGCGCGAGTTCTTCCGGTTCGAATGGCTTGGGCAGGTAATCGTCGGCGCCAAGCTTCAGTCCCTCGATGCGCTCAGCGGCAAGGCCGCGGGCGGTCAGCAGGATCACCGGCGTTTCGGATCGTTGCTCGCGCATGTGCTTCAGCAGCGACAGGCCGTCTTCTCCGGGCATCATCACGTCGAGGATGACAAGATCAAACGTCATCGAGGACATCAGCTTGCGTGCGCTCGCCGCGTCCTTGGCCACGGTTACGTCGTGACCTTCGCGCGTCAGGTAGCGCTTCAGCAGGTCGCGCAGGCGGTCGTCGTCATCGACCGCCAGGATATGGCCGGTGCGCATCGTCAATTGTCGCCCCTGAGGCGCAGAAGGTCGGCCAGCATACGGCGCGCCCCGGACACGGCGTCGGGCCCGGCGGAGAGGAATGCCTGCCGCAGAATCTGCCTGCGGTGCTCTGTCGCTTCACGGGCGAACGTGGCGCCGGCCTGCGTCAGCGTGACCAGCCTCCGGCGGCGATCGCGCGGATCGGTCTCGCGGGTGAGCAAGCCGCGGCCTTCGAGCTGGTTGAGGTTGCGGGCAAGGGATTGCTTGGGCGCGGCCAGACGTACGCGAAGATCGCCAACGTCCATCGGCCCGAGGTCATGGATTTCCTGCAGGATATCCATCTCGGGTGAGGAAATGTTCGCGGCCGTGCCCACCGCTTCAGTCAGTTGCGCAAGCTTGCGAGCGGCGGCGCGGATCAGAGCGGCGCCCTCGTTCAGGTCCTGGTCGCGCAGGTACAGCCGGCCGTCTCCGACGGACGTGGAGGCCGTCGGGGGCATGGATACGGGATGGGGTCGGTTGACAGGCATGGCCACGACCGGACAATGAGAGGTCAGGACAGGAAACTCAAGCTCATCCCGGGGCAATGATCAAACCGATCAGGCCCGACATCTTACGTGCCTTTCAGGACAACAAGATATGGCTGCTCCCTCACCCAATTTCGTCCCCTATGACGACCGCGACGGCTGGATCTGGCTGGACGGCAAGATGGTGCCGTGGCGCGACGCCAAAATTCACGTACTGACCCATTCGCTGCACTACGGCTCCTGCGTGTTCGAGGGCGAACGCGCCTATGAGGGCAAGGTTTTCCGCTCGACCGACCATTCCAGGCGGCTGCACAAATCGGCCGAGCTGGTGGGGTATAAATGCCCTGTGCCGGTGGCCGAGCTGGACCGTATCAAGCTCGAAGTCATGGAAAGGAACGGCCTGCCGGATTGCTATATCCGGGCGTTCTCCTGGCGCGGGTCGGAGATGATGGGCGTCTCGGCCCAGCAGGCGTCGATCCGTACCTGCGTGGCGGTCTGGCACTGGGGCAATTACTTCGCCGACAAGAACAAGGGCATCCGCGTCACAATGTCGGACTGGAAGCGCCCCTCGCCCGACACGATCCCCTCAGCGGCAAAGGCAGCAGGTCTCTACATGATCTGCACGATGTCCAAGCACAAGGCGGAGGCGGAGGGCTTTTCCGACGCGCTTATGCTCGACTATCGCGGCTATGTCGCGGAGCTGACGGGCGCGAACGTGTTCCTGATCCGCGATGGCGCCATCCACACGCCGACCCCCGACTGCTTCCTCAACGGCCTGACGCGACAGACAGTGATCGAGCTGGCGCGGGCGCGCGGCTTTGAGGTGATCGAGCGGCACATCACGCCGGAGGAGCTGTCCAGCTTCTCCGAGTGCTTCATCACAGGATCCGCTGCGGAAGTGACGCCGGTGGCGGAGATGGCGGGACACAACTACACGCCCGGCAACATCACCGGCACGCTGGCCGACGACTACAGCCTGCTGGTGCGCGGTAAGATTTCGCTGGAGCAGGTGCGCGCGCGAGCGGGCGCGTAGCCGGGAGCGCCGGGCGCCCGCCGGCCTCTTTGGAAAAACGCAGAGCCTGTGTGGTTGCAGACACCGGCTGCCGGGCAGGAGCCCGGCGGTCCCGGCTACTTAAAGCGCCGCCGCGATCCTTGCCGCCTGCTCGCGCAGCACGGTCAAATCGGCTGGCTTGCCGCCGTGGTGGGGTTGCAGAGGCAGGTTGGCGTAGCGCGGGATGACGTGGACGTGGAGGTGGTAGACGGTTTGCCCTGCGGGCGCGCCGTTGAACTGCGTAACGATCACGCCATCGCAGTTGAGCGCTTTCACCACCGCTCCTGCCAGCTTCTGCACGGCGGCAAACAGCGTACCCAGCCGGTCGGTGGGAAACTCGATAAGGTTTCGCGCGGTCGTATCCTTCGGGATCACGAGGCAGTGGCCCTGACTCTGCGGGAAGATGTCCATGAAGGCGAGGACATTGTCGTCCTCGAATATCTTCACGCACGGCATCTCGCCGCGCAGGATTTTCGCGAAGATGTTTGCGCTGTCGTAGTCACCGGCAAGGCTCATCAGAACCCCTCCTCATCTTGTTCGTCCGCGTGGGGCGTATCGCCCTTCCGGAAGGGCGTATAGGCCTGCAGCTCGTTCACACCTTCCTCGACCGCCGCGCGCTCCCTGTCGAGATAATTCGCAACCGCCGTTCTCAAACCCGGGTGACCGATCCAGTGGGCCGAACGGGTGAGGCGCGGCTCGTACCCTCGCATCAGCTTGTGCTCGCCCTGCGCGCCAGCCTCCACGCAGGCAAGGCCGCGCTCGATCGCGAAGTCGATAGCCTGATAATAGCAGACTTCGAAATGCAAAAAGGGCCGCTCGATCTCGCGTCCCCAGTAGCGACCATAAAGCGTATCCGACCCAATCAGGTTGAGCGCGCCAGCGACTGGCTCGCCGTCATCCATCGCGAGGATGACAAGGCACTTGTCCGCCATGCGTTCGTGCAGCAGCTGGAAGAACTCCCGGTTGAGATAGGGCGAGCCCCATTTGCGGCCGCCCGTGTCCATGTAGAAGCGGAAGAAAGCATCCCAGTGATGCGGCCTCAGATCGGCGCCGGAGACGCGGATGATCTCCAGCCCCTCCTGCGCCTCGCGCCGTTCGCGGCGGAGCATCTTGCGCTTGCGCGAGGAGAGCGCGGCGAGAAAATCCTCGAAGGAACCGTAACCGCGGTTGATCCAGTGGAATTGCTGGTCCTCGCGCAGAAGCAAGCCGGATTCGCCCAGCAGCCGCCACGTTTCCTCGTCGAGAAAGTTGAGATGGGCGGAGGATACGCGCCATTGCCGTCCGGACTCGATGATGGCCTGCGCGAGCGCGTGCTGGATCGACAGTGCGTTCGGCCCATGCGCGAGAAGTCGACGGCCGGTAACCGGCGTGAACGGCACGGCGCAGAGGAGCTTGGGGTAGTAGCGACCGCCCGCGCGATGCAGCGCATCGGCCCAGGAGTGATCGAACACGAATTCGCCGCGCGAGTGGGTCTTCAGATAGAGCGGGGCGGCGCCAACAAGCTTGCCGGCAGCGTCGTGGGCCAGCACGTGGCGCGGCGTCCAGCCTGTTTCCGGGCTGGCGCAACCGGTCGCTTCCAACGCTTCAAGAAAGTCCCAGTCGATAAAGGGGTCATACCGCTCGCCCGGCGGGTTCGCGATGGCATTCCAATGCGCGCGATCAACGTTCGCCATGGCTTCGGCGACGGAAAGCGAAAGCTCCATCCTGTCCGCTGTATCGTCCGCCAAGGTCTTCCTCGGGATTGAGCCCCAGCAGACTATATCGTGTTCGCGAAGGACTTTGCGAGGGCCGCACTGAATCCTTCGAAAATCGGCGCGGCGCCATGCGCGCGGGCGGTGGAAAGCTGGGGCAGGTCGCGGACCGTCCAGGTTACGCGGGGCAGGTGGGGAAATTGTTCCGCAACATGCGGCAGGATCGACAAATGTGGCCCGAGAAAGGTGCACTGTGTCTGGTCGGCGCGGATCGCCTTCATGATGGCGGCGCCCTCATCGTTGGGCTCGTCGGCATCAATCAGCATGCCAATAGGCCGATCCACGATCTGGTTCTCCAGACGCCAGATTGTTGGCTCATCGAAACTCATGACGGCAGCCGGTGCGCTGGAAAAGCGCATCGCGCCGATCAGGGCCGGAATGCCGGTTCGGTTGCGATCTTGAGAGTCTGGAATCCGGTCGATCTTCATCTCGACCAGAACTGGCAGGCCCGCCATAGCTTCTAGCGCTTCCTCTAGCGTGGGTGGGACTGACCCATCCGGCAGTCGCACCTTGCGCAAATCATGAAACGACAGCGCATCGACCCGCTCTGGGCGGCCGCACATGCGTTGAAGCGTGGCGTCATGGAACACGACCAGCTTGCCGTCCGCCGTCACGCGCACATCGAGTTCGCAGCCGACGCCTTCGCGCGCTGCCGCCTCGAAGGCGCGCAGCGAGTTCTCCGGAATGTCGCCGCCCCATAGCCCGCGATGGGCGTATGTGAAGGCGGCGACATCGAAGTTCGTTTCGCTCACTTGAATTCGACCACCGCATCGACTTCAACCGCAACGCCAAGCGGCAGGACGGGGCAGGCGACTGCGGAGCGGGCGTGGCGGCCCTTGTCGCCGAAGGCTTCGACCATCAGGTCCGAGCAGCCATTCACGACCTTCGGAATGTCCACGAAGTCCTTTGCCGCGTTGACGAAGCCGCCGAGCTTCACCACGCGGGTCACGCGCTCGAGGTCGCCAAGCGCCGCCTGCATCTGGGCCAACAAGTTGACGCCACAGGCGCGGGCGGCCTTCTGGCCATCCTCGATCGTCATGTCTTCGCCGAGGCGGCCCTTGATCAGGCCATCCGGCGTTACGCTGACCTGGCCCGAGATAAACAGCAGGTTGCCGGTGATGACATACGGCACATAGTTCGCCACCGGCGGGCGCGCCTCCGGCAGTGTTACGCCGGCGGTCTTGAGGCGGTCGAGTACAGACATGGCTTGCTCCTGAGCGATCATCGCAGGGTGGATTGAGCGTTAGGCCAAATCCACATTCTCTCTCGCGGTATACGGCGGATTTCGCGCCACTCAATCCGCCTTACAGACCAAAGCTGACGGACACCTCGATCATGTCCCCCGGCTTGATCTTTTCCTTGCGTCGAACGTCGGCCTTCACGGGCAGCAGGAAAGCCCCGCGCTTTGCGTCGGCAAACAGTGAGGTTTCCCATGTGGTCAGGCCCGTGCGCGCTTTTACATGGAATGAGCCGAAGGGTTTGCGCTGGCCCGTTGTCAACGTCCGGATGCGCCTGGAAAGCTCCTTTGGGAGGGTGACGAAGTGCCAGGCGCCCGTGCTTTCCTGCGTCCAGACTTTTGCTCGAAATATTTCGTCGATCTGCATCAGCCTTTGTCCCGCGCTTTCTCGATGCGCGCGCCGCGGCCGGTCATGACTGCAGCGTCGCCGAAGCGTTCGCGGGCCTTGTCGGAGGCGCGTTCGGCCTTGGCGCGTTTCAGGGATTGGGGATCGGCCAGGTCCAGCGCATCGGCGCGGGCGTCGGCCAACTCGGATATTCCGACGCCGAGCAGACGATAACGCTGGCCTGCCGCCTCGCGCGCCAGCATGGGTTTTGCCGCGCGGAAGATTGCCTGGGCTAGCTGTGTCGGTTCGTTGAGCGACACGCGGCGGGTGAAGCTCCTGAAGTCGTGCGTCTTCAGCTTGAGCGTGACCACGCGCCCCTCGACGCCGGATTCCTTGGCGCGGTCTGCGGTGCGCTGGCTCAGGCGCCAGAGGATGTCCTCCAGCGTGCGGGGATCGGAGATGTCCTCGTTGAAGGTTGTCTCGGAGGAGACGCTCTTGCGTTCGCCTGCTGGATCCACTTTCCGGTCATGCCGCCCGAAGGCGCAGTTGTGCAGCCACATGCCCGTGTCGCCATAGCGGCGAGCCATGGTCTTGAGGTCGGTCTTCTGGATGTCGCCCACGGTGCGGATGCCGTCGGCGTTCAGCTTCTTCTCGAACTGCGCGCCGACCCCGCCGATTACGCGCACCGACTTGTCGGCGAGATAGGCGGGCGCCTCGTCGATCGAGAGGGCGAAGAAGCCACGCGGCTTGTCAGCCTCGGACGCGGTCTTGGCGAGAAACTTGTTGCTGGCGAGGCCTACGGAGATGGTGAGGCCGAGATCAGTCTCCACCTTCTTCTGCAGCATCATCAGCGTCATCGCAGGCGCTGCCCCATGCAGGGCGTCCGTGCCGGACAGGTCGAGATAAGCTTCGTCGATGGAAACAGGCTCAACGAGTGGCGTCAGCGCCTGCATCATCTCGCGGATGCGGCGGCCTTCCTGAACGTAAAGGTCCATGCGTCCCTTGATGACCACGGCGTGGGGGCAGAGTTTCAGCGCCTTGAACATCGGCATGGCTGAGCGCACGCCGTAGGTGCGCGCGACATAGCAGCAAGTCGAGACGACACCACGCTTGCCGCCGCCGACGATCACCGGCTTCGCGACCAGATCCGGACGGTCGCGCTTCTCGATGGAGGCATAGAAGGCGTCGCAATCGATGTGCGCGATTGAGAGATCGAACAACCGTGGATGCGAGACGACGCGTTCCGACCGGCAACGAGGGCAGCGCAGTGTTTGTCCGCTCCAGCCGTGAAAGCAGTCGCGGCAGGCGATCTGTAAATTGTGGGTGCTGCTAGCAAGGTTCTCGGGCAAGTTTCAATTCCCGCCGGAAGTGTTTGTATTGAATGCAGATTTGTTAACTCGTGGACTGTGCATCGCCGCTCTGCCAAGCGCAGTTGAAAATGGGCGGTTAATACTCTCAGGTCTAACACAAGGTACGAAGACGGGAATCAACCCGGGCCCGGTCCTTACATGATGTGCTGATGGCGACGTCTCCCGCCAAGAAAGTCCTAGTGGTCGAAGACAACGAGCTCAATATGAAGCTCTTCTGCGACCTGCTGGATGCATTCGGCTTCGAGACCGTCCAGAGCAGGGACGGCCTCAAGGCTGTCGATCTTGCGCGTGCACACAAGCCCGATCTCATCATCATGGACATCCAGTTGCCCGAAGTGTCGGGACTCGATCTGACTCGCTGGATCAAGGACGACGCTGCGATCAAGCACGTGCCGATCATGGCTGTAACCGCATTCGCGATGCGCCAGGACGAACGGCTGGTGCGCGAGGCGGGCTGTGAAGCCTACATGTCGAAGCCGATCCAGATGTCGGCCTTCATCAGCGAAGTGAAGCGCCTGACAGGCACGCAGACTGCGTCGCCCGCGCGCAGCACCCGTTCGACGTCGTCGCGGAGAGCGGCGAGATGAGCGCCCGGGTCCTTGTCGTCGACGACATCGAACAGAACCGGAAGCTGCTCTCTGACAAGCTCCGGAACGAGTACTTCCACGTCATCACGGCGGTGGATGGCGAAGACGCCATCGACAAGGCGCTGGCCGAGGAGCCGGACGTCATCCTGATGGACATCATGATGCCGAAGCTGAACGGCGTGGACGCCTGCCGCCGGCTGAAGACCGATGTCCGCACCGAGCATATCCCGATCGTTCTGGTCACGGCGCTGAACGAGCGCGAGGACAGGCTGCGCGGCCTTGGCGCCGGCGCCGACGACTTCCTCACCAAGCCGGTCAACGATCTTCATCTGCTGTCGCGCGTGCGGGCGCTGACCAAATACAAGATGGTCGCCGACGAGCTGCGCAAGCGCGAAGCTTCTGGCAAGCGCATGGGCGCGGTGGACATTGCGGCGCAGGGCCGCGCGTCGGATCCCGCGCGCATTCTGGTCGTCGACGAGAACGAGCGCCAGGCGCGCCGCATCTGCCGCTATCTCGAAGGGCTGCACCGTCCGATCTCGCACTCGGAAGCGAACCAGCTCGGCATCTCCGGCTCGATGGTCGACCTGCTGATCGTGTCGCTGTCGAACGAGAAGCTCGACGGCCTGAAGCTGTGCGCCTATTTCCGCTCGCTGGAATCCACGCGTGATCTGCCGATCCTGGTCGTGTCGGAGCCAGATGACGAGAAAAAGGCCGTGCGCGCGCTTGATCTTGGCGCGTCCGATATCGTGATCAAGCCGATCGATAGCGAGGAACTGCTCGCCCGCGTGAAGACGCAGGTGCGCAAGAAGCGCTATCTCGATGCGCTGCGTGCACGTCTCGACCAGTCGATGGAGCTTGCCGTCACTGACCAGCTCACTGGCCTGCACAACCGGCGTTACATGCGCGTGCAGCTGGAAAGCTTCGTGAAGCGCGCCAATATGGGCGGCGCGCCGGTATCGATCCTCCTGTGCGACATCGACCACTTCAAGAAGATCAACGACATTCACGGCCACGCGGCGGGTGACGATGTGTTGCGCGAGTTCGGCCGCCGCTTGCGCGAGAACATCCGGCCGATGGATGTGGCCTGCCGTTATGGCGGGGAAGAGTTCGTGGTGATCATGCCCGAAACGTCACAGGCGCTGGCTCAATCAGCAGGCGAGCGTATCCGCCAGATCATGGCGGACACGACCTTCTCGATTGCCCGCGGCGACGAGTTGAAGGTCACCATGTCTGGCGGGGTTTCGACCATCGTTCCGCCGGAAGACACGATGGACGCCCTCCTGAAGCGCGCCGACGATGCGCTATACCGCGCCAAATCCGCCGGCCGGAACAAGGTCGAGCTGGAAGCCATCGCGTTCGAATAGAGCGCAACCGGGTGGGCCTTAACTTTGCCGCCGTTCGGGGGCATATAGCGGCCATGGATACGTTCACTCCCGGTTCCCAGCCTGGCGAAGCCAAGCTCCGCTATCTCGACGCCGACTTCGAGGTCATCAAGCCCGGTCGCTTCGTACTGTGCGCCGTGACGCGCAAGCGCATCGCGCTGGAGGACCTGCGTTATTGGAATGTTGATACTCAGGAAGCCTACTTCGACGCAGGGACGGCGTTGGAAAGATGGAAACAGCTGAACGGTCGGGACTGAAGATTTCGATCTTCGTTGCTGCGATTTTGCTGGCGTCCTGCGCGGGGCCGGCTCCAGCGCCATCGCCCGTTGCAGATGCTCGTGCTGCAGAGCCTGCGCCTGAACTTTCCAACCTTGCCGTCGTAGAGCCCGAACCACCCGTCGCACCCGAGCCCCCGCCAATGCCGGCCCCGACGAAGGTCGCGACCATCTCGTGCATCGGCCCGGCGACACAGGGCGGCGCTGTCGTCTGCAAGTCGGATTCCACCGCGACCTTCACGCTTGATGGCAAGCAGGTGGCCGTTGCGTCCGCCGATGGCGTCGCGGTGATCGGTCTTCCACGCACCGCGCCCGCTGAAGTGACAATCGGCGCGCGTGCGCCGGACGCTGCTGTCGAGGCAGTCGCGACAATTGCTGTGCTGCCTCGCAAGGACACGGAATCGAAATTCACCATGGAGTGCGGAAAGATCGCTCCGCAAACCGCCGAGCAGAAGCGCCACGCCGAAGTCTCATGGGTGAAGAAGGACAAGGCGATGAAGACCTTCTCTCAGCCTGTTGCGGCCTTCGGCTTCATCAAGCCGGCTGAAGGCCCGTACTCCAGCCCGTTCGGCGCCGTGCGCACCTATGTGCCGAAGACAAAGGACTGCGAAGGATCGACCAGCGTTCACAACGGCCAGGACATCGCCATCCCGACAGGAACGCCGATCGTCGCGCCGATGGGCGGCACGGTCCTCCTGGCTGATCCTGATCTCTACTATGAAGGCGGCGCGGTTTTCCTCGACCATGGTCGCGGCCTGCTTTCCGTCATGATGCACATGAGCAGGATCGACGTCGCCGACGGGCAGGTGGTGCAGCAGGGCGAGGTGCTGGGCTTGTCCGGCGCGACGGGACGAGTAACCGGGCCGCACCTGCATTGGGCGATCAAGTTCCGCAACGTCTATTCGGAAGATCGCGGCACGGATATCTGGCTTGATCCCGCTCTGATTATGAATCTGAAACTGCCGGAATAGGCGTGGGGGAGGCGATGGCCGAAACCAAGACGAAGGTGACCAAGGTCAGTGTAAAAGACTTCGTCGCGTCTGTTGAGAACGACACGCGCCGCGCCGACGCTGAGACCCTGCTCAAGCTGTTCGCGAAGGTCACGGGGTGGAAACCGCAGATGTGGGGACCCACCATCATTGGCTATGGCCGCTACACATACACTTATGAAAGCGGTCATTCGGGCGACATGTGCATGGTCGGGTTCTCGCCGCGGGGCGCGCGGCTGTCGATCTACAGCGGCATGTATTCCGACGAGGCTGCGCCGTACCTGAAAGCGCTCGGCAAGCACAAGATCTCCAAGGCTTGCCTCTATATCAACAAGCTCAGCGACGTGGACATGGCGGCGCTGGAAAAGCTGCTGAAGGCGGGTTTCGCCAGCATCAAGAAGTCCGCGAAGGAAAAGGGCTGGCCGACGGCGTCGTCGTGAGGCGGTGCTTCCACTTGGCGCCAACGTGCACTAACAGGGGTGTTCAGGACGGCGAGCCAGGCGGGGCGTAGTGGTCAAGATCATCATCTTTGTCGTGCTCGGCGTTCTCGCCGCCATGGTCGTCGCGCGGCTGATCAACAGCTGGCGCCCGCCGCCGGATCAATGAGGAGCCTGCGAGGATGAAGTCGGTCGTCTTAGCAATCCTGTGTGCCGCTGCCGGCTTTGCGATCGGCGCCTTGTCCGCCCCGGTCGGGCAGGGCGGGCCCGTCGCGGTGTGGGACGCCTTCCGAACATTCGACGGCTATCCTGCAATGCTGGAACAGGGCTGGCTCACCAACCCCATTGTCGGCGCCGTAGTCGGCGCAGCCTTGGGCGCCATCCTGGGTCGTCCCAGGCGCGAATAAGGTCTCAGACTGAAAGACCCGCAGGCGCAACCTGCGCAAGCGACGCCTGCAGCTCCGACGTAGCTGGCATGATCTTGCGAGTGTCGAGATTGAGCACGATGGCCACTGCCTCGCTGGTGCACCACGCGTCGCCGCTGTCAGGATCTATGAGCCAGTGGATGAAGGAGTGCGTCTTCTCCTTCTGGAAGCCGCGGCCCGAGCGGATCACGATGCGGTCGCCCGCGCGCGGCCAGCGGCGATAGACGATCCTGTATTCCAGCACGGCTCCGCCCACGCGCGCGACCTCGCCGCGCTCGCGGGCCTGCGCCGCCAGCCCTTCGCGCCAGGGACGCAGTAGATGTCCGATGGAATCCGACACGCGGCCGATGAACAGTTCAGGGATCATGTGGCCGGTGAGATCGAGATGATGCGGCAGCACGACGCCGCGTCCGATCACCGGCGCATTGATCGCCTCGACATCCGCCATGGTCGCGGTCGCGCGAGGCGTGGTTGTCATGTCGATCGAACGCGGCGCGCAGGCAGCAGGCGCTTCGCCGATCAGCACGTTGAGCTTCTTGCGCGAGACGGTGGACCACGGCGTCGCCTTGCCGCTTTCCACATCTACATGGTCGACCCACGTACGATAGGACGCGCATGGCTCGCCCGTATTGTGGTCGATCTGCTGATAGATCAGCACGCTGGTCTCGTTCACTTCCAGCACGCAGCCACGCATGGAGAAGGGCGAGCCGGCGTGGGCTTCCTTCATGAAGCGGATGTGCTGGTCGCGCGGGCGCAACGTTGTCTCGGCGCCTGGGCGGAAAGCGCCGGGCAGGGCGATGTGGTGGGACAACTCGGCCAGCCCCTCCATCATCTTGGCGACGTAGAAGCGCACATTCATGTGCCCCATCTCGTCGCATTCCCAGGTGTTGATGCTGCCCCGGTAGAGTTCGATCATTTCGCTATCTTCCAGTCGACCTTCACCGTCGCGCAGGTCGGCTCGCCCTTGGCGTCCGTGCCTTCATAGCTGCCTTCGAGCACGAGGCCAGCGCCACTCGCGGCCTTGATCATCGCGGGCGTTGGTTCGGGCAAGTCGATCTTGGCGCGTCTGCTCCATTCCGTGTGCTGCCCGGCCTGGCGGCCGGTGGCGACATAGATGAAGCGGCGCGTCTTGCCCTCGGTGCGTACGTAATCGCCGAGGAAGCGGTATCCGGTCTTCCCCTGTTCCAGCCGGATCGGAATGTCGAAGCGGATCGTCTTGCCGGTCGACATGCGCACGTCGACGGGCGTGCTGTCCTTGTCCTGCAGGCTGTGGGCTACGCCCTTGGGCGGAGACAGAACGGACAGCCGCAGGGTCACATTGTCCGCGGCGGCCGGCATTTCAGGCAGCGCAGGCGGCGCATGTGCCGCGGATCTCGATCACAGCGCTGCGCATCTTGAAGTTCACGCTTTCCACTTCCTGCGTCAGCTTCTTCACACTGTCGTTGGCGTGCAGCTCGCCCGCCGTTCCGCATTTGTCGCAAATGAGGAACACGGCGGCATGGCCATGCTTCCAGTGTCCGCAGGCGACGTAGGCGTTCAGGCTCTCGATCTTGTGGGCGAGGCCCATCTCCAGCAAGAAATCCAGCGAGCGATAGACCGAGGGCGGCTTGGCCGCGCCGTCCTCGCCCAGATGCTCCAGCAGGTCATAGGCCTTGGCCGGGCCTTCCGACTCGAGAAGCAGGGTCAGCACCTTGCGGCGCAGGGGCGTCAGCTTGCCGCCGCGCTCGTCGCACAGCGTTTCCGCCTCTTTCAGGCTGTCTGAAACGGCAAGCGGTGAGCAGGCGAGGTGAGCGTGAGCCATGAACCCAATGTCGGCGGTACCCGGCCGATTCACAAGGGGGCGATCCGGGGGGGCCAAACCCGCAGCCGATCCATGGAAAACCGCCGGTTAACCCGCTCCATGGCCTAGTCCGGCTGGGCCAGTGCGGCCAGTTTCAGGGGCGGCAGATGTCTGAGGGAGTTGCGGGTCCGGTCGGCTCGCCGGTTCGCCAGGGATGGATATCGCAGGTCCTCGGCGGAATGCGCTTTCTGGCCACCGACCGTTACGGCCTGCTTCTACTGGTCTGGGGCGTTGTGGCCTTCGCGATCCGCCCGGCCTTGCTGGCGGCTCACGCCGGCGCGGCGGGATGGCCCTATGCCGAGATCCGTGGAGCGATGGATCCGGTCGCGCTCGCGCATACCGCTTCTGTCATACAGTGGGTAGCGTTCACGGGCCTGATTGCGCTCGCCGTCATTGCCCACATTCGGCATTCCGCAGCCAATCCGACCGCCTTCGCCAGTGACGCCAGCCGCTTTCGCATCGCCGCCGCATACGCGCTGTTGCTGATGGCGGGCTATCTGATGTTCCTGTGGAGCCCGGCTTCGGTCTTCACGATCATCACGCACGACAGCCTTATCTTCTTCGACTCGACCTACCGCATCTCGAACGGGCTGGTGCCGTCGTCCGACTTCCCGACTGCACTGGGCGCTGCGCAGCTGTATCTGCCGGCGTGGGCCGCCTGGCTCATCGGCGGCTATGGCGGCTCGGTGGAGCTTGCTTCTGTCTGGGTCGCCGCTGGGCTTGGCCTCGCCTGCGCGGCCATTGGGGCGCAGCGCATGCCCATCGCGGTCACCACCGTGCTGCTGGGCGTCGTTTTCCTCGTCACTGTTCCGGCAGCGATGCTGGAGCGCTGGGGTGGTGAGAGCCAGACGCTGATCAATGGCGAAACCGAGATCCTGGCCGACAATCTGTCCTGGGCGATGTTCTACAATCGCTGGGGCTGGGCGGCGCTGATCCCGCTGTTCATGGTTCTGGTCCCGCGCCGCGACCGCTCGACCGCGCCAGGCCTTGGCGAGATCGCGGTGCTGGCCGCCGTGCTGACTTTCCTCTTCTGGCTGAAAGTCAGCTATTTCGCGGCTGGCCTTGGGGCGGCTGCCGTTTATGCGTTCCTGAACCCCGGCATGTGGCGCACATTGGCCATCGGCGGGGCAATGACGGCTGCCGGCATCGTGGCCATCGGCCTGATGACCGGGAACCTGCTCGCCTACATCAACGACATCCTGCTGGCCGGAAAGGTTTCCGGCGCGCGGACGGAATCCATTCTGGGCCTCATTCGCCGGAACATGCTGGAGATGCTGTTTGCGGCGGCCCCGCTGGGAATTCTCGCCGCCATCGGGCGGTTCAACTGGCGCGACGGGCTGGTGGCCGGCTTCATCCTCCTCGCCTCCATGTTCGTCATCAACCAGAACGGCCAACTCGAAAACCTGACTGCGCTGATCGTGCTGGCGGCCTACGGCGCTGTGCGCGTGATGACCGAGGCAGATGTGCAGAAGATAGCCCGCGTGGCCGCCGCCGGGGCGTTCGGCATGCTGGCGGCTACGCAGGTGCTCGACCGGGGCATGGTGCTGATCGACCATGCCTACGCCATCCTGCGCGAAGAGGCGCGTGAGCCGGCGCATTGGGCCAGCCTGCCAGCTTTCCGAGGCGTCTATGTCCCGGAGCGCGAGAGCATGTTCACCCGCGCCGTCTCGAAGTCGGACACGCCAGAGGCGCGCATTCACAACATATGGCTGTCAGGCCAGTACGGCCGCCGCCAGGAGCTTCGGCAGGGCGAGTACATGGAGACGCTGCTGGCCGGCATGGAAGACCTTGCGCCTGTCGTGAAGCGCGGCGAGACCGTCACCACTCTCGACATGACGAACCCGTTCCCGTTCCTCATGAACCTGCGCGCGCCCAAGGGCGGCTGGCTCACGCTGCACATGAACCGGACGATCAGCGAGGACGTGCATCCCACGCCCGAAGCCATGTTCGCCGACGCTGACCATGTGATGATTGCCAAGATGTCGATGGTGCAGTCGACCGCCGACCTGATGCTGGACCTCTACGGACCCTGGCTCGACGAGAACTATGAGGAGCGGGTCGAGACACTCTACTGGACGCGCTGGTCGCACCGGAAACCGGGTCTCAGGCCTCGCGACTCAGCCGCGCTGATTCCCTGAGAAATCGGGGGTTCGGGAGCGGTGGAACCTCTCCAAAGCCGTAAAATCGGGGGTTTTTGAGCTCATAAGCTGTGAAAAGCCGGGATTTCCCTTGTAAAACGCACCTTTTTCTCTTTGGAGGCTCCAAAATCCGTGTATTCAGAGGGCGGATTTTCCCAAGGGAGTCGAAAAGACCATGGCCACCGCTAAAAAAGCCGCCGCTAAACAGACGACCGTCAGCACCAAGCAGCTGGCCGCCACCCTGGCCGAGAGCCACGAGATTCCGAAGAAGCAAGCTGAAGCCATGCTGGCCGATCTCGTCGGCCTGCTGACCAAGCACCTGAAGAAGGGCGACCGTATCCGCCTCGTTGGTCTCGGCGTTCTCGTCGTGCGCAAGCGCGCCGCCCGCATGGGCCGCAACCCGGCGACGGGCGAGCCGGTGCAGATCAAGGCTTCCAAGAAGGTCGCCTTCCGCGCCGCCAAGGAACTCAAAGAGTCGATCTAACGACTCTTCGGTTTCACTGATCCAAACATCGGGACGCCCGGCTGGAAACAGCCGGGCGTTCTGCTTTGTGGGGCAATTCTTCCCGCGCAAGCGGGGGAAGGGATCAAACAAAAAGGCCGCCCGGTTGGGGCGGCCTTCGAAACTCGATGGAAATCCGCTTCAGGTCGACGGCGGCTGTTCGGCCATCGGGTCCTGGGCGTGCTTCACGGCGCCTTCGAAAATGGCGTTCGGCTCGATCGCTAGCGAGGCGTGGAAGATGTCGCCGCGAACCTTTGCGCCGGTGCAGAGCTGCACCTTGCGGCCACGGATGCGGCCTTCGACGGTGCCGCGCACCACGACGGACTCGGCGATCACTTCGCCTTTGACCGCGCCAGTTTCGCCAACAGTCAGGGCCGAGGCGCGCACATCGCCCTCGATCTGGCCGTTGATGTCGATCTCGCCGGTGCTGACGATGGTGCCGGTCATCTTGACGTCGGCGGAGATGATCGACGGGCCGGAGCGAGCCGCAACTGGTGCACGCTTGACCGTGGAATCCGGCGAGATGGGCTTGGGCGCCTGGGGCGCCGGCGTCGGCTCAGGTGATTTGCCCTTAGTGAACATGCTTGCCAGCCCTCAAAAACTTGATCGGATCGTACGACTTTCCACGGAAGTATATCTCGTAGTGGAGGTGCGGTCCCGTACTTCTTCCAGTTGACCCCATGGTGCCAACTTTCTGGCCAAGCGCGACGGTGTCGCCAACCTTCACGCTGATCGAGTTCATATGCCCGTAAAGCGTGCGGAAGCCTCCGCCATGGTCGATCTCGACTGCCCGTCCGTACCCGCCCTTTACCCCTGCGAAGATTATCTTCCCTGGCGCGCTCGCAATCAGCGGTGCGCCCGTAAAGGCTGCAAGATCGGTGCCTTCATGGAAGGCGGTGCCGCGGCCGAATGGGTCGGTTCGGTAACCGAAGCCAGACGTTTCGCGGTAAGCACCCTGCACCGGAATGCCCAGGGGCAGGGAGCGGAGGGCCTTTTCGTAGAGCTGGGCTTCGTAAAGGCGTGCTTCCACCTCGTAGATGCGGCGCTCGAACGGATCGGTGATCTGGTCCAGCGGCTTGCCATTCGCAGCGAAGCTGACCGGAATGAGCGGACCGCCAACGCCGGATTGCTCCAGCACGCGGGAGGCGGGCACGCCCGTCAGGCGAATGACGCCGCGCGCCGTCTCGGAGCGCAACACAGCCTCTTCCTCAAAGGAATCCAGCAGCAGGGCCTGTTCACCAATCAGTTTGTCGGTCGGGGCGCGAAAGGCGCCGTTGCCGTCGTCTCCGTTTGACCAGTCCGGCCGGCTCTGGCGCGGGTCGCCTTCCTCGATCGTCGAATCGATCAGCATGGTGGCGTTTGAACCGTTCAGCACGATGGCCGAAGCCGTGTCGCCGCCCTGCAGGCTGGAGAGCAACTTCTTCAAAGTCTCGTGACGGCTCTTGGCCTCGACGATGGCGCTGTTGAAATCGAGCGTGCGGGTTTCCAGAAGGGTGAGGGCCGTCTGCTCGGCTGCACGCGCCTGGCGAAGTTCGCGTTCCAGGCGCGCCGACTGCTTGTCGAGTGTGCCGCCGCTGCTGTCCATTCCCGGGCCACGCAGCAGCACCGCGACGGTCGCAAAAAGGCACCAGCCGACGACAAGAGTCGCAGCGCCAGCGATCATCGCCTGACGCCAGGGTGAAATGGAGACGTACCGAACGGACCCGCCGCTGCGGTGGTAGATTTGCCTTTCAGGAAAGGCTTTCTCGAAGAAGGCTTTTGTCTTCGCCTTCAGTTGCTTGACCGCCATTTAAGCTGCCCGATCAATTTCTCTACGCGCCAAGCCCCGCGTTGCCCCGCTGGATGTTGCCCGGCGGTCACATGGATAACTCAGAAATTCGCGCACGCGAACCCCTTCAGGTCAGCTTTTTCGCCAGCTTCGCGCAGGGCAATCAAGCATCCGTAAACCCGATGAAAATGGCGGTGATATGGTTAACGAAATGATGTCATTTCTTGCAGAACCGCATCTGCGTGTCCCGGCACGCGGACGTTTCGCCACACCCGCTGAATCATCCCGTCAGGAGCGATCAGGAAAGTGGAGCGGACGATCCCCATGAATCGGTTCCCGTAGAGCTGTTTCTCCTGCCAGACACCGAACGCCTCGCATACCTTGCCGTCCTCGTCTGACCCCAGCCTGACCTTCAGTCCATGTTTGGCAGCGAATGCCTTATGGTCGGCCATGCTGTCGCGGGAGATGCCCAGCAGGTCGGCGCCGGCTCGCCTGAAGCGCGACTGCATGCCGCTGAACGCGACTGCTTCACGGGTACACGCGTCGGTATCATCCTTGGGATAGAAGAACAGGATCAGGGTCTTGCCGGCATAGTCCTCCAGCCCGGCGGACCCCCGGGGTGTCGCTGGCAGTCGGAATGCGGGGGCCGGGTCGCCGGCAGTGAGTGGCTGTGACACAATCTGTCCGTGTTTTTGTGGTGTCAGGGATCATGGACTTGTATCGCCGTCCACGTCTCTCAGTGAAGCGGCTGCTGGCCGCGCGCGTGACGCTGCCCCAGCGTCCGGGGGCCGGCGCGTGAAGGTTTCGGCCAAGATCCTGGTCCTCGAAATCCTGGCGTTCATCACCTTCCTGATTCTGGCGGGTGCGGGATTCCTGGCATGGCGCCTGTCGCAGGGACCCATCGACCTCGAATTCATCCGTCCGCAGGTGGAACGATCTCTGGCGGAGGCGCGCGGCGGGAAGCCGGTGAAGATCGAGACGCTGGGCCTCGAATGGGTCCGCGACCGCGGGCGGGTCGAAGCCGTGGCCCGCGGCTTCACGGCGATGGGCGCGGATGCAAAGCCCGCCTTCAGCGCCGAGCGGGCCATGATCTCGCTGGATACGGTTTCACTGCTGGCATTCCAGGTTAAGCCGCGCCAGCTGCGTCTCGAGGACGGGCAGGCCACCGTCGTGCGCAGCAAGGATGGTGTCTGGACACTCGCCGATATCGAAATCGCCAAGGAGCCCGATCCCAGCGACAAGCCGTTCGATCCTGTGCGCGACCTCGACTGGGCGACCCTGGCGACGCCGATCCGCGCGCTGGTGGCCGCCGGCTCGTTCGAACAGGTTGAACTCGCTGGATTCCATCTTGATGTGGTGGATCAGAAGTCCGGCTCCACATGGAGCGCTGATCCCGTCGACGGCATGTGGAAAGCGACCCGCGAAGGGGTCTCGCTCGAACTCGATGTGCGCCTCGCCGGCGCCCACGAGGGCGAGCCCAACAAGGTGCGGATCGAGCTGAAGTCGGATGGCGAGGTCGCTCATGCCTCGGGCAATCTGACGCTCGAGGGTGTTGACCCCATGTCGATCGCGCAGATGTTCGGCTATTCCGGCGACGCGTTCACGACCACGGGCTCGGCCAGCGCGACTTTCACGGCGACTGCCAGCGAGCGCAGCGGGCTCCTCAATACGAAACTGGCGCTCGAGGGCGTTTCCGGTGCGGTCATGCTCGGAGAGGAGAGCGTTGCGGTCAGGGACCTGTCGTTCTCGGCTGCCTATGATCCGGCGACGAAGTTCATCACGCTGGAAACGCTGAGCATCGACAGCGACCGGCTGTCGGGCGCGTTCACCGGGGCGCTGGATGCGCGAGCGATCATGGCGGGTGACACAACGCTGCCGACAGACTTCGCTCTGTCCAGCGAGGCGTTCACCCTGTCCCTGACGCCTTTCTTTGAAGCGCCGATGCAGCTGAAGCAGGCTACGCTCAACGGCCAGATTTCCAATGACCTCCGCCGCGTTGCGATCACCAACATCAAGGCCGGCAATGGCGCGATGTCTGCTTCGGGCTCCGGAGAGATCTGGTTCGAGGGCGAAGGAGAAAAGTTCGGCGTGGGCGTCAAGGTGAATGCCAAGACCGAAGGTACATTCTCTCCCGCCCAAGTCATTGAATTCTGGCCGACGGCGACCGACGCCTTCTCCCGCAACTGGGTGAAGACCAACATCCCAGAAGCTGTCATCAGCAATGCAGTCGTTGCGATCGATTGGCCGCCTGACGCGCTTGCGAAAGGCTTTCTGCCCGACGAGAATCTGTCGCTCACTTTCGACGTTGCAAAGGCGACCGTGAAATTCCTGCCGGACTTCCCGGCTGCGACGAACGTAACGGGCGCGGGGCATCTCAAGGGCAACAGCATAACCTTGGATGTCACTGGCGGCATGCTGCAGTCCTGGCAGATCGATCAGGCGAAGATCAGTCTCCCGCAGTTCTCGCCCTCAGGCGCGATGTCCGACATCATTGTGCACGGGCGCGGACCGCTGATGGACCTGTTGCGCGTCGTGGACGACAGCAACCTCGACATTGCCGCGCGTTACAATCTCCAGATCGCGCAGATTTCGGGCGACGGAAACGTAAGCGTCCAGGTCGGCTATCCCATGATCGCCAAGATGTCCGAGAAGGACATTGTGTTCAATATCAAGGGCCAGTTCGACAAGGTCGTCGTGCCTGACATTGCCGGCGATTTTGGCCTGGCCGACGGCGCAGTCAGCTTTGAGCTGACCCAGGACAGGATGCACATGAACGGCCAGGGACAGTTTGGGCCGGCGCCGGTGAGCTTTGAATGGCGCGAGACAGTCGGCGCACAAGATGGCCGCGCCGAGCTTGTCGCCCGAGCCCGCGCCAATCCCGACCTTCTCAATGCCTTCGGTCTTGCCGCGCGAAACTTCATGCAGGGCGAAGCTGAGGTTGAACTCACGGCCTCAGGCCCGGGCGGTCGTAACTTCGATCTCATGACCGCAACCGTCGACTTCGAACACGCCCAAATCGAAATCGCTGAGCTCGGCTGGCGCAAACCACTCGACGCTCCCGCCAAGGGCACATTCCGATATGGCAAGGACAGCGCCAACGCGGCGATCCTCGCTGGCGATATCCGGGCCGACGGGCTTGAACTCATCGCCGATGCGCAGCTCGACAGCGGCGGGGCTCTGCAGTCCGTCGATATCGAGCGGCTTTTCTCGCGCGGCACGCTGGACGTGCGCGGCCGGGTCGCGCGCAAGTCCGATGGCGGCTATCGTGCGACGCTTTCAGGTCCGTTCTTCGACGCCAGTCCCTGGATGGACCAGATGCTGGACATGTCGGGCCAGGCGCCATCGCCCACACCGGTCGGCGGGCCAGGCGATCCCGGGCCCGTGCACGAGCTACAGCTCAACGCCGACAAGCTGCGTGTGCGGCCTGACATCGACGTCTTGAATGCACGCATCAGCCTGGGTGTGGATGGTCTCGGGCCGCGTAGCGGTTCCATTTCCGGCCAGATCGATCGCGACAAGTATGTCAACGTCGCGATCAGCACGAGCGGGGAGAAGCGCAACATCTCGCTGCGCTCGGATGATGCGGGCTTTGCAGCGCGTGTGTTGCTCAAGGCGGATTATCTCATCGGCGGCAAGCTCGCTGTCGATGGCACATTCGTCGGCGCTGATGGCGAGGCCACGGTCACCATGACGGATGTGCGCCTCAAGGATGCGCCGCTATTGGCGCAAATCTTCTCGCTCGCATCGTTGCAGGGCCTGGCAGACGTTCTGTCCGGCGATGGCGTGTTGTTCACGGAGGTTCATGCCCCCGTCCGGTTCGTCGATGGCCGCATCGATGCGCCCGGCATGCGCGCATCCGGACCTGCCATGGGCATCACGGCGCGCGGCTGGATAGCGCCCGAAACGGGCGAGCTTTCGCTCGATGGCGTGCTGGTGCCTTCGTTTGGCGTGAACTCATTGCTTGGCGGTCTGCCGGTCATCGGCGACCTGTTCGTCTCGCGCCAGGGCGAAGGAATGTTCGCCCCGACCTATTCGGTCCGCGGCACGTTTGCGCGCGCCCGCGTGCAGATTAATCCGGTCGCCGCCTTCACGCCGGGCGTGTTGCGCCGCATATTCGAGAACCCCACCGAGCCGCCGCCGGCGCCGGATGCAACCTTGCCGACGCCACCTACGGCGCCGATGAAGCCCTGAACGGAAACGGCCCGCCGGATTGAGCCGGCGGGCCGCGTCTGTTCACGTCAGTGAATTTCGATCAGCCGGCTTCGGCCAGCTTCTTCATGTTGCCCAGCGCGCCCTCAAATTGCTTGCGGCGGCCGGCGACGTCGGCATCCTTCGCCGCCTGGTCAGCCTTGTCAGCCACATCAAGCATCAGCGTGTAGACAATCTTGGAGGTGGTGGCGCTCACCGGACGGACTTCGAGGAAGCCGTGATACGTATTGTACCATTTTCCTTCGACCGCAGGTTGCGTGTAGCCATAGCCGAGTTCGGTCTTGGCAGTCATGATTTCGGTGACGCGACCCGCGATCACGCGGACGGATCCGACTTCGCTGTTGCCCGACGTCACCTCGCACGGAACCCCGCCCGTCGGCGTGATCCACTTCGAGATGTCGCACCAGCCGCCGACCTTGGCCCACACATCGGCGGCGGGCTTGTTGACGGTAATCTCCATCGGAATGGAAACGTATTCCGGCTTGGGCCATGTGCCCTGCGCTGATGCCGTTCCGGCAAGGCCGACAGCCAACGCGGCGCCGGCCAGCAGTGAAACCAGTTTCATGACGTCTCTCCCTTTGGCCCGCATCTGCGGCGCCGAAATCCATCACCGCACTGGGGCGGCTTGGGGAGAGATCACCTTACGAGTGGGGAAAGCGCCAGCGATTTTTCCAGTGCGAACGGTAACGAACGCGGGAAAGGCCCGGAATCAGGCCGCCTGGCTTTCTTCGAAAGCCATCTTTGCATCCCGATTCGCGGCGAGTTGTTGTGGCGTGAGGCTGCGGACGCGGTTGATTTCGGTCACCAGATCCCGCTCGGCGATTGGTTTGGACAGGTAGCCGTCCATTCCCATGGCCAGGTAGCGTTCCTTGTCGCCGGTCATCGCATCTGCGGTCAGGGCGATGACCGGGATGTTCGCCCACGGCTCGTCCGAGGCGCGGATTGCAGCGATCGTCTGCGTGCCGTCCATTACGGGCATATGCACATCGAGGCAGACCAGGTCGAACGTCTCGCGGCGCAAGGCCTCAAGCGCTTCCTTGCCGTTGGTGGCTTCGACGATCCGCATGTTGAATGGGCGCAGGAAGAGCGAGGCCACCTGCCGGTTGATCGGGTGATCGTCGACCAGCAGCAGGCGCAGGTTCTGCCCCTTCAGGGTCGAGCGCGCTTCGTCCTCGCTCACAGAAGCGCCTTCACTGACGACGCGATGCTGCGGCGCGGCTTCGCCTGCCAGGAACGAGAAGGTGAATTCGGAACCACGGCCCGGTTCGGAGCGAACGGTGGCTTCGCCGCCCATCAGCTCGGCCAGCTTGCGCGTGATCGAGAGGCCGAGGCCAGTGCCGCCATACTTGCGCGAGGTTGAATCGTCCGCCTGTGTGAAGGGTGTGAAGAGGCGGCCCATCGTCTCCTCGTCCATGCCGATCCCTGTGTCGGACACGCGCACCTTGACGAGATACTGCCCATCGGCGTTGCGGCGCGCGGTGACGAACACCTCGACGCGGCCCTGCTTGGTGAACTTGATCGCATTGGAAATCAGGTTGGACACACACTGGCGCACGCGTACTGCGTCGAAATTCAGGACCTGCGGCAGGTCAGCATCCAGCGACAGGAAGAATTCCAGACCCGCTTCCTCGGCCTTTGGCTTCCACAGGCGGTGCAGCCGGCGCAATGTGTGGGTCAGGTCGGTGTCAGCCCTGACGACAGCGATCTTGCCCGCCTCGATCTTCGACAGATCGAGCACGTCGTTGAGCAGGGCCATGAGGTTACGGCCGGAATCGAGAATGGTCTGCACCTGGTCGCGCTGTTCGTCGGTTAGCCCGCCCATCTCCAGCACCTGCGCCATGCCCAGGATGCCGTTCAGCGGCGTGCGGATTTCATGGCTCATGTTGGCGAGGAAGGCCGACTTGGCGTTCGAGGCAGCGATGGCTGCCGCCTGCGCGCGCTTCAGCTCACGCTCGCGCTGGCGCAGTTCCGTTACGTCGACCGAAATCGCAACCTTCCGACCGTCCGCCATGGGGCGATAGGTGATCTGCACAATGCGATTGTCGTTCGTCTTGGTCTCGTATGTCTCGCCGGTCTCTGTGAGCGTGTTGAAATGTTCGACGTGAAAGGCGACCTGTTCGTCATCCAGGTCAGGCCGCGACTGACGGATCGAGTATTCCATCGCTTCGCGATAGTGCTTGGCGCCCTTCGCGAACGCCTCGTAGAGGTGCGGAAAGCGTTTCTCCGACATGCGGTTATGAAGGATCGGAACGCCGTCGTGGTCGAAGATCGAAATGCCGTCGGGCAGGTTCTCGATCGCCTCGAGAAAAATCGGATCGACACGCGTCATCGTCGTCGGCGACATCGTACGTACTGCCTCTGCGTTCCCCGCGCCGGCTTTTTGCCCGCACAGGACGCGCCTCGCTCCGCTGGTCGCCGCCGATTTCCCCGCCCACAAGGCGGAAGCGGCGCCTCAGATGCAGCGCGTCTCCCTGCGACAATTCGTACGCTATTATCCCTAAGAAAGACTGAGCGTTGGCGGCCAATTGGTTAATCGAGATGGCGCGAATGCTAGGAAACCCACCGCATATGCACGGCTTTACCTTGGGATTGCTTGCCGGAGACTTGCCGGCCAGTGGCCGACGAAAGGCCTGGAGCGGGTAGAGGGAATCGAACCCTCGTATTCAGCTTGGAAGGCTGCTGCTCTACCATTGAGCTATACCCGCAAGGCCGGGACGAGGTAGGCGAACCAGTGATTTTGGTCAACGCCCAGCGCCCGCCACGTCGGGCAGGGGGGGGGGCCGCCTCACTCGTATTCAGGCGGGCCGAGGGAATAGCCGCAAATCGGCTGGCCCTGCAGATCGGTCACCCGTTCGACATAGACCTTCAGCGAGCTCGCATCGAAATCAGGCCCGAAGACCCGCATCTGCGCCAGTATCTTGCGGCGATAGTCCGCCGCGATCCGCTTGCGCTCCCGGTCGCCCAGGGCCCGGCGCAGCGAGATGTCCGGCCGCACCGGCCGCACATTGTTCTCACGGTCGCGAACATGCCGCTTGTGCTCGGCGATGATCTCCTCGATCTCGCCGATCCCGAACTTCACCACGTCGATGCGTTTGCGCAGGGCGGCGAGTTCCTTGTTCTTCTCGCGATAGGCCACCGTGCCGCGCCGCGCGGGCGCTTCCTCGAGGCGCTGCAGGTCGATGGCGAGCTTTTTCAGCTCGGCTTTGCGGGATGCGAGGTCGCGCTCGATCGGGTCCATGACTCGCAGTTTATCTGAAAGATCGCGCCAGCAAAGCCGGTTCGCGCATTCCATTCGCGTCTGACGATGAGATCCTCGTAGCCCGCGGCGCGCATGGTGGATTTCTTCGTGCGAGGCGTTGAGCCGATTCCAATGAGGACGCCGGAACACGGCGTCGGCGGCGCAACGTCATGCGTGGGCCTGCAATGAACGACCGTCCGGGTCGCCAAGAAATCGGCAAGCCATCGGGCTGCCTGCGCCCGCAGAAGTCTCCGCAGGGGGCCTGGCGCCCGCCACCGGACAGGCCCGGACACCGGGGTCGTTTTGTGAGCCCATCTTCCCGGCTAATGCCCGGCAACCGGGTCAAAAGCGCCGAAATCCCCAAAAAACTGGCCAAAATGACCATGAAAGCCTATGTTGCGCCCGCGAACCCTTTCCTGTAGGGAGGGCGGTTCCCAAAGGAGAGACGCATGGCCCGCGTGACGGTTGAAGACTGCGTGGAAAAGGTACCGAACCGGTTCCAGCTGGTTCTCCTTGCCGCGCATCGTGCGCGCGTCATCCGCCAGGGAGCCCCGATCACGATCGACCGGGACAACGACAAGGATCCGGTTATCGCCCTGCGCGAGATCGCCGGCGAGACCGTCGACCTCGAAACCATCCGCGACAGCCTGGTCGCCGAACTTCAGGAAGTCCGTCCCGGCGAGGAAGCCGAGAAGGAAGCCGACAAGCGCGCGCTTGCCGCCGCCCCGGCCTCTTCCGAGGAAGAAGTTCTCAAGGCTTATCAGGTCGAGCTGGAGTCGGCGCGCGAAGAGCGCTTCTAAGAGGCAGGCCAAATGGGGCAACCGGGCAACGTCGCCCCCTTCAAGAAGCCTGAACCGGCCAGCACGCCTGCCGCCGCCAACCCAGCTGCTGCTGCGAAACCGCGCGGCCGCAAGTTCCTGCGCCAGAACGAACTCGTCGATCGCGTGAAGGCCTACCAGCCGGACGCGAGCGAGGACGAGCTCAACAAGGCCTACGTCTACGCCGTCATGAAGCACGGCCAGCAGCTGCGCCATTCGGGCGACCCGTACTTTGCGCACCCGGTCGCGGTTGCCGGCCTGCTGACGGATATCAAGCTCGATCAGTCCACCATCATCGCCGGTTTGCTGCACGACGTCGTCGAAGACTGTGACGTGCCGGTTGGCGAAATACGCGACCTGTTTGGCAAGGAGGTGGCTGACCTCGTCGATGGCGTCACCAAGCTGCCCAAGGTCACCGGCAGCAATTCGCCACGCGCCCTGATCCAGGCCGAGAACTTCCAGAAGTTCATCCTCGCGACCACCAAGGACATCCGCGTCCTGCTCGTGAAGCTGGCCGATCGCCTGCACAACATGCGCACGATCGAGTTCATGCCGAACGAGGAGTCCCGCCTGCGCGTTTCGCGCGAGACCCTGGACATATACGCCCCGCTGGCGCGCCGCGTGGGTCTATCGATCTTTGCCGGCGAACTTGAAGACCTGGCCTTCAGGCAGGTGAACCCTGTCGCCTATTCGGCGATCACCAAGCGTCTCGAGGAACTGGTCACGGACGACACTTCAGTGCTCGACCGCATCCGGTCCGACATCGAGACAGTGATGCTGACGCGCGGCGTGCGCGGCGAACTCGTCGGCCGGATGAAGCGTCCCTATTCGATCTGGAGAAAGCTCGAATCCAAATCGATCTCGTTCAAGGACCTCGGCGATGTCTTCGCCTTCCGCCTTATCGTCGGCACGACCGAGGAATGCTATCGCGCGCTCGGCGCTGCGCACCAGCAGTGGGCGGCGTTGTCCGAGAAGTTCAAGGACTACATCTCCGTTCCCAAGCCGAATGGCTATCGCTCGCTGCACACCACTTTCCTCGGCCCCGGCAATCGCCGCGTCGAGTTGCAGATTCGTACCAAGGACATGGAAGCCGTCGCCGAACGCGGCGTCGCGGCGCACTGGAGCTACAAGAACTCGCAATACGGATTCGATGCCGAGGCGGCGCGTGAGGCAGGTCTCGACGCTGAAGCCGAACTCACGGAATTCGCCGACATGCTGAAGCACGGCGGCAGTCCCGAGGAATTCCTTGAGCACGCCAAGTTGCAGATGTATCGCGACAGCGTCTTCGTCTTCACGCCGAAGGGGCAACTGGTACGATTGCCGGCTGGCGCAACGCCACTCGATTTTGCCTATGCAGTCCATACCGAGATCGGCGACACGACGATCGGCGCGCGCATCAACGGGCAGGACCGGCCGTTGCGCACCATCCTCGAGAACGGCGACACTATCGAAGTCTTGCGCGGCGACCGGCCGGCGACGCAGGCGCATTGGGAAAGCCTCGCTGTGACCGGCCGCGCCCGTTCCGCCATCCGCCGCCTGACGCGCACGGCCGAGCGCGGCGAGTTCGTCGCCATTGGCCATCGTCTGATCGAGCATGCGTTGCGCCGCATCGGCCTTGATCCCGTCGAGGTGGATGATCAGGAAATGGCTGAGCGCGCCGGCTTCGAGAAGGTCGACGCATTGGCTGAAGCCATTGGCCGTGGCCGCGTTTCAACCGCAGACATGCTCGAGAAGGCGTTCCCCGGTCTCGATGATCCGGGCCGTCACGCCATGTCCACTCCCGACGCCGAGGGCCCCAGCCTGATCGCCGGTGGCGAGATGACGGCGGGCGTCACCATGCATCTGGCCGAATGCTGTTCGCCCCTGCCGGGCGACCGCATTGTCGGCGTGCTGATCCCCGAGAAGGGGATCGAGGTTCACGTTATCGATTGTGCGCGCCTTGCGGAATACGAGAACCAGTCGGATCGCTGGCTCGATCTGCGCTGGCGGCCGAAGGGTGACTCGGACGCGCTGGCCGTCGGCCGCATCCATGTCACCACCGCAAACCGCCGCGGCGCGCTCGCCCTGCTGGCCAAGACTGTGTCGGACGCGCAGGGCAACATCATCAACGTGAAAACGCTCAAACGCTCGCCAGACTTCTTCGACTTCGAGTTCGACGTCGAGGTCGAGGACAACAAACGCCTCACCCAGATCGTCGCCGCCCTGCGCGCGCTCGCCGTGGTGGACTCGGCCGAACGTGTGAAGGGATGACCATGCGCTGGATCGCTGCGATTGCCGCCCTGTTTGTCGCCGCCTGCGCGCCGATGCAGGAAGAGCCCCTCAAGCCGCCGCCGCCGCCGGCGTCGGTTGAGAAGCCTGCCATTCCGGTCTCCGAGGCCGGCTGTCTCGCCGGAGGAGGCCAGTGGGCGCCGATCTGCCGCCTGCAGAAGGCCCAATGCGTGCTCACCTTCTCCGACGCCGGGAAAGTCTGCTCCGACAGCGACCAGTGCCAGGGCTCCTGTTACGCCGACAGCTCGAACGGTCCGCTTACCCCCGGGGTGAAGGCGGTCGGCCGCTGCTCGCTCAACAGCAACCCCTGCGGCTGCAACCAGCGCATCGAGGACGGTTTGCCGACCCCGACGCTGTGTGTCGATTGAGCCGGAAGACAAAGGGTTGTAGGGCTCGGCCAGAATTTCCGTGCGAGCCAGGACAGACATGAACACGAACGACGTTCTCGACGAATTCAGGAAGGTCGGCGCCCTGCTGGAGGGGCACTTCATCCTGTCCTCCGGCCGCCGCAGCCCGGTTTTCCTGCAGAAGGCGCTGGTTTTCTCGCATCCGAAGACGACCGAGCGCCTGTGCGGCGCCTTGGCCCGCAAGCTTGAGGCTGAGTTCGGCAAGATCGACGTGGTTGTCGGTCCTGCGGTTGGCGGCCTGATCCCCGGCTATGAAACCGCCCGCGCGCTGGGCTGCCGCTCGCTCTACACCGAGCGCGAGGGCGGCGTGATGAGCCTGCGCCGTGGCTTCACGGTCGCGCCCGAGGATCGCGTGATCATCGTGGAAGACATCGTCACCACGGGCATCTCGATGCGTGAAACACTGGAAGCGCTGAAAGTTGCAGGCGCCAACGTCATCGGCGCGGCCTGCGTGGTGGATCGCTCCAACGGCAAGGCGGACGTGGGCGGCCTCAAGCTCGTCTCGCTCGCGGCCGTCGATTTCCCCGACTACGACGCCAACGACCTGCCGCCCGAACTCGCGAAACTGCCCGCGATCAAGCCCGGGAGCCGTGGCCTGAAATGACGCTCACCCGCGCCCGCCCCCCCAAAGCAAGATTGGGTGTGAACATCGATCACGTTGCGACCATCCGCAACGCGCGCGGCGGCGTGCATCCTGATCCAGCCAAGGCCGCAGCTGTCGCCCACGCCGCCGGCGCGGATGGCATCACGATCCACCTGCGCGAGGATCGCCGCCACATCCGCGACGCGGACCTTGCCGCCGTGCGCAGCGCAACCAGCCTGCCGATCAACCTCGAAATGGCGACAACCGACGAGATGCTCGCCATCGCGCTCGCTTACAAGCCGCACGCGGCCTGCCTCGTGCCGGAGCGCCGGGAAGAGCGGACGACTGAAGGCGGCCTCGACGTGGCGCGTCTGCACGATCAGGTGGAGCCATTCGTGCGCAAGCTGCGCGATGGCGGCAGCCGCGTGTCGCTGTTCATCGAGCCGAGCAAGGTCCAGATCGCCGTCGCTGAAGCCATGGGCGCGCCGGTGGTTGAACTGCACACGGGCAAGTATGTCGAACTGGTGTTTGCGGGCGACAAGAGGGGCGCTGACGACGAGCTGAAACGCCTGGAGGAAGCCGCCGCCTATGGCCACGAGCGCGGCATCGAGATCCATGTCGGTCACGGGCTGACCTACGACACGGTTCATGCCGTGGCGGCCATTCCGGAAGTGCGCGAGCTGAACATCGGCCATTTCATCATGGGCGAGGCGCTGTTCGTCGGACTCGAAGCGGCCGTGAAGCGCATGCGCCAGGAAATCGACATCGCGCGTGGCCACGGATGATCATCGGCATTGGCCAGGACATGTGCGACATCCGCCGGATCGAGAAATCGCTGGCCGAGTTCGGCGACCGTTTCACCAACCGGGTCTTCACCGAGGTCGAGCGTCGTACTGCCGACCGTCGCCGGCAGCGCGCGCCCACCTATGCCAAGCGCTTCGCCGCCAAGGAAGCGTGCGCCAAGGCGCTGGGCACGGGCGTTCCACGTCGTGGCGTGCACTGGCAGCATATGGGCGTGGTCAACCTGCCAACCGGCAAGCCCACTTTCGCGCTCACAGGCGGGGCCGCCGACCGTCTCGCCAAGCTCACCCCGCCGGGAATGACCTGCTTCATCCATCTCACCATCACCGATGAGTATCCCTACGCCCAGGCGCAGGTGATCATCGAAGCCCTACCAACGGTGCCCCCAGCCGGAGCATCGGCGTGACACGCCCGAACTCCAGCCACACCGGAAAGCGCCGCAAGAACCGGGCGCGCGTCGACGCCGTTCCCACTCTCTCTGCGGAACAGCGCGCCGCGTGCGAGGCGGCCACGGGGTATGCGTTCAAGGACGAGAAGCTGCTGGACCGCGCGATGACCCATCGCAGCGCCGCCCAGGGCAAGTCCGCCGAATGGAGCAATGAGCGTCTCGAATTCCTTGGCGACCGCGTGCTCGGCCTCGTGATCGTCGAGGCGTTGATGGTGCGCTTCCCTCTGGCGCGCGAGGGCGAACTCGCCCCGCGTCTCAACGCCATCGTCAGTCGCGAAGCCTGCGCGGTCGTAGGCGCGGCCCTCGGCCTTGGCTCCTTCCTGATCGTGGACAAGGCCGAGCGCGCCAATGGCGGCGCGACCAAGGCGTCGCTCCTCGCCAACGCCGCCGAGGCGGTGATCGGCGCGATCTATCTCGACGGCGGTCTTGCGAAGGCCGAGAAGTTCGTGCTGCGTCACTGGGCCGGACTGTTGAAAGCAAACGCCGAAGCCCCCCGCGATCCCAAATCCGCGCTTCAGGAATGGGCGCAGGGCGAGGGCCTGCCAACGCCCTCCTACCGCCATGTCGGCCGCACCGGGCCCGACCATGCGCCAGTTTTCACCACCACGGTCGTGATCGAAGGGTATGAGCCCGTCACCGCCACCGGACCATCCAAGCAGCATGCCGAACGCGAAGCCGCGCGGGCGATGCTGGCCACCATTCCAGGAGCCAACTCATGACCGCCACACGCGCGGGATTTGTCGCCATCATCGGCGCGCCGAACGCGGGCAAGTCCACACTGGTCAACCGGCTGGTAGGCTCCAAGGTCTCCATCGTCACGCACAAGGTACAGACGACCCGCTTTCCCATTCGCGGCGTCATGATGCGCGGTCAGTCCCAGGTCGTTCTCGTCGACACGCCCGGCATCTTCGCGCCCAAGCGCAGGCTCGATCGGGCGATGGTGAAGTCGGCGTGGGAAGGCGCGGGCGATGCTGATGCAACGGTGCATCTCGTCGATGCGCGTCATTGGACCGGGCAGGGCGACAAGGCCGAGGACGAGGCGATCATCGCACGTCTCAAGGAGCTTGGCCCGAAGGCGATCCTTGCGCTCAACAAGATCGATCTTGTGGAGCGCAGCGGCCTGCTGGCCGCGACTCAGGCCCTGTTCGACACCGGCGTTTATTCGGACGTGGTGATGATTTCCGGCCTCAAGGGCGATGGCGTGGATCAGCTGGCCGATATGATCGCGGCGCGAATGCCTGAAGGTCCGTACCTTTTCCCGGAAGACCAGTCGGCCGACATACCGGTCCGCATGCTCGCTGCCGAGGTGACGCGCGAAAAGCTGATGCTGCGTCTTCACCAGGAAATCCCCTACCAGCTCACCGTCGAGACGGAGACGTGGGAGAAAATCGGCAAGGGTGGCATAAAGATCGGCCAGCTGATCCATGTCTCTCGCGAGGGCCACCGCTCGATCGTGCTGGGCAAGGGCGGGCAAACCATCAAGGAGATCGGCACGGCCGCGCGCAAAGAGCTGACCGAAATTCTCGGTACGCCGGTTCACCTTTTCCTGCGCGTGAAGGTGTCCGAACGCTGGCAGGACAACCGCGAACGCTTCACCGCGATCGGCCTCGACTTCGACGCTTAACAGCGCCTTTCATTGGTCGCCGCAATTTGCGGGTTCCACTCGAGCCGGCCTTATCTAATTTACACTAAGCAATGTCTGCAGCGCGCCTTGGGGCAAGAGATGCAGCAGACACGCAATCGGTTGGAAGGGCCGGGAAGCCAGACTCGCATTGCGGATCTGCGTGCGCAGTTCAAGTCCACGTCAGCCGACATGAAGAAGCCGCCCAAGCCGCCCAAGCCGCGCAAGGCGGTGAAGCGCGACAGCGAAGATGAGCGTGCAGCCAAGGCCGAGCGTCTGGCGATGGCGCAGCACACCACATCGCTGCTTGCCGGCGGCAAGTCGACCAGGAACTACAAACGCCCGGGCGAGAAGTCTGAGCGCAAGGGCGGCGGGCTCTTCTTTCAGTTGCTGCTGGTCATGATCATCGCGGGCGGCGTCGCCTACGCACTCGATCCATCAATCGTTCCCCCGGAATGGATCGACAAGGCCCGCGGTGTCGTCGGCCAGTATATCAAGATCTAGACCGTGGCGGGTCATCCAAATCTCGGCAGGCCGCGCCAGACAGCGCGCTATCGCTTGCGACGGCAGCTGCGAGAGAGCGGGCGTGTCGCGATGTACATGCTGTTTGGCGCCGTCGCCGGGATGAGCGCGTTCGTGGTCGTCGACAGTCTCGGCCCGCCGGACGAGCCGTCTGCGCTCGGGGCGCTTAGCCTTCGGCAAACCTACTACGCCTCATGCCGCGAAGCCTTCCAGGAAGGCCGCGCCAACATCCGCCGCGGCGAGCCCGGCTATCGCCCTTCGCTGGATGCCGACGATGACGGCCTTGCCTGCGAGCCCTATGGCCCGTCACGCTAGACGTGGTCAGGCATAACCGAGCAGGGCGCGCAAGCCCGGCGCAGCATAGTCGACCAGCTTTTTCTGGGTGTCGGGCAGTTCATCCGGCAGGTCGGTTGCGCCGTCGAGATTCTCGCGCGCCGTTGCGCTCTGCTTGCGGTCGGCGCCGATCGCAACGCGTGTCCGCCAATCCGCAGGCATATCGATCCCGCATGCATCGAACAGCCCAGCGAAATAGAGTTCTGCCTGCCGCGACTCGATCTGTTTGAGGTGTTTGACCATGTCCTCATAGCGGATCACGTAGGCCTTAGTGCCCAGCCAGCAGACTGCGTTGTGGCGGAATATTTCCTCCATCCCCGGCGCCTTGTCGTGGATGCCGAAGATCATCAGGTTCAGCAGGTCGCTGGTCTCGATCCGCCCTCCCTTCAGGTGGTTTGTCATGCCGTCGAAATTCTCCGACATGAAGAACCGCGCGCGCGCCAGCACCCAGTCATAAGGATCGCGCACCATCAGCACCGTTCGCGCTGTCCGCAGCAGCATCGCGGCATCGTCGGAATAGAGCAGGTGGCCCCAGCTCAGCATCGGCCGCCGCGGATCGAACGCCGGCACGCCGTGCTGGCGAAGGATGGGGTGTTGGATGAAGGTGGCGTGATACTGCTGTTCCACCGGCACAAACATCCGCATGATGTTGCGGATGAGATGTGTGCCGGCCTTCGGGACCGAGTTCAGGAAGACAGGCTGCGTCAGAGGAACCTGCGAGAACTCTGCGTTACGCTCGTTCAGGTTGTCCTTCATCATCGTGATGCGCGGCACTGCAAACCCTCCGGACTTCAATGCCGGGCAAGCTATCCCCGGCCTGTCGTCAACTCCAGAAATAAAGCGGGCGGCGGATTGTCTCCGCCGCCCGCTCCTGACCCCTGATGCGCTTCAGAATGCGTACCAGGAAACCGACTAGAACTGCTTGGTGATGTTCAGGAACACCGTTCGACCATAGAAGTCGTACTGCGAGTAGAGTGGCACGTTGCCGACTGTCGAGAACTCGCCCGACAGGGCGGTCACGAGCGGCGGCGCTTCGTCCAGCAGGTTCGAAACGCCGAGCCGCACGAGCAGACCGTCATCCGGCTCAATCCCGACCGAGACATTGTGATAGACAACATCGGGTGTGGACAGGACGTAGCGCACGTTCTGGAACTGGTAGGTCTGCGCTGCATTGCCGTAGCGCTCGACGTTCGACGTCTCACCCACATAGCGCAGGCCGTAGAAGAACTCGAAGTCTCCGACAGCCAGCGAGGCGTTGAAGTTCGCCACCCACTCCGGGTCGCCCGCCAGACCGTTGTTGTCGATCGGGTCGCTGGTCTGCAGGAGCTGGATTTCATCCTCGAGCTGCTTCGACGCCTGCAGCTGCAGGGTCAGGTCGCCGAGCGGGGTTCCCGTCCTGTAGAGGGCGTCGAAGTCGATGCCGCGGTTCTGCTGCGTCGAGATGTTGAGGAAGTTGTCCGTCACATCCGTGATCAGGTACTCCGTGGATCCGCCTGCCGGGTTCCGGCTGAACAGACTGCACAGAGGCTCGTTCGCGAAATTCAGCGAGTCATAGCAGCCACGCATGATGTTGGCGGCGCCAAGCTTGGTCACTTCGTTTTCGACTTCGATGTCGAAATAGTCGATCGACACCTGGAGGTCGGCGAAGGTCGGCGTCCAGATCAGGCCGATGTTGCGGGACGTTGATGTTTCGGCTTCCAGCGCGCCGAAGCCGCCGGACGAGGAAATCAGCGCCGAAGAACCGGAGCCGTTGTGAGTGCCGGGAACGCCGTCAGCCGCGCAGTTGTCTGCAATACGTTGCGAGATCGCGTTGCTGGCCAGGTTCGCAGCCCAGTTCACGCACGGGTCGATCGCGCGCTGGCCGAGGAAGGAGGTTTCACCGGCCAGGAACAGCTCGAACAGCGCAGGCGAGCGGAAGGACGTGCCCTGAGACGCGCGGAACCTGAACTCCGGAGTGATCTGCCAGTTGAGGCCGGCCTTGTAGGTCGACTCGGCACCGTAGGAGTCCACGTCCGTGTAGCGGCCCGACAGCGAAAGCGACAGGTCCTCGAACATCGGTGCGTTCCTCATCAGAGGAAGGCCAAGCTCGCCGTAGATGGCGGACGTCGTGTCTTCGCCCACGGTGCGTCCAGCCTGGCTGGAGCCCCATGCCGCGCCGTCCTGCGTGACCTGCGACGGCGTGTCGTCGATCGAGTCTTCCTGGTAGAGCACGCCGAGCACCGCGCCGACATTACCGGCGGGCAGCGCAAACAGGTCGCCCGTCATGTAGGCTTCGGCCGAGAACTGTTCGTACACCGTGTTACCGACGCCTGTGCCGAACAGGAAGGCCTGTTCCGCCGGGGTGGGCAGTCCAGCCTGGAATTCCGGCGTGTACCAGTTGACGTCGATGCACGGTATGCCGCGGTACGACGTCAGCGTGCCGACGCAAGAGCCGTCAGCGAAGTTCTGGTCGGAGATGGCGTCGTCCCAGATGAAGTCTTCCTTGTAGTCGCCATCCGAACGCGAGAACTGCAGCGCAACATCATACTGCCAGCCGCTCAGCATCGGCATGTCGCCGCGCAGGCCGCCGACGAAGCGCATGTAGTCCACGGTCGTGGTGTCGTCGGAGTGGTTGGTGATCGCGGTCGGGCTGAGGCCAATCGCTTCGCCGCGCCAGCCCTGCTCGTAGGCATGCGGGTTACCGTAGTAGCTGCCGCCGCCGTAGTCGTAGACAACATGATACGCCCAGTATTGGCGATAGCCGTTGACCTTGGTCATGCGGCGATTGAGCAGCGCTTCGGCATACATCTGGGTCGAGTCATTGAGATCGAACTCGGCGCTTCCCATCACCGTCATGCGCTCGATCTCGGGCGAGAGCGAAGTTTCGTCGACGTACGGGTGGTGGTAGTTCAGCACCGCTTCCGACATGCGAGCGCTGGGCTGGTAGAACGGGTCCGGCGTTGCGCCGGGACGGTTAAGTTCGCCGTAGCCCACGGGGAACCAGCCGGCCGGGATGGTCCAGCCGCTCGAGTTGGGGCCGCCCACGGGCAGGTAATTCTGCAGGTCGTTGCCGTAGTTGTACTGGATCAGCTGCGGACGCGCCTGCCACGGACGCGAGATCGCGCCGGGCTGGGTGTAGTCGTAGAACCAGATGTGCCCCCACAGCAGGTCGCTCGAGCAGGTCGGCGTGCCGGTGCGCGGGTCGATCAGGTCGGCGCGCGATCCGTCGTTGTTGAACACGTAAGGCTGGCCGCACGAGAAGAAGTCACGCTGGCCGCGCGACAGTTCCTTCTGGTTGAAATAGTCGACCGTCAGGCGGGTGCGGAGGTTTTCGCCCCAGGTCTCGCCCCACGAGCCGTTGACGCGGAACTCTTCGCCGCCGCCGGCCATAGGCATCGAGGAGAAGATGTCGAACTCCAGTCCGTCACCCTTCTTGGTGATGACGTTGATGACGCCGGCCACGGCGTCCGAGCCGTAGATCGACGACGCGCCGTCCTTCAGGATCTCGACGCGTTCGACCGCGGACAGCGGCAACACGTTGAAGTCGAATGCGCCGACCGAGCCGCGCGTGCCGGCCGGACCGGCGCGGCGGCCGTCCAGAAGCACCAGCGTGCGGTTCGCGCCCAGGCCGCGCAGCGAGATCGTCTCAGCGCCGACACCGCCGTTTTCGACGAAGGCGGTCGAGGTCACGGCCGTGATCTGCGACGAGCCGGCGGCAACGGTTGTGGACCGGAGGAGTGAAGCGACGTCGCTGATGCCTTCGACCGCGGCATCGTCAGCGACGATGATGTCCATCGGCGCGGCCGATGAGAAATTGCTGGTCAGGCGAGAACCGGTAATGATGACGCGGTCTTCGCGTTCCTCAGCAGGTGCTTCGACCGGCTGGGTCGTCTCGACGGTTGCCGGGCTGGTGGTTTCCTGGGCAAACGCCGGGAAACTCGCCACGGTCGCCAAAACGCCTACTGCCGCAGACCGGCTAAGCCGACCCGCCAAAGATCCCTGACGCATGTGAAACAGTCCCTCCTGTTGTCCTGACCCGACTGCCACGAGGGGCGCCTGTGATGCCGTCACAGAGGGCCCCGTCAGAGAGCTGACAGTCGTTAGCACGCACACAAATTGGTCACATGCCTGTCGTCAACCCTTAAAGACCCGGTTCCATGCAGGGACGGACGTGAATGTGGATGATTATTGCGTGACGGCTGCGCAAGCGTGGTCAAATCGTAGACGCGTACAGATCATTACGCCCAGGGAAAGGGCGCCGCATCTCGAGAACGCATGGGAGTGCCTTGGGGGAAGTCGGGGTGGAGGGATCCCAGGAGATCCCTCCACGCCGGGGCGGTCTTTAGAAGTCGTAGCCAAGACGAACGAAGAAGGTCCTGCCGCGCAGGTCGTACTGCGTGGCGGCCAGAGCGTAGTTCTGCAGGCGTTGTCCGCCGCCGAACGAGATGACGGGCGGCTGCGCGTCGAAGACGTTCGAGATGCCGCCGGTCACGGTCATATGGTCATCGCGCCAACGCACCGACACGTCGTGCGAGAACCACGGATCGATCGAGTTGATGATCCGCGAGTTGAGGCCGAAGTACGGTTGTATGTCGTCGAAGAACACTTCGTTGTCCGTCGGCCCGATATAGTCGACGAACCACGAATAGGTCATGTCGCCCTGACGCAGCTGGATTGCCGCATCAGCCACCCATTCCGGATCCCCGATCGTTCCGCCGAAGTCGTTCGTCTCGAAGCCCGAGGCGATGTTCGGGTCGAACAGGTTGACGACGTCTTCCATCGTGTGCGTGGCCGAGAGATCGATCGACAGGTCGCCGAAGTCGAACTCATGCTCATAGCGGAGCGTGATGTCGATTCCGCGCGTCGTCTGGCTGTTAACGTTGATGTACGAGTCGTTGATCGTCGAGATGTGATAGGCGTCGACGGTCGTGTTGCCATTGCGCTCGAACAGGTCGCAGAAGGCGTTCGGATAAACCGGCGCGCCATAGCAGCCGCGCAGGATCGCCAGTGGCCCAAGCTGAGCGACCTGATCGTTGATCTCGATATCGAAGTAGTCGATGGCGATGCTGAGATCGAGGAAGTCAGGCGTCCAGATGAAGCCGAGGGTGCGGGCTTCCGATGTTTCCGCATCCAGCACGCCGGCGCCGCCGCCGGTGATGACGGTGGCAGAGGACCCGCCAAGGCCGGTATAGTTGGCCGGAATGCCCTCTGCTGCGCAGTTGGCTTGGATATTGGCGTTCGAGGAGTTGCCCCAGTCGATGCAGGGATCGATCGCCGTCTGGATCTGGAAGCCGGTAAGGTTTCCGATAAACAGCTCGTACAGCGCCGGCGCACGGTAGGACGTGCCCTGCGTTCCGCGGATGCGGATCGATGGGATCACCTGCCAGTTGAGACCGGCCTTCCACACGCTGTCCGATCCGTATGAGTCGTAGTCAAAGATCCGCGCCGAACCGTCGAGCGTCAGCTCTTCGATAAACGGCAGGCCGCGCAGCAGCGGCACGTTGGCCTCGACGAAGGCCTCCGCCACCGTGTCCTTGCCGCGCGTGATTTGCGCCGAGCTGGAGCTCCAGAACTCGTCGCGCTGTTCGCGCGGGTCGGGCGTGTCGTCGATCTCGAACGTCCGCCATTCGGCGCCGACGGCGACGCCAAGCGGGCCGGCTGGCAGTTCGAACACATCGCCGGCGAGAACGCCCTGAACCGTCGTCTGCTCATAGGTCGTCGTGCCGACGGGCACGGCAGTCAGGACGTCATAGGTCGCTTGCGACCAGTTACCCGACAGGAAGGCGGGGTCGAACGGGTTGTAGGCGGGGCCGTGATACAGGCCGTCCGACGGACTCACGAAGTTCCAGTCGCCAGCCGTCTCCTTCATGATCTCGTTGCCGGAGTATTCGGCGTCCGAGCGCGAGTGCGAGGCGTTCAACGTCCAGGTCCAGCCCGGAAGAACGAAGTCGCCGCTCAGCTGGCTGCGGACGTAGTAGTAGTCCACCGTGTTCTGCAGGTCGGCCGGCCATATGGTGACAGGCTGTGTGATCTGCGTCGGTCCAAGGCCCGGAATGATGGTCGAGGCGAAGCCCGACGCCGTGTACGGTCCCGGAACGTCGTATCCGTTGGCGCTGGCGATCTGCGGGAAGAACTGACGCCACGCCTTGTGGTCCAGCTCGCGCCGCGTGATCACGGCTTCAGTCATCCAGTCGACGCTGTCGAACAGCGTGAAGTCTGCGCGGCCATAGAGGCTCATGCGCTCCACCGCCGAGATGGCATGGCCCTCGAGGAATTTTGGCGAATTGAGGACGTCCTCGTAGTAGGCGTACCCTGTCGGCGAGTTGGCGAAGGTGCGGTTGGCGCGCGGGCGATAGCCAGCGATGGGGCCAGCCACGACGCCGTCTGGCGAGGGAATGTAACGCAGGCCGCTGACGGCATCGACGACGGTGTTGAAATAGATGTTGCCCGTCGAGCAGTTGCCCAGCGAGGTGTTCCGCAGGATCGAGTGGTCGATCCTGTCGATACGCTGGCCGGTGGTCGCGTCGTAGGCGAGGTCCTGCGCGCAAGCGAGGTTCTTGCGGTCACCCCATTTCAGCGGATCACGGTCTTCATACTCCGCAGCGAGCATAAGCTGGCCGCCGAAAAAGTCGAAGCCAATGGCGCCGTTGATCGACAGCGTGTTGCCGCCGCCTTGTTCGGTCGCGTTGTACTGGATGTTGAGTTCCGGCGCGTCGACCGAAGACCGCGTGATGATGTTCACGACGCCGGCGACAGCGTCCGAACCGTAGATGGACGAGGCGCCGTCCTTCAGGATCTCGACGCGGCTGATGATCGAGTCCGGGATCACGTTGAGATCGAACGCGCCGACCTGTCCGCGAACGCCGGCCGGGCCGGGGCGCTGGCCGTTCAGCAGCACCAGCGAACGCTGGGCCCCAAGACCGCGCAGCGAGACGGACGCGATGCCTGGACCGCCCTCGATCACGAAATTGCCGAACGTGTTGTTGAACTGGGTCGACCCCTGCGCGATCGATGAGCCCTGCAGGATTTCCGCAGTGTCGACGAGGCCCTCGAGCGTTGAGGCTTCTGCCGTGATTACCTGGATCGGTGCGGTCGAGGTGAAAGCGTTGCGCGGAATGCGGGAGCCGGTGATAACGACGCGGTCACCGTCATCTTCGGCGGCTTCGGACGGTTGGGTTGTCTCTACCGGTTGTGGGGAAGTCTGGTCAGCAATCTGCGCAATGGCGGGCGAGGCTGCAGCGATCAGCGCGCCCAAGGCGGCTGAGCGGAATAGACGGGCGGCGTAGGGACCGCGTTGCATGGGATCTCTCCAGGAATAATTGCATTGGATTGACCCCTTTCTGAGTTCGCCTTGCAGGCGTGAATGCCGTCACGCCGGTCGCAAAGCCTATGATGCCTGAATATCCAGCCTTTCCGGGATATCCAACCTCCTTTTTTCGTTTTTCGATAAAATGTGACCGCGACGACACGGCAGCGCGCAAGCGCAATTCGCTGCGTAATCGGGCCCGCGCCGGGTTTTCGTGTCAGACGGGCTTTGTCAGGACAAACTGGCCGACATCGATTCTTCCCGTACGGAAACCTGCCGAGCAATACCCCAGGTAGTAGAGCCAGAGCCGGCGGAATTGTTCGTCGAACTTGCCGCCCTTGATCTTGTCCCAGGCGACGTCGAAACGCTGGCTCCATTCGTCAAGCGTCCGCGCGTACGATGCCCCGAACATCTGGTCGACGGCGAAGCCAAGGCCGGCCCGCTCAGTCTCTTCCTTGAGCCGCGATGGCGAGGGCAGCATCCCGCCCGGGAAGATGTAGCGCTGGATGAAGTCTGCGCGGCGACGGTACTCTTCGAAGTCCTTCTCGGCGATCGTGATGATCTGCAATGCAGCCTTGCCGCCAGGTTTCAACACCTCGGCGATCTTGCCGAAATAGCTCGGCCAGTACTCCTCACCCACGGCCTCGAACATCTCGATGGAGGCGACGGCGTCATACTGGCCATCAAGGTCGCGATAGTCCTTCATCACGATATCGACCTGGCTGTCGAGGCCCGCATCCTTCATCCGCTTCGTCGCGTAGGCATGCTGTGCATCGGAGATGGTGATCGACGTGACGCGCGCATCGAATTCCTTCGCCGCCACTTCCGCAAAGCCCCCCCAGCCCGATCCGATCTCCAACACGTGGTCGCCGGCTTTCAGGTCGACGTTGCGCGCGATAGCGCGATACTTCGCCAGCTGGCCGTCCACCATCGATTGATCGGGCGACGTGAAGAGCGCCGACGAATATGTCATCGTCGGGTCGAGCCACGCCGCGTAGAAATCATTGCCAAGATCATAATGCGCCAGGATGTTGCGCTTCGAGCCCTTCTTGGTGTTCGAACGCAGCATGTGACGCAGATTGGCGACAAACCGCGCGATCGCATTGCCGATGCCCAGCGTGCCGAGGTCGTCCCAGTTGATGCTGAAATATTCGAGCAGCGTCGCGAGGTCCGGCGAGTCAAACTTGCCGTCCATGAACACTTCGGCAAAGCCGATGTCACCGCGCGCCGCGACCGTGCGTGCGAATGTCTGGTCATGCACGATCATCTCGGCTTCTGGGCCGTGCTCCTTGCCGGTGAAGCGCAGCGTACGGCCATCGGGCAGAACCATGTCGAGCCGGCCGTATTTGAACCCAGAGAGCACCATCGCCGTGAAGCGCAGGCTGGCTGGGAGCCGATCAAGACTGCGCAGGTCGCGTGGACCCCTGATGTCCAGCACCATTCTCTCGACGCGGCTCATGCCCGTTTCCTCAGGTTTCCGTCCCCGCCGGCGTCTTGAACTTCGCGCCGCGTCAGGGTGGTACGCTTCAACTGCTGTTCCGGTTTAACCCTGTATTTCGCGCCTCTCAGCAGGAGGCGGAATGCCTGCCAGTGTATTGCAAGCAACACGCCCAAACCGGATATGGGCATTGCGACCAGCCAGCGCAAAACCGCGGGCGAGGAAAGCGCAGTCGCCTTGACGGTCAAAGCCGCAACATGCGCCCGTCCGTCTGCACCCATGTTCTCAACCACGAGGCTCATGTGGCCCCTTTCGGGTGGCCGCAGCGTAAATCTGTATCCCCCGTCCACGTCGAAGAAGGGGGATACAAAGAAATCCTTGTTTGCCACCGCGCGCACGTGTGTCGGATGAAACGCGCAGACATAGGAATGGGTTTCGCCGAACGTGTTGTGCACTTCGTATATTACGCCACACAGCTTTCCGTCGGGGTCATGGCCAAGCCACAGCGAAATCGGCGCGAAGCCGACGCCCAGCACGCGCGGAAAGCCGATGAGCCGGATTTCTCCGCCCTGAAGCGCAACACCGGCTTCCGCAAATTTTGCCTCTGCCCATGCCCTTAACGATAACGTCCGGTCGCGTGCTCCGTGGTCCACCTGCCTAAAAGAGATGGCGGCGCCCCGGTCCACCGCGAACAGGCCGGTCAGCGCATCGGCTTCCGCCAGCCGGTCGATGTCGATGTCCAGCATGGCGATGCGATGCGAGAAGCGCCGCACGAAGGGCTTCTCGCGGCGGTGAACCGTGCGGCCGAACCAGAGTTGAGCCGCGGGGCTGGTCATAGCGCCGCCGCAAGTCGTTCGGGCTGCGCCACGGGCCATGTCGGCTGACCGTGCGACAACACATGCGTGTGCGTGGTCGTGGCTTCCCACGGCACGGACCCGCCGAGCGCAAAAGCCGCCTCGAGGCCCGTGCGCAGTCCCGCCTCGTGAAATCCATCGCCGAGCCACGCGCCCGCAAAGAACAGACCGTCTCGTCCCTGCAGGCGTTGAATGGACCGCCGCGCGGCGTGTGACGCTGTGTCAAACATCGGGTGGTCGAACTGATAGACACCGAATGTCTTGTCCTTCGCCGGCGCGTTCACCGGGTTCAACGTCACGAAAACCGGATGCGAGTTGGGCAGTTTCTGCAGCCGGTTCATCCAGTAGGTCACGCATACGCTTTCGTCCGCGCCCTTCTTCACATTCCACGACGCCCACGCCATCCGCCGCTCGGGCATCATCGCGCTGTCGTGGTGAAGGTAGGCTGTGTTCTGCGAAAAGCGCATCGAGCCCAGCGCCAGTCTTTGTTCGTCGTAGCTGTCATCCAGCATGCCAAGCGCTGCATCGGCGTGGCACGCAAAAATCACCGCATCAAAGGTTTCCGGAGCGCGGCCGCGCTCGATGACCTGGGTCTTCCCAGTGCTTGTGGGGCGCACGGCATGGATATCCGCAGAAGGCCGCAGGCAGGGATGCAGGTCGCGCAGCAAGCGCTGAACATAGCTTCGGCTGCCGCCCTTCACGGTCCGCCAGATCGGCCGCACCGCGTGCATCAGGCGATGGTTATCAAAGAACTTCAGGAAGCTGATTACCGGATAATCCAGCATCAGCTTTTCCGGCGTCGACCAGATCGCCGCGCTCATCGGCAGCAGGTACGCGTCGCGGAATAGTTGCGAATAGCCATGTCCATCCAGCCACTCGCCCAGCGTCATGTCGGGCACGCTGTCGCGTTTCAGTTCGGCGCGGGCCGCGTTGTTGAAGTCGAGGATCTCGCCGACCATCCCGCGGAACCGCTTGTCCAGCGCATTGCGTTTCCACGCGAACAGGCCCCACGGGTCCGACGACCACTCATAACCCTCGGGATCTGAAACTGCGAACGCCATGTCCGTCCACACCGTAGGTACTTCGAGGTGCTTCAGCAGGGCTGTGAAGTTCGGATAGTTCGGGCGGTTGAAGCAGATGAAGCCAATGTCGACCGACATCGGCGTGCCCGTGTGATCGATATCGACCGTCCACGCATGGCCACCCAGGCGATCGGCCTTCTCGTACAGCACGACGTCCGCGTTCTCACGCAGGGCCCATGCCGCGCCAAGGCCGGCAACGCCCCCACCGATTACCGCGACACGCTTGCGGGGGATGCTCATGAAGCAATTTCCTGGCTGGAGAATTTGTAGGTTTCGAGCGCGCGCTTGCGGGCGAAGTCGTGGTCGATGATTGGCTCGGGATAGGTCTCGCCAAGGTGCACGCCGGCAAGATCGAGCGCCGAGGCTGGCGCTTCCCATGGCCTGTGGATCCACTTCGCAGCCAGATCGCCAAGTTCGGGCACCCAGCGGCGGACATAATCACCCTCAGGGTCGAACTTCTCGCCCTGCAGCACAGGGTTGAACACACGGAAGTAAGGCGCAGCATCGGCGCCGGTTCCCGCCGTCCATTGCCAGCCGTTGGCGTTGTTGGCCTCGTCGGCGTCGACCAGCGTGTCCCAGAACCATTCCTCGCCCGTGCGCCAGTGAACCAGCAGATCTTTTGCGAAGAACGAAGCGACGATCATGCGCACGCGGTTGTGCATCCAGCCGGTGATCCACAGCTGCCGCATCCCGGCGTCGATGATGGGATAGCCCGTTCGCCCGCGCTTCCACGCCTCAAGCTCGGCCTTCGTGCCCTTGCGCCAGTCGATGCTGTCGAACTGGCGTCGCCAGCTCAGCCGGCCCATCTGCGGGTCGTGGTAGAGAAGGTGATGCGAGAAATCGCGCCATGCGACTTCGGATAGAAGTTTCTGCACATCTTTCGACGGCGCCTCGCCCGCTTCATCGGCGTGCTTTGCCGCGCGCCAGATCTGATGCGGGCTGATCTCGCCGAAATGGAGGTAGGGAGACAGGCGCGAGGTCCCGTCCTGGTCCGGGCGATCGCGTCCGGCGGCATAACCCGTGATCGGGCCGGACAGGAATTCCCGGAGCCGTTTGCGTGCGCCCATCTCGCCCGGCGTCCACGCTTCGGCCAGCCCGCCGGACCAGTCCGGCCGCGTCGGATGCAGAGCCCAATCGTCAATGTCGTCGGACGTCACATTGGGCCCCGCGATGAACGCACGCGGCTCCGGCGCAGCCTGGGGGATTTCGATGGTCGCCTGCAGCGCCTTCCAGAACGGGGTGAACACCTTGAAGTCGCCGCCCGACCCCGTCTTGATCGCAAACGGCTCGGCCAGCAGAGAACCGTTGAAACTCTCGGCCGCCACGCCTGCCGCCTTGAGCGCCGCCTTGATCCGCTCATCTATCTTGCGGGATGGGGTGTATCGCCGGTTCCAGTAAACGGCCTCTGCGCCGGTCTCCTCCACCAGCGTCGCGATCACGTCCTCGGCCTTGCCCCGGCGCAGGACCAGCTGGCCCCCCTTGGTGGCGATCCGCTCCGACAGGGCGCGCAGCGACTTGTCCAGCCACCACTTGCTGGCCCCGCCCATCGGCCGTGCCTCGCGGCTTTCCTCGTCGAGGATAAAGACGCTGACGAGCGGCTTGCCCGTCGCATGAGCCGCCGCCAGCCCCGGATTGTCCGCGAGGCGCAGGTCATCGCGAAACCAGAAAATGACGGGGCGCTCAGCCAAGACAACTCGCAGACTGGGGTTATTTCAGGTGTCTACGCGTGAGTCAGCGGGGTGGATCAAAGAACCCGGAAAGGCTGCGATTACTCACAGTTTGTCATCCCGGGCGAGCGCAGCGAGACCCGGGACCCATTTTGACGGTGTCGGGATGGTTGAGTGGGTCCCGGCTCTCCGTGCTTCGCACTTCGGCCGGGATGACAGCTGCCCCCGTGGCTAGGCCGTGCCCGCCAGCTTCCCCCGCGCATAAGCCTGCGTGCCGCGCGTGATAACTTCGTCCGTCGCCAGCACATCCTCCGCCCCATACCCGACGCCATCGCCCAGCCGCCCATAGAGCGGAGCGAAATCCGTATCCACGGTTGCGCGGAACAGGTCGTCGTAGGAGCGGATGACGAAATAGGTCTGCTGGAAATCGTCGATGCGGTAGCGCGTGCGCATGACGCGTTCGAGATCGAAGCGGATGCGGTTGGGCGAGGGATCGTCCAGCGCGAAGATCGACTCGTCCTTGGAGGATGAAATCCCCGCGCCATAGATGCGCAGCCCCTTGGGCGTCTCGATCAGTCCGAACTCCACCGTGTACCAGTAGAGCGCCGCAAGGTTCTTGAGCCGCCCGAACCTGATCGCGCGCAGCCCGCCCTTGCCGTACGCCTCCATGTAATCCGCGAACACCGGATCGGTCAGCAGCGGCACATGCCCGAACACATCGTGGAAGATGTCCGGCTCCTGCAGGTAGTCGAGCTGCGCCCGCGTGCGGATGAACTGTCCGGCGGGGAAGCGGCGATTGGCGAGGTGGCTGAAGAACACCTCGTCCGGCACCAGCCCCGGCACGGCCACCACCTCGAAACCCGTCCGCGCCTTCAGCTCGACATTGATCACGCTGAAATCGGGAATGCCGCCACGATTGAGGTTCAACGCCTCAAGCCCGCGCAACATGGCCGGGTCCGCGCGATTCTTCAGAATCTCTACCTGCCGCCGGTACAGGAAATCCCATACGGCATGCTCGTCCGCCGTATAGCCCGCCCAGTTCTGGTCGATGACGTAGTCATCGTCGCGAAGGGTGATGTGGCTGCTCATGCCCTGAATGTAGGGCGCGCCGGGGGATTCGTCACGTTGGCGCTAGTGCGCCATCACTGCGCGCTTCCTGTACATGCCGTGATCGTCGATCTCGAACATTTCCGGTATCTGCGGATGGTTCACGGGTTCGGGCGCTGTGTCCGGCAACAGGTTCTGTTCCGAGACATAGGCCACGTAGTACGTCGACTCATTCTCGGCGAGCAGATGATAGAAGGGCTGGTCCTTGGTCGGCCGGATGTCCTCCGGGATGGCGTCCCACCATTCCTGCGTATTCGCGAACTTGGGGTCCACGTCGAAGATGATTCCCCTGAACGGGAACAAGCGGTGGCGAACCTGCTGGCCGATAGCGAACTTTGCGGCCTTGTTCAGTTCCAACATAGACGGCGCCCCTGGCCCAACTCTGCCCAGATCCCAAATACTTGCGGCTCAGCCCCAAAAACCATGGCAAACGCGCCCGCGCCGATCAGCCGGAAGCCCCGCCAGAGCCGGGCTCAGTTACGCCGATCAGAATGGGCGCCGCAACCTTGCATGACAGTAAATACGGTTTGGCGCGTGCCAATGCCTGCAGAACCGGCTATGGCTGTCGCAACAAGATCACGGATCGCTACACATGGCGAAGCCATCCCGTCCGAGGCGCGGTAAGCCTCAAGGACGGTCCGGCGGCGCGTCGAACCTCTATGCGGCGCTGGACCTGGGCACGAACAACTGCAGGCTGCTGATTGCCGAGCGCTCGGCGTCGGGCGGGCTGCGCGTTGTCGATTCCTTCTCGCAGATCGTGACCCTAGGGGAAGGTCTCGCAGGGTCCGGCGTCCTTTCGGAGAAGGCCATGGGCCGCGCCATCGAAGCGCTGCGCCGCTGTTCCGACAAGGTGAAGAAGCACAGGCCCGTGCGCGGCCGTTATATCGCGACGCAGGCCTGCCGCGCGGCCTCCAACGGGCGTGCCTTCCTCAACGAGGTCAGCCGCAAGGTTGGCCTGAAGATGGAGCTGATCTCCCCCAAGGAGGAGGCCAAGTTCGCCCTGCTGGGGTCGCTGGACCTCGTCGACCCGGCGCACGATTTCGCTCTGGTGATCGACATTGGCGGCGGATCGACCGAGCTGTGCTGGATTGACGCGAGGGCGGCTGCCGAGCGTGGTGTCCGCGGTTGCGCCGCACGTCCTCCCATTCTCGGTTGGGCGTCATTTCCGGTGGGTGTCGTGACGCTGGCCGACATGTTCCCCGGCGCCGGCACGGCCCAGTATCAGCCCATGCTGGATCATGTCCGGAGCCTGCTTCTGGCCAACGATGCGGCGACGCGTTTCGGCCCGCTGTTCCGCGCCGGGCGGGGCCAGCTGATCGGTAACTCCGGCACGGTCACCAGCCTCGCCGGCGTTCATATGAACCTGCCGCGCTACATCCGATCGTCCGTGGACGGCACCTGGATGGATCGCGAAGGCGCGGAGGCCACCATGAACCGCCTCGTGAACGCCACCGCCGAACAGCGTGCGCAGGAGCCCTGCCTCGTCGGCGGCCGGTCCGACCTGATGGTTCCCGGCATCGCGATTCTGGCGGCAATCTGGGAAACGTGGCCGGCCACGCGCCTGCGCGTCGGCGATCGCGGCCTCCGCGAAGGCATCATCCTGTCCCTTATGCACAGCACTGGCGGCGCCCCTGGCCGCAGCCAGCAGCGCCGCCGTAACCGCCCGCGTCAGCGTCCTGCCGCCACTGGTCAGGAGACCGCATCGTGAGCGTTGAAGAAGACGACAAGGGCCGGCGTCGCTGGAAGGCGCCCGTCGATGCGCGCGGACCGTCCGGCGGTCGCCTGATGGCGAAGAAGGAGAAGGTGCGCAAGAAAACGCTCTCCAAGTCCTCACGCGAATGGGTCGACCGCCAGCTGCGCGATCCCTACGTGATGCGCGCGCAGGAAGAGGGCTATCGCGCCCGCGCGGCCTTCAAGCTGAAAGAGATCGACGAGAAGTTCAAAATCCTCAAGCGTGGCGCCCGCGTGGTTGATCTTGGCTCTGCGCCCGGCGGCTGGCTGCAGGTGGTGGTCGAGAAGGGCGCATCGAAAGTCGTCGGCATCGACCTGCTCCCCATCGACGTGATGGCCGACGTCACCATCTTCCAGGCCGACATCGCCGAACCGGGCATGACGGACAAGCTGATGGCCGCGCTCGGCGAGAAGCCCACGCTGGTCCTCTCGGACATGGCGGCCAACACCGTCGGCCACAAATCCACCGACCACGTCCGCACCGTGGGCCTCGCAGAAATCGCCGCCGAGTTTGCCATCGCAAACCTCGCCAAGGGCGGAAACTTCGTCACCAAGGTCTTTCAGGGCGGAGCGCAGAAGTCATTGCTCGACCTGTTGAAGGCGAACTTCGAAGACGTCCGCCACTGGAAGCCCCCCTCCAGTCGCGCCGAAAGTCCCGAGACGTTCGTGATCGCGCGGAAGTTCAAAGGCTAGGTCTTGAGGGAGTCATTCTCGGGTAAGTCCAAGGCGAATCTCGAGAACCCCGGTTCTCACCGCGATAGGATGTTCGCAATCTGGCGCCGGCTCCAACCGAGATTCTCGGCACAAGGCCGGGAATGACACCTTGGATTAGCTCGCTATCTCGCGCTCAGTTTTTCGAGCGACCGCGCGACATCCCAATCCGCAATCCCCGCCACCTGCTCGTCCGCCCCCAGCGGCTCAACACCCACACCAACCGTATACATCCCCTCGGCCCGCAGGTTCGCGATCATCGGCGCGCCGTCCTCGATGCAGATCGCGCTCTGCGGAAAGACCCCGAGCGCTGCGCAGCACCGGCCATAGATTTCCGCGCTCGGCTTGGGCGCGGCGTCGCGCGGATCGGCGACGAACTCCACAAGCTGGATCAGTTCCAGCCGCTCCAGAACCTGCCGTGCGTTCAGGCTGGCTGACGCAACCGCCGTCCTAAGGCCCAGCCGCCGGCACGTCTCCAGCGCCTCTCGCGCGCCGGGGAACGCATCCATCGGCCCCAGCCCCGCGATCAGCTCCTGATACCGTCGATCCTTGAACGCCATCACAGCGTTGCGCTGGGCCTCGTCCATCGTCATTCCGGCATGGGCGAGAAGAGCCGCGAGGGAGGACGCCCGCGGCACGCTCCGCGTCGCCTTCAGGGCCGCCTCGCTTACGGGCAGGCCAAACCGCGCCGCCGCCTCCGCCCAGCTCTGCTCATGCCGCGCCGAGGTCGAGGTGAGCACCCCGTCGAGGTCGAATATGGCTGCATGGTCGCCGGGGTGCATTCCGGAAAATCCAGAGGCTACAGGGGTCTTGGCCCGCCAGTGGTGACGCGTTGCCGCTCCTCCCGCAAGTCCGTTGCGATCCCACTTCCCAAGCCCGAACAGAATCGCTAGACGGGTCTATGGAACAGCACCTCCCCTCAATCCGCATCCGCCAGGCCATCACGTTCGACGACGTGCTGCTTGAACCCGGCCCGTCCGAAGTCATCCCGGGCGAGGTCGATATCCGTTCGCGCTTCTCCAGGGAGATCGCCATCAACGTGCCGATCATCTCGGCCGCGATGGATACAGTCACCGAGGCGGGCCTCGCCATCGCCATGGCCCAGTTCGGCGGTATCGGCGTCATCCACCGAAATCTGTCCATCGAGGAGCAGGCCGAGCAGGTCCGCCGCGTGAAGCGCTTCGAAAGCGGCATGGTGGTGAATCCGGTCACGGTCACGCCAGACGTCACGCTCCGCCAGCTGAAGGTCCTCAAGGAACGCCTGCGCGTTTCCGGCATCCCCGTGGTCGAGCCCGGCCCCGAGGGCGTGCCGCAGAAACTCCTCGGCATCATCACCAACCGCGACGTGCGCTTCGCGGAAGATGACAACATGCCCGTCTCGGAACTGATGACCAAAAAGGTCGTCACAATCCGCCAGGGCGTGGATCAGGCCGAAGCGCGCAAGCTGCTGCACAAGCACCGCATCGAACGCCTGATCGTCATCGACGAACAGGGGCGCTGCGTCGGCCTGCTCACCGTCAAGGACATGGAAAAGAGCCAGGCCAACCCCAACGCCTGCAAGGATGAGCAGGGCCGCCTGCGCGTCGCCGCCGCCTCCACGGTGGGCGACGCAGGCTTCGAGCGTAGCCAAGCCCTGATCGATGCTGGCGTCGATGCTCTCGTCATCGACACCGCCCACGGCCATTCCAAAGCCGTGCTCATGGCCGTCGAGCGTGTGAAGAAGATTTCGAACCGCGTGCAAGTCATCGCCGGCAACGTCGCCACGGGCGATGGCTGCAAGGCGCTGATCGATTCAGGCGCAGACGCCGTGAAAGTCGGCATCGGCCCGGGCTCCATCTGCACCACGCGCATTGTGGCGGGCGTCGGCGTGCCGCAACTCACCGCCATTGCCGATTGCGCGAAGGCCGCCGAATCCACCCGCACGCCCGTCATCGCCGATGGCGGCATCAAGTTCTCGGGCGACTTCGCCAAGGCGCTCGCCGCTGGCGCGTCCTGCGCCATGATGGGCTCGATGCTCGCGGGCACGGAAGAGGCGCCCGGCGAGGTGTTCCTCTACGAAGGCCGTCCCTACAAGGACTATCGCGGCATGGGCTCGCTCGGCGCTATGGGCCGCGGCTCGGCCGACCGCTACTTCCAGAAGGACGTGCAGCAGCAGAAGCTGGTTCCCGAAGGCATCGAAGGTCAGGTCCCCTTCAAGGGCCCAGTCGGCCCCATCCTTCACCAGATGGCCGGCGGCCTGCGCGCCGCGATGGGTTATGTCGGCGCGAAGACGGTCGACGAGCTCCACGCCAAGGCGCAGTTCATCCAGATCACCGGCGCGGGCCTCCGCGAAAGCCACGTCCACGACGTGAAGATGACCCGCGAAGCGCCGAACTACTCGTTCCAGCAGGGGTGATCGAAAGAATACCTCCCCTTGAAAAGGGGAGGTCGGACTGTCGCGAAGCGAAGTCCGGGTGGGGATCACTTCGTCCCGCGAGCTTCCTTTTCGAGCAGGCGCACCTGAACCTGCTCATGGATCGTGTCGACCACGCTCCGAAACCGCTTGTCCATGTCTTCAACCGAGAAGTGGAGAACGTAATAGCCATGGCGTTCCATGACGCGATCGCGCACGTCATCCTCTGCCTTGGAATGCAGCGGCCCATCCACCTCGATCACAAGCTTCAACGGGACGCAGCAATAGTCCGCGAAGTAGGGGCCGATGGGGTGTTGCTTGCGGAAGGGCGCGCCCATGCGCGATTTGCATAGACGCGGCCAGAGTTTCGCCTCCGTCTGCGAAACGTCGCTCCGAAGATCCTGCGCGCGCAGCGTGATTTCTTCTGTGCGACTGAACCGCGACTTGCCCGCCATGGTCGCCTCCCCAACCAGGAGCACGATATGGGCTTACCCTCGCCGTGCAAAGTGATCCCCACCCCGATTTCGCTTCGCGAAACCGGACCTCCCCTTTTCAAGGGGAGGTGAGCTGACGATGCTCTGGCGCCCTTTCGCCTGTCCAGCTAAGACGCCCCCATGAAAGACACCCTGTTCATCCTCGCCGCGCCTTTCCAGGATGGCGGCTTCGAATGGTACTGCAACGACTGCGCAACCCTCGAAGGCGCGCTGATCGGCAATCCGCACTGGAAAGACCGCATCGACGTGCGCCGCATCGCTTATCCGCGCCCGCGCCAGCAGATCATCGATCTCGTCGGCCCGGACTGGCAGGGCTGCCCCATGCTGGTGATGGACAAAGACCGCGCGCCGGGCGACGCCATCATCGTCGGCGACTATGCCATCCTGCAGGACGTCCGCGCCATCGGCCGCGCGCTTGCGCATCGTCATGGCGGAGCGGGGCCGCATCCGTGAGCGTGTTCGTCATCGAGGACGAGATTCACGCCGAATGGATGGGCGAATTTGCGTCGCGAGACATGGCGCTGTCCGAACTGCAGCGTCTGGCGGCGCTGCCGTATGGCGTTCCGCCGAACGCAGCGCCTTGCGAAAGCTCGGCAACGTGCGGTCGGGACTACCACATTATCGAGTTCGAGACTGACGGGCCCGACTGGAAAGAAACCCGCCGGGACCATGTGCTGAGTACGTCCGCCAAGGGCGTGGAGTGGATAAAGGATGCGTGACGGCGGAAAGATCCAGGCGGCCATCGAAGTCCTGCGCGACGTGCTCGAACGCCGCACGCCGGTGAAGGAAGCCGTGCGCGACTGGGGCAAGAAATCCCGCTTCGCTGGCGCGCGTGATCGTGCATGGATTTCCGGTCTCGTGGTCGATGCGCTGCGCCGCAAGAACTCCATCGAGTTCGCGATGGAAGCCACCGGCCCACGCATCCTCGCCCTCGGCGCATTGAAGCACGCGTGGGGCTGGGATGTCCGCAAGATCGAGGAAGCGCTGAAGGATGAACACGCGCCGCCCCCGCTGCAGGGCAAGGAACGCGAGAACCTGCTGATGGCGCCCAACCCGGTCGCCCCGCCGCACGTGCAGGGCGATTTCCCGGAATGGCTGACGCCGCATATGCTGCGCGCCTTCGGGCCAGATGCAGTGCCCGAGGGCATGGCGATGGCCACGCGCGCGCCCGTCGACCTGCGCGTCAACACGCTGAAGTCCGATCCGGAAAAGGCCGGCCGTGCGCTCGAGGGCGTCAAGGCAAAGCAGATGCCTGAACTGGTCAACGGCTATCGCATCCCGGCCGCTGACAGCGTCGAACGTGGCGAGAGCGTCGAAGCCATCCCCGCCTATTCAAAAGGCTGGGTCGAAGTGCAGGACATGGGCAGCCAGATCGCAGCCGCAGCCTCTTGCGCCTCGCCCGGAGAACAGGTGCTCGACTACTGCGCCGGCGGCGGCGGCAAGACCATCGCCATGGCCGCCATGATGCAGAACAAGGGCCAGATCTTCAGCCACGACATCGACGGCCGCCGCCTCTCGGCCCTGATCCCGCGCATTGAGCGCGCAGGCATCCGCAACGTGCAGCTGCGCCATCCGAAGGAAAACGCATCGCTCGACGATCTCGATCTCAAGATGGACCTGGTCATGATCGACGCGCCGTGCACCGGCGTCGGCACATGGCGCCGCAAGCCCGATGCGAAATGGCGCGTGCAGCCCAACGCGTTGCAGAAGCGTATCGAGGATCAGGCCATGATCCTGCGCATGGCCTGCAACTATGTGAAGCCCGGCGGCCGTCTCGTCTACGTCACCTGCTCCTTCCTTGTGGAAGAGAACGAAGATCAGGTCGCGAGCTTCCTCGCTGATCGTCCCGACTTCATCGCGGATGACGCCGCCGAAGCCGCGATCCGTTCGGGCCAGCTCACCGAAGCCGGCGCGAAGCTCGTCCGCAAATGCCGCCGCCCCGATGGCTCGGTGCGTCTTACGCCGCGCACAGCGGGTACGGATGGATTTTATATGGCTGTCATGCGCCGCGCTGGCTGATTTTCCTCCATTATGCGTCACGCTTGCCAACCCGTAGCGCCGGCTGTTTAGTCGCTCCGCGCCGATGCGCTGACGGGGGACTGAATGAGCAAGCCGTTCGACAAGGCCGAGATTCTGTTTCGCCAGCGCCTCCTGAAGTGTTGCGGCTACTATCAGGGCAAGCTCGACAGCGACTGGGGCCCGAAGACCGAAGCCGCAGAGAATGCGTTCCAGGCCGACGCCGCCGCCCTTATCCGGCAGTACGGTGAGTTCGATGTGCGCACCGAAGACAACATCCGCACGCTCCACATCAAGGCGCAGGCCGCCGCACGCCAGTTCATGGCGGCGGTCGCGGGCGGCCCTCACGTGATCAAGATCATATCCGGCACGCGCACCTATGCCGAACAGGACGCGCTCTACGCCAAGGGCCGTGGGCTGTTCTCCAGCGAGAAGAAGGTCACCAACGCCAAGGGCGGCGAGAGCAACCACAATTTCGGTGTCGCCTGGGACATCGGCATCTTCGAGAATGGCGGCCGCTACATGAATGGCGACAAGCCGCAGGATGGACCGGCTTACGCGGCGATTGGCCAGTTGGTGAAAGACAGCCCCACGCTCGGCCCCATCCTGGAATGGGGCGGCATCTGGAAGACGCTGCCCGATCCGCCGCACTACCAGCTGAAGACCTCGGTCACCGGCAAGGCCATCCGCAAACTGTTCGAGGCAGGCACGCCGTATCACCTGGAAGTCTGATCCTGCTGCCCCAGCTTTCCGGTTGACGCCCGGCCCGAACCCCTTCTATTTCCGCCATGGCGAGCAACACCCCCCCGATCCCCAGCTACGATTCCAACGCGCACGAGCGTGCGCTGATTATAGATTTCGGCAGTCAGGTGACCCAGCTGATCGCCCGGCGCCTCCGGGAAATGGGCGTCTACTGCGAGGTCCACCCCTACAACCGGGCCGAAGCGGTGATCAAAGCCGGGTTCAATCCCAAGGCCATCATCTTCTCCGGCGGCCCCGACAGCGTCACGCGGGAGAAGTCTCCCCGTGCGCCGCAGATCGCGTTCGATCTCAACGTCCCAATCCTCGCCATCTGCTATGGCCAGCAGACGATGGCTGTCCAGCAGGGCGGCGTTGTCGAGGGCGGCCACGCGGCGGAGTTCGGCCGCGCCGATGTCGAGATCAAGGAAGCCTCCCCACTGTTCGAAGGCTTCTGGGAAGTGGGCAAACGCTATCCCGTCTGGATGAGCCACGGCGATCGCGTCACGCAGCTGCCCGATGGCTTCAAGGTCGTCGGCACGTCCGAGAACGCACCCTTCGCCATCGCGGAGAACGAAGCGCGCCGCATCTACACCACCATGTTCCACCCCGAAGTGGTCCACACGCCTGATGGCGGGAAGCTGCTCTCGAACTTCGTGAAGAAGATCGCCGGCATGAAGGGCGATTGGAGCATGGCCGCGCTGCGCGCCGAACAGGTCGCCAAGATCAAGGCGCAGGTCGGCAAGGGCAGGGTGATCTGCGGCCTTTCCGGCGGCGTCGATTCATCTGTCGCGGCCGTGCTCATCCACGAAGCCATCGGCGACCAGCTCACCTGCGTCTTCGTCGACACCGGCCTGATGCGCGCCAACGAGGCTGAGGAGGTCGTGAAACTCTTCCGCGGCCACTACAACATCCCGCTCGTGCATGTTGATGCGGGCGAGACCTTCCTTGGCGGCCTTGCTGGCGTTTCCGATCCCGAGACCAAGCGCAAATTCATCGGCAAGACGTTCATCGACATCTTCGAAGCCGAAGCGAAAAAAGTGCAGGGTGCGCAATTCCTCGCGCAGGGCACGCTCTATCCCGATGTGATCGAAAGCGTCTCCTTCGATGGCGGCCCCTCGGTGACGATCAAGTCCCACCACAATGTCGGCGGCCTGCCGGAGAAGATGAACCTCAAGCTCGTCGAGCCGCTGCGCGAACTGTTCAAGGACGAGGTGAGGGCGCTCGGCCGCGAACTCGGCATGCCCGAAACCCTTGTGGGCCGCCATCCGTTCCCCGGCCCCGGCCTCGCCATCCGCATCCCCGGCGAGATCACGCCGGAACGCGTTGCCATCCTCCAGAAGGCCGACGCCATCTATCTCGACGAGATCCGCAAGGCAGGCCTCTACGACAAAATCTGGCAGGCCTTCGCCGTCCTGCTCCCCGTCCGCTCCGTCGGCGTCATGGGCGACGCGCGCACTTACGAGTCCGTCCTCGCCCTGCGCGCCGTCACCTCCACCGACGGCATGACTGCCGACTTCTACCCCTTCGACATGAACTTCCTCGGCCGCACCGCCACGCGCATCATCAACGAAGTGAAGGGCGTCTCCCGCGTGGTGTACGACGTGACGAGCAAGCCGCCCGGCACGATCGAGTGGGAGTAGGGGCGCCCTGAATGGGTCAAGGCAAGCACGAGATCACATCGCTGGAGCGCCGGGTGAAGCGCCTGGGCTATCGCTATGGCGTACTGCTGATGAAGTGCGCCAAGCCCTTCGGCAAGGTGAAGGAACACGGCGGCTACATGCTGCGTGAGGAAGACTCCCGCAAGATCGTCTTCGGCAACAAGGGCTATGAGTTCTCGGCGACGCTCGAGGAGGTCGAGGAATTCCTCCTCGCCCAGCCGAAGTATCGTGACGACGAGGAGGCTTAGGCCGGCGCTGCCGCCTTTGCGAACGTTCCCAGCATGCAGGTGTTGCCCGCATTCAGCACGGTGATCATCTGCTGGTTGGCGCACACCTCCGTGCCGCGCACATCCCAGCTGAACCCGCCCTCGAATTTAAGGCCGTTGCATTCCCGCTTCAGCGTGTTGACCCACACATCCCCATTGTCCATCTCGAAGCGGATCTGGGTGTCGCTCAGGATTTCCTGTTTCTGGATGCGTGTCGGGTTGATGCAGGCCGGAGCGCCTGCTGTCGCCGCACTGCCTGCATCGCTACCTGAGGGGGAAGCGCATGCCGCCGTTCCCAGAAGGGCCATGGCGGCGACGGCATATTGAAGCCTGGTGATCATGGGTCATTCTCCCTTGATATCGCCAGCTTGCGCCGGTCCGGGCATTTGCGCAATCGGGCGGCGCGGCCTCTTGCGTCCGTGTCGGGTTCCATCTGTAGATCAACGATTGCCCCCGCGCCCGACGGTCCTTAGTTTTCCGGCCAAACAGGGACGGGAGGGATTTTCGATGCGACACCTGCGGGCGCTTGGCCTGGTTTCATGCGTCGTCGCGTTCGCCGCCGCGCCCGTCTTCGCGCAGGACGATGCCAAGTTCGATGCCTGCGAGGCCGCGCCGACGCACGCCTGCGTGCTCGACCTGATGTGGGACCAGATGCCAAAGGTGGGGCGTGACTATCAGGCCGAAACCAAACGCGCGTTCATCGATGCCGCCCTGCTCACGGAAGATCAGGCGCTGATCGATCTCTACATGCAGCGCACCGAATGGCGGAACGCCAGCGCACTCGATTCGTCCTACATTGCGGTCGCTCGCACCAAGGGGGACCGCGCCACAATCATCGCCTATGGGGACAAGGCAATTTCGGGCCTCAGCTTCGACTGGTACCAGCTCAGCGCCATCGCTCAGGGGCTTGCGGAAGTCGGTGAGATAGCAAAAGCGCGAAAGGTGGCGGATCTCCTGCCGCACGGCCCTGACGATTCTGTCACAACGCTCAATCTCCACACGCACGCGCTGGAGGTGATCGCCTTCCACGACCCGGCTCCGGCCACCTTCAAGGGCTGGGCCGATCGGCTGGCCAACGACAACGGCTGGTGGGAGCAGGCCGACATTGACTGGCTGGCCGCGGCTGCGGCGCGCGCTGGCGATGTCAACGCCTTTCCGCCCGAACTGCAGGCCCGCTATCGCGCCGACGGCTGGAAGTATCTTCGCGCCCTCGCGCGGCTTGCGCCGGAGATGACCGCGTCCGGCGCGCCGGGGGCGCAGTTGTTCCGCAGCTATGTCGACGGCTGGGCCGACCCCCGCAACGACGCCATCGCCGAGTTCGTCCTCGCCATTGCTGTTCGCGCCCATCCCGAAGCGCGCGCCGCCATGCTCGCCGCCTTCGACGCTCGTCAGCCCGCGCCCACCGGCCGCACGGCTCGCCTGCGCGCTCTTGCGAACAATCCCGCTGCTGCGCTCGGCGCTTCTGACCGAGGCCTTCTCGGCATGGTCGGCGGCACGTTCGCGCAGACCCAGGCCGCCCGCGCCCTCGGTACATACACGCGAGAGGAGTTCCTGGCGAAGGCAAGGGCAGGGGAGGACCTGTTCAGCCTCGCGCGGCCCGCCACCCTGCGCGCCGCGCTCGGCCTCGCGCCAGACGAGGAGTATGCACGCCTCATTGCCGAACTGATGACCGAACTTGGCGAGCCGCGCACCATCGACGGCTACGACTACGCGCAATACGCCACCGAATGGGCGATGCAGACATGTGAAGCGGATGTCTTCCTGCTGGCGCAATCCCGGCTCGCGCGCCCGGATGATCTGGAGACCACCATGTGGGGTGCGCGCTTCGACCGCGATCCCGTCATCGTCGCCCGCTATCTCGCCATTGACGATCGCATTTCCTCTCAAATGTCTGCCGCCCTGCGCGGCTACCAGGAAATCATCGCGCGCGGCTATTGCCCGGCAGGTTGAACCCGATGTGGACGCTCTACGGTCTGAAGACCTGTGACACGACTCGCGCTGCCCGAAAGTGGCTGGACGCGCGCGCCATCGCCTACGTCTTCCACGACGTGCGCGAGGATGGCCTGACGAAGGCGCTGGTGGAGACCTGGGTGAAGCGGCTGGGGTGGGAAAAAGTGCTCAACAAGGCCAGCACAACCTGGCGCGAATTGCCCGATACCGAAAAGTCGGGCGTCGACTCGAAGAAGGCGATCACGCTGCTGCTCGCCCATCCTACGCTCGTAAAGCGTCCGTTGCTCGATCACGATGGCGACTTCACGCTGGGCTTCCGCGACTCCGTCTATGAAGAGTTGTTCGGCTAGACTACGGGCGGTCCCTCCGCCCTCGCAAAGGCGACATGGAAGCTGATTGGTTCTGCCTCCGAACTAGAGCGATACGTGCCCTGCCTGAACGCGCGCTGAATGTTCGGCGCATTTTTGCTCAGAATCCTGCTCTGTCGCGAAATATTCCGACAGTTTCGCCGAAGGTCAACCGTTGACCGGCGAACGCACTCGCAGCATAGATTAAGGATCAATCTCGGGGGTTTAAGTCATGAAAACGTCTAAAGCTGCGATCGCCGTGGCGATGGCCGGAACGCTGGCGGTGTCGGCGTGCGAGAACATGGAAGAGACGATGGGTTTGCTTGGCGCTGTCGCCGGCGCAGGCCTCGCCTATGCGGTCGTTGGTGACGACAATGGCGCGGTGCTTGCCGCCGCGGTGCTCGCCGGCGCGGCTGCCGGTGGATGGCTCGGCGCCAACTTCGGCCGCGGCCTCGACGAGGCCGAGCGTGAGCGGGTGGCGCAGTCGACGCAACAGGTCCTCAACTCGGAAATTCCGGCCAGCTCGCCACTGCGCAGCGCCAGCGCCGCCTACTCGCAGCAGGCCGCTGCGGTCGCGCCGAGCGTTGGCTGGCAGAGCGCCGACAATCCCAACACGGTCTCCGGCCGCACCACGCTCCTGCAGGTCTCCGGTGACGGCGGCGGCGGCGAGTGCCGCACGGTTCGTCAACTCGTCGTCGCCAACGGTCAGGAGGAACAGCAGGACGTTCAGTTCTGTCGCTCTGCTCCCGGCGCGCAGTGGCAGATGGCGTAGAAGGATCGACTCAACCCTGTGGGGTTGAGCTTGATGTCGATGAGTTTGACCTGGCGGCCGGATCGCATGTCTCCCGCCGCCAGGTTTGACCTTGAGCGAGGACTGGGAAAGGGAACAGGTGACTGACATGAAGCGTCTTGGAAGCCTGATCGTGGTTGGACTGCTGACGCTCTTCTCCACGCCCGCAAACGCGCAGAGCGGCAATCAGACTGAAATGGATTTGGGCGCCCTGGTCTGCGCGCGTGAACGCCTGCCCCACGAGACGCCCGCCCAGTACGAGGAAAGGCGTCTGGCACAGTCGCGCATGCCGGCCTGGATCTACGACGCTTACGACACGATGGTGAACGCCCCCGAAGAGATGACGTTCACGCCGGTCTCCGTGAACGGCCGGACGATGCTGATCGCCAACGGCGGCATCGGCCAGAACACGGCCGCCAAGCTCGAAGCTGCGCTCGACCAGTACGCTCCAGTGGAAGAAGTCTGGCTCAACTCTCCGGGCGGCAGCGCCTATCAGGGCGTTCTCATGGGCAATATTTTGCGCGAGCGTCAGCTCACGACGCGCGTGCGCCAGGGCGATGGCTGTGGCTCGGCCTGCAGCACGGCCTTCCTCGGCGGCTTCTTCCGGCGTGTCGAGCCGGGCGCGCTCTACGGCGTCCACGTCTACTCCACGCCCGAAGGCGTCTACGCCGGCAAGTCCGAGAACGACATCATCTGGGAAGGCATCAAGGGCGGACAGGAGCGCAACCGCTACATCCAGCGGATGGGCATCGGCCTCACCTGGCTGGATCTGTGGGCCAACACCCACCCGGGCTGCATGACGTTCATGTCCCAGCCCGAGATGCACAAGGCCTTCGTCAACAACATCGACTAGTCGGCCGTCCGCGCACCCATCGGCCCGCGCACCCATCGGCCTGGAAGGCCGATTTGGCGGTTTGCGGCTTCGGTCACGCAGGCGGCCGCTCCCCGGCATGACAGAATGTCGCGGTCAGGGCGGGCGGCGCAGCTCGCGGGCCCCGTGCTCCCCAATGAAGTTTGTGCGAATGACGCCTGCTTAATGCCGCAGGCTATAGACGAAACCTCCTTCCCACTCTATGTACCCGGCACATCCAGAACCCAACGACTTAGCGTTGATTCCGAAAGCCTGAATGCAACCCAAGAACTCGACATTCTCTGAACGGCAAGCCGCATCGGTTGCCGCCCGGAAAGCCCTTCTCGAAAAATTCAAACCCAAGCCCATGGTCCAGGCCGAGACGCCGATCGACCACGAGGCGGAGCGTCGCGCGCGCGCGGAAGCCATCCGCGCCGAGCGTGAGGCGGAAAAGCTGGAGCGTCAGCGCATCCGCGAGGAAGCCGCCGCCGCCGCCGAAAAGGCCCGACTTGAGGCGCTCGCCGCCGCGGAGCAGGCGCGCATCGATGCCGAGCTCTCGGTCGACGCCCAGAAGCGGGCCGAGCGGAAAGCCCGCAAGAAGGAAATCAAGGAAGCCGCCAAGGCCAAGAAAGAGACGCGCGCCGTCTCCAAGCCGGGCGGCCCCCGCGAAGAGCGCGCAGTGGACCCCTTCGAGGAACACCGCCGCTATATCGCGAGCCTCGAGCGTGGCCGCGAACGTCGCCGCGCCTAGGCTTCCCCAGCGTACGATTGAGTTGATTGCGGCCCCCGGAGATTTCTTTCCGGGGGCCGCATCCGTTTTGGCTGTTTCTGTCCTCTAACCTCCAACAGGGCCGCGCGGCCCGTCAAAAGGAGGCCAAAGGCCCATGAACCCTGAAATCTTCATTCCGCTGACGTTCTTTGCGATGGTCGTGCTGATCGTCTGGCTGGTGCAGCACTTTGGCGCGAAGAAGCGCGCGGAAGCCTTTCAGACCCTTCGTCTCGCTATCGAGAAGGGCCAGCCGCTGACGCCGGAAGCGCTCGAATCCATGGCGCGGGTTTCCAGTCCCATCGCCGACCTGCGCCGCGGCATTGTCTTCGTCTCGATCGCGGCTGGCTTCGCGGCCTTCGCGACCATCATGGGCGTCGGAGAAGGCTGGGAAGACGGCCGGCAGGAAGTCATGCGCGGCATGTACGGTGTGGCCACTTTCCCGCTCTTCATCGGCATCGCCTTCCTCGGTCTCCACTTCTTCGCCAACGAGTCGAAGCGGCGCTGATACAGGTGTCCGGTCCCCTCCCTGACGATCAGGACCTGACGCATGCCGCGATGGCGGGCGACCGGAAGGCCTTTGGCCAGCTGGTCGCCCGCCATCAGGCGTCAATACGCGCCCTCGCGCGCCGGCTTGCCCGCTCCGCCACCGACGGTGATGATATTGCACAGGCGGCCTTCCTCTCGGCGTGGCGTCGGCGTTCTACATGGCAGGGCGGATCGTTTCGCGGCTGGGTCTGCGCCATCGCCTATCGCGAATTCCTCGCCACCCGAAAAAGTCAGACCTTCAATGCAGAAGAGGACGACCAGCCCGGTGCGGCCGGCGAGACCGGCGAAAGGCTCGATATCATGCGCGCAATGGCAAGCCTGGATGAGCACGAGCGGGCGGCGGTCGCCCTCTGCATAGGCTCCGGCCTCAGCCACGCCGAAGCGGCGGATGCGATGGCGGCGCCGTTGGGTTCGGTGAAGTCCTGGGTCTTGCGGGGCAGGGCCAAACTACAGAAGGCGCTGGTCGCCTATCAGTCCGCGTGAGAGAGTGATGTTCGAGGAGTCCGGCATGTCCAACCAACCTCCCGAGTGGTCCGAAGAGCCCGGCGACGACGGGCTTGAGCGGATGTTCGCCGCGGAAGAATCGGCGATCCGGGACAATGGCTTCACCGCGCGTGTCGTCGAGAAGACCCATTCGGGCGTCGGTTTCCGCCGCACGATCATCTACGGCGCCGGCATGGCCGGCTTCGGGGCTGCGGCGGCGGGTATCATGGAGATGGCGCCTCATATCCCCAAGCTGACAGGCTGGTGGCCCGGCATCTCCAACGCGCTGCAGACGAGCACGGCTCCTGACGTGTCGAACCCGACCTTCGTAATCGTTGCGGCCCTTGCCGTCGGCGCGACCTTCCTTGCGCTCGCCATGGCGTCACAGGAACGCTAGCAGCGGCCTGACGATACGGAACGCTCCAATACTTGCGATTGCCTGCGAGCCCCAGCTTTGCTCTTGTCCGCACCGGGCAGGGGAACGGAAAAGGGGATCGAACATGGAAGCCTTGTATTTCCCGGCCTTCTTTGGCGGCCTGATCGTCTTCTTCGGAACTCACCTTTTCAGCGCCTTCCGCACGCGAGGGGAAGGCGACATCGCGGTCCGCATGGGACGCGGGCCATATATGGGCCTCTACTCGCTGCTCACCATCGCTGGCTTCGTCGCGATGATCTGGGGCTATGCCTACATCAAGCCGACCTGGTTCAACTTCGATACCCCGCCAGATTGGCGGCGCCACATCACCATGGCGCTGATGTTGCCTGCGATGATCCTCATCGTCGCCGCCTACATGCGCCCCATCGGATTCATCAAGAAGGCCGTGAAGCACCCCATGCTGGCGGCGGTGAAGCTCTGGGCGTTGGCCCACCTGCTGGTGAACTGGGACCTCGCCTCGCTTATCCTGTTTGGCTCGTTTCTCGTGTTCGGCGTCCTCGACCGGATCATGGTGAAACGGCGCGGAGACATGGGCGCCGCCAACGCCCAGCCCAACGTCCTGGGCGATCTTCTGTCCATCGCCATCGGCATCGCGCTTTATCTGCTGCTGGTCTATCAGCTCCACGGCGACCTGTTCGGCGCCAACGTTCTGCTGAAATAGGCGGGCAGGCGTTGCGCTGGTCCGACGCGAACCACGCTTGAGGCCGGGCTGCCGGATTTACCATGTCCGCCCGCCCAATCGCCGCTTTTCGTTGCGCCCGCCGCCCTTGGGGACTATGCAGCGGCCAGTTGCCAAAGGACGCCTCCCCATGTCCGCCCAGGTCCAGTCACGCCGCAAGACGGTCCGCGACATCGCCGCCGCCAAGGGCGCGACGCCGCTGGTCTGCCTGACGGCCTATACCGCACCCATGGCCGAGCTGCTGGATGATCGCTGCGATCTCCTGCTCGTCGGCGACAGCGTCGGCATGGTCGTCCACGGCCTGCCCACCACGGTCGGCGTCACGCTGGAGATGATGATCCTGCATGGCCAGGCCGTTATGCGCACCTCGAAGCAAGCCTTCGTCGTGGTCGATATGCCCTTCGGCTCCTATGAGGCCAGCGTCGAGCAGGCCTTCATGAACGCCTCGCGGATCATGAAGGAAACGGGCTGCCAGGCTGTGAAGATCGAGGCCGGCGAATACGCCGCCGCCACCGTCCGTTACCTCGTCGAGCGCGGCATCCCGGTCATGGCCCATGTTGGCCTGCGCCCTCAGGCCACGAATGTCGACGGAGGCTTCAAGGCCAAGGGACGTACGGATGCCGAGCGCGCCCGCGTCATCTCCGAAGCGCTTGCCGCCGATCAGGCAGGCTGCTTTGCCATGGTCATTGAAGGCGTAGCCGAAGATCTGGCCGCCGAAATCACCGCCCAGGTCCGCTGCCCGACTGTGGGAATTGGCGCTTCGGCGGCCTGCGACGGCCAGATCCTCGTCACAGACGACCTTCTGGGCATGTTCGACTGGACCCCCAAATTCGTCCGCCGCTATGCCGATCT
>DLHI01000019.1:0-846 GCA_002483135.1 Hyphomonadaceae bacterium UBA7672 | reverse complement strand
CGAGATCGGCAAGGCTGTGGATGGATTTGCCTCGGATGTGCGCTCTCGCGCCTTCCCGGGGGAAAAAGAGACCTACACCCTCAAAAAAGGGCCATAATCCCAACGGCTTTGTTGAATTGCCGGGGGAGGCGCTCCCGGCTAGGTTGCCGTTCCATTTGGAGCACCCCCGCGCGTGAACGATGTCTTTCAGGAAGTAAACCAGAGCCTGCGCGAGGAAACCATCGCCAGCGCATGGAAGCGTTGGCAATGGGTGGTTTACGCCGTGGTCGCCACGCTGGTGATCGGCGTCGCCGTGTTCGAGGTCATGCGCTCCATGCGTGCGGATGAAATTGCACGCGCCGCCAAGACCTATGACGCGGCCTTCGTGGCCGGCGAATCCGGAGACCTTGCGACCGCACGCGCCCGCTTCACGGAACTTACCACCGACAAGACCGGCTTTGCCGTGCTCGCCGGCCACATGCTCGCCGGTGTCGAGAAACAGCTCACCGACGATCCCGTCGCGATCGAGGCCCACCTCAAGCGCGCTGCCGCCGCAGACACTGGCATTCTGGGCGATCTGGCTGTCCTCAAGCTCGGCTACCTCAAGGCGGATACCGCCTCGCTCGCCGATCTCGAAGCCACGCTGAAGCCGCTGATCGACAAGGACAACCAGATCTCGCGTCTCGCTACCGAGCTTGTCGCCGTGAAGGCGCTGGCCAACGGAGACACCGAGCGCGCCCGCGAACTCTTCGAGGGTCTGGCCGCCAAGCTCGACGCGCCGCGCGCGATGCAGAACCGTATCGGTTACGCCCTCTCCACGCTGCCGCCGCGCGAAGTCAATCTCGACGCGCCTGCGGCGCCTGCCAC
>DLHI01000029.1 GCA_002483135.1 Hyphomonadaceae bacterium UBA7672 | reverse complement strand
GCCGCTCCGGCGCAGCCCGCGCCCGCGCCGGCCCCGTAATGTCGCCAGTCAAGGTGCCAGTGATGTCCTCTGTGATGCGTAACCTTTACCTAGCTCTCCCCATTGCGGGCCTGCTCGCCGCATGCGGCAACGGCCCGGTCATTCTCTCCGAGGAAGAGAAGGCCGCGCGCATCACGATCAACCCGTTCCAGGAGAACATGACGCCAGATCCGGCGCTCGCTTCTGTCACCATCACGCTGCCTGCGGGGCTCGCCAATCCAGACTGGACCCAGTCGGGCTTTAACGCTTCCAAAGTCCCCGGCGTTGTCGCCGCTGCGCCGGAATTCCGCGAAGCCTGGCGCACCGGCGTCGGAGAAGGCTCCAGCGAGCAGAAGCGCATCGTTGCCGCCCCCGTCGTGAAGGACGGCCGCATCTATGTGATCGACGCCGCCCAGCGTGTCTCCGCCTTCGACGTCGCGACGGGGCGCCGCGTCTGGGAGAACCGCCTCAAGGCGGCGAACCCGCAGTGGGACGAGTTCTCCGTCGGCGGCGGCGTCGCCATCGCGGGCGACAAGCTGATCGTCGCCTCCGGCTTCGGCTACGTCACGGCGCTCAGCCTGACCGATGGATCGGAAATCTGGCGCCGCGCGACCGACAGCCCGCTGTCCTCTTCGCCTGCCATTCTCGGATCGCGGGCCTACCTCACCTCCACCAACAACGACTTCTACGCCATCGATACCGATACCGGCGAAATCATCTGGAACGACCAGGCCATCGCTGAATCCGCCCGCGTCCTGTCCTCGCCCAGTCCGGCCGTCAGCCAGGACATTCTCGTCGTCGGCTATTCCTCGGGCGAGCTCATCGCCTATCTGCCGGCCAACGGCCGCCGTCTCTGGGCCGACACGCTGACCTCGACCGGCCGCTACACGCCGCTGTCGGTCATCAACGACATTGCCGGCAAGCCCACCATGCAGGACGGCATCGTCTACGCCGCCAGCCACTCCGGCATCCTGACCGCGATCGACGCCCGCACGGGCGCCCGCATCTGGAGCCGCACGTTTGGCTCACGCCAGGGCCCCGTGATCGGCGGCGAGTACGTCTTCGTCGTCGGCGTCGACGGCAAGGTCGCCGCTCTTAACAAGATCGACGGCAAGATCGCCTGGACGCGTGATCTGCCCGAATTCAAGGACGGCAACCGCGAAAACCGCATCGTGTGGACCGGGCCGCTGCTGGCCGACGGTCGCCTGGTCATCGTGTCGTCCGAAGGCGATGTCGTCGCGCTCTCCTCGCAGAACGGCGAAACGGTATCCGAGATGAAGGTGGGGCAGCCCATCTACATCGAACCCATCGCCGCCGCCGGCAAGATTTTCGTCCTCACGGACAATGCGACGCTGATCGCGATCAAATAAGCCGGACGTCCGGCTCTGGAGTACTGCTATGACGCTGACGGTGGCCATCGTCGGTCGCCCGAATGTCGGCAAGTCCACGCTGTTCAACCGCCTCGCAGGGCGCAAGATCGCGATCGTTGACGACCAACCGGGTGTAACGCGAGATCGCAAGGAGGCTCCCGGCCGCCTTGGCGACATCGACATGAAGCTGATCGACACGGCCGGCTTCGAGGACGTGAACGACACCTCGCTGGAAGCGCGCATGCGCCGCCAGACCGAGATCGCCATCGCCGAAGCCGACGTCTGCATCTTCCTCTACGACGCCCGCGTCGGGGTGACGCCGCTGGACGAACGCTTCGCCCAACTCCTGCGCAAGTCGGACAAGCCCGTCATCCTCGCCGCCAACAAGTGCGAGGGAAAGCAGGGCGACGAAGGCCTGCTTGAAGCCTGGCGTCTCGGCCTTGGCGATCCCGCGCCGCTCTCGGCCGAACATGGCGAGGGCATGTCGGACCTATACGAACTCCTGCGCCAGGCCGAACAGAAGGTCGCCGAAAGCCAGAACGTCTCCGGGCTCGACTATTCTGATCCCGTCGTCGACGAAGAGCCCTTCGACCCCGATGCCGAAGCCCCGCCGGTTGATCCCACCAAGCCGATCCGCATCGCCTTCGTTGGGCGCCCGAACGCGGGCAAGTCGACGCTGCTGAACGGCATCCTGGGCGATGATCGCTTCATCACCGGCCCCGAAGCCGGCATTACCCGCGACAGCGTCACCGTCGCGTGGAAATGGCGCGACCGCGAGATCCGCCTCGTCGACACCGCCGGCCTGCGCAAACGCGCCAAGGTGCAGGAAAAACTCGAACGCGCCTCCACGATGGAGACGACGCACTCCATTCGCTTCGCCGATGTCGTTGTCCTCGTGATGGACCCGAAGGACGCCTTCGAGAAACAGGACGTGCAGATCGCCAACCTCGTCCTGCGCGAAGGCCGTGGCCTCGTCTACGCCATCACCAAGTGGGATACGGTCGACATGCCCGCCGAAGCCCGCAAGGAGATGGAACACCAGGCCGAGGCCCACCTGCCGCACGCGAAGGGCACGCCCGTTGTCCCGGTGTCCGGCCTCAACGGTCGCAACCTCGACAAGCTGATGGACGCGTGCCTCAAGGTCCACAAGGACTGGTCGGCCCGCATCAAGACGCGCGACCTCAACGACTGGCTCGGCTACGTGACGCAGAAACACCCGCCGCCAGCCCCGGAGGGCAAGCGCATCAAGCCGCGTTACATGGCGCAAATGAAGACCCGCCCGCCAACCTTCGTGCTCATGGCCAGCCGCGCCGAGATGATGCCCGAAACCTACAAGCGCTATCTCATCAACGAACTGCGCGAGGCGTTCGACCTTCCCGGCGTGCCGATCCGCCTGGTCCTGAAGCAGGGCAAGAACCCGTTCGCCGAAAAGGCCTGATCTCCGGACCGCGAGCGCATGCCCGGCCTGTCTGCCGAAGGTCGCAGAGCGCAGGCAGGCAATCGCTGCGACGCCGCGACCTCCCATCCTCACCCACACCCTGTCATCCCGGAAGCGCGGCCTGCCGCGCTCCGCGTTGCCGGAATTGTAGGAAACCAGGGTTTCAAAACTGTCGGAGACTCAAAAATCTTCGCCCGCGTTTTCAACGTCCTGCGTTGAAAATTTGTAGGATGGAGCACGTCTGAATTGGCCGGGCCGCAAGTGAGCGCATGATGCTGCCCATGACCTGGCTCTGGACCCTCCTGCGCTGTCTGTTCCCGGCGGACCCCATCCGACAGGGCGCAGAGGCCATGCGCCATCGCGTCAAGCAGCTGATCCACGTCTCGAAGGACCAGGCGACACTCGCCCAGCTGCTGATCGACCCGGCCCTCCGCCTCCAGCTCGAACTCGCCATCCTCGACGCCGAAGACTGTCTGCGTCTCTGGATCGCCATGCGCGGCCATCAGATCGCGAAGCTGAGACCCAAAGTCCCGCGCGACCGCGCAACGCCACACCTCGCCCACGCCAAAGAACTGGTCCATCTCCTCGCCCGCATCGCGGCTTTGGTCGACGACTGTCAGGCGATGGAACAACGCGCCCAAGCGCACGCCGCAAAGCTGAAGCAGATGCGCGACGCCGATCCGCTCGGCATCCGCACTGCGTGCGGCCCCCTCCGTCACGATGCTT
>DLHI01000036.1 GCA_002483135.1 Hyphomonadaceae bacterium UBA7672 | reverse complement strand
CCACCCCAACACCATTTTTTTGGCGGAAGAGCCAAAAAAATCGTGACCCCCATCGCCGCTCCGCGGTCGCGCCCGGGCGCGATCCCTTGACCCGCTCCATCACGCCCGCCCGCCGGCATCGTCCTTCAAACACAGGAGACGACGATGTTCACGAAGACCTTCACAATCGAGCGCCACATCGAGGAGCTGCGTGCCGAATTGCGCGGAACGGCGGACGCCGAGGAGGCGGGCAATATCAAGGCCGAGCTGGACGCCATGCTTCTGGTCGCCGGTGACCTCAACCGCGAGGACGAGATGATGGCCTGACGCGGGCGCGGCGAGAGCGGCGCTTGTCGCTCTCGTTGCTGTCGTTCCCCAGCTGGATGGCTGGCCTCGCATGCAGTGGCGTGTGGCAAAGTGAGAGCGCGCGGCGGATTGCGGTGGAGGGGGAGGTGGATTGCGGGGTGCGGTGGATGGGGAGAGTGTTAGCGTCCGCGCGCTGACACATCGGTCAGGTCTGGACGTCCGATTGGCTGTTCCAGGTCCACGGCAGGAGTTCGTCGATCCGGTTGATGGGGTGCCCAGCGACCATGCGAGTGAGCACATCCTTGAGGTATGCATAGGGCTCGACGCCGTTGAGTTTGCATGTCTCGATCAGTGAACAGGCCACTGCCCAACGCTCGCCTCCGCCATCGGAGCCCGCAAAGAGGTGGTTCTTTTTGCCCAACGCCACCGGCCTGATTGCCCGTTCGACGGGATTGGTGTCGAGTTCGATCCGCCCGTCAGAGAGGAACCGGCTCAGCCCCTCCCAGCGGGCCAGCGCGTAGCGGATTGCTTCGGCGAGATTGCTGCGTGCCGGCAGGCCCGGCAACTCCGCCTCAAGCCATGCATGCAGCGCATCGACCATCGGCTTCGACCGCGCGCGTCGCGTCGCCAGGCGATGCGCGGGAGACTGACCGCGTACCTCTGCCTCAACAGCATAAAGGGCGGCGATGCGGCGCAGCGCTTCGTGCGCCATTGGCGTGTTCTCTGCCTCTGCCACTTCGTAGAACTTGCGCCGCGTGTGCGCCCAGCATGCGGCGAGCACGATGTCGCCCTTGGCCGTCAGTTTCTCAAAGCCGGCATAACCATCAACATGGAGCACGCCCTTGAACCGCGCGAGATGCGCCTCCGGCCGCTCGGCTTTGCGGTCTGGCGCATAGACAAAGACCGCTGCCGGCGGGTCAGGTCCGCTCCAGCCGCGCTGTTCGCGGGCATAGACCCAGAGCCTGCCGGTCTTGGTTCGGCCGCGTCCAGGATCGAGCACCGGGACTGGCGTGTCGTCGGCGAACAGGTTGTCGGACGCGAACACATGCTCGCTCAGCCGGCGGTGCAGGGCTTCGAGCCACCATGACGCGCCGCCGACCCAGCCGGCGAGCGTGGAACGTCCCAGCTCGATGCCATAGCGGGCGAAGATCTGCGATTGTCGATAGAGGGGCAGGTGATCGCAGTACTTGGCGACCAGCACCTGGGAGAGGAGGCCCGGCGTCGCCAGTCCTCCGGCGATCGGTCGCTCTGGCGCCGGCGCCTGCGCGACGTGCTGACAGGACCTGCAGCCGTATTTCGGGCGGACGATGCGGATGACCTTGAGCCGGGCGGGTACCCAGTCGAGCATTTCACTGACGTTTTCCCCGATCGCATGCAGAGCGCCGCCGCAGCAGGGACAGACGAGGCCGCCCACATCGACGACTATGTCTTCGCGGGGCAGATGGTCCGGCAACGGCTTGCGGCGAGGATGGTTCTCGGCAACCGGCGGCGGAAGCGGCGTGCTCTCCTCCACGCGACCGATATCGGCGCTGAGGTCTTCAAGGGCGAGCGCCAGCTGGTTCGGATCGAGCCGTTCGGATCGCTTGCCGAACTGCATGCGCTGGAGTTGCTTGATCAGCATCTTGAGCCGGTCGATCTCACCCTCGCGGGTGGAGGCCGCCTCGACCATGTCGCGCACCAGCTGTTGGAGCTGAGCTACGTCCGACGGCAGATTGTCGAGATCGAACCGCATGAGACGAGATTCGCCGCATTCGCGTTTTCGCCCAAGATCATTTGTGGTGGCGAGGGGAAGATTCGCGCAGACGTGATCAGCCTGCCTTGGCCGGTCGCCATACTTTCTCTGGCGTGCGCCAGTCGATGCCTTCGATCAGCATGGCGAGTTGCGCCGGCGTCAGCGTGATCGTCCCGCCTGGTTCGCTGAGGCGTGGCCAGGCGAACCCTCCGCGATCAATGCGCTTGGTGAACAGGCACAGCCCGTTGCCATCCCAGAACAGGATTTTGATCATGAACGCGTTCTTCCCCCGGAAGGCGAACAGGTGGCCGGAGAACGGATCCTGTTTCAACGTCTCCTGCACAAGTGCTGCGAGCCCATCCATGCCTTTGCGCATGTCGGTGACGCCAAGCGCCAGATGCACGCGTACGCCCGCGGGTACGATCATCATGACGCTGTCTCCACATGACGCCGCACGGCTGATGGATCGGCATCTGCTGGAGCGTAGACGCGGCGGCCGTCGTTTAGCTCTATTGCTCTCGTCCCAGGCGGTTGCGGTAACAGCTCATCGAGTACGAGGACCTGTTTCCCTGCGTTGCCTGCAATTGCCGTCTCAAGCTGTACCGCGACCAGTTTCGCCGGCCTCGCGGGGGAGTGGCTAAACCCCAGCTCGACACGCCAGCGGAAGAGCGTGCTCGGCACCAGACGATGTTCGCGGGCGACGCCAGACACGGTCGCCCCAGCACGTTCCGTCTCCAGGACCAGAGCCAGCTTCTCCTTCTGGCTGAAGCTTCGGCGGGTCGAACGGATCGGCGTGCCGAGACCGGTCCTGGACGCGGCCGTCAAGCTGTTTTCCGGGGTTTCGAGCTTAGCACTAGGTCTAGAACTAGTGCTAAGCAGAGGCCGCGCGCTGGGGTGGAGCAGCCTCCGCCAGTCGCCTTCAACCTTTCCGGCGGTTATCCGGTCGCGCCATTTCTTGAGACTGTGGTGCGAGAGCTGAAGCGCGTTGGCGTAGGCACGAAGTCTCATTCCGCTCCAGTTCAGAGCCTCGACGTGCATCGCCCAAAAGGCCTGCGTCGCCTGGTTCTTCATCGTGGTGGGAAGTCTGATGCCGCGTTCGCGCCGCCGCGCCCTGGGTGACAGTTCTTCAGCATTCACCGGACTTTCCGCCGCTTCGACGGCAATGACCCATCGCACCAAGACAGCACGGGGGATGCGTTGCTGACGGCAATAGCGCGCGATCGAGAAGCGGCTCTCGCGCCAGGCTGCGACATGCGCCGCGCAAACAGCGTCGGCGAGTGAGTGGTCGGGTTGAGGTGTGGTCATCGTCGCCTCCGTAGACTGGAGGCAAGCCGATCGTGAGCGTGAGCGCATCCTGTGATCGACGTGTGGAAACCGGACGGTTACGGGAGAGTGCGGTGGATTGCAAGATAAAGCACGTGCCGTGCTGCGGGCCTTATAGCCCTGTCTGCACATAGTTCTTTGCACCGTGGATTAGCGCAACGCTTGCAGTGCATGCGCCGCGTTTCGTTGTGAGGGTGCAAGCGGTGGAAATCGCCGCCGTCATGATGATCATCGCCATCACCATGGCGACACGCGATAACGAGTTCGAACCGAAACTTGGCAAGCCGCCCGCTGACCGGGCGCCAAAGCTCAAGGGCGTGCGGTCCGCCGTGCGGCAGGCGACGCGCCAGCCTCGCTCCTTCGGTCCCAAGCCCCGTCAGCCAAGCGTGCGGGCGCACTTCGCCAAAGGGTCGGCTGGCCAGACCCGGCAGCCGTCTGTCGCAGCTCGGCGTGTGGTCGTGAAGATGCGCTACGCTGCCAATGGCGGCGGGCGGGCGGCGCCCCTGCGCGCGCACGTCGCCTACCTCTCCCGCGACGGGGCACAGCGCGGACGCTCGCCGGAGGTCGCCGCCGATCAGAAGCCCGAAGATCCCACACGGTCAGTCGACTATCTGACGCGTGAGGAGACAAGCGGGTCGGTCCGCTTTGCATTCTACGACCGGGCGAGTGACACGGTCGACGCGAAAGCGATCACCGCGGGCTGGTCGGACGACCCTCGACATTTCCGGATGATCGTCAGCGCCGAAGACGGCGCAGCGCTTGGCGACCTCAGGCCCTTCATCCGTGAGGTCATGGCCGGGCTTGAAGCCAGGCTCGGCACGCGGCTCGAATGGCTGGCTGTCGATCACCACGACACCGACAATCCGCACACCCACGTCCTGATCCGGGGACGGCGGCCGGACGGCCAGGAACTGTTCATTCCATCCCGGCTGATCTCCTCGGGCATCCGGGAGCAGGCGCAGGAAATCGTCACCCGGGTCCTGGGGCCGAGACTCGGCGTTGACCTGGTGCAGGAGCGGTTTGCGGACATCAGCCGGATGGCGGTGACGCCGCTCGACCGCGAGCTGGCGGCGGCGGCTCGCGCCGGCGCGATCATGCCGACGCGACCGGATCTCATCGCCCGGCTGGAGCGGCTGGAGGGATGGGGTCTGGCCGAACGGGGGACGGATGGCTGGCGTCTCGACGGCGGCCTGGCGACGCGGCTCCGGGCCATGGCAGCGCATGAAGACGTGGTGCGAACGGTTGCGTCAGTTCAGCCGGGCAGGGAGCCGCGCCTTGTCCTCGAAGCCGATCGCGATACTCCCGTCATCGGGGAACTCGTCCATCTCGGCCCCGTCGATGAAATCGGCGACCAGTTCCTGGCCGTCGTCGAAACCGGCAGCGGGGAACTCCGCTATGCGCGGTTTGAACGTCCGCAGGATCTCGCTGTCCTCGGCGGCGCCGAACCGGGGGCAATAGTCAGCTTTGAGCCAAACGTAGCGACGGTCCGTGCCTCGGATACGGCTGTCGCTCGGATCGCCGCGAACAGCGGTGGTATCTACTCGACGCGAATCCACGGTGAGCTGGAGCCGAATGTCGACCACCGGCTCGTTGCCGCCAACGTTCGCAGACTCGAGGTCATGCGGCGCATGGGGCTGGTTCAGCGGTCGGGGAATGGCGAGTTCATCGTTGGCCGTGACCACATCGCGAACGCGATGGCGTTCGAGGAGCGACTAGTTCTCAGAGCGCCGTTCTCAATCCAGGTCGCGAGCTACTGGTCGTTGGGCGAGCAGGTTGAAGCGATAGCGCCGACACATCTGGACCGCGTTCTGATCGGTGAAGCGGACGGCCCCTCCGGTGATGCCAGGATCGCGCGTGAGTTCGAGCAGGCGCTGCAACAGCGGCGTCTTTTCCTCATCGAGCAGGGATGGATGGCGCCGCATGAGGCAGCGCCGTCCAGGCAGGTGATGCAGCGGTTGGCCCAGGTCGAATTGACGAACCGAGCGCGGGTCCTGTCGGGCGAACTTGGAATACCGGTGCTGACCTACGATGCTCATCGGGTGTCAGGCGTCTACGCGCGCAGGATCGATCTCGCGCAGGGACGGATGGCGCTGATCATCGGGGAACGGCAGGCCAATCTGGTGCCGTGGCGGCCGGCGCTAGAGAGGTTTGCGGGTCGCGAAGTCGATGGGGCGATGCGCGGGCAAGGACTGTCGTGGACACTGTCCCGCGGCATCGGGCGAGGTGTCGGGTGATTGTTGGTAGCGGAGTACACCGGTGCACCTGACGAAAGCCTCGACTCGCAAATCGGGAAGGCAAAGCCGTTGCTCCAACGGATTGCCACATAGTAGTCAGGCCAAATGAGCGCATCGGTCATCGCTATCTACGCTGCCGCGGCAATTGCCGAGATTGCCGGGTGCTTCGCCTTCTGGGCGTGGCTTCGCAATGGACAAGCGGCATGGTGGGTCGTGCCGGGAATTGGCTCCCTGATCCTGTTCGCATGGCTGTTAACGCTGGTGCCCACAGTTGCGGCCGGCCGGGCTTTCGCGGCTTACGGTGGCGTCTACATCGTCGCGTCTTTGGCCTGGATGTGGACGGTAGAGAAGACCCGCCCCGACAACTGGGACGCTGTAGGAGCGGTCCTGAGTATCGCGGGCGCCGCCGTGATCCTGTTCGCGCCTAGGTCAGCCTGAGGCTGTAGCGCCCAGGTCTTCCACGATGGTGCATGCGGGCGACCGGCCGGTGGCGCAGGCCTCATTGCAGGTATTCGCCAGCGACAACAGGGACCGTTCCAGCGTGTCAATTTCCGCACGCATCAACCGCAACCGGTCGATGTGGGCAACGGCCATGTCACGCACGGCGAGACAATCAGGTGATGGCGCATCGGCTGCGCCGAGCAGTGTACGCACATCGCCAATGCTGAAACCAAGGTCACGGCACCTGCGAACGAAACGCAGGCGATGAATGTCCGGCCAGCCATACACGCGGCGGCCATTGGAGGCGCGGCCAATTGCCTTCAGCAAGCCTTCGTCTTCGTAGTGGCGCACGGTCGCGACAGTGCAGCCTGACCGTTCTGCCGCTTGGCCGATGCTCATGTCTGCCATGATACGCAAACCGCACTTTCCGCTTGATCCTCATGTTACCTGAGGATGCACGGTCGCACTGTCAACAATGCGAAGGGATACCACCAATGATTAAGTCAGGGCGCTGGAAGGTCGTTGCAGGAGTGGGGGTCGCCTGCGCGGCCTGCTGTGCCCCGCTGCTGTTGCCCCTGCTGGGCGTGGCGGGCGGCGCTGGGGTTGCGGGCGCGGCCGCAAGCGGCCTGTTCGGCCGTTCGTGGGCGCAGCTGGCCTGTGACGCCGTCCTGATGGCGCTTGCGGCGTCGGCTCTGTTTCTGTTCCTGAGGGGGCGGGCCAAGCGCAAGCGTGCAGCGGAGTGTGCGTGCGAGCCTGCCACGGCATACGGTCCGAGTTGCACGGTGGGGGGAAGCTGCGATCCAGTTCAGCTGAAATGAAAGCCATTGTCTGACATGGGCGAATCACGGGCATCGCGACGGCAGACAACAGGTCGAACCTCTCTTATTCAGCGAGAACCGCACGGTGATTCCACCGCAAACACTCGCAGGGGTTTCAAGCGGTTGAGTTCTGACCACGGCCACGCCCAATGCCGATGGCGTGGAGTGCGTGATGAAGGGCAAGAGAGCGAAGGCCGCATACAAGCCGAAGGGTTCGGCGCAGCTCGATCTGTTTTCTCGGCCGTTGCCACCGGCGGTCGAAGCACCAGCCCCGTTTCCGGTCGAGCCAGTGCGTGCCGCCACCACAGCCAAGGAGAGAGAGCAGCTGGCCAGGAGCGCGGTCGATCCGCTCCTTGACTACATTCTTGGCGCATCGCGCGGTCGAGGGCGGCCGCAAAAAATCTTGAACGCAGTTGTCGCCTCTGTCGCCGAACCTCGGCGTCTCCTCGATGTTCGGGAAGCCGCGCTCCGACTTGGCCTGTCGAAGTCGACGCTCGACAAGATGAGATGCCTGGGCCGTGGTCCGCGTTTCATCCGCGCGACCGACCGGGCCATCCGTTACGACCCGGCAGACCTCGAAGCATTCGCGGCGGAGCGCCGCCGGCAGTCGACTTCGCAGGACGCGGCATCCGCCGCGATGGGCGCCTAAGACCGTTCAATCGATTTTCGGAAACGAGCTGTCACGCCGTCCAACACGGCGCGTCGCTCGTCTTTGCTGTGAGTGATTTTGGCTCGCGGTGCTTCCGATGTGCTTCCGGTTGCACGTCGGGGCAGTTGAGCTTCGAGCTAAGTATTTGAAAAGATGGTGCTGCCTAGGTGACTTGAACACCTGACCCCCGCATTACGAATCCAGACAGAGCGTTCGCAGTCGGCTGAGTCGACATGCATCAGCGCCTGCCACCTTCCATATCCGGCTGTAGCATCGCGTGGCAATTCTGCCAGTGCCACAAGGGTTTGCAGCGATACTCACAGTCCGCAAATCCATCAGACGAGGAAGGTTCGATGGCAATTTACGTTTCCTCCTGTTTCCTCAAATCACCTCCGATTCCCGTGCACGGTGATGCCCAGGTGATGCCCAGAAATCTCGCGCTAGGGTCTCAGAAATAGAGCAAAAACGGGGGTTCCGGTGCGCCTGACCAAACGATCTGTCGATGCGGTGATGCCCGAAGCGGTGGATCGCATCTATTGGGACGACGAGCTTCCGATGTTCGGACTTCGCGTCAGGCCCGCTGGCAAGAAGACATTCGTCGTTCAGTATCGTGTGGGCGGCGGTCGCAAGGCGAGGCTCAGGAAACTCACCGTCGGCGTCTACGGAACATCGACCGTGGACGAGGCCCGGATTGAAGCCAAAGCGGTTCTGCGGAAAGCGGGGCTAGGGGAAGATCCAGCGGAGGAGCGCCTTCGCCATCGGACGGCTGCAACGGTTGCCGAGCTCATCGACATCTGGTCGACAACGGGTGTCACGACCAATCGACGGACCGGCGAACCTCGCTCCCCGCAGAATATCGCTAACGAGGTGGCGCAGGCCAATCATCACCTGAAACCCCTGATTGGACACCGCGCCGTCGTCGATCTGACGAGAAGTGACATCGAGCACCTTCGCAATCAGATCGCCAAGGGAGACTCTCGCACCAAGCGGAAGGGTAGGAAGCGGGGCCTCGTCAACGTCAAGGGAGGTGCAGGCACAGCTGCCCGTACGATCCGCCTGCTGTCGTCAATCCTGTCCTTCGCAGTGGATCAAAGGCTGATTGAGCGGAATCCGGCATTGGGGGTCAAACTGGCTCCAAGCCAGAAGCGGCACCGCTACCTAAGCGCAGCTGAGATCAGACAGCTCGGTCAGGCGCTCGATACGCCCGCTGCCTCGCCAACAGCTGGCAAGGCAGCAACCATCATCCGGCTCCTCATCCTGACGGGTGCGCGTCGCGGCGAGATTGAAGCCCTGAAATGGCCCGAAGTGGACTTTGAGTTCGGGATGCTCCGGCTCGAGAGCAGCAAGACCGGCGCAAAGATCATTCCTCTGGCCGGTGCTGCCATCGACCTGCTGGTGGCCGAGCGCGAATGGGCGAACGACAATGCAAAGTGGGTGTTTCCGGCCGCGCGCTCGGACGGGCACTTCGATGGACTCTCGAAGGAGTGGTGTCGCATCCGCAAGGCGGCCGGCATCGGCGATGTCCGCATTCACGACTTGAGGCACACGTTCGCCAGCGTTGGTGCGAGTGGTGGGGTTGGGCTTCCGCTCATCGGCGGTATCCTCGGTCACCGACAGGCGTCCACAACGCAGCGGTATGCGCACCTGGCAGACACGCCGCTTCGGCGAGCTGCCGATGAAATCGGGCGTCAGATCGCTGCGAAGCTTGCTGCGCCGGCATTGAAAGATGACCGCTGTGTCGCGCGCACGAAAGCGGAGGCGAGGCCATAGCAGACACTTACCTGCGTCGAGGCCAAGCAGTTAGACAGTAGCATGCTCGCGGAAAATGAGAGCAAACGGTGATCAAATGGGCAAGTCCATTGCCCGTCGGTCCGTTGTAAGCCGCTCGATGGCGAGCTGATCATGGATGCGTAGCGATACCGACGAACTGATTACGCAGCTGCTTCACTGGGGCCATCATCGCCCGACCCAAGCCATTCTGGCCATACGGAGGCGAGAACGCTCAGGTTTGCCGGATCAGCACAAAACCCGCAGTCGGCCGCGCGGCCATAGACGCGGCGGGCCAATTTGTGCGGCGGTCGCCACGGATCAAGCGTAAGATAGTGCGACTGTGTCGCCGCCTCGCGGTCAGCGCTGAATTTCAAGAGTTCGAGAGCCAGCAGCGCCCCGGCCAAATTTGAAACGAAAGCAAAAGGAGCCAGTGCCTGCTCTCCCGCGTTCGTGAGAAGCGACTGTGCGCCGCACAGCTGCTTGTAGAGGCTGGTCAGCTGCGTATTGATCAACGCTGCTTCATCAAGGCCAGGATGGATGCCGCATAGCTTGCGGGCTAGTGTGGCATCGATGAAGTCCTGCTTTACCTCGGCCACGGAGATGCCAAGGCCTTCGGCAATGCTGAGCTCACGTTCGTCTTCCGCAGGATTGTGCTTGTAGATACAGGCGAGGCAGGCCCCATCCGTCGGTTGGGCGTGGCTGTGAACCACCACAGACGTAACGTCAGTCGTCGAGGCGTCCAGAACTTCCAGCGGGAGTCCATTCTGAATCACCCGGCGGGCAGCGCGGCTATCGACCGTGACGATCGCTTGTTTGACCCGTTGTCTCGCTCGGACGACAGCGTCGAATGAGCCGACAAACGGAACCAGTTCAAGATTGCCGATACGAACGTTTCGGGCGAGCACCTCGGCCTTGTTTTCTCCCAAGTCGGCCTCGGTGAACAGAAGACAGCGGTTGAGATTGCCCTTGGATACTGTCTTGGGGTCAACGATCAGCAAGCGACCCGTCAGCAACAGCTCTTCAGCCGCCCAGAGAAACCCGTTCGCCACGCCGCCGCCGCCGACAAGAACGCTAGCGCTCATGTCGATCGCCTGATTGGCCAGTGCTGGCGTGATGCCGAGCTTCGCGAAATCCACGGTAAAGGGGCGGGGTAGAGCAGCGCAATGCTCGCCGCCGCGCCATTCGGAGAGGATGTAGCCGGCTGCATAGCAGGCCGCGATTTTCATCGCGACATCAGGCGGCATGTCACCAGCTGGCGCGCGGCCAGAATTCGATGGCGACCATGCGACCATGCCCTGTGCATCAATTGTCGCCAGTATTTGGAGCGGGGCTTGACCCGCGGGTGGTCGGTTGATCGCAAACTCGAGATCGGGCTGATCTTCGATCGCGACCACCTCGACAGTCAGGCCGACGACCTGTTTGATCAGCAAGGCAAGCCGCTCGCCAGCCGATCCTGTGGCAGAGATGGCGACGCGCCATTTCAATTTCTGAACGGCTTCATCCTCTGACAACCCCATCAACTTCATCAACGTGCGAGCGTTCTCTTGCTCAGGCGTCAGCATCTTGAATCCTCACGATCGCCGGCAGCGTGTCTGGCAAGATCTGCTCCCAGCGATCAGTTGCCGACAACGCGAACGCCGCCACGGCGTCGAGAAACCCAGCTGTCCCGAGGCCAGATCCGAAATTCGGAACGACCAGTGAAATAGCGCCCTGGTGGCGAACAATGGCCCATTCGTCATCCACGTGCGAATGGAAGGCCCGGCCGGGGTGTGAATGAACCTGGGCGCAGATGTGCGTCCGCGTCGTCCGCAAATAGGTCATGATGGCCCGCATCGAATCTGGGCGGACGTGAAACTGGTCGCGTCTGGCCTCATAGTCCGGCACGTAGGCCTCAACGACTTTCGTAACGTCGCCGGACCGCTGGCCGAGCCACAGAACCAACGCCTCGCAGTTCTTCGCGCCGCCGCGCCACACCTCCGCGAGCGTCTCGTCGATGATGTCGGGCTTGCAGATGAGGGGTCGGATCATGCTCCCTTGAACCTTCTCCACGCGTGGGACAATTGCGTAAGGATGCCGGTCAGGGTCATCCCATCCTGGCCTCGATAGGTTGCCCAATGCTCCTGCAGATGACTGCTGTGAGTGTGGTACTCCTGCACGCCGCGCATGCAGATGAAGGGCCGACCGGTGGCATCGTGCGGGCCGTTGTGAAACTGTCCGCCGGGGAGATTCTCGGCCCAGGGCTGACCGTCAGGCTTCAAGATCGCGATCGATGGCGGCTCCTCGTCCCAGTTGAGGCAGGAGCATCTGAATCTGATGGGCGTCGCCGCTTTGACCGTGATGTCGAGGACCGGAAATGCGCATTGGTGCAGCTCCCAACCGAGACGGTTGCAATAGGCCTCGGTCAGGAATGCTGTGTCACGCTCAAAGTTCTTGCGAGCGAGAGCCTCATGCACCGCCGCCGCCCTCCGGCTTGTGCCATTCGATATCGACAATGCAGCGAAGGTGCAGCTTTTTGAACGACTCCTCAGCATTGATTTCACGCTCGCCGATCCGGGCGACCCAGTCTGTCGTGTTCGTCAGCCCGAGCGCTTCAGCGGCCAGCGTCAGCACCTTGGCGACCGGGGTCTCGGCCTCGGCGCGATGTAGCGTGTCCTCGCCTGGATAGATGCCGCTGGGCGTGATGATCGCTACCGCGACCTCTTTGTTTTCCGTGTCACTGTCTTTCGTCATGTCGACCTCCTTGGGGCCGATTCCATGGCGGCCTATCTATGTTTGTATATCGAACAATTCAAAACGTCAACAATACGGACACGAGACATGATGTTTGCCAAGTTGACATCGAGTTGATTCGGCTTATGGTGAGTCAAGGGCAAATCACATGGGCGCGCATGGTTAGGGCAGACACGTTTTACGAGGAACTCGGCACAGCCATTCGACTGCGGCGCGAAGGGCTCAAGATGACTCAGCTCGATCTGTCGGAACGGATGGGCTTGTCTCGGACGTCCGTGACCAACATCGAGCGAGGCCGCCAGCGTCTGCTGATCGATCAGTTCTGCAAGTTGGCCGACATTCTGCGTTGCAATCATGATGATCTTCTGGCCGGCGCCATAAGTGGCAAGCGTCCGAAGCGCGCAGCCAACGCGGATCTCAACTCGATGCCCACGGTCGCCAAGTTTATCGAGAAGACCCTTGATGCAGGGAAGGCGGCAAGGTCATGAAGCCGGTCCGTCCGCGCTACACAAAGATCAATGCCGAAGTCGATCGGCTATTGACCGCTGCGAATGTCAAAAAGGCTCCAGTTCCAGTCGAAAAGATCGCCGCTGCCGTTGGCGCGGAGGTTGTCTACCGCAACTTCAATGATGAGGTTTCGGGTCTGCTTATTCGCAAGAAGGGCTCCGTCGTTATCGGCGTTGACAACAAACAGGCCCTTCAACGCCAGCGCTTCACCATCGCCCACGAAGTCGGACATCTTTTGTTGCATGATGGGGACGAAGTTCATGTCGACAAGCATTTTCGCGTGAATCTGCGGTCGTCACTATCGTCTAAAGCCGAGGACGTTGAAGAGATCGAGGCGAACGCCTTCGCGGCCGCGCTCCTGATGCCGATGGCCTTCTTGATCCGTGACCTTCAAGGTGAGACGCTCGACATCGATGATGAGATCAAGATTGGTGAGCTCGCCAAACGATATGGAGTCAGCGTCCAGGCTATGACTTTCCGTCTCATGAACGTGTTTGCTCTGGATCGCGGCAGATGAAACTGCTTTCGGACTTTGCTGCGTTTTGCAGGAACGTCTGGCGATCGTTCGCCCGATCAGATCGCCCGCCCGCTTTGTCGCCCGCTCCTCCGGTTGAGCGCAAGTACAGAGTCAAACATATCCCGCGCTACACCGGGCCAGGCGAGCCGCCCGCCGGTCATTGGTCGCCTTGCCATCCCTCAACGGTTGCCCGCTTCAAAGCACAGATGACTTGCCCCAATGGACACGGCCTGACACTGCGCGGGCATTCCATCGAATCCACCGGTCGCGCGCATCCAAGCGTCGTCTGCCCAGTCGCCGGCTGCACATTTCACGAGTTCGTTACGCTCGATGATTGGACGTCCGGCGATGTACCAGTCGCGCCGCTCCACTCTGTGGGTGCGTGACGGCTTCGACCTTATTTTAACGACACAGCCTGCCTAGCCAGAACACAGCGTATCTCGTTTAGTCGCGCCCGATGACCTTCTTCTGTGCCGGTGACATGCCGGGGCTCGGTGCGATCGCCAGCGCTGCTCTGCCGTGCCAATCCTCGTAAGTTTCGGCAGGCCACTCGGCAGGTCCGAGCAAAATCGCACCGAAGAGGCGGCCCAGCACAAGTCCTTAGACGCGCCATCATCAGCATCACGTGCGCCTGCATGCCCGCCAAAGACACATAATCCACCAACTCCTTGGACGATACCCACACCCATGAGCACGCTCATTAGTGTCCGTGGGTTGTGCGTAGGTTTGAATCGTTCAACGCTTCTGCAGCGCAATGATCTTGGAAAGTCTCAATGAGCTTCCCGGAAGTTACAGCAGATGATTTTGCTCGTCGCTTTGCAATGCGGGGTGACAAGCTCATGTGGCTGCTGGGCGCTGGCGCATCTGCGTCTGCTGGAATTCCTACCGCCGGAGATATGATTTGGGATTTCAAGCAGCAGCTCTACATCACGCAACGCCGGGTCGCCCCTGAGACCGTCCGTGATCTGACCAATCCCGCTGTGAGAGCTCAACTTCAGAGTTTCATTGAGGCCAACGGGAACTATCCCGCCCCCGGACATGTCGATGAGTATGCCGCTCTGTTCGAGGCCGCATACCCGAATGAGCGGGATCGCCGCACCTACATCGACGCCAAAATCTCCCGGGGGAAGCCGTCCTATGGCCACCTCGCCATGGCGACATTGATGCGCGCCAGGCGCCTCAACCTGGTCTGGACGACAAACTTCGACACGCTCATCGCTGACGCCTGCGCGCGCATCTACGGCAGCACGAAAAATCTTACCACCGCGGCGCTCGATGCTCCGGATGTTGGGCTCGAAGCCATCGTACAGGGGCAATGGCCGATCGAAATGAAGCTGCACGGCGACTTCAGGTCTAGGCGGCTGAAGAACACGTCCGACGAACTTCTCACCCAGGACGTGAAGCTCCGGCAAAGCCTGGTCGAAGCCGCAAAGCGCTTCGGTCTGGTGGTCGCGGGGTACAGTGGTCGCGACGACTCGATCATGGACACATTGCGCGAAGCCGTGCGCCAGGCCGGCAGTTTCCCCGCAGGATTGTTCTGGCTGCATCGCGGCGAGGAAGATCCGCCGGCCGCCGTGCAGGATCTGCTGACGCAAGCCGCAGCTGCCGGCATGGAAAACGGGCTCGTCCGGGTCGAGAATTTCGATGAGGCGCTGCGGGATCTTGTCCGGATCCTGCCTGACCTCGACACGACCGAACTGGACAAGTTTGGCGCTGAACGGTCGATCTGGAGCCCGTCCCCGAAGCCAACGGGAAAGTCGACCTATCCTGTCCTTCGCCTGAATGCCGTCCCGGTTGTGACCACGCCCGTCAGCTGTCTTCGCATCGACTGTGACATTGGCGGGCATGCCGACGTGACAGCAGCGATCGCGGCCGCCGGCGTGGATGTTCTTGCGACGCGCTCACGGCGCGGGGTCCTCGCCTTCGGTACAGAGGCCAATGTCAGGCGCGCCTTTGGCGCGTTCAACGTTCGCACAATCGATCTTCATTCCATCGAGCCGCGCCGGCTGCGGTACGACTCCCAGGAGAGGGGGCTGCTCAAGAGCGCCCTGTCGCGGGCGCTCGCAAGGCATCACGGGCTCGAGGTGCTGCACCGGCGGAGCAGGGACATTCTTTATCCCCGCAATCCGGATGACGCCAAGCTGAAGCAGCTACGCGAGGTCGCCGGCCCGCTGGGCGGCAGATTGTCGGCGCCGGCCAACCTATCCTGGCGCGAAGGCGTCATGCTCCAGCTGGAGTGGGCAGACGAGAGACTGTGGCTGGTGATCGATCCGCGCCCGATCGGGCTGGACATCACTGAGGAAAACCGGGCTGCGGCGGCCGCGTTCTTCAAGGAGAAGACCTTCAATCGGTACAACGAGAAGGCCAACGGGCTCATCAACTTCTGGTCGACCTTCCTTGCCGCTTCAGGCGCGAACCTGCGCGCCCTCAATCTCACAACCGGTGTCGACGCTGTGTTCGTTCTCAGCCCGGAAAACGCATTCTCAGGACGGCTCAGCCCATGACGTCTTCTCTGTCTCGTCACATCAAGCTTCCAGAACCCCGGCTGTCATTTCACGCTGAAAGGGCGTCCGATGTTCATATCCATCCGCTGGAGGGCCTGATCGAGTTCGGGCCGTACTCCCGCCAGCTCGTGCCGTCGCCCATCCGCATCGCGACGATCGCGCCGTTCTGCGAGAGCAAAAGGCTGAACGGCTTCTTGCGCGAGCTGAAGGAGAAGCAGACGCCCAAGGAGAGGAGGGAGTACCTTCCCGATTGGCCCGGCTTCGAGAGTGTTTTCAAAGTGCAGGTTGTGCCGGCCAGCGAGGCCTGCAGGGTCGAACTCGACAAGGAGTTCGAGGCCGAGTTCGAGAAGTCGAACGCGCCGCATGTTACGCTGTCAGACCGTCTGTTGCGAGAGCTGCAGAACCTGCAGGCGCGGCGCTCCGAATACGATGTGGTGTTCGTCTACCTGCCCACGCGCTGGAGCCGCGGGTTCTGGGGGACGGAGCTCGATGACTTCGATCTCCACGACCATCTCAAGGCGGTCACTGCCACGCGAGCCATCCCGTTGCAGATCATTCGTGAAGACAGGGCAGTGGCGTATAGTTGCCGGGCAAGCGTCATGTGGCGTATCGGACTTGCACTCTACGCCAAGGCTGGCGGCGTCCCATGGAAGCTAGCTGAGGCCGACCCGGAGACGGCCTATATCGGAATATCTTATGCCGTGCGGGCGCAAACATCGGCACAGGGCGCGCGCTTCGTTACCTGCTGCAGCCAGGTGTTTGACGCCGACGGTTCGGGCCTCGAGTTCGTGGCCTACGATGCGCGCGAGGTCGAAGTCCTTCGCGACAACCCTTATCTGTCACGCTCCGAGATGTTCCGCGTCATGACGCGCTCGCTCGACCTCTATCGCAGGCGTCATGCAGGCAGGTCACCCTTGCGGATGGTCGTTCACAAATCGACGGAGTTCAAACAAGACGAAATCGAGGGGTGCATGGAAGCCCTGCACCTGTGCGAGTCCGTCGATCTCCTCCAGATCGTCGATGATGTGCCGTGGAGGGCGGTAAAAATGGATCAGTCGGCCAGCACAGCGGCGGGCGCGAAGGCCGTCGCTGCACGATACCCCGTCGAACGCGGAACGCTTCTGGAGATCGGCCCCCGTGACAGCCTGCTGTGGCTGCATGGCGCCGTGCGCGGAATCGACAGTTCAAATACGTACTTCCAGGGCAAAAAGGGGACGCCGCGGCCCATCCGGCTCGTTCGGCACGCCGGCCACGGGCCGTGGGACGACAATGCGCGCTCGGCCCTGGCCCTCTCCAAGATGAACTGGAACAATGACTCGCTCTATGACCCTTCGCCCGTGACGATGAGCTTTGCCCGTGTGTTGGCGCGCGTGGTCAAACGGATGCCGATCCTCGGCAGCTCGCCGTATCAGGTTCGCTTCTTCATGTGATTGGATCACTCAATCCGGCGCTTGCGCCGTGCGAGTTGATCGCGACTCTATTAGTTCGAAGCGCTGGGATCTCTCATTTTACAACCTACGGTTCATCTCTTGGCTGCTGGTCATTCGCCAATGACTTTGCCCCATCGGCCGGCGCAACCCCAGCATCTACGACCTCTGGGAGTGCTTCGGGGTTTTCAACAGCAGCCGTGGCCGTCTGCAGGCGTATCGAGCTCCGTGTGGCAGCAGCGTCGAGCCGATCTTGAAAGTAGGTCTGTGTCCAGATCATCTCGCTGTATTCGTCCGGGCGCGCTTGATAGGCTCCTACACGGCCGATCAGCCCGCAAAGCCAGTCAGCACACTGGCAGGTTTGGAAGCGTTCGCTTTCAACCTGGAATGGCGGCTCAATGATCCGCCTTCTAGGAGTCGGTCCGCCGTACATGGCTTGGCTAGCGCGTGTGAGAATTGCTTCGCGATCCTGATGCTGGTCCATGACGATGATTATGCCGGCATCGCGCTCGTCGGCGTACTGATTGAGGCGCTTCATCGCTTCAGCCAGCACCGTCAGATAAAGCCCTTGAGGGTTCGACTGATCCACCGGCTTGTTCTTCTGTAGGCCGACATAAAACACATGTCCGCGAATTTTCCGGATCTGATTTAGCAACCGGTTGGTCGCGGCTCGGACCTGTTGGTACTTCTTGACGTTGGCCGTCGTATAAAGCGCCGAGCCTTTTTTCTCCCAAGCGGCTGGGTGTTCGCCGGACTGTTTGATCTCCCATTCAAGCAGCCTGCATTTTAGCTGGTAGAACCAGGTCGAGAAGTGTCGCACCTCATCATAAGGGAGGATCATCCCGCCGAGGCCAAAAACGGGGCTGTCATTATGCTTGGGATCGTCGCGGGCGATGTAAGGCCCGATATGGCCGAACTCATCCAGGTAGGCGAAGTACAGCAACGAAAGTCCTCCCCCCAGATACACGAAAGCCCACGCTCTCGCGTGGGCCTCGGAACGAGGGCAGCTCCGCTAGGGGCCGCGTCTCGATGCTGTAGTTAGGCCCCCGGGGGCTAATAGTCAACCCACCCCCGGGTCATAAATGGGTAGGGCCCCCGTGATACTATGATGCTGGACACATGATGATGTATGGCGATGAGCCTACTTAGGGGGTCGCTGGCGTCCAGGGCGGGAGGATCATATCTGATCCGGGGCCTGCCCCAAGATTGACCATGGGGTTGGTCCGTAGTAGCCTTGAATATAACGATTTCGGGGCGTATTCGTATCCCATGACCGAAACACCATCAAATCCCTCGACCCCGACCGATGCAGAGGTAATTGCCTTCCCTAAGACCAAGGCCTCAAAAGCCGATCAACGACGCTTTGAAGCCCGTTGGGGCAAGCTCGTTGCCGGGCGCGGCTACACAATGCTGCCGGCAGTTATGATCCGAGCCCAGCACCGCCTGGGCCTCGAGCCTGAGCATTTCAACGCACTGCTACACCTCGTCTATCATTGGTGGGAGCCCGACAATAACCCTTATCCCGCCAAGGCGACGATCGCGGCACGCATGGATAAGAGCCCCAAGACCGTGCAGCGCTACCTGAAGGCGCTTGAGGATTCGGGCCTGATCCGCCGCATTGTACGTTTCGAAGCGCATCGTGGCCAAACCAGCAACGAATACGACCTATCGGGCCTTGTGCAGAAGCTGGCGGTGATCGCCGCTGAAGAGGCCAAGGTGTCCGAAGAAAACAAAACACGCGCATCTTCGGTAGAGCGCCGCAGCAATCGTCGGGGTGTGTCTTAGCTTATTTGCTATTTCGGCATGACCGCTTCGCCGGAGGGCCCGCAGGTTGAACCTGCGGGCCTTCTAGTGTCGGCGCAGATCAAAGCACAATCGTCCTCGAAGTTGTGACGGAAATCCGCGTCCCGGCGCCGACACGAATTGTCGGCGGTATCGCCAGCCCCCGATCAACAACCCGATTTGTCACGCCGCTCGCGCTTCTCTGGACACCGTCCGCAATAGCTGCATCAACCGGATCGCGCGAGATTGCGCCAATGCCTCCATAGGTGAGCTGCGGCTCCTCCGTAGTCGCGACGCCGATATTGATCAGTGTCCCGAGCGTAGCCGATCCGAACACATCGCCCCAATGATTATCGACCTCGCCTTTGACCCCAGCTGCGCCGGAGGGATCGGCCGCTACTTCATCAAGCACGATTTCATCGCCATTCGGCATGATCAACCGTGACCAGATGATCGCGACACGGCTCTGGCCGTAGCGGCTTGAGGATCTGTACTCGCCCATCAGCCGCGCGCCCTGCGGGATGAGAGCAATGCGCCCGGTCGCGCTGTCGTAGATGGTCTGCGTCACCTGGGCGATGACCGGCCCGGGGGATTCAGTGTTCAGGTCTGTGACCAGGCTTGCCGGGATGACGGTCCCAGGGAACAGCACGCGGCCGTTTCTGGCGCTGCTTGCGGGTTGATCGTCATTCTGGGACGCGACTTCGGTGAGGGGAGAGCGCGCCGGTGCTTGATAGGCGACCTGTTGTCGTGCCGCTGTATCGGCCTTGCGCGGTTCCTCGCGTAGCGCGAAGAAAATCCCCGCCCGATCCGCCGCAGCGGCTTCCACCACCGCAGGATCCGGCGCCCCTGGGGGCGCGTAGGCTGCGGGCGTGCTCCAGTCATTGCCGTAAGCCGGCATCTCTCCCGGCACCTGCTGCGCCTGCGCAAACGCTGCGATGTCGCCCGGCAGGGGCGGACCAAGCTGTGGCGGCCCCGCCTGATCGAAGGACGCCGGCGTCTGATCTGCCTGATGCTTCTCAAGCACTGCTGCCTGCGCATAGTCGGCGGGCAGGGATTTGATGGCGCCCTGCGCCATCTCCGGGCGCGCCGGATCAGACATCATTGGTTTGGTGGTCGCGGGCGTTGTGGAGGGATTGCTGGAGAACGCGCCTGACGCCAGCAACAGTACAACCGCAACGCCGCCACCAGCCGCCGTGAGGATCGCAGGCTTGTTGAGTCCGCGTGCGCCAGGACCCTTCACGCGGATCGCATCAAGCTGGGGCGGTTCAGTCGGGCTGGAGGGCGGCTTGGGTGGCCGCTCGTCGGCGCCAGCATCAGGATTGGGCGGGAGACCATCAGCCATTGGGGCCTCCGTTTGTGTTCACGGTGGCGATCGGCGTCTGGCGGATGATGACGACCTTCTTCTGGGTCCAGCCGGAGCCAAGACGGAGTTCCGCCTTTTTGAACAGGCGATCGACGATGTAGTACTTGCCACGGATCCGGTAGTTGACGGCTTCAAGGCCTTCATCGCCAATCACTGACAGGGGCGGGGCCTCGATCAGATTGTCCGGCATCTCGATATAGACCTGTTTGCCATCATCGAATGCCGACAGCGGGCGCCAGTCCGGCTTGTCGCCATCGATCCGGTAGCGAAGGTTGAGCGTCTCCGGCGTGAACCCCGGCGCTGCCGAAGAAGCGGCTGCAGGCGGCGGTGGAGGAGGCGGGAGACTGCTTGGCAGTGTCATCTCGACCGGATAGCGCCAGGCGACAGACGCCATGGCAGCCCCGGACGTACTCTTGAGGTCGATGTGGTAGACGCGCCGGTCCGTCATGATGACGAGGTTGGTCGCAAGGTTGGCGGCGTTCGGTTTGACGAGGATGTGGGACTGGATGTCGCCGGCGATGCCGGACTGCGCGTCGCCGACGATCCATCTTGTCGTGTCGCCCGCTGAGACGGACAGCAGGGTCTCGCCGGGCTCGAGGGCGATGTCGGTGATCCGTTGTGGGGATGCCTGGACCGCATAGAGGGCGCCGCGCTCGTAGGCGAACTCATGCAGGGCGCCGACGAGCGATGCATCGCTGAGTCCACGCGTTGCGGACTCATTGCTGGCGGAGATCGATGCGGCATCTTTGGGTGATGGTTGCGCCAGCGCGGGTGAGGCGAGCATGAGTGTGGCGATGCAGGCGGAGAGCAGAAGAGGGCGTTTCATTGCTGGAGATCCCGTGACCAGTTGAAGGCGTGGACGTAAAGACCGAGCGGGTTCTTCGCGAGCTGCTCGGGTGAGGAGGACGGCGCAATCACGATGCTGGCGACGCCGGAATAGCGCTCAACATCAATCAGCGTACCGCTGGCATATGTGCTCTCGCGCCAGCGCAGCTGAAAACTGTCCGGGGAAGCGCGCACGACCGAGATCACCTCGACCGCAACCGTCCGCTTGCCGACCTTGGCGAACGGATCGTCCTCCTTCGCCATGGCGTTCAGAACCTGCGCGCCGCCCTGCGTGGTCCAGTCATAGGCGCGCAGCCAGTTCTGGCGGACCACGATGGCATCTGAGGGTAGGCCGCGGATCATCTCGATGAACCGGGCCAGATGCCAGGACAGCTGGGCGTCGCTCGGCACGTAGGCCGACGTTGCGGGGCCTACGAGCCTCGCTTCGCCTGTCTCGTTCGCTTCGATCACGAACGGGACGGCTGCGGGGCGCAGGGCCAGCACCACCACGCCTGCCGCCATCGCGCCTGCAAGCGCGAGGCTTGCAAACGCTGCTGTCCGCCAGGTGCGGGCATGGGCAAGCGATGAGCCCATGCGATTGTCCCAGAGCTGCTGGGCCTGCCGGTAGGGCGTGTCGGGTTCGGGTGCCCGGCCAAGACGCGAGGATCGCCCCCGGCCAGACGAAGTTGCGGTGAACATGATTAGTCCCTCTGCTTGAGATTGGGGCCTTCAGAAGCGCCGCCGCCGTCACCGGCGTTCAGCGTGTGAGCGGCAACCAGCACGCCCTCCCGGATCGCCTGCGTGCGCTTGAACCGGTTGGCCCAGGCCGGTTGGCCGGATGTGGCGGACGACGTACTGGATGATGGAGTTGCGGATGCTGACGTTGGCGCGGAAGTGGGCGGCGGTGTGATTGCACCCGCCGCGCCAGCAACAGCGCGCTGACCTGCCGTCCCGCGCGCTCGGAAGTGACCGGCGACACGGCCTGCCGCCTGGCCGAGACCGCCAGCCGCCGACGCGCCAAGTCCCACCGCAGCATTGAGCGGCGCAGCGATCGGACCGGAGAGGCCGGTGCGCATTGCGCCCAGCGCGGTTGCCGCGCGGAGACCTCCGGCCGCTGACGCCGAGCCATTGCTCGCTGCGCGCGTGGCGCCAACAGCGGCGCCGGCGCCAGCACGCGCTGCGGTGAACGCCCCCGCCGCAGCACCCCCGACGCCCAGCATCGTTCCGGCGGCCGCGCCCGCTGAAAGCTGCGGCGCGCCAGAGACGAGACCGGCTGCTATGCGCGGGCAGAAGATGGCGAGGCCCATCAAAGTAAGGGAGCCAAGAACAACCGAGAACGCCTGCTCGATCGTCATGTCGTCAGGCGACAGGGCGGTCCGGAGCGTCGAGAACATGCCCGACCCGATGCCGATCACCACTGCGATCACCAGCACCTTGATGCCCGAAGAAATGACGTTCCCCAGCACGCGCTCGGCCAGGAACGTCGTCTGCTTCCAGAACGCGAACGGCACCAGCACAAAGCCCGCCAGCGTCGTGATCTTGAATTCGACCACCAATACGAACAGCTGGATCGACAGGACAAAGAACGCCGCGATGACGATGATGCCGCCCAAGCATAGCAGGATGACTTCCGTGAGGTTGCCGAAGAACTCGAACGGACCCGGCGCAATCGTGCCAATATGATCGAAGATCGGCTGGGAAGCGGAAAGTCCCTCGGCTGCAACCAGCCCGGGTTTGAGGAGGTCGGCGGGCGCAAGCGTTGCAGCTGACGCGTTCAATCCAAGGGCCGCAAAACTATCGAAAACGATCGTCGACAGCGTGGCGAAATTGCCGAAGATGAAGGCGAACGCGCCGACATAGAGCGTCTTCTTGACGAGACTCTGGAGGATGTCGTTTTGCGCTCCCCAAGCCCAGAACAGCGCCGCCAGCGTCACATCGATGACGATCAGGATCGCCGCAAGGGACGTCACATCCCCCGAGATCAGGCCGAAGCCTGAATCGATGTAGGTGATGAACGTGGTCAGAAACCCGTCAATGGCCGAGAAGTCGTTCATGGCGCGTGGCTCTGGTGAGGATGGCTGCGAGTGTGGGAGGGGCGTGGATCTGCGGTCTCAGGGCCAGGGCGGGGCTTCTGGGTGTGCGGAGCGCGCGCCAGAGAAGAAGTGCGCATGCTGGGCGCGCGCCTGAGCGAGCACTTCCATCTCGCGGGCGCGCTCCAGTGCTTCGGCGCGCGACTGCGCCACCAGCAGCGCCTGCAGCCGCATCGCCTGCTGGGCCTGCAGCGACAGGATCTCGTTGGTGGCCTGCTGCGCCGACAGCGCGCCGGTGGCGTTGGCGCTTGCATCCGCCAGCGTGCTCAGGATGCGCCGGTCGCTGCGAAGCTGTTCGGTCGTCTGCGCTTGCAGGAGCAGGGAGGCCTGAAGCGCCGAGCGGGCATTGTCCATCTGCTGGGCAGCCGAGCGGGCGCGGCTGGCAACATCCGTGTTGCGATAATCGCCGGTATAGAGCGTCTCGAGCGCTGTCCGTGTCTCATTCACTTTAAGCGCCAGTCCACGCGCCGCATTGATGAGCTGGTCGAGCTGGTCGAGCTGGCTCATGAGCTCAGGCGCAAAGGTGCGCCCGAGGCTGGTGAGGTTCTTCGCGTCATTCTCCAGCTGACGGATCTGGTTGGTGATCTGCAGCACCTGGTTGCGGATCTGCTCCAGCGCGCGCGTCGCGTTGAGCGCATTCTGGATCAGGTTGGACGGGTCGAAGACGGTAAGCTGCGCCTGGGCGGGGGGTTGTAGCGGAGAGACAAGGGCCACAGAGGCAAGCATCAAGCGGAAGATGCGGATGAGTGTAGGTCGGTACATCAGACGGTCTCCAGGGCGCGGTGAGGGGAAGTGGCGGCATTGCGTTCGGGCGCATCGATTGCGTCGAGCACCCAGCCGAGCTGGCGGGCGCGCAGGAACCTGCGCCAGAACGGTGTTGAGGAGGCTTGCCGCTCAAGGGCTGCGATCGTGGCGCGGGCGTCGGGGTCGGAGGCCGTGCAGAACGCCAGCGACACCGGACCAAGCGCCAGTTCGAATAGGCGGCGGCCCTTGGGACTCGCATAGTAGTAGTGGCGCTTGCGCTGGGCGGTTGCGATCAGATCGATCTCGGTCTCGTTGAGCCCGAACCGTTCATAAGCCTGCCGCTGCTGTGGCTCGAACGCGCGCTCGTTCGGCAGGTAGATCCGGGTCGAACAGCTCTCGATCAGGGCCGGCGCAATGCTGCTGGTCGCAATGTCCGCCAGCGACTGGGTTGCAAACACCACCGCCACATTCTTCTTGCGAAGGGTCTTGAGCCATTCGCGGATGCGGGCCGCGAAGATCGGCGAATCGAGGAACAGCCAGGCCTCATCGAGAATGAGCAGGCTGGGGCTGCCATCGAACTGCTCCTCCAGCCGGTCGAACAGGTGAAGGAGCGCGGGCGCCGCCGCCTTGGGCCGCGCCATGATCTCTTCCATCTCGAACAGGACAAGGTCGGAGAGAGTGAGACGGTCTTCCGCCCCATCGAACACGCCCCCCATAGCGCCCTCTTGCGTGTAAGGCTGGAGGGCTGCTTGCACCGCCGCATTCTGGACCAGGAGCCGCAAACCCGTGAGATGTCGCTGCTCGGGCGGGGCGGACATCAGGCTGCCCAGCGCCGACCAGACCGGCTCCTTGACCTCCGGGGTATCGGCAAGGCCCTCCTGAGCCAGAAGCGTCATCACCCAGTTGAGAGCGTCAGCGCGGCCTTGGGGCAAGTCGATGCGGGCCAGCGGCTGGAAGGCCGCAACGCCATTGCCGCCAAGATCGATTGCGGTCCCGCCCATGCCGAGCAGGGCCGCGCGCGCCGAACCGCCCTTGTCGAACACAAACACTTTTGAGCCGGCAAAGCGGCGCCATTGCAGGGCAAGGAAAGAGAGCAGCACTGACTTGCCCGCGCCGGTCGGGCCCACAACCATGGTGTGACCGACATCGCCGACATGGAGATCCAGCCGGAAGGGAGTTGAGCCATCCGTGCGGGCAACGGCAAGGGCGGGGGCATCGAGATGCCGGTTACGTGCGTCCCCCGCCCACGCGGTCGAGAGCGGGGCGATGTGGGAGAGGTTGAGGGTGGAGACCATCGGGTGACGCACATTGGCGTAAGCGTGACCCGCAAGACTTGAGAGCCAGGCCTCCACCGCGTTGAGACTTTCCGCGATGGTCACAAATCCGCGCGAAGCAATGATGCGCTCGGCAGTACGCAGCTTCTCGTCGGTCTCTTCGGCTGTCGCGCCCAGGACAACCAGCGTCGACGTCAGGAACCCGAACCCGATCAGTTCGGAGCCGAGTTCAGCCAAGGCTTCATCGACCTCTTCGGACTTGGCGATGGCGTCGGGATTGGCGAACGTCGCCGCCTCTTTGGTCAGCATCTCCTTGATGAGCGCGCCCATCGACTTGTGCTTGGCAAACCAGAGCCTGCGCCATTTTACGAGTTCGCGTTCGGCCTCCTCGCGACCGAGGCAGACGAACCGCGTCATCCAGCGCCACGGCATGGCCGAGGCGCTGAGATCATCGAGCACGCCCGGATGTGTGAATGGCGGGAACCCTTTGATGGTGAGAACTCGCAGGTGCCTGTTCCCCAGCATCGGTGCGATGCCGCCCACAAGCGGGGCGTCGCATAGGAGACAATCGAGGAAGGCCGCACTTGTCGGCGCGCGCAAATTCGTGGCGCGCGGCGAGACCTGGCGCTTCAGGTAGGACAGCGTCTCGTCATCGCTCAGCCTTTGGAACTCGGCGACGACGCCCTCGAACATGCCAAACGCCTGGGCGACGCTGCGCTGGAACGTCTCCACAGCTTCGCGGGCGACACGACGGTCGAGCGCGCCCCTGTTCGCTAACTTGTCCGTTGACCGCGTCTGCCGGGTCCGCCTTGGGGCTGGAGCAGACGCCGGCTTTTTCTGGTCGATCTCGAAGAAGAAGGCCGACGCCTTGGCGTGTGCATCGGGTGGAGGCGTCCACTGCAGGGTCAGGTGATGGACCGTCTCGAACTGTGCGCCCGCCTGCTCGAACTGGGCGGCGCGCTCCGAATCTATGAGACGCGAGAGATCATCCTCGAACGCGCCATCAGGATAGTCCGTGATCTCGCGGCGATCCGCCTCGATATAGACGGCCCAGCCATGCCCCAGGCGCCGGAACACATTGTTGGCGCGCGCCGTGAACGCGACCAGCTCTTCTGGCGTCGACGAGCGCACGTCAGGCCCGCGGAATCGGGCTGTCGCCTGGAACGAGCCATCCTTGTTGAGGACAATTCCGGGCGCAACCAGCATTGCCCAGGGAAGGTAATCCTCAAGGCGATTGGGCGTATGAGCGTAGGGGGCAAGCGAGAACATGTTAAAATCCGTTGGGGGTAAATCCGTGTGAAGCGTCAGCTCTCGAGGCGCTCATGTCTCGAGATGGGTGGGAATGCGCATGGCGCGACTCATCACTTCGACGGCGTCGGGATCGCGCCGGGCCAGGATGACGCCGAGCACATGCCCCGCGATGCCCAGGATCAGCCCCGGGAGGAGGGCCCCGGCAAAGGCGACAATCGCCGCCAGGGTGCCGTTGAGGATGGCGTAGGACCGGGGGGCGCCGCCCATGAGGAGGGGTTGGGTCAAAGCCTGCCGGACGGGCGCCACAAATCCAGGAACATCGCGGGGATCACGCATGCAAGCTTGTCCTTTACGGGATCACCGCGCCGCCGCCGCCAACCAACGGCAGGAAGAAGCTCGCCGCAGCGAACGCGATGGCGAGACCGAACAGGATCTGCAGCAGCTTCTTGAAGCCCTGGCCGACATCGCCGAACGCCAGCGTGAGGCCGGTTGCGACGATGATCAGGATGGCGACGATCCGCGCGACCGGCCCTGTGATGGAATCCAGCACCGCCGTTAGCGGGCCTTCCCACGGCATGCCGCCGCCAGCGGTGGCTGCGTGTGCGGCCCCGCTGACGAGAACGGCGGTGGCGCCGAGGGTTGCTGCGCGCACCATTGCGCGCAGCGTCTTGGTCAGTCTCATGGTTCACTCCTGTTGGTGGGTTCATTTTTGCCAGGTTCAGGCGCGTTTGCGCCTCGCGCCCCGGGCTGGGGTGCGATGTGGTCCGGCGCTTGAAGGGGCAGACCCTTGGGCGCGAGGATTTCCGGGATGCGGCGGCCGGCGGGTCCGCCGCGCTCCACAAAGACGATGAGATCGATGGCTTCCGCGATCAGCGCCCGGGGCGGTGTCTCGCAGACTTCCATGGTGAGTTGTTCCAGCCGGGACAGGGCCGCCTGTGCGGAGTTGGCGTGAAGCGTCGCGATGCCGCCGGGATGACCCGTGTTCCAAGCCTTGAGGAGGTCGAGGGCTTCAGGACCCCGCACTTCGCCGACCACAATGCGATCAGGCCGAAGCCGAAGGGTGGATCTCACCAGGTCCGACAGGGAGACCGATCCGGGCTGCGTCCGCAGAGCGACCACATCCTCCGCTGCACACTGCAACTCGCGCGTATCTTCGAGAATGACCACACGCTCACCGAGCTGGGCGATCTCATGGAGCAGGGCATTGGCTAGCGTTGTCTTGCCTGAGCCCGTACCGCCCGCGACCATGATGTTGGCGTGGCTGTGGATGGCCGCGCGCAGGGTGGCTACCTGTTCAGGGGTGATGACGCCTGAGGATTGATACTCATCCAGCGTGAACACGCGCGATGCAGGTTTACGGATGGCAAAGCACGGCGCGCGTGACACCGGTGGCAGGACGCCTTCGAACCGCTCGCCGCGCGGTGGGAGTTCGGCAGACACGATCGGCGTGTCGCGATTGACCTCGGCGCCGGTAAGCGTGGCGACGAGACGGATGACCCGTTCGGTCTCGCTCGCTTCAAGCCGATGCGGTGTGGCGACTCGACCCTTGCCGACCTGTTCGAACCAGAGACGGCCATCGGGGTTCGCGATGACTTCGATCGTGTCGGCCGCCTCCAGCATGGCAGCGATCGATGGTCCGAGCGCCGTCGTGAGCATGGCCAGACCGCGGGAGGCATCATGGCCACGCGACGCGTCGTGTTGAGGAAATGCGTTGCTCATTCGGCAGCCGCTCCCATACTGGAGTCGGCCGTGGTAGGCGCGCTGGTCGGACCAAACTGGTCGCGCAGGATGCTGCGGCCGGTCCGCAGCTTGGCAACCATCGCCGCGATGACATTGCGGAAGCGCTCCGATCCGCGCGCATTCACGTCCGCCTTGTCCATCTCGGGGATGTCAGGCGAGACGCTCATCACGAAGCGCGTCGTGTGCGCCGTCAGTTCGAACAGTGTCTCCTGACCATGCTCAATCAAGGCAAGCCGCGCCATGATCCGGTCGAGGCGCGCCATCAGCGCATGATGCTCGCCCTCCCGCCGCGTCGCATCGAAGAAGCGATGGACGGCGTCTTCCAGCACGTCAGAAGAACTGCGATCCTGCTGGACGGCCAGACGCCGCATAGCAGCGACGAGATCCTGGTTGATGTAGGCGGTTATCTTTGCGCGTGACACGACGATCAGACATCCGTGTCGAAATGATCGGGATCGAGCGCGAAAACCGTTCCCGCGAGAGTCGGGCCGGTGAACGCCGCGCCTAGATCGTCGGACAGGCTTGCAGCTGACGTTGAGGCCGTGGCGTTCGTTTGCGCTGCTTCACCCGATACGGGGGTCGAGAAATCGAACGTGTTCTGGAGCGCCTGGTGACTTTGGCCACGCGTCGGCGCGGATGTGTGTTTGGCTGCCGTCGGCTTGGGGGGAGGGGAGAGCGGCGTATCGGGCGCGAACAGATTTGACCAAGCTGTCGGCAGGCCGTTGGCTGAATGGCGGGGCGACGCGTAGGGCGGCAGCAGACGCGCCTGAAAGACGGGTTCCGAAAAGTAGCGCACTTTCTTGGCGCGTATGGGAGGCGCGCCGCCCGTCAGGATCAGCGCGTCCGCATGCGGGAGCTGCATCACTTCCCCCGGCGTTAGCAAGGGCCGAGGGACTTCCTGGCGCGAGACCATGGTATGTCCCAACCACGGCGCCATGCGCGATCCGGCATAGTTCATCTGCGCACGGGTCTCAGTGGTGACGCCCAGCATGTCGGAGATGCGTCGGGCGGTGCGTTCGTCGTTGCAGGCGAACGCGACGCGGACATGCGCGTTGTCGAGAATGGAGGAGTTCTCGCCATAAGTCTGGACGAGCTGGTTCAGCGACTGCGCGACCAGACAGGCCTTGATCCTGTACCCGCGAATGTAGGCGAGGGCGTGCTCAAAGAAGTCCAGTTTGCCCAGCTGGGGAAACTCATCCAACATCAGGAGGACGCGCCGTCCGTCCGTGTTCTGCGATGCGATCTCGGTCAAGCGTTTCAGGATCTGGTTGATCATGAGGCGCAGCAGCGCCTTCAGGCGTGACATCTCTTCGGGCGGGACAACCAGATAGAGGGAGACGGGCCTGGGCCCAGTTATCAGCTCTTCGATTGAGAAGTCGGAGGCCTCTGTTGCGCGCGCCAGAATAGGATCACGATAGAGTGCAAGGAAGCCTAGAGCGGTCGAGACAACGCCCGAGCGCTCTGCATCAGCCATGTCCAGGAGCTGGCGGGCGCCTGCGGCGACGACCGGATGTGCCGCGCCATCCTTGATGGGGCGACGCAACATCTCGTCGAAGAGATCGAGCACAGGGCGGGCCGGATCGGCCAGCAACTCGCCGACGCGTGCGAGCGATTTGCGTTTCTCTGCATAGAGCGTCCAGAGAATCGTCGCGACAAGCAGTTCAAAGGCGCGCAGCTGCCAGTGGCTGCGCTCGCGAAGTGCGCCTTCTGGATCGACCAGCATGTCAGCCAGGACCTGCGCATCACGGACCTCCGCCTCTCCGCGACGGATCTGTGTGAGTGGGTTGTAGCGATGCGTGTCGGCCGTTGTTGGCGCAAAGCGGTAGACGGGCCCGAAAGCCTTCCGGAGTCCGGAGGTCACACTCCAGTTCTCGCCCTTGAGGTCGAGCGCGAGATAAGAATGCCGCCAGACCAGGCCTGTCGGAAGCGATATGCCAACGCTCTTACCTGTATTGGTCGGAGCGATCACCAGTACATGTTCGTCGCCGTCATGTCGGAGAAGTTGCCGATCAAGCGCCCCGAGGACGACGCCATCGCCATTTGTCAGCTCCAGCCTGCGGACATCGCGCGCAGTTGCCCAGCGGGCGCTGCCATACGTAGCGGAGTCCTTGGCCTCCCGCGCCCGCCAGAGTGAGAAACCGAAGGCAGTCGCGACGGAGATAGCCACGCCAGAAAGGAAGAACAGAGCGCCTGTCTCGAAGATGGATCGCGCGTAGGCGTCATAGGCATACCACCAGAGGAAGAATTTCCAGGGCGCGTAGAGCGGATAGCCAAACAGGATGAAATCAGGCGTCCCGAGTTGCGACTGGTAACCCAGTGCGCCGGCCGTCCATTGTGTCGTGATGATCAGGCTCGCGAGGAAAGCCGCGAGCACGCAGAGGATCTGACCCCAATAAACGCGTCCGGCGTTCATGCGTTTACGACTCCCGTTGAACGGCGAGCGTTAAGCGCAGGACGACGCGTGAAGCGCGAATCTGTCGCCGCGGTACGGGACGCGCCCCGCGAAAAGGCCGCTGATAAAGTCGCCGTCTGCGGGAGTAGGGCGCTATCGAATTTGGCGACGCCAAACGTTTCAAAGAACGTCCGTGTACGGAGGCGGGCCGAAAAAACCTGCGTGGTCCGAGCGTTGCACGGATAACACGTTAACGGGGGTAGGGGCCTGTCCATCGCGTCCACTCAGCCAGTGATGACTCTGGCTTAGGCGTGGCGCTGGATTTTCGCCTCAAGTAGTTTGCGCGAGGGGGTCGTCAAAAAATGACGAGCGTTGGCGGGGCGAAACTGGACTGGGATCGGCTTAAGGTCTTCCAGACGGTAGCCGACACGGGAAGCATCAACGCAGCTTCGAAGACACTCTGCCTGAGCTACGGCAAGGTGTCCAAGGATCTCGAAGAGCTTGAGCGCACACTCGGCCACCAGCTGTTCGAACGATCAAGTCGGGGCCTTGAGTTGACCAACGTCGGCGAAGACATCTTACGCTCGGCGCGCAATATGGCCGACTCGGTGCAATCGATCATCGAGCGCGCAACTGAAAGCGCGCCGGACCATCTCGTGATCTGTGCGCGTGAGGGCATCGCAACCTACTGGCTCGCACGCCGTATGTCCGAACTGCTGACGCTTCAGCCGGAAATGCGGGTCTTTCTGAAAGTGCTACCGACAGCCCCGAACCTGCTCGAAGGCGATGGCGATATCGCGATCCAGTTCGAAGAGCCCAGCGCCAGCAACATCGTCTCGCGGCAACTCGGCTGGCTGCATTACATTCTCTACGCAACGCCGGACTATCTGAAGCGGTTTGGCGAGCCGAAAGAGATGGCGGACCTGCGCAAACATCAGTGCCTGCGCCTGTCCGGCAAGGAATACCAGCCTGCGAGCTGGCGGCCCGGCGCTGCAGCCTGGGGTGAGATCCTGCCCAACGCGATGGAGACCGACACAGGCACTGTGCTCATGGAGGCCTGCGCCTCCGGAGCTGGCATTGCTGTCCTGCCGAGTTATGTCTCCGAATTTGAGGACCGCGTTGTCCCGCTCCTCGGCATTAAACCGCTCGCGTCGGTCAAGTTTTGGCTCACTTACACAGAGCGCGTCCGCAATCTGCAGGCCAGCCAACCGATCCTGCACTGGATCAGGACCTGCTTTGATCCGCGCCATCACGCTTGTTTCCGAGAGATCTACGTCCCCCCCGAGCCGAAACTGTGTTTGCCGGCCGGGTCGTCTCGAACGATGCTCTGAGAGCTTGAAGGCAAACGTCAGCGAATGGTTGAAGACCACGGAGGCACGCGAGGAAGACGGATTGCACGGCTTCGTCGTCGTGTGCGGACAAAGCTTGGCCTCCTGATTGTCGCCACGCTGGGCGCCGCAGCTTTAGCGCTTCCGGTTGCCGCCGGATCTGCGCGACTTGTCTGGAACACGACCGCAAGCGCTCCGGCAGGGCTCTATACTATTGATCGTGAGCGCTGGGGTTTAGGAGATCGGGTCGCGGTGCTGCCCGCCGATGCGCTGGCTGCAGAGCTGGATCGTCGCGGCGTTCTGCCGAGAGGCAAACTCCTCATCAAACGGGTTGTCGCTGTGGGCGGAGATTCCGTTTGTCGACATGATGGCACGGTCCTCGTCAACGACGAGATTATCGCACAAGCCAGATCGAACGACTCGACGGGAGAGCCGCTACCATCGTGGCAGGGGTGCACCTCCCTGAACGAGGGCCAGGTGTTCCTGCTTGGTGATACCGCGGGGTCCTATGATGGGCGGTACTTTGGCGTGACACGGGCAAGCGAGATCATTGGCCGGGCACATCCGCTGCTGAAATTCTGACACTCGGCGAGGCGTTGAGCAGGCCGATGTCCAAGCCGGTTCTTGGCGCCTGCGCGGTTCTCCTCGCCTGTGGCCTGTCGCGTCCGCTGTTCAAGGGACGCTGAAGCTCTTCGCCCTTGAGCAGCGGCCTCCTGCGACAGGCCGGGGAGGCGGGTCGCGCAGGCGACCCCGATCCGGCGTGTTGCCATCGGGCAAGCTCAAGGAGATCATCCATGACTGCACAACTTCAACCGATCCAACTCATCGCGCTCAACAAGCTTGTCGCTTCGCCACGCAACGTCCGCAAGCAGGATCGAAAGGCCGATATCGACGCCTTGGCCGCGTCGATCGCTGCCCACGGTCTGCTTCAGAATCTATGCGTGGTTCCGACCGAGAACGACAACTTCGAGGTGGACGCCGGCGGTCGCCGTCTTGCTGCACTGAAACAATTGGTCAAGCAGAAGGTGATTGCCAAAGACTATCCCATTCCCTGTCATGTCGTGGCGTTGGAGCAGGGCATCGAGGTGTCGCTCGCGGAGAATGTCCAACGAGTGGCCATGGACGCCATGGATGAAGTTGATGCGTATGCCGCGCTCGTAGCCGAGGGTGCTACGGCCGAAAACGTTGCCCATCGGTTCGGGGTAACTCGACGTCACGTCGATCAGCGTCTCGCACTCGCTGGATTGTCCCCGAAGATCAAGGCAGCCTGGAAACGTGGCGACGTCAGTCTTGAAGCCGCGCGCGCGTTCTGCCTCGTCGAGAGCCATGCGCAGCAGGAAGCAGTATTCCGCAGTCTCAGCAAGCCAGTATCGCACGCAGGGTCCGTCCGCGCACGCCTGATGGAGGGACGCATGCGCGCTTCTGACCGGCTGGCCACGTTTGTCGGGCTTGAAGCGTATGAACTCGCTGGAGGCGGCGTGGTGCGCGATCTTTTCGACGCTGAAGTCGTCTATGTGGAAGACCCGGCGCTGATGACGCAGTTGGCTGAGAAAAAGCTCGAAGGAGAGCGGGATAGTTGGTTTGCCCAGGGGTGGGGCTGGGTTGACTACAGCCTCGGCCAAGGACGCGCTGATGGCGGCTATGCTGCGACGCGGCTTCAACCCGACTGGCGCGAGTTCACAGATGGAGACGAGGTCGAGCTTGCACGTCTGCGGGGTGAGTTGGAAGCTTTGGATGCAGCATTGGATGATGACAGCGTGGAAGACGACCCACGGTGGGAAACGCGCGACACGATAGCGGGCGAGATCGAAAGCCTGCGTCAGTCAGCGCGCGTATGGGACAGGGAGATCATCGCGCACGCTGGCGTCGTGTTGTCGATTAGTCAAAATGGGGAAGCTCACGCGACCCTTGGCGTCGTGCGGCAATCCGATGAGAAGAAGGTCAAAGCGATCCGCAAGCGGCTGGCAACCGATGACGTGCATAGCGAGGAAGGTGTCGGGGACGGCAAAATCTACAGCACCAATGCGGCGCCAAGGGAGAGCGGCCTGCCCAAGACGCTGATCCGCGATTTGTCACACGCGCGCACGCGCGCCATTCGTCTCCTGCTAACACGTGATCGCGAAACTGCTCTTGCAGTGACCGTCGCCGCGATGATCGCTCGTTCTGTGTTCAAGAGCGAACTGCCCGGAATCGGAGTCGCGGCGCATCCGGCGCACGTTCACGATCTTGATGCTCTCGTAGAAACGCGCAGCGCAGTTCTTGCGCACGTTCCTGACGAAGAGGATGAGTTGCTGGATTGGTGCCTGATCCAACCGCCAGAGACACTCCTCTCGCTGCTTGCCGTCGTCGTCGCAGATTCGGTTGATCTGGTTCACGAGAGGGGCTCGCTGGCCGACCATCGTCGCCATGCGCTGGCTGACAGGCTGGCTTCTATCCTCGATCTCGATATGCGTCAGTTTTGGGAAGCGGACACCTCGTACTGGACGCGCCTTCCGAAGGCAGACCTTTTGGCGGCTTTCGCAGAGGCCCCGGTTCCCGCAAACCGGTCGGAGCGATCGCGCGAGGCTGTCATCAAGGCGCATGCCAAACTCAAGAAGGACGAACTGGCCGCCAAGGTTGGTGAGGCGTTCGCAGGGGTTGGCTATCTGCCCGATCTACTGGTCACGTCGGTTCCTGCAGGCGTCTTCGAGTTGACGTCTGAAGGTGTGGCGATTGCTGCTGAGTAAGACTCATTGGTTTGGAATCAGGAAGGGGCCGTCGAAAAACCGGCGGCCCTTTCCTTTTCGCAGGCCTAAGTTGGGGAGACGGGCCTGCCAGATAGCCGTCGATCAGAAATCGATGACCTTACTGACCCGCTGCCTCAGGTCAGCGGCTCGCTGCGGTCGAGACCTGCTTCATGGCTTCCGCAACCTGTCGACATACCGCTGACGCAGAACCTTTTTGTCGATCTTTCCGGTGGCCGTCAGCGGGATGCTGTCGAACATGATGGCGTCCGGTCTCCACCACTTGACGATGCGCGGCTCGTCGAGTCCTTCAACGCGCGACTGCGCGATGAACTTCTCAACGGCGAGATCTTCTACTCGTTGGCGGAGGCTCGCATCGTGATCGAAAGCTGGCGCCGCCACGGCAACGCGGTCCGGCCTCACGCATCGCTCGGGTATCGCCCACCTGCCCCGGAGGTGTTCGTGCCCCGGCTAGCGTCAGAGGTGATGATCAACTAACATTAGACTTGGACTACTCGGTGGGGGCCGATCACTCTTGCTGGTCCGGATGACCGGCTGCGCGCATCAATCGCCCGAAGCTTCAGCGCCTCGCGCCTTTCTCGACTCCACGCTTTTGAGGAGCGCTAGTTCGCTAGATCTGTCCCCATCTGACCTTCTGGTCCACAAGCTCGGGGCTTCTTTCTGCGAGATAGGACGCTGAGCCTCCGACGAGACGGGCCATGGCCTGCCGCGCCGCTTCGGCATCGCCCGTGCGCACGGCTTCGAGAACACGGCGCAGGAATCGCAGTTGGACCGCTCGCTCCTGAGCCGAATACCCCAGCGAGCGGGAGAATTCGCGGGTCAGCAAATGCATCGTGGAGGTCAGTAGGCCGAAGAGCGGATTGCCGCTGGCCCAACCGAGCAGGTCATGAAAACGGCGGTTCAGTTCCTCGAACTGGCTCCCGGCTTCGTTTCGCTCCAGCTCTTTGAGGCAATCGGCAAGAGCGCTCAGATCGCCCGTGGTCGCGCGCTGGGCGGCATAGGCTGCAACATCCGGTGCGATCGCTTCGCGTAATTCGAGCAAGCCCCTCAGGTCCGCCTCCATGAAATGCAAGATGAGCGACAGGCTGTTCGCGAAGTCGCCAGTCTGGGGGCGCGCGACCACGGGCCCGCCACCACGGCCTAGCTGAAGATGGATGACGCCCTGAAGCTCAAGGAAGCGGAGCGCTTCGCGCAAGGTCGCCCTGGCGACTTCGTATCGCGCAAGCATGTCCTCTTCGCGGGCCAACCTGTCCCCCGCAACATGGGCCCCTGCCTCGATATCGCGAACAATGTCCTGCGCCAGCGTGAGCGCACGCTTGGCTTTCTTCGAGTAATCGACGTTCCGCGCCATGTCTGGAAATCGCTCCTGCCACGAAAAGCGTATAATGATTAATTGCTGGATGTGTACCTCGTTCTTCCAAAACTCCATCTAGCGGCCAAACGTCACGAATAGTCTTATAAGCTTTATTGACTCGCGCGTCAGAGCAATTACCGTTCCAGAAAGTGGCGAGCCAATTTGATAGGGTGAAGGACGGGACATGAGCATCGACACGATAGAACCGGATACGGTCGAAAGAATCGCCTCTCTTCCGATCGATCAAATCGATGTTTCGCGGCCAAGCCTTTTTCAAAAGGACACGATTGGCCTGTTCTTCAACCGCCTGCGCAATGAGGACCCGGTCCATTACTGCCGCGAAAGCAATGTCGGGCCATTCTGGTCTGTTACCAAGTTTGACGACATCATGGCTGTCGACACCAACCACAAAATCTTTTCTTCGGAGGCGAAGCTGGGCGGGATCGCCATCCAGGACATGCATTCGGTTGAAGGCGCGCTGGAACTTGAAATGTTCATTGCCATGGATCCTCCGAAGCACGACCAGCAACGAAAGGCCGTTACCTCCGCTGTGGCGCCGTCCAACTTGCAGTTGCTTGAACCTACAATCCGCGAACGTGCGTGCCAGATCCTCGATGATCTGCCGGTAGGCGAGGATATCGACTGGGTTGACAAGGTCTCGATCGAATTGACCACAATGACCCTTGCAACGCTGTTCGACTTTCCGTGGGAGGAGCGGCGCAAGCTCACGCGCTGGTCTGACATCGCAACGGCCGCACCTGAAACCGGCATCGTCGAATCCTACGAGGCGAGGCGCCAAGAGCTCATCGAATGCGCGATGTATTTCAAGGGCCTGTGGGACCAGCGAATCAATGAGGAACCAAAGAACGACCTTATCTCCATCATGGCGCATTCTCCGGCGACACGGGACATGCCCTTCTTGGAATTTCTGGGCAACCTCCTGCTACTTATCGTGGGCGGCAACGACACTACGCGCAATTCGATCAGCGGCGGCGTGCTGGCCCTAAATCAGAACCCCGACGAATATCGCAAACTCAATGGCGATCCATCGTTGATCGCCAGCATGGTGCCGGAGATCATCCGCTGGCAGACGCCGCTGACCCATATGCGCCGCACTGCGCTCCAGGACTGGGACATCGGCGGCAAACAGATCAGGAAAGGCGACAAGGTTGTGATGTGGTACCTGTCGGGCAACCGGGACGATACGGTCATCGACAGGGCTGACCAGTTCATCATCGACCGGAAGAACCCACGTCATCACCTGTCCTTCGGTTATGGCATCCATCGCTGCATGGGCAACAGGCTTGCAGAACTGCAGTTGCGGATCATCTGGGAAGAGATTCACAAGCGATTCGCAAAGGTCGAAGTGACCGGCGAGCCGGAGCGCCTGTTTTCGAACTTTGTGCGAGGGATCACAAAGCTACCGGTGCGGCTGCACGCCCGCTGATTAGCTGAACCAGAATACGGAGTTCATAATGGTCAAAGTGACGTTTGTTTCCAACAATGGAACGCGCCGGGAAGTCCAGGTAGCCGAGGGCGAAACCGCACGCGAAGCGGCGCTCTTCAACGACGTCCCGGGTATCGACGGCGATTGCGGCGGCGCCTGCGCCTGTGCGACCTGCCACGTCCATGTCGATCAGGCCTGGATCGACAAGGTGGGTCGCCTAGAGGAAGGCGGCGCGGAGGCCGAACTCCTGCAATTTGCAGAGGGAGCGAACGAATACAGCCGCCTCGCTTGCCAGATCCCCATCAAACCTACTCTGGAGGGTTTGATTTTGCACGTTCCCGAGCAGCAATATTGACCTTACTTAGTGACACATTGTCGTCGGCGTGGGGCGACGCGAATTCGAGTTTTGAACGGAGGTCTCCGTGCCAACTCGGCTAGAACCCGATCCCCATGCGAACGAAGACCCGCTTCGCACCGAAGTGCGGCAATTCCTCGCCGCAAATTTCCCTGAAGAATGGAGTGCCCCCCCATTGGTGGACAGGTTCAGGCAGCGGTTTTGACCCATCTCTGGGCGTGTTGATGCTCGTAACCGTTGGGGCTGAGATAGCGAAGCGCCGAGTGTAGGCGCGTGGCGTTGTAGACCTCGTCGATGAACTGGGGAACGTCCTGGGCGACATCCTCGAACGTCTCATAGGCCATGAGGTAGACCGCCTCGATCTTGAGCGTCTTCATGAAGCTCTCGGCCTTAGCGCTGTCATAGGGTTGCCGCGCCGGCTCATCGAGCCGGTGAGGCCGCGGCTGGCGAGCACGCGCCAATAGTCCCGCGAGGCGTATTGAGCGGATTCAACCGGTCGTCGCAACAACCTGAGCGAGGAGGTTGCGATGAAGGCCCGCATCGATTCGCCGGCTGAGACCGTTGTCGACCACCTTGTGCGAGAAGGCCTCGAGAATGACCGCGACGTAGGCGAAGCCGGATGTGATCGCGACATAGGTGATGTCGGCAACCCACAGCTGGTCCGGCCCGCCGACCTCAAGGGTCTTGGCGAGATTCGGGAACACCGGCCCGTCATGATTGCTGTCCGTGGACTTTACGAAGCGTCCGCGCCGCAACGGGTTGGGAGCGTTCTCTCGCATCAGCCGGCGCACCTTCTTTGCGTTCACCGGAAGCCCACGATGGCGCAGTTCGGCGGTGATGCGGCGATAGCCACCCGCCATGCGGACTCACCGCGCGCCTCCTCCCTGTGCAAGGACGACCGGGTCACCGGACGCGTCTGGCGCGTTGCGGATCGCGGCGAGTTGGTAGAGCAGGGGCACGACGAACATGCTCAGCGTGGCCGAAACTAGGGCGCCGAAGATCAGCGAAATCGCTAGGCCGCCGAACACGGGATCGCTGACCATGATCATCGACCCCAGGACGATGGCCAGGGTGGTCAGAAGGATCGGGCGCAGCCGCACCGCGCCCGACGTCCGGACCGCCTCCTCCAGCGGCATGCCCTTCCGCCGGTTCTCCTCGATGAAGTCGATGATCAGCAGCGAGTTGCGGATCACGACGCCCGACAGGGCGATGATGCCCACGATCGAGGTGGCGGAGAAGTCGACGCCCAGCAGCCAGTGACCCGGAAACACGCCTATCAGCCCGAGCGGCACCGCCGCCATGGCGATCATCGGCGTGATGAACGACCGATAATAGGCAACCAGCAGCAGATAGACTCCGGTCAGCGCGGCGCCCAAGGCCGTCATCATGTCGCGGTAGATGTCGAGCGTCATGCGCATCTCGCCGTCCCACAGCAATTGATAGCTGTCGATCGTATCCGGCGCGGTCGCGTTGAGGCCCAGATTGCCGATCCTCAGCGGCCGGCCGTCGGGCCCGTCGATCCCGGACAGGCGTCTGTTTATGTCCAGGACGGCGAACAGCGGCACGCTGTTCGACAACTCGCCGCCGACGAAGACCACCAGCTCATTGTCTTTGCGCTGGATGGTCCGGTCGGCCGTGGCCGGAACCACCCGCACCAAGTCGGCCACGGCCATCCGTCGACCGTCGGTCGTCGTGACGAACAGGCCCTCGAGCCCCGCCGGATCGGGTTGCAGGGCGCGCGGCACATAGGCGTGGATTCCGACAGGATTGAGCTCGCCCCCGATGTGGGCGCGCCCAACCATCTGGCCGGCATAGACGAGACGCAGCAGGTCGGCGATTTCGGCGACAGACACGCCGGACAGCGCCGCCTTCTCCCGATCGGGCGTGATCCGCCAGCCGGGCACGGCTTCGAGTTCGCTGTTGGAGATATCGACGATATCATAGGTGTCGGCGAAGGCGCGTTCGACCTGAGCGGCAAGGCGACGCAATCTGTCCGGATCGGTTCCGTGAAGTTCCGCCAGGACGCTGGCGCGCACCGGCGGGCCGGGCGGGTCCTCGACCAGGCGCGCCCGGGCCCCGGGATATCGGACGCGGATGGCCTCGATCTCCGGCCGCAAAGCGCGGACGATTTCGATCGAGCTGGTGGGGCGATGGCGTTTGTCGGTGAGATTAACCCGGATCTCGGCCACATTCTCGCCCTGGCGTCCGGCCGTGCCCTGGATCATGGCATTGAAGTCGACGACCCCGGCCTGGCCGACCCAGCTCTGGTAGTTGGTCACGGCGGGATGCCGCGCCAGCAGGGCACCGATCTCCCGCACTAGCCGGTCCGTGTCCTCTATGGTGCTCGTCTCGGCGGTGGAGATGACGATGTTGAAGGTGTTCTTGTTGTCCTTGGGCAGGAAACCGACCGCTACGCCGAGGGGAGAGACCTTGCCGCCCAGGCCTTCCGGCCGGACGAACTGCCAGGCCCCCTGCATCATCGACAGCACGATCATCACCCCGACGGCCAGGGCGAGGCGGCGGCGACCCCGGGGGCTGGCCTGCAGGTGTGCGATCAGGCGCAAATAGAGACGCTGCATCCAATCGCGGCGTTCGCCTGGGGCGCCGGTTAGCGCGTGGCGCGGGATCCAGCGGCAGGCGGCCCAGGGCGTGACCACATAGGCGGCGAGGATCGAGGCGGCCATGGCGATCGGAACATTGTAGGCGACAGGATAGAAATAGTCTCCGGCCATCCCCGTCACGAGCAGCAGGGAGCCGAACACCAGGATGACGGCTAGGGTCGCCAGATTGGTGGCGTTGCCGATCTCGTTGACGGCGAGAACGGTTGTTTCCGCCTTGCTCGCCGAACCGGGCGCGCCATAGTGGCGATGAATGTTCTCGAGCACGACGATGGGGGCGTCGACGAGGAGGCCGAGCGCCAGAATCAGAGCGAACAGGGTCACCCGGTTGATCGTGACGCCGCCGAAAAAGTCTGCACCGAGCGTGATGGCGAAGATCAGCGGTACCGTCACGGTGACGATCAGCGCCTCGCGCCAGCCGAGGAACAACAGCATGATCAGGCTGACCGTGACTAGGGCGATGCCGATATGCTCGATCAACCCGTTGACGGCCTCATTCGCCTTCTGGCCGTCGTCACGGGTGACGACAACATGGACGGCGCGCGGCACGAAATCCGCCTGCATCCGGCTGACGCGTTCCGCGACGGCGCGAGAGACGTCAACCGCGTTGACCCCGCCCTCTTTGGCCACGGCCAGGGTGACAGCTGGCATCTCAGCGCCGCCGCGACCGGCGGCGCGCGGGTCTGCGGCTCCGAAACCGAAGCGGCTCAGCCGCGTGACCTCAGACGGCGGACCGTCGCTGACCACGGCGACGTCGCCGATATGAACTGGGCTGCCGCTGCTGATGGTGATGATGAGGCCGCGGACGTCCTCCGCGGAGGCGATGGCTCCCCCCAGCCGCACCGACTGGACCTGGCCGTCGCGCACCGGCCCCGGGAAGGTGGCGCCGGCATCGGCGGCCCTCAGCGCAGCCCGCGCCTGCGATAGAGAAACCTGAAAGGCCTGCAGCCGAATTGGATTGAAAGCGACGCCGATCTCGCGATCGCGACCGCCATTCACGGCCACCACCGAGACCCCCGGGGTGCTGCGCAAACGTTCGGCCATGTGATCGGCGAGACTTTTCAGCCCATGGTCGTCGTAGCGATCCGACGAGAGCGTGACGGTGATGATCGGCACGTCGTCGGCATCGACCGCCCTGACCCCCGGTTCCCCGGCATCGGCAGGCAGGCGAGACCGATTGGCCACCACACGATTGTACAGCCGGACAAGAGAATCCTCCGGCTGCTCGCCGACCTGGAACTGGACCTGGACGACGCCGAGGCCAGGCTGCGCCATGCCATAAGTATGATCGACACCCGCCATCTCGCTCAGTACGCCTTCGAGCGGGGCCACGATCAGCTTATCGACCTCCGTCACCGTCGCGCCCGGCAGGGTGACGGTCACCATCGCGCCGGGCACCACGATCTGGGGGTTCTCCTCGCGCGGGGTCAGGGCGATCGCCGCACCGCCCAGCATCAGGACCCCAACGATGAAAACCAGGGTGAGCTTGGAGGTGATAAAGGCCTGCGCGACCCGACCGGCCAGGTTGAGGGAGGGCGCGGTCACTGTGCTCTCTCGCCGACCAGCCGCGCGCCGTCACGCACGGAGCTGTCCGGACGGGCGATGATGGTCTCGCCGCCTGAGAGGCCCGAGGTCACAAACACCAAATCTCCGACCCGTTGGCCCGTACGCAGCCAGCGAAAGCCGAGCCGGCGATCCGAGCCGACCACGAACACCCCGGTCAGGCCGCCCCGCTCGACGATGGCCGCAGCGGGCGCCGCCGGCATCATCCCGCCTTCCCCCTGGAGCCGGATGCGTCCGAACATACCGGGCAGGATCGCCGGATCGGCCGGCAAGGCGATGTCGACCGAATAACGTCGGGTCGCCGGGTCGGCCGAGGGAACGACGGCGCGGACGACGCCCGTGATCGTCTGGTTCCCGAGGGTGTCGAGGGTCACGGCTACGGACGCGCGGGGTTGGAGCGAGGGCAGGGCTTCTGCCGGCACGGACGTACGGAATAACAATCGATCACGTCCCTCAATGGTGGCGACTTGCACGCCCGGCATCACCACGTCTCCGTCGCGGGCGCCACGGGCCACGATGACGCCATCAATCGGACTGACCAGGGCGGCATGGGAGCGCTGCGCCTCTGCGCCGTCGAGCGCGGCCCCGGCGCGCTCGACGGCGGCGGCGGCGAGCGAAGCGCGGAGCTGTTCCTTGCGAAACGCGTCGCGCGACAGAGCTCCGCTTTCGGCCAGGGGCGCATCAACGTCGATATCGTTTTGCGCCTCGGCGTGATCGGCCCGTGCGGCGGAGAGAGACGCGCGGGCCTGACCGACGGCGGCGTCAACGCCGCGGGGGTCTATCCGCGCCAGGACCTCGCCGCGCGCTACCCGTCGGCCTTCGAACAGGTCCGGGGCGCTGAGGCGACCGGCCAGGAGCGCAACGATTTGCGCACGCTGTTCCGATACGACCGTGCCGATGAATACGTTGCCGCTTTCGACCGGTGCGCGGGCGACCGTCGTCACGGGGAGTCGCACCGGTGGCGGTTCGACCGGCGCCTCCCGCTTGGGCTCGCCGCAACCGCCAACCGCCAGGAACAAAGCCATGACGGCGACGGGGCGGAACCGAGGGTGAGCAGGAGTCATGATTGTTCACTCAGGGCCGGGCGCAACATCGCGAGTATTTGCGTCACCATCGGATCCGGATTGTTCACGTCGTACGCATTTCCCGCGAGAAGAGGCATCAGTGGGAGCACCAGAATCTGCCCGATGATCAGGGCAATCGCCGACAAGGCCAGCGGCCTTGGATCGCTTCGGCGCCCTTGGGCGGAGACGATTTCGGTGAACAGGGTGAAGGGGCGAAGGAATATCGCTTGGGCCAGATTGGCGAGCCGACCTGCATCACCATCGAGCAGTTCCCGATGCAGAAGTCGGGCGAAGACGATATCCTCCGCCAGCAACTTCACCATCCAGCGAACAAAGCGTTCAAGCTCATCGCCGTCCGCGAGGTGCGTTTCCAATACTTCGTCCAGCGAGGCGATCCTTGACGCGAAGAGATGCGCCAGGGTGTCATTGATCATCTGATCCTTGTCGCGGAAATGATAGTAGAGATTGGCTTGGGTCATGCCCGCGGCTCGGGCGACGTCGCGCATGGATATGGCCACATAGCCCTGCTCGGCGAAAAGCCGCGCGGCGGTGTCCAGGATTAGGGAACGCGTATCGGTCATCGAATTCTACTTGTTGAACGTTCGTTAAGTTGATATCGATGTTCATCAGCGTTGTCCAGCCTGGGAAAGGTTGGACAACAGCCACCCCCTTCGGGAGTCCGCCATGCGCCGCGCTGCTTCCGCCCTCGCCTTGACCGCCCTCTCCGCCTGTACGGTCGGCCCGACCTATAAGGGTCCTCCCGCCATGCCCGCGTACGCCGCCCAGGGTTCTGGATTTGTCCGGGCGGGCGGGCTCGGCCAGGTGGAAACGCCGTCCCTGGCTCCCTGGTGGCGGGCGCTCGGGGACCCGATACTCGATGACGTCATGGCTCGGGCCCTGGAGCACAGCCCGACGGTCGCGATTGCCCGCGCACGCGTCGGCCAAGCCCGCGCGGAGATGCGACTACAGACCGCCGGCTCCGCGCCCGTCGTGCAGGCGGGCGCGGCGGCCGCCCACGGCGGCGCTCCGGGCATCGGTCAGGCGGCGGCGCTTTTCGAGCCCGAGGGGGCCGACGATCGCGACTCCACCGACCTCTTCGCGGCGGGATTTGACGCCCTGTGGGAGATCGACCTGTTCGGGGGACGACGGCGCATGGTCGAGGCGGCGCGCGCCGGCGCCGAAGGGGCGGACGCCGCGCTGGAGGACGCGCGCCTCAGTCTCACCGCAGAGGTGGCGCGCACCTATGTCGGCCTCCGCAGCGCCCAGCGCCGGCTGGAGTTGGCGCGCCAACAAGAAGAGGCCCAGACGCAGGTGGTCGTGCTGACCCGCCAGCTGGTCGACGCCGGCAAGGTCTCCTCGATGGAACTTGAACAGGCCCGCGGTCAGCTCGAGACCATCCGACTGGGAACGCCCCTCCTGCAGGCCCAGATCGATGCCAGTCTCGACGCGCTGGCGGTTCTGGCCGGAGAGGCTCCCGGCGCCCTCGACGATGTGCTGGCCGGCTCCGGTCCGATCCCGCTGCCGCCAGCCGTTGTGGCGGTCGATGACCCGGAGGCGATGCTGCGCCGTCGTCCCGACATCCGCGCCGCCGAACGTCGGCTGGCCGCCGCGACGGCCGGCGTCGGCGTCGCCGAGGCCGCCCGGCTGCCGCGGCTGACGCTGCTGGGCGTCATCGGCATCGGCGGAACTCTCACCGGACTTGACAACGCCGTCTCACTGGCAGCTCCCAGCCTGCAATGGAACATCGCGGACTTCGGGCGCGGGGCCGCGGGAGTCGGCCAGGCGGAGTCCAGACGGGACGAGGCCGAGGCCGTCTATCGCGGCGCCGTGCTGGCCGCCCTCCAGGACGCCGAAGGGGCATTGTCACGCTTCGGGGCCGCGCGGGCGACAGTGGCCGTCCAGGCGCGGGCGAACGAATCCGCAGCCCACGCCGCCGGACTGACCCAGCAGCGATTTCGAGCCGGCCGGGTCTCGCGGATCGAGGCCCTCGGGGCCGAGAGGCAGAGACTCGGCGCAATGGATGCGCTGTCCACCTCGATGGCCAATCTCACGATCGAATATGTCGCGCTTCAGAAGGCGCTGGCCCTTGGCTGGAGCACGTCGGACAATGCGAATTAAGCAGCCGCCCTGCGAAACTTGATTGGGATCAACGAATACGTCGACCCAACCGCTTAAGAAAAGGTCACTCTTCTGGAAGATGCGAACTCATGGTCGTCAAACAAATTCTGGTCGGCTTCACCATGCTCGGTCTGTGCGCACGAGCGGATTGCCAGGCCCAAAATCCTGAAGTGGCGTAGCACTCGTGGTCGCGGGCAGGTTTACTGTAGAATTCCGAGCCTCTCCGATTCCAGTAGCGCCTGAACTCTGTTTTTGACTTTCAATTTGGAGAATAGATTGCGAATGTGCCATTTTACGGTGTCTTCACTTATGCGATGCTTGATCGCGATATCACGATTAGAGAGCCCTTCTCTTATCCTTTGAAGCATCGCCAGTTCTTTTCTCGTGAGCACAACGGAAGTCTCGCTTCTCGGCGAGCGGACGCGATGGTCGCCGGGCGCGAGTTCTCGACGCCCCAATTCCTCCTCGCTCGGAATGAGGTTCAACAGCGGCGTCGAGATGGATCCAAGCGCTTCCAGATGCCACCGTTCATCGAGGAGTGTGCGATAACACCCAAGTCGCGAAGCAATATCGATCGCGTCGGCTACGCGTTGTTCAGAGAGGGCCGCTCTTCCTGTCCCTGCACAAGCAACGGCGGAGCAGAGTAACGCTGCAACCTCCAGCCTGCCAAGTTCTGATCGGCGCGCATGGTCTAAAGCGATGTTTGCAAAGCGGTTGGAAAGGTGAAACCTCCCCTGTCGCGCCGCAATGCGCGCTTCGGTCAGCGATTGCCGTGCGCGGAGATACGGCCCGTGAGTCGTGAGAAAGATAGAGTGGCCGCGGTTCGGTAAAATGGAGGTCGCCTGCTCCGCGCTCTCTACAACGAACATATCCGCTAGCGTCAATCGCGCAAGGACGTCAATCCGGAAGAAGCCAAATTCTCCCGCTATGACGCGCATCTCGTGAAGAAGCTCGGCAGCACGTTTTGGATTGCCATTGCGGCGGGCAATTGCTGCGGCGGTGCGATAGGCCGAGAATGCAAAATCGGCAATGCCATGTTGCCGCACAAAATCAAGACTTTCATCGACGCGTGTTTCTATGCCGTCAAGCTGGTTGGCCTCGTATTGAAGTTCAAGTTCCAGCGTGTTCAGGAGGTTTACAGAAAACGGAGTCTTATTGATTTGAGCATTATCATCGTTATGAGCTTTTCGGAGTAGCGTGGCACCGGCGCGCATATCTCCCTTTGAAAGCTCGGCGAAAATCATAGCGCTGTGAAGCCAGCCCAGCGCATAGCGGTGATCGGCGATGCTGTTTACCGAAGACGCTTCCAAGAACAGCGTCCTTAAATCATCAAACCGGTGCTCGCTGGCCGCAAGGAAGCAAAGACAAGTGAGCACAGCGCCTTTGCTGACGAGATCCGCCTCGTCATAGACCTTCATCCAAGCTTCGCACTGACGCCGACTTTCCGACAGATTGTCGCCGGTCGCTTCGCCGATGGCTGCGATGAGGTCGCGCCAGCACTCTATTTGTCGGCGTATTTGTTGATCAAGGCCGCCAAGGTCAGCGGCGCGCAAATCGGCCAACAACCCGCTCGCCCGCCGGTGGTCGTGACTAAAAATCTGGGCCCAGGCCAAGCCAAGGGCGATTGTTGGAGCGCCCGAAATGACAGCAGCGGAAAAACTGTCTTGCCAGAATTGGATTTGATCTATCTCGCCTTCCCGCAGCGCAATATCCATCATGTTTTCAGATGCGACCTCAGCGGCCGTTTCGTTTTCACCCGCGCGAAAGGAAAGACTGATGCTTTCGCGGCTGTTGTTGTTTTGTCTTTGCCATTGGGCGGCGCGGGCGAGCAGGTTGGGCTTCGAGCCGCGATACTCCACCGAGAATCTGTGCTCCAGAAATTCGCGAAGCAACGGGTGGAACTCATAAGCTGTCTGTGATCGGTCCAGTGGCTGGAGAAGCATCCGCTCGGTGGAGAACTTGTCGATAAAATAAGCCGCATCGTTCCGGCGGAACACATGGTTGAAATAATCTGCCGATACCGAGCCAAGAATTGATGCGCAGACACAAAAGTTCAGAGCGTTGTCAGGCTGTGAGTGTAGTATTGTGCTGCGGAAATATTTATCCAAATCAATGTCTACGCCTGTGATGCGGTCGGCTATAAGGTGGTCGGTTGAGTGCCTTTCCGATGCTGCTTGCATTAAAAGGCAGAAGATTTCTGGCCAGCCTTTGGTGCGCTTCCAAAGCGAATTAATTTCAGCTTCTGAGACTGCTCGTCTTTCCACCGCGAGCGCGACTGCTTTTGCTTCGTCGAAAGTGAAGGCAAGCGCGTCATACCTTAGCTCGCAGGTTTCTCCTCGCGCTTTCATGCGTGCAAAGCCAATATCTGCCGAGCTCGCCGCGATGAATTCCACTTCGGCCGGCGTCGCAAGCATAAAGGCCTCGATCTCGTCTATCGACTGCAGATCAAACTCGAGATCGTCGAAACAGATGAGAACCTTCGATCCTAGTCGCTCCTTGTTCTCCCAAAGCCAAGCAGCGAGGTCATAGAGATTGGTAGGACTTCCTCTCGGCGGCGGCGTGTCGTCGCCGCCGGCATCGCCGGTCGCGGAGAGCTGCGCGCAAATGCGGTCCGCCAGCAGCTGCAGATCGCGGTGGCATTCCTTGATGGAAACCCAGGCCGCCGCAGGGCAGTGTGGCCGACGATCGGCCCAATGTTGAGCCATCGCGACAGTTTTTCCGTAGCCTTGAGGCGCGCGAAGGAGATAACAGCGCGTCGGCTTATCGACAGCGAAGAGGCGAGGGCGCGAAAGGCATCCGGTGGCCAACGACGCCACTCGCTCATTAATTGAGCCTGTGGGCGGCTGTGCGCTTTGAGGCCGCATTCCAAATCCGCTCGGATGAGTTGACGCAGGCTCATCCGCTCGAATGCCTCTCACTTTCTTGGAGGCTTTGTCTGTTTTTAGATGCGCCATCGGGGCGGAACTATAGCGGTGGGCGGCCGGCCTGCAAACCAGAACCACTCTCTAGCTTGGGCTTCAGGCCGGCTGGGTCGGCCGACCGCCGGCGCTCACTCGCCGCACGTCGGCGTTCTTGGAGAACGTCCGCGATAACCAACTTTCCGGCTCCGGCTCCGGCTCCGGCTCTGGCTCTGGCTGTTAGTTAGGCCGCGATCTCCTTCAGGGCGATGGCCGGGTCGCCCAGCTTGCCGAGGTCAACCGACTTGCGACTGGCAATCAGTTGTTTGCCGAAGATGAAATCCTGCGGCGAGTTGAGCGCCTCAACGCATTGGACCTGCTCGCCCCTCAAATGGAAGACGGCGAACCTGGCGTTAGCGGGTTCGCCACGCAGAAGGACACGGTCGACGTCGAAGGCGTAGCCGGCAATCTGCAGCTTCAGATCGTACTGGTCGGACCACTGCCATGGCGTCTCACCCGGTGGTGGCGCGCGACCGACGATGGCGCTGGCGGCCTGTTTGGCCTGTTCGAGCGCGTTGGGTACGCTTTCCATACGAAACATGCGGTCATAAATAGGCATCGGCCGGAGCGCCACGTCGCCGATGGCGAAGATGGCCGGATCCGCGGTGCGGGCTTCCAGGTCGACGACGACGCCGCGGGCCGTGTCCAGCCCTGCGTCCCGCGCGATCTCGTCATTTGGGGCGGCGCCAATGCCAATCAGGGCGGCGGTGCAGGCGATCGTACGGCCGTCGTCGAGCTTGACGCCGCTCACGCGTCCATCCTGTCCCTCGAACCCCGACACCGCCGCTCCCAGTTCGAAGCTAACGCCCCGCTCCCGGTGATAGTCGAGGAAGAAGGCGGAAAGGTCCAAGCCGGCGACCCGGGCGAGCAGCCGCGTTTCGCGCTCGATCACCACCACCTCCGCGCCGAGCGCGCGCGCAGACGCGGCGACTTCCAGACCAATATAGCCGCCGCCGATGACGGCCAAACGCTGTCCAGACCGTATGGCCGCCCTCAGCCGTTCGCCGTCGTCGGCCGTGCGCAGCTCCAGCACCCCGGCCAGATCCGATCCCGGGACTGGTAGTTTGATCGGTCGTGCCCCCGTGGCGATGACCAGGAAGTCATAGGTCAGGACTTCACCCGTCGAAAGACGAACCGCCTTGTTTTGACGCGTCAGCTTTTCCGCGCGAACACCAAGTCGGATGTCAATGCCGTGTCCGGCATAGAATTCCACCGGCTTCAAAGTGAGCGATGTAGCGCCGGGACCGTTCCGGAGCCAGGCTTTGGACAGGGGCGGGCGATGATAAGGCGCGATGAGTTCCTCGCCGACCAGCGTTACGACCCCCTCAAACCCATACTGACGAAGCAGGGCGGCGGCCGTTGCCCCGGCGTGGCCCGCGCCAAGGATCAACACGTGCGCGCCTGATCGGCTCATAGAAGCTCCCTCTCCAAAAACGAGCGCCTCGTGTGGGACTTCCAGACATCAGCCGCGACAGCGAGCGTGATCCAGATAGGGCGCTCGAAGGATGGTGAAAGCCCCACTTTAGTGGGGTTGTGGCGTGACCTTGATGAATCCCATTTGCTGAGAACGGTCATCAGAGCCGATTTTAGAACACAGTGAATGTGTCTGCATTGGGATGAGGAGAACGCCGCATGAGCACCATCGCACGAAATCCGTCCGCCGACACCGCGCCAGATCGCTATGTGGACAGGAAACGCTATCTATGGATGTTGTCGGTCGTCTGGCCGGCGGCGCCTCTAATTGGCCTATACCTTGTTAGTATGACTGGTTTGGGTGTGTTTTACGCCTTTACGCTGGTCGTCTGGTACGCCGTCATTCCGGCTCTGGACGTCTTGTTTGGGCATGATCCGAATAATCCTCCGGAGGCAGCCGTGGCGCGTCTCGAGGCGGATCGATACTATCGAATTCTCACCTATCTTACGGTCCCCGTTCATTATGCCTCGCTGATCGTTTCGGCATGGTGGGTGGTGACCCAGCCGATGGCTTGGTGGGAAGTTGTTGCGCTTGCTTTGTCCTTGGGCATCGTCAACGGCTTGGCGCTGAACACCGGCCATGAATTGGGACACAAGAAGGAAGCCTTCGACCGCTGGATGGCCAAGATCGTTCTGGCGGTGGTCGGCTATGGCCACTTCTTCATCGAGCACAACAAGGGCCACCATCGCGACGTTGCGACCCCCGAAGATCCCGCTACGTCCAGGATGGGTGAGAGCATCTATAAGTTTTCGCTGCGCGAAATTCCGGGGGCCTTCAAGCGCGCCTGGAATCTAGAAAAGGTGCGGCTGGAGCGCGTGAACAAGGGTATCTGGAGCCTGGACAACGAAATCATCCCGCCACTGCTGATTACCGTGGTTCTCTACACATCCCTTTTGCTGGCGTTCGGACCCGACCCCAAGCTGCTGGTGTTCCTGCCCATCCAGATCGCTTTCGGATGGTGGCAGCTGACCAGCGCTAACTACATTGAGCACTATGGATTGCTGCGCGAGAAAATGGCGGACGGGCGTTATGAACGCGCCCAGCCTCGGCATTCCTGGAACAGCAATCACATCGCCTCGAATCTGATCCTGTTTCATCTTCAAAGGCACTCCGATCACCATGCCCACCCGACCCGCAGCTATCAATCGCTGCGAGACTTCAAAGACCTCCCGGAGTTGCCGAGCGGCTACCCCGGCATGTTCTTCATGGCAATGATCCCGCCTGTGTTCCGGTCTGTGATGGACCGCCGCGTCGTGGAATGGGCTGGCGGCGATCTTGGCAAGATTCAGATAGACGGTGCGCGCAGGAAGCAGATCGAACGCAAGTTCAGTTCGGCTTCACGCCAGCCGGCGCGCGCGTCGGCCGAGTAGCCCCTGGTCTTGGGTGACTGTCCGAGGAGGCTCGTTCTGAGCCTCCTCGCCAGACAGTCGCGGACGGAGGTGGCTTCCCAAAAAAGGGGGACCCCGGGCGATCGCATCCTCGCCAGCGGCCTATCCCAGAAATTTTCAAAGACTCAAGTCGAAGAAGGAGCAGGGCGCCATGGCGCGGTATCAGTGTCCCGATTGCAGCTACGTCTACGATGAAGTTAGGGGGGAGGCTCACGAGGGTTTCCCGCCCAATACGTTGTGGGCGCAAATTCCCGAGGATTGGGCCTGCCCCGATTGTGCGGTGCGCGACAAACCCGATTTCATTTCACTGGACTCGGATGAGGTCGGAGAAAAGGTCGGGCCCCGATCCAGCCTAGGAGCTAAACAGTGACCCGCGGCGGCCAGGGGTCGGAACTGTCGGATGCTGCCGTGGAAACCGAGCCATTCGCGAAATGGCACTGCGTGACCTGTGGGCACATCTACGATGAGGCCCTCGGTGATCCCGATACTGGCGTGGCGCCCGGCACCCGTTGGGCGGACGTCCCCGCCGACTGGTACTGCCCGGACTGCGGCGCGACCAAGGAAGATTATGAACTTTATAGATGATCCATTCGAGCGGACGGTTGTCTTCCCGTCCGGCAATCTTGCGAATTCCTTGAGGAGGGCCGAGTGAGCATTTATGCAGTCACAGCGATCACAGCGCCGCCGGTTCATCCCGGCGTCGAGGGGGCGATCGAGTCCCTGTTCGCAGCGCAGCGCCGATCGGCCGCTGAGAACAGGGCGAAATTCTCACTGAAGGCGCGATTGGCAAGTTTGTCGCGACTGAAGGCGATCTTGAAGCGCCGGGAAAACGACATTATCGGCGCGCTCTACGCGGATTTTAAGAAGCCTGAATCCGAGGTGCGCCTAACCGAACTATTCCCGGTCTATCAGGAAATATCGCATGCCCGGCGCCATCTCCGATCCTGGATGAGGCCGCACCGGGTTCACGGCTCTTTGGGGATGATCGGAATCGCTGCGGAAGTCCGTTATCAGGCCAAGGGCGTCTGCCTGATAATTTCCCCGTGGAACTATCCGGTCAATCTCAGTTTCGGGCCCCTGGTGTCCGCGCTGGCGGCCGGAAACACCGCCATCATCAAGCCTTCCGAACTGACGCCGACGACGTCCGCCCTGATCAGGGACATCGTCGAGGAGGCCTTCCCCCGGGATGTCGTGGCCGTCTGCGAAGGCGACGCCGAGGTTTCGCAGGCCCTGCTGGATCTGCCTTTCGACCACATCTTCTTCACCGGCAGTCCCAAGGTCGGCAAGATCGTGATGGCGGCCGCTGCCAAGCATTTGACCTCCGTGACCCTTGAACTCGGCGGCAAGTCGCCGACCATTGTCGATTCGACAGCCAATATCGAAAGCGCGGCCCGCAAAATTGTCTGGGGCAAGTTCTCGAACAATGGTCAGACTTGTATCGCCCCCGACCACGTCTATGTCTCGCGCAACCAGGCGCAAGCCTTGGTCGACGCGCTACGGCGCGAGATCAGACGAGTCTACGGGCAAACCGACAGCCAACAGAAAAGCGGCCCAGATTACTGCCGGATCGTAGTTCCCCGGCACTTCGAACGCCTAAGCGCCCTAACCGCTGATGCAACGTCGCTCGGCGCGACCATACTGGAAGGCGGCGCGCGCGATCCGACACAAAACTACTTCTCACCGACCATACTCGGCGGGACGACGCCTCAGATGGCGATTTCCCAGGAAGAAATTTTCGGACCGGTTCTTCCGATCATCGAATATGATGACATCAGCGTCGTCGTCGACGCGATCAACGCCGGGCCAAAGCCCCTTGCCATCTATGTCTTCAGCAACGACGCCGCTGTCCGCGAGGATATTATCCTGAGGACCAGTTCCGGCGGTGTCTGCGTCAACAACAATGTCATCCAATTCTTGCATCCCAACCTGCCGTTTGGCGGTGTCAACAACAGCGGCATCGGCGCCGCGCACGGATTCTACGGCTTCAAGGCATTCTCCCATGAACGTGCGATTCTGAGAGACAGATTCTCTATCTTGCGCCTTCTCTTCCCGCCGTACACCCCGACCATAAAAAAGCTGATCAATTTAACCGTCCGCCTTCTGGGTTGAATCCAGAAGCAAGCGAGCGGTAGCCGCCGTCCGGAGCCTAAAATGTTTGACTACATTATTGTTGGAGCGGGCTCTGCCGGATGCTTGTTGGCGGAGCGCTTGTCAGCCGATCCGAAGACGCGGGTCTGTCTGCTTGAGGCGGGCCCACCCGACCGCAGCCCCCTGATTCACATGCCCATCGGGATAGCGCTTCTGTCGAAGAGCAAGACTCTCAATTGGGCGTTCGAGACGCAGCCACAGGCCAATCTTGATGGTCGACGGCTGTTTTGGCCGCGCGGCAAAACTCTTGGCGGATCGAGTTCGATCAATGCGATGGTCTATATTCGCGGGCATCGGGATGACTATGACGCCTGGGGTGAGGCAGCCGATCCGATCTGGTCCTATGAGAATGTACTACCGCTGTTCAGGGCGATGGAGTCCAACGAGAGATTTGGAACCGATGCGTTTCATGGCGGCGATGGTGAGCTTCACGTCAGCGACTTGCGAACCCCTAACCGCTTGAGCGATGCCTTCGTCGAAGCCGGCCAACAGGCCCAGTTTCCCCATGCCATCGACTTCAATGGGAAGACCCAGGACGGCGTCGGCCTGTACCAGGTCACCCAGCACAAAGGCCGGCGTTGGAGTTCCGCGCGCGCTTTTCTTTCCAAGGCCAAGGGCAGGCCCAATCTACGGATAATCACGGGCGCGCGGGCTACCCGGATCATTCTCGAGGGCCGCAAAGCGGTCGGCGTGACCTATGCCGCGGGCGGCAAGCTGGTCGATGTGCGAACCAGGGGCGGCGAGGTCATTCTTTCGGGCGGAGCCATCAACTCCCCGCAACTGCTGCTGCTTTCCGGCATCGGCCGAGCGGCAGAACTGAACGCACTCGGCATTCCGGTGGTCGTCGATCTTCCGGCAGTCGGAAAAAATCTCCAGGATCACCTCGATATAACAATCATGCATGAGGCGAACGACCGTACACCGATCGGCATCGCACCCTCATTCATCCCGCGGGCCCTGTCCGGAGCGTTATCCTACACTTTCCTCCGAAAGGGCTTCTTGACGAGCAACGTCGCCGAGGCGGGCGGCTTCGTCAAAAGCACACCTTCGCGGAGTAGGCCAAATCTGCAGTTTCATTTCCTCCCCACGCTTTTGAAGGACCATGGGCGAGAAATTGCGCTCGGGTATGGCTATACATTGCATGCATGCGATCTTCTGCCCAAGAGTCGGGGCCGCGTCGGGCTCACAAGTCCAGACCCGCTCGACGATCCGCTGATCGATCCAGGCTATCTCTCGGCCCCCGAAGACATTGAGACCATGATTGCAGCGGTGAAGATCGGCCGGCAAATTCTGTCCGCGCCGTCAATGGCGGCTTTCTCGAAAACCGAACTGGTCCCCGGGTCTTCTGTCCAGAGCAAGGCGGATATCGTGGCGGATATCCGTCGGCGAGCGGAGACGATCTATCATCCAGTCGGAACATGCCGGATGGGACGAGACCCTCAGTCCGTCGTCGATCCGTCACTGCGAGTACGTGGCGTCCAGGGCCTTCGCGTCGTCGACGCCTCGGTCATGCCGACACTGGTCGCCGGAAACACCAACGCCCCGACGATGATGATCGCGGAAAGAGCTGCTGAGTTCATTCTTGGGAAAACGAAACTCGTACGCGGCGCCACCGTGGAGGCGGTCGGCTAACTCTTCGCAGAAATATGACGAGACTGAGCTGTACAGACCCATCAAAAAATGCCGATCCACGAATGGTGGCGGAGCACAGGGAGCATAATTTCATGAGACAGAATAGAACACATGTGTATGCAAAGCATGCGCAATACGCCGCCGCGGTGGTTGCCGCCTTGAGCGCCTTCTCAGCCCAGGCCGCTGCGGCCCAGGATGCGGGAGATTTCAGGCGGTGGGCCGTCAGCGTGAATGCAACCCAGGTCTTCGTGGATGAGGAGGCGTCGGGCCTCACTCTGGGCGGCGGAGCCGTCCCCGGTTCAAACGTCAGCATCGACGATGTCAGCTCGGTGACCGTCGATGTAGGATATTTTTTTACGCCCAATATCGCGGGAAATCTGTTTCTCGGCGTGCCGCCGACCGCGAAAATCGACGGCGCCGGATCCATCGGACCTCTCGGACCGCTGGCCGAGGTTGACTTCGGTCCAGTGATCCTATCGGTCCAGTACCATTTCAACGGTCTGGGTCCGGTCCATCCCTATCTCGGGCTGGGTGCGGGACGAATCGTCTTCCTGAACAAGAGCGACAAGGCACTGACCAACTTCGACATCGACGACAGTTGGGCGCCTGCGGCTCAGGTGGGTGTTCGGTACGAGCTTGACGCGGCATGGATGCTGAATGCTGACGTTCGATACGTTCCTTTCTCGACGCACGCGACAGGTTCACTAGGCGGAGCGCCTGTCCGGACCAGTCTGAACATCGACCCGATCCTGACCAGCGTCGGCGTAACTTACCGGTTTTAGGTTCAATCAGGCGCTTCCTAACGGACGATTTGAGTATCAAGGAGGAATCCGAGTGTTGGGTCTGATGATGGACCGCCCGTTGCTGATCTCGCAGCTTATCGAGCATGCGGCTGAATATCATGGCGACAACGAGATCGTCTCTCGGTCGGTCGAGGGGCCGGTCCATCGTCATACCTATGCCGACGCGGCCCGGCGCTCACGTCAGCTCGCCAAAGCGCTTGAGGCGCTGGGCGTCGCGCCGGGTGACCGGATCGGCACTCTGGCGTGGAACGGCTATCGGCATTTCGAGATTTACTTCGCGGTCTCCGGGATCGGCGCCATCTGCCACACGATTAATCCGCGCCTGTTCCCGGAGCAGATCGCCTATATCATCAACCATGCCGATGATCGGTTCATCTTCGCCGACCTGAACGTGCTTGCCATTCTTGAAGGACTCGAGAAGAATTTCGCCGGCGTGCGGGGAGTCATCGTGATGACTGATCGTGCGCATATGCCGGCCAACAGCGTCCTACCTAATCTGCTGTGTTACGAGGATTTGCTCGTGGCTCAGGACGAGGATTTTGACTGGCCTGAATTCGATGAGAATACCGCTGCGTCGCTCTGCTACACTTCCGGCACCACGGGCAACCCGAAGGGCGTGCTTTACAGCCATCGCTCAACCATACTCCATGCCTATGCCATCAACGGCGCGAATGCCCTCGGCCTGACGGTCGACGACGCGATCCTCCCGGTCGTGCCGATGTTCCACGCCAATGCCTGGGGCGTCCCTTATGCGGCCCCGATGGTCGGCGCCAAGCTTGTGTTCCCGGGCTTCAAGATGGACGGCGCCAGTCTGTTCGAATTGTTCGACAGCGAGGACGTCACCGTAGCGGCCGGCGTGCCGACGGTTTGGCTCGAACTGTTGCGCTTTTGCGAAGCAGGTGGTCGATGCTTGGACAAGCTGCAGCGCACGCTGATCGGCGGCTCGGCGCCTCCGCGCGCTATGATCGAACGCTTTGACAAGGAGCATGGGGTGCGGGTCTTGCAGGGCTGGGGCATGACAGAGATGAGCCCGCTGGGCACGATCACCTCGATGCGGCGCGGCGAGCGCGATCTGCCGGGGGAGGCGCAATACGACCTTATCGCCAAGCAGGGTCGACCGATCTTCGGCGTCAGTTTGAAGATCGTCGATGACGCCGGTCGCAAGTTGTCCAAGGACGGGGTTGCGTTCGGAGACCTGCTGGTCCGAGGTCCTTGGGTCGCAAGGTCTTACTTCCATGACGAGGACCCCTCGGCATTCACTGATGACGGCTGGTTTCATACTGGCGATGTCTGCACGATCGATCCGCACGGCTATATGACGATCACCGACCGCTCCAAGGACGTTATCAAATCAGGCGGCGAGTGGATTAGTTCGATCGACCTGGAGAATGTCGCGATGGGCCATCCCGCGGTCCAAGAGGCCGCAGTGATTGGCATCGTCCATCCCCGGTGGGACGAGCGACCGCTGCTCGTTGTTGTGAGACGACCTGACTCTAAGGTAACGCGCGAGGCATTGCTGAATTCGTTCGAGGGGAAGGTCGCAAAGTGGTGGATTCCGGATGATGTCGTCTTTGTCGATAGTTTGCCGCACACCGCGACGGGCAAGTTGCTTAAGGCAAAGCTGCGAGAAGATTTTCGCGGATACAAAGCGCCCTCGGCCGAGGGTTGAGAATCAACATGTCGTGTGTTTCTCATCGCCTGCCACACGCCGGAGGGGCTGGCGTCGGGGCCGATGAAGGCGGTGCTCGTGCGCGAGCGATTCACGGTTACAGGTCCGCCGCAGCTACTCCGATGCGTTCAAGCGCCAAGGTGGTAGCTGAGACCCACGAACCGGGCCTGTCGACAGCTGCCGCGGCGAGGCGGCATGGCATCAACGCTAACGTCGTGTTCGCCGGGCTACGCGACCCGCAGTTTGGCGGTAAGGCCTTGCCGGTGGAGTTCGTGCCGGTCGCCACCAGCGCGACCCCGATGGCGCTGCCTGGCCCGGAGAAGCGCCCGGACCCGCTGGACCTGACCGTCGAGTTTCCCGGTGGCGTGCGCATTCATTGCCGGGATGAGCCCTCCTTGATCATCGTTCGCCGGGCTGCACGGCGCACATGATCCCGGTTCCAGTTTCGACTCGTGTCTGGCTGGCGACGGGCGTCACCGGCATGCCCAAGGGCGTCAATCGGCGTGCAAAGTTAGCTCTGACCTACTCTTGGAGGCGATGGCTATTTAGCCCAGATGAGGCGCGCTCGAAGCAGGTCGAGTTTTACGCGGCCGTACGCTTGGCGTTTGTAAGCGGTGCTCCGCCACCCTTCTGATCTGAGAGGCGGCTGCGGTGCTGGCAGGGAAAGCCAGTCCCGTTGAAGGGACAGTGCTCGCAATGGACGACCATTCTATCGACCGCAGACTGACGCCAGCGCGACATGTCGAGGTGTACCGACGCAGACCGGCGACATGTTTACAGAGAAGGCTATCATGGCTTCACTGCCGAAAGCCTCACGAGCAAGGACTGCACGACAGGATGAACGAGTTCGCTAAGATCGAGGACTTCCCCGGGGACATCGATCCGGTCTGGGCTGGCGATGGTTCGCATCTACCGGCATGGTTCGTGTCGGCCCTCAAGGTGCCGCGCGAAGAAGGGTATGTGGAGATCGACGGGGCCAGGGCGCACTACTTTCGCTGGGGTGACCGCGGGAAGCCCAAGGTGCTGATGACGCATGGCTTTCTTGCCCATGCGCGCTGCTTCGCCTTCATCGCGCCCTTTCTTGCCGAAGATTACGACGTGGTGGCCTTCGATCTTGCCGGCATGGGCGACAGCGAAATGCGCGGCCAGGCCGATCCCTCGGCAAGGGGGCGCGAATTCGGGGAAATCGCCGAGGCGCTCGAACTGTTTGCAGATGGCAACAGGCCAACGATCATCGCGCACAGTTTCGGTTCAAGCGCGGCGTTGACAGCCGTAACCCAGTCGCCAGAGGCCTTCTCCGGGGTGGTGGTTTGTGATCTCATGATCATGCGCCCCGAGCAGCTTGAACAGTACTGGAACCTCAGGCGGTCAAGCCCAGGCTCTGGCGATCCGGACAAGCCGAACAAGCGCTACCCTAGCTATGAAGCGGCGCGTGAGAGGTACGTCCTTTCCCCGCCCCAGCGGGTCGGCGAGCCCTTCCTTCTGGACTACTTAGCGTATCATTCCATGCGGCGGGATGGAGACGAGTGGATGTGGAAGTTCTCAACCGAGGTCTTTCGGCGGAGCAACAAGCCCGACGAATGGCTCACCGTCGGTGAACGCCTGGTAAAAGCGCCGGGTCGCAAGGCTATCGTGCACGGCGGCAACAGCCAGCTCTTCACAAAGGACTCGGCCGACTACATCCGCGAACTGGGTGGAGGCAACATTCCGATAGTCGCTGTACCGGAAGCCCGTCACCATCTGATGCTCGATCAGCCCTTGGCCTTTGTCACAGCACTCCGAAGCGTTCTTTCCCTTTGGGGGGAGCGCGCACAACCGGTGACGTGACCCCCAACCTTGACCCAGCTGGAATTAGGACCCTGCAGTTGTTGTGTGCATGGGTGCGGCGGAAGCATGGGTCGTCCTTCCATGACGCTATCTTCCAACACCTGTAGCCCACCCCGGCCGGTGGAACCTCAGTGATGCCAATGGCTCAGGCGATGGACAGCCGCGTCGTTCTCCACGCGAAGAGGGCGATGACCGCGTAACAAACGATAGGTGCTGCAAGCGACAGACGGAGAGCGGATTGATCCGCCAGCCATCCCGTTAGCGGCGGGACGATGGCTCCGCCGACGATCGCCATGCAGGTACGCCTCCGCCGGGGGCCGCCTTTCCAGATCATAGCGCAGCCGAGATTGTAGCGGTTGCGAGTAGTCTAGCGACAGGTCTCTAGACTAGTCGCTGAGGGAGGGGGCGTGGAGATTATCGGGGGCGAGCCGCGGCGGCGTTGGTCGCTGGAGCAGAAGCTGGCGATTGTCGAGGCGACGTTCCAACCGGGCGCGAGCGTGAACGGAGTGGCGCGTCAGGCCGGCGCTGGCCCCGGCATGGTGTTCGCTTGGCGCAAGCAGTATCGCGCCCAGCTCGGCTTTCCGGAGACGCCTATTGCTAAAGGCTTTGCCCCGGTGATGCTGGCGGCGCCGGAGGCGAGAGTTGGCTCGCCGACCGGCCTTATCGAGGTTGAGTTCGCCGACGGTGTGCGGCTCAGGTTGGTTGGACCGGTCGGGCCGGAGCTCGCTGCCGCGGTGACCAAGGCCATCGCCAGGCGAGGATCGCGATCCCTTCCAACGTACGGGTGTGGCTGGCCGCCGGGCACACCGATATGCGCCGCGGCATGCAGGGTCTGGCATTGCAGGTCCAGGAAGGCCTTCACCGTGATCCCCACGTCGGCGATCTCTTCGTCTTTCGGGGTAGACGCGGCGATCTAGTAAAAATTATCTGGCATGACGGTATCGGCCTCTCCAAACCCTGTCGAGGGAACCTCTGCAGAGGATGTTGATTCCTTACCAGAACCGAGAGTGGCGACGGCTGGCCTATTGGCCCTGGCCCGCTGGATGGTGGCCCGCGATGGCAGAGTTGAAGGGCGATCCCGGCCCGACGTGGTCCGACCTGCCTTCGGATCGTCGGAGCCGATTGACTGTCCTCTTGGGCCAGATGGCGCTCCGACGCCTGGCGCCAGAGGCGGAGGAAGACCACGATGAGTGGCCAAATAGTCGTGACGCGAGCGGAGCTGGGAACAAGCAAGATCGTCGGCCGGCATCTTGATAGGATGGCGATTGTTTATGTGCGGCAATCAACGCTGCAGCAGATCGAGCACCATCGCGAGTCGACGCAAGTCCAATACGCGTTGGCCGAGCGAGTTTGCCTGTTGGGCTGGCCACGACCGAAAGTCGTCGTCATCGACGATGATCTTGGGCGGTCGGGCGCATCTACGGAAGGCCGTCTCGGCTTTCAGCGCTTGGTGGCTGAAGTCGGCCTTGGCCATGTTGGCCTTGTCATGGGCTTTGAGGTGTCTCGCCTGGCCCGGTCTTGCCGCGACTGGTATCAGCTTCTGGAGATCTGCGCTCTTTCCGGCACGCTGATTGCGGACAGCGACGGCATCTACGATCCGACACTCTACAACGACCGCTTGCTGCTTGGCCTTAAAGGAACGATGAGCGAGGCGGAGCTGCACATCATGCGCGCTCGGCTCGATCATGGCCGATGGCATAAGGCATCCCGTGGAGACCTTGGGTTTGCCGTGCCCCGCGGCTATCTGCGCCGACCTTCAGGCGAGGTAACGGTCGATCCGGATGAGCGGGTGCGCGATATGATTGACCGCGTTTTCGAAGTTTTTGAGCGCCGCCGTAGCGTTCACGGCGTTTTGCGCTACCTCGTCGCCCACAACATGGATCTTCCTGACCGTCAGCGTGCGGGCGTCAACAAGGGGGAATTGGCATGGCGTCCGCCCCATCGAGGCGCGGTGATCAACGTGTTGACCAATCCGATCTACGCTGGCGCCTATGTCTATGGCCGCCGATTGGCCGATCGGCCTGGGGTCCCGGCCCGACCGTCGCCAAGCCGCAATGCGGCAGACTGGAAGATTCTGATCAAAGATCGCGTGCCCGCGTATATCAGTTGGGAGAAGTTCGAGGAGAACCAAAGGCAGTTGCGCGCTAATCAGGCCAAGCACGGGGGCACGCCGCGCGGCGGTCCATCGCTTCTCGCCGGTCTGCTAGTCTGCGGCCGGTGCGGATATCGCATGGCGACCTGCTATCGGACCAATGGTTACGACCTGCGATATCAGTGCTCACGGGGGAACGTCTCCCGCGGCGCTCGCTATTGCCAGTCGGTCTCGGGCGCGGCCGTCGACACTATAGTGGCTTCGTTGATCTTACAGGCGCTGCAGCCCTCGGCGATCGAGGTCAGCCTGGCCATGGCCGAAGATCTCGAGCTTGAACGCAGCCGAGAACGTCGTCAGCGGGCGCTCAAACTCGAACAGGCAGCCTATGAGGTCGAGCGCTTCGAACGACAGTTCAACGCGGTCGAGCCAGAGAACCGCCTCGTCGCGCGGACGCTTGAGAAGCGCTGGGAGGCGGCCCTGGCGGAGCATGACCGACTGGCGGCCGAGAACACCAGGGAAGACTCCCGCACCAGCCCTGCGCTCAGCGCCGACGAACGTGAGGCAGTTCGTCGTCTTGCTGAGGATATTCCGGCGCTGTGGCAGGCGCCGACAACGACAGCCACCGAGCGCAAGCAGATCGCGCGGCTTATGCTTGAACGGGTAGTCCTCTCGGTGGCCGGAGGCAGTGAAAACACTTCGATCGAGTGCACTTGGGCTGGCGGTCACACGACACGGCATAGCTTTATCCGCCCGGTGCGGTGGACGTCGCAACTCGCCAGAAACGCCGAACTGAAAGAGCGCATCGCCGAGCTCGCCGCCGCCGGCTTGCGTCCGCCGGCGATTGCGCGGCAGCTCAGCGCAGAGCACTGGTTAAGCGCAAACGGCACTCTGTTCACGGAAGCGAAAATCCGGCCGATGATGGCGCGGATGGGATATCCATCACGCAGCTTGGCGGTGAGCAGGGAAGTTGAGCGGGAGCCGGATGAGATGACGGTCACCGAGCTGGCGCCTGCGCTCGACCTTCCGGTCGGCACGCTGTACTCGTGGATCCGCAAGGAGTGGTTGCCCGCAAGGCGGGTCAACGCCTCGTTCCGCGACATCTTCCTCATCAGGAAATCCGACGCCGAGAAGCTTGCCGCCAAACGGCGCAGGGTCGCTCGGCAGTCCCAGAAATGGACTGCGCCCGCCCCTTAACCTACAGGAGAATCTGGGCGCGCTCGAAATGCAACCTGCTATGGAGAGGCATCATGGCCAAGAGACGCAGCTCTACGCCAAGCGATTAGACCGCGGACGGTTCATCTGGCCCTTGACCAAGGACGGTGCTGTTTCCCTGTCGCCGGCGCAGTTGGGCTATATGCTTGAGGGCATCGATTGGCGTAGTCCCCAACAGACTTGGCGGCCGAAGTCGGCCGGCTAAAAAACTTTGCGCAAGACGCATTTAGGGGCGCCACAAGCGTCCAGAAGTGTGATTCCATCGGTTCGTGAACGCCGATCTTGATGACCTTCCGAACGATATCGCAGCCCTCAAGCAGGCGCTGATGACCGCTCGCGTCAAGGCGAGCGAAGCGGAGAACACCGCGGCGACGGCCGGGCAGAAGCATGATCAAGTCGCCGCGGAACTGGCCGTCGCCAAGGCCATGGCGTCGGATGATAAAGCTCTGATCGCACATCAGGCGCTTCGGATCGCAAAGCTCGAGCGTCAGATTTATGGGCCGCGCACGGAACGCGGCGCGCGTCTTTCCGATCAGATGGAGCTTGAGCTCGAAGAGCTCGAGGCCAGCGCCACCGAGGACGAGATCGCCGCCGAGATCGCCCTCGCCAAGACCACGAGCGTAGCAGCGTTCGTGCGTAAACGTCCGCAACATCGAGCCACGTTTCCCGATCACCTTCCCCGGATGCGCGTGGTGATCGATCCGCCGACGGCCTGCGAGTGCTGCGGCGGAAGTCGGCTTCGCAAGCTCGGCGAAGACGTAACTTGCACCCTGGAGTCGATCCCCCGGCAGTGGAAGGTGATCGAGACGGTGCGCGAGAAGTTCACCTGTCGCGATTGCGAGAAGGTCAGCCAGGCGCCTGCGCCCTTCCACGTCATTCCCCGCGGATGGGCCGGCCCGAGCCTTCTGGCGATGATCCTCTACGAGAAGTTCGGCGCCCACCAACCGCTCAACCGGCTCAGTGAACGCTACGCCCTCGAAGGCGTCCCCATCACCCTGTCGACCATGGCCGACGCCGTCGGGGCCGCCTGCTTTGCGCTACGCCCCGTTCTAAACGCCCTCGAGCGCCATGTTTTTGCAGCTGAACGGCTCCACGGCGACGACACCACCGTTCCCGTCCTCGCCGCCGGCAAGACCGATATCGCTCGATGTTGGGTGTACGTCGCCGACGATAAGCCATTCGGCGACGCGCGCCCGCCAGCGGCGATGTTCTACTACTCGCGTGATCGAAGCGGCGAGCATCCACAGGCGCACCTAGCCCAATGGTCCGGTGTCTTCCAGGCTGACGCATTCAGCGGCTATGGCAAGCTCTATGCGCCAGATCGCCGGCCAGGCCAGATCCTGCAGGCCGGCTGCTGGAGCCATGCGCGAAGACCGTTCTTTATCTTCGCCGATCTTGAAGAAGCTGCTCGGCGCAAGGCCGCCAGCAAGAAGCCGATCGCGATGTCGCCGATCGCCATCGAGGTGGTTCGGCGCATTGACGCGCTGTTCGCGATCGAGCGGACCGTCAACGGACAAAGCCCGGAGCAGCGTAGAGCCGTGCGCCAGGAGCTAGCCAAGCTCCTCGTCGACGACCTTCGCGCCTATCTGGAAGATAAACGCTTCAACTTCTCCCGCACGCACGACCTCTACAAAGCGATCAACTACATGCTCAAGCGATGGCCGGCCTCCACCCTGTTCCTTGACGACGGCCGCGTCTGTCTCAGCAACAATGCAGCGGAGCGAGCCTTGCGGGGTATCGTCCTTGGACGCCGCTCGTGGCTGTTCTGCGGTTCCGACAGGGGCGGCCAACGGGCCGCGGCCACATACAGTTTAATCGTCACAGCCAAAATGAACGACGTCGATCCTCACGCCTGGCTGGCCGACGTCCTTGCCCGCATCGCCACCCATCCAGCTCACCGGATCAACGAGTTGCTGCCGTGGAACTGGAAGGCGTTGCGCGAAGAGGCTTTCGCCGCCACAGCGACCTGACCCATGCAAATCAACAAGGTCTATTCCGTCACCGTCATCTCAGCCGTCGCCCAGCAACTCGGCGTCGAAGAAGATCTGCTGCGCGAGATCGCTATCGGCATGGAGCCCGAGGACGGCGTCATCAGAGTCTGCGGCCTCAGCGATGACAACGACATCAGCATCATGGCGTTCACCGACGACGGCGTCGAAGAGCTCAAAAACCTTCTCGAAATGCACCGCGAGAACTCTCAACCCCTCAAGTGAGCTGTCGCTGACTGCGGCCTACGCCGGATGGGCACCCATGCAGATGATGCCAGACCCTTCCGCCGCACGCGGACCCAGGCCAGCGCAAGCTAGCGTAAAGATCGTCGGGAACATGATCGCGTTGAGCAGGCCAATGCTTAGCAGAGCATAGCCGGAAACGATGCCCGTCGCGGCTCGCCCGTGATGATCTCCACCCGTCGCCTCCCGTAGCGACCAGCTTAAAGACCCATCGATAAACTAGTCGCTCCCGACTCATCGCCATGCCGCCCGATGGCGCAAGGCGGCTCAGGCCGGAGGGGTACCTTACTGCCGAAGTCTGATCGCAAAGCCTTCAGAGGCGGCCCCGTCGGGTCTGCGCCCGCGCCACCTACCGCAGCCGCGATTCCGTGCGGAGACTAATTTCGGCTTGTTGCGCTGGAGCGGCGGAATGAGTCGGTTTGGCCTCGGAGAAGGGCCGCGAGTCCGCGGGAAGCCGCGATCGTCTTGAAGGCTTCCGAAAGTTGCTCTTTGCCGAGGCCTAATCGGGCCGTGAACGCCTCTTTGTTCTTGCGAAGAATGCCGTCCCCTCTCCAAGTCTCGCGAGCGCCGAGCATGGCGGCCATCCCAATCAAATCAGCGCGGGAACCGCTTCGGACATTCGAGCGTCGGCGTGTTCCGGATTCACCTTTTCAAAACGCCGTGAGAGAGCAGGAAGGCTGTCACTGCAGCGTTAATTCCCCTTTCCTCCTCGTCCGTGAATTTCCCGTGCGCCGCACCCTGAACGCTGTAGATCTCGACGCTCACGCCAGAGGCCCTGAGCGCTTCGAGCAATAGCACTGACTGCTCATACGGTACTGTCGGGTCTTGCGTGCCGTGGGCGATGAACACCGGCGGCAGATCCGCGCGGACTAGGTTGATCGGCGACATCTGTCGCGCTAGAGCGGCTGGATCCTCGATCGACCCCAGCCAATTGGCCACCGACACAGAAGGCTGCGACGTCTTCAGGCGGGCTTCAAGATCGGTTGGTCCATAGTAGTCCAGTATGGCCGCCACCCGTGGAGCAGGGCCACATGTCGGATCAGCTATCGTCGTGTCGCGCGGCAGCATTCCCGCCATCAGCGCCAGATGCCCGCCCGCAGACGTGCCGTAGGCGACAATGCGCGAGGCGTCAAAATGGTACTTGTCCGCATTGGCCTGCACCCAGGACAGGGCGCACAGGGCGTCGGTTACGGCGGCGGGCGCGGTGGCCTGCGCTGTCAGGCGATAGTCGACGCTGACGACGGAAAAGCCCGAGCGCATGAACGAGCCGAAGCTTGAGGCCGCTTTGGGCCTTTCTCCTCTAGCCCATGAGCCGCCGTGAAAATAAACCAGCACTGGCGCAGGATTGTCGGCGGTCGCCGCCGGATTGATGAAGACATCGATCATCTGGTCGTGGGCATAGACGATGTTCGGATGCGCGATGGCCTGCGGCGCATCGTTCTGGGCGGCAGCCAGAGGGCATGCCAGAAAGGCAAGGGCGAGCAGCAGGGATGAGCGGCAGGCGCTGAGCGTCATTTCATTCGACTCCGATTTCAAAAGGCCCGACCGGCAGGTCTTCACTGTTGAACAGATTAACTACGGGGGATTCGGCCCAGGCATAGCGCACAAAGCGGACCTCAGGCCGGTTGGCCCCGCTCAGCGTCACGCTGTCGCCATTCGCGATGGCGGCGGCGTAGCGGCAGCTGCGGTCGGCATCGCAAACCTCAAAACCGATGGCGGTATCGCTACTGTAGGTACGCAGCCCGTTTGCGACATCACTGAAGCGCACGATTAGATTGTCGCCCAAACGCGACCCGCCCATGGGCGATGGGCTTTGCGCAACCTCCTCGCCGTAGGCCACGCGGCGGGCGGTCAGGGCCAGGCGCCGGCCCACCACGGCTTTTTGGCCTGGATGGATGTCGTACCGATCGCCGATGTCGATGATCGGCGTCAGGCCGACATGGCTCAGCGCCACGGCCGTCCTGCGCTGATGCTCGCGCAACTCCGCGGTTTTCGAGGCGCGGGTCTGATCGCTGACGGGACCATAGCTGGGGAGCTGCACGACTAGAAACGGTAGATCGGCTTTGCCAAACGCCGCACGCCATTGATCGATCAGGGCGGGCAAGAGCCTGCCGAAAGCAGCCGGATCATAGATATTGGCCTCGCCCTGATACCAGGCGATCCCCTTCACTGTATAGGACGCCACGGGGGCGACCATGCCGTTATAGAGGCTGCCCGTGCCCTTGGCCGCGTCCCAGGGGGTCACGGGCACGCCGCCCAGCGCGTCCAGCGTCGCGGAAACGCGATAGCGCCAGTCTTCCGGAAGGGGCACTTTCGACCCGTCCGCCAGCGTCAGGAACCGCTGGTCGTTCGTGTCGTAGGGTCCACCTGAACCTCCGGAATCTAGCACCCGGACAGCAACGACGTTTCGACCGGCAGTCAGCGCACCTTTCGGCAAGGGGTAGCTGCGGCGCGTGGTGCGCCCTTCGACGCCGCCGACACGCACGCCATTGACGAAGGTAGTGTCGCTATCGTCGACAAAGCCCAGTGCGATGTGCGTCGCACTTTCAGCCTGCGCCTTGGTCAGAATGAAAGCGATCCGATACCATACTGCTCCGTTGAAGCTGGCGAGTTCAGGATCGCCGATCCGTTCCCATACCTTTGTCGGTCTGACGGTTTTCCATCCGGAATCGTCGAAGCGGAGCGTGGCCCATTTTGCTTTGGCGTCCGCGTCGGGCTCATGAGCCCTCCACCAGTCCTCGAAATAGCTCGCCTGAAGGGCCTCGCCAGCACGAGAGTCGCCAGCATAGACCGCCAGACGCTCGAGTGCATCGTCATAGGTTTTGAGGGAGCGTAACCCTGCCTCTCCGATCCATGCCTGAGTTTGCGTCCCGCCCCAGGTCGAGGTGATGAACCCCACCGCCACGCCTAATCTCTCCTGTAGCTCCTTGGCCATATAGTAACAGACGGCCGAGGCCGGTCCGGCGGTGGCCGGCCCCACCAAGGTCCAGCCGCTAACGCGCTTGGCCTCATCGAGCGGGCGGGCGGCCGTATCGCGCCCAATGTCTGTGAAACGCAGGAAAGGGTTCTCTGAGTCGCGGATTTCATTGCCGGCATTGGTGGCGTCCGCCAGGCTGAGCCCCATGTTCGACTGACCGGAACAGAACCACACTTCGCCGACCATGATGTCGTTCAGGACCGTCCGGGATCGCCCACCGGACACTGAGAGACTGTATGGCCCCCCAGCGCTCATCGGCTCAGTCATGACGGACCAGCGCCCTTGCGCGTCCGATGTGGTCGTCAGCCATTGAGCGCCGATCTCTACGGTTAAGGCCGTGGCGGGATCGGAGCGCCCCCAAAGGCGGACCGGCTCGCCCCTTTGCAACACTGCGTGATCGCTGAACAGATTGCTGAAGCGAGGTGCGTCCGCCAGCGCAGGTCCGCCCCACAGCGTTGCCGCCAGCAGCAGAATCGCAACTCGTTTCATATCTGGCTCCTCTCTTTTCTTTCCCAAGTTTCGTCATGCCGATGCGATGGCTTCGGCGGCTCCATTTCCATCCCCAAAGAGCATCATGGCTGGTTGCTAAAGAGGGGTTCGCCATCGACGCCGGCAGTCATGCCGTCACGATGTCACATGCGATACTTTCGTTGGAACGAGCCCTCACTGCATTCAGGCGTCACTGTGGATCGAAAGCTCGAAACGGTGACGATGTTCGAGCGTTTTCCGACGCAATTGGACGATGGCTTCTTTCTCCTCAGCCGCCAGCATGGCTTCGAACAACCGGCTGAAATGCTCCCGCATAGCCGAGCGAGCCGCGTTCGGGTCACGATTGCGGATGGCGTCAAGCACCGCCGTATGTTCCGCGACCCTGTCTTCGAATCCGCTCTTGCAGACGTTGCTGTAAACCTGAGCGACACGGGGCGCCTCATTGCGCAGTCGCCATAGGATGCGCACAAAGTGCTCAATGATCGGGCTGCCGCTGTTCTCGGCAATGATGATGTGAAAGCGCTCGTCGGCTGCTTCCGCGGCGTCATCATTGCCTGACATCACGCGAACAGTCTCTTTCAGAACCTCAAGCGCCGCAGGTGTCATATTGAGGGCCGCGAGAGCGGCCGACTCCGCTTCGACAACGGCGCGCACCGTCGTCAGCTCAAAGGCGTTGACGTCTGTGCGTGCCGACAGGTCATCGGCGGGGCGCGGGCGAACATAGACACCTGATCCGGTCTTGACAGCGAGATAGCCCTGAGCCTCAAGCGCAATCTCGGCCTCGCGGACGGTTACACGAGACACGCCCAGCCGTTCTGCCAGTTCGCGCTCACCTGGCAGACGGCTGCCCGGTGAGAATTCACCGGATTCTATTAGCCCGATGATCTGTCTTGCGACAAGTTGATACCGCCTGTTCATACTGGTCTACCGATCACCTGCTTCGCCCTAGTGTCTGGACCATCACATAGACTACAGAGCTTCCTACCTCTAGGCAGGCAGCGGGGTCAGTTGCGCGCGCCACTGGTGAACCAAAGCGGCTTACCCCTAACAAACGAATGGCCTAGTTCCGATAACGCAGGCCGATAATGAACTGCCGTCCGGGCGAGCCGTAAAGGGCGGCCACCGGATTGTCGGCATAATAGTACCGGTCGGTCGTCTGGTTAGTGAGGTTCAACGCTTCAAGCGAGAAGGACGCTTGATCCGAGAGCCTGTAGGTGAAGGCGAAATCGACGTTGAGCGTGTCCTCGGACCCGCCGAAGTCGTTGATCAGCGGCGTATCGCAAGCAACGCCTGCGGTCAGACCCGGCGCGCAAGGTCCAGCCACCAGGGGATAGGTCGTGTAGTAGCCGTCACGCTGGGCAAGTGAGACGCGCGTGTTGATCCGGTCGTCTTCGTAGTAGAGCGTCAGGTTCACGGCGTTAGGCGACGCGCCGAGCCAAGGACCCTTGCCGGTGACCTGAGGTGTCGTATCGGAACCGGGATCGAGGATGTAGGTCAGTTCGGAATCGATATGGGTGGCGTTAAGCTGAATGCCCGTGTTCTGCAGCAGTCCTGGAAGGAAAGTGAAGGCCTGCTGGTAGTTGATCTCCCAGCCCTTAAGCTCGCCGCCCGGCGCGTCGCGGAACTGACGGGCCGTGGCATCGTAATCCCCGCGGATATAGGCGGCCTGATCGCTGGTTTCGCCAAACTGCTCGATCAGGCTCTGAAGCCCGGCCTCATCAAGGAAGCTCGACAGGGGACCTGAGAAGCGCACCGTCTGCGGGTAGGAGCCGATTTCTTTCTTGAACAGCGCCACCGAAAGCAGGCCACCTTCGCCGAAATACCATTCCACCGCGGCGTCGAAATTGTCGGCGCGGAAGGGCGACAGCTTCGGATTGCCGATAGTGAGGGTGGCGCCTGAAGTCTCTCCGCCGCCAGGGATCGACAACTGGGTGATGGTCGGCGCAAGCTGTTGCAGGGTCGGACGTGAGATCGTCTGGGCGGCGCCGAAGCGGAAATAGAGGTCTTCAAACGGACTGATGGCGATGTTGAATGAGGGCAGTGGGTCCGAATAGGAATTGGCGCCCTGAACGATGCGTCCGCCGGTCGAGCGGCCATTCGATTCGACATCAGTCGTGGCGTACCGCACGCCCAGGTTGCCAAAGGCGTTCCAGCCGCCGAAGAAATCGTAGTTGAAATTGAGCTGGGCATAGATGCCGCCGGTCTGTTCGCGCACGTCGAAGGTTTCGCGGGCCTGCTGCCGGAACTGGGTCAAGCGCCAGTCGCCCCATTTGTTGATGCACTCGCACGTAAAGCCGAACAGGGCGTCGAACTTGTCGATATCCGGACCGAACCAGGTGTTTGTGGTGCCGGCGGGCACATCGAGGCCTTGACCGAAATTGATGACCTTGCCGAGGCTTCCAATCGTGACGCCCGCCTCTTTTTCGGTCGGGTTGATCTGAGTGTTCTGGCGCTCGAACTGTGCCGTCGAGAAGCTGTAGTCGCGCCCTGTGCCGCCGAATCTGAAGGTCAGGTTGTCGTTGAAGAGCCAGGAGAAGTCCGCCTTCCACGAACCGAAGCTGTTTTCGACAAATTTCCTATGATAGCGCAGGAAGGAGACCCCCTTGAGGATCGTCCACTGATTTGGATCGGCAGCATTGAAACCCGCATCGAACAGCGGCATGGCACCGCCGCCACGTTCGTCATAAGTGAAGGTAGCCTGCTGATCAAACAGACCCCATTCGGCCATCTTGCCTAACGAATCGAGCTTGGAGCGCGACTCCCCATAAGTGAAATCCCCTTTCAGCCGGTCGGTGAACTCGTGGGTCAGGTTGATCGAGTACTGCTGGAAGTCTGTCTCATAGCTGCCCTGATCGGCGCGGGCCGACCAGTCGACATTCCGCAGTTGCAGGTAGTCGGCGACTCCACCCGTGACATTGGCGGCCAGCACGTCGGTTGAGGGACGGCCAATCTGCTTGTCGCGGATCGCAAGACCGTCACTTGAGGCGATGTATCCCGGTGAACCGGCCCAGTTGTAATAGTCATACACGTCGAGATTGTTGGGATTGAACGAGAAGCTGGTGCCAGGCACGAGCGTTGTGCCGTATTGCGCCTGACCGCAGTCGATCGGCGACGCAAACTCGCCGCCCGCCGTAAAGTTGCACGTGCCGGGATAGAGGCCGCGCTTGGAGTTGAGTGCGGTCGCAGCGTTGGCGGTGGCGTAGGTGGCGTTCGTGTTGTTGCGGTTCAGACCGAAGGGAAGCAACTGGTTGAGGGTCGAGGTTTGTTTCTGGTTCGAGTAGAGCACATCGATCGTGACGCGGGTCCTATCGGAGATCTCAGCCTGAAAGGACGAAGTGATGCCCAAGCGCTTTTGATCCAGATCCTGCTGCTCAGGACCGGCCAGCGCCGGGAAGATGACCTGCGAACCATTGAGCACGGGGTGCAGCATGGCGTAGGCTCCAGGATCGGAGCCGGTAACGGCGGCCAAGTAGGCCGGATTGGTGATCGCTGGCGTGGATGACACGGTGCCGTTGAGGTTCGTTGCGGTCGGGTTGGAGATTCGGTTCGTAAACGTCGTACCGACGGGCGCGGCGAAACCGGCGCGGCGCGGATTTTCCAGGGTAGCCCACGTGGCGGAACGGTAGACATACTCACCCGTGACGATCTGGCGGCGGTATTGATCCGTTTCTGATTCCTTTTCCGAATAGGCGGCCGAGGCGAGGAAACCCATCTGACCATCCGCCCAGCGCTTCGAAAAAAGACCGGCGATCCGGGGATTGTGATGGTCGCCGTTGTCGGAGAAGGCGTCTTCGATGGAAAGGGCGTAGCGATCCTGCCGGTAGTCGAAGGGGCGACCCGTTTGCAGATCGACCGTGGCCCCGAGAGAGCCTTCGTCGGTTTCCGCGGATGCTGTCTTGCGCACCTTCAGGCTATTGAAAAGTTCAGAGGCGAACACATTGAAATCGAAGGTCCGTGTGGTGTTTATCGCGGTCGAATTGGTGTCGTTCGTGCCGGCCGTGGACAGGGCCTCGAGATTGTTAATCCGTACCCGGGTGAAATCGCCGCCAAGGCCACGCACTGTGATGGTACGGCCTTCGCCGTTGTCACGATCAATCGAAATGCCCGGGATGCGCTGAAGCGACTCCGCGAGATTGGTGTCAGGGAAGTCGGCTATGTCTTCGGCATTAATGGCGTCAACCATCACGTCGGCTTCGCGTTTTACATTTAGCGCGCTTTCTAGGGAGGCGCGGTAACCCGTAACAACGACCACGTCCACGCGGTCATCCTTCGGCGCGCCGTTATCCCCTGGAGGAGGTGTTTCCTGGGCAAAGGCCTCTCCGAGACCCAGACTGATCATCAAGCATGTCGTCGCCATCATAACCGGGCGGATGCCAAGGCGTCTTGATTGGTTATCCATATTGTCGTCCTCCCATCATGCCAATTCTGAGTGTTTGGCTTACTTCTTGGTTGATCTTTTAGCGCTGCAATGTCAACCGCCCTCTGATACAAAATCCAACAAGCGCTTCAAAGGTTCACTGACAAGGCGCGGCAGAGCTTGGCAAAACCTAGATCGTTCATTGTAAGCGTTGATAACGCTGACTATTGCTGGCGATCGGCTAGGCGGCCAACGAAGGTCTCGAAGGCTTTCGCACGAATTGGTCGGCGAGCTGGTTGACAATATGGTCCGGGAGAACATGCTTGATGCCATGTGCCGCGATCTTGCGGGTACACGGCAGAAAGGACCGCCTTGGTTCGTATCAGCTCATATCTGGCCGCGGCGCTTGTGTTGGCGTCCCTCTTTGCGTTCGCGATGGGGGTGCGGGTCGTACGATCCGAAGCGGCAGCGCAGACGGAATCGGCCCGAACCTTCACGGTGGCGCACCCTGCCGAATATCCTTCCTCCGCCACCAACCTGAAACCTGGCGACACCGTCATTCTGAGAAACGGCGTGTGGCGGGATTTCGATCTGAGGTTCGAGGGGGAGGGCACGGCGGAAGCGCCAATTCGCCTGCGCGCGGAAACGCCGGGGCGCGTCATCCTCAGCGGGCGTTCACGTTTGAGCATGAGCGGACAGCATCTGGACGTCAGCGGGCTAGTGTTCCGTGACGGCTACGCCCCTCAGGATGAGGTGATCGCCTTTCGCATCGGCAACCGCGTGGCCAACGATTCCCGCGTGAGCTATACTGTTATCGATGGATACAACCGTCCTCGCGAGGACGTGACCGGCAATGACAGCTGGGTGGCGCTGTTCGGTCGGCGCAACCGCTTCGACCACAATCATATCGTCGGCAAGACCACACCCGGCGTGACCCTTGCTGTACGCATCGAAACGGAGGCCGACCGCCCCAACCACCACCGCATCGACCATAACTACTTCGGTCCCCGACCGCCGCTGGGCGCCAATGGCGGCGAAACCATCCGTATCGGCACCAGCCACAATTCGCTGTTCGATTCAGCCACTCTGATCGAAGCCAATTATTTCGAGGAATGCTCCGGCGAGGTGGAAATCATCTCGGTCAAATCCGGCGCAAACATCATCCGCGGCAATCTGTTCCACCGCTCTCAGGGCAGTGTGACGCTGCGCCACGGCAACGGCAATCTGGTCGAGGACAATGTCTTTATGGGCGGCGGCCAGGACAATACCGGCGGCGTGCGGGTCATCAATTCGCGCCAGATCGTGCGCAACAATCTCTTCATCGACCTGACCGGAACAGGCTTCACCAGCGCGCTTGCCGTCATGAACGGAGTGCCCGACTCCCCACTGAACCGCTATCATCAGGTGCGTGATGCCGAAATTCACAACAATACCTTTGTCAACGTCGCGCATCTGGCCTTTGGCGTGGGAGCGGACGCGGAGCGCAGTCTTCCGCCGGCCGACAGCGGATTCCGCAACAATCTCATTGTCGGCCAAGGCACCCAGATCGAGAGGCTGTCCGATCTGTCCGGCATGGTCTTCGCGGGAAATGTCACTGGTGAAAAACTCGAATTTCCCATCCCCGGCTTCACGCAAGCCGACGTCGATGGTCGGACCTCAGGCCCTGGCACACCGGCTTTCGCCGCCACAGCGGCGGGTGCGCCGCGTGACCTCAAGCGCCTGTCACGCGCCGAGGCCGGCGTGAGCTGGTACGGCCAGCCGCAATCGTCGCCTCCTGTTCGGTTGGTAAACGTCTCGGATGCCGCCGCCCTCGTCAGCATCATCAGCACCGCCCGGTCGGAGACCATGATCGCACTCGCACCGGGAAGCTACGACATCGGTTCCGTAGAGGTCAGCCACGCGCTCACACTCAACGGGCCGGCCAGGGTCAATGGGCGCTTTGTCCTGTCCGGCGAAGCCGATCTGTCCCTAAACGATCTGAGCCTCAGCGGCAGCGGCCCTCTCATCCTAGCTACCCCTTCCCGGGGCCACGCCTACCGGCTGCAACTGAACATCGTAGGGGTCGCGAACAATGACGGCCCGGTTGTCGCCGCAGAGGACGGCGCGTTCTTGCGCAGCATCACCCTCACGCAGTCGCGCTTTTCTGATCTTTCCGCGCCAGTGCTCGATCTGGGTGGCGCGGCAGCGCTGAAGGGCGCCTACAAGGCTGAAACCGTCACCATCGACAGCTCGCACTTTGCACGGCTGAGCACGCCTGTTCTTCTGCTGGTTCGCGGCGGGCGCGACGAAAGCACTTTTGGTCCGCGCGTAGTGCTGAGCGGAAATCATTTTGATCGTGTGACGGAACCGGCCCACCTTCACGGGGCGACATCTGTGCACCTGAGCGACAATCGGTTTTCAGGCAGCGGCCCCATCCGTCTTCTGCGCGAAGCGGGGGCGCCGGATGTCACGATCGACGGTCAGCGCTTTACGGCTTCTGCGACTGAAAAGCACTTCGAATACATAGATATAAACTGATAGGGAAGACATGCCACGGGACATATCACGCCGGGCGCTTGGCGCTCGACTGACAGGGCTTCTGATCCTCACAGGCGCTTCGGCGGCCATGGCCGCGTCGCCTGTGTGCGCACAAAACGCCGCCTCGCCGACAGACCTGAAGGCCGCCCGGGACGCGCCCCTCTTCCGAACCTCGTTCGAGCGAGCGCAGAAAAGTATTGCGCCCTATCTCAAGACCCGGCCTGACGTACCGGCGCCCAAAGATGCAGGCGGCGGCTACACGCACGAAAGGCACAAGGACAACTACCGCATCATCCGCGAAGGCGGAATGCTCTACGCGGTGACCGGCGACCGGGCCTATCTGGAATTGGTGCGTGATGTGCTGCTCGCCTATGCCGACCTGTACCCGAAACTGTCGCTGCATCCGGTCGAGGCGGCCCCGCAGAAGGGCAGGTTGTTCTGGCAATCGCTGAATGACGCGGTATGGCTGGTCGAGGCCATTCAGGGCTATGCCGAAGTGCGCGACGCCCTGCCTGAAAAGGTGCGCAAACGCATTGACGGCGATGTGTTCCGCGGCATGTGCGACTTCTCCATGGTGCACTGCGCCGGCACCTTCGAGCGCATTCACAACCACGCCACCTGGGCCGTGGCCGGTGTCGGCATGACCGGCTACGTCCTTGGCGAGCCCACCTACGTCAAGGCGGCGCTTCAGGGTCTCCGAGGCGACGGCAAGACTGGCTTCTTGCGCCAGCTGGACGAGCTGTTTTCACCGGACGGCTATTACACGGAAGGTCCGTACTATCAGCGGTATGCCCTGTCGCCGTTTGAAATCTTCGCAGCCTTTATCGATCGTCACGAGCCGTCACGGAAGATCTTCGAGTATCGCGACGGAATATTGATCAAGGCGGTCTACGGCCTTATCAATCTGTCCTACGGCGGCAGGTTCTTTCCGCTTAACGACGCCATCGTCGAGAAGGGCATCGATTCCCCGGAACTTGTTCAGGCGCTGGCCATCGTTTACGGTCGCAACCGCGATCCGCAGCTTTTGTCCGTATCGACCGCGCAGGGCAGCGTCGCCTTTTCCCGTGAGGGGGCCGTTGTGGCGGCCGCCATCGCGGCTGGGAAGTCGCAGCCCTTCGTCTACGCGTCCCGGCTTTTCCGCGATGGCGCGCGCGGTGACGAAGGGGCGTTGGCCGTTCTCCGCGCCGGATCAGGCAAGCGTAAGCAGGCGCTGGTTTTCAAAGCGACGGCGCAGGGCATGGGGCATGGTCACTTCGACCGGCTGAGTTACATCTTCTACGATTCAGGCAGCGAGGTGCTAACCGACTATGGCGCGGCGCGTTTTCTCAATGTCGAAGCCAAGCAGGGCGGGCGCTACCTTCCTGAGAACGAGACATGGGCCAAGCAAACTGTTTGCCACAACACTCTGGTCGTAGATGGGCGCAGCCAGTTCGACGCTAAGGTCCAGGTCGCTCAGCCGGCGCCGACACAGTTCCTCGGCTTTGCGGAAAAGGATGGCATCCAGTTCGCCTCGGCGCGGCTGGACAAGGCGTGGGACGGGGTGACGGTCTGGCGCGCCGTGATGCTTTATACGCCGAAAGGATCAAACCGGCCTATCGTCATCGATCTTGTGCGGGCGCGCAGCACGTCGGCGCACCGTTATGACCTCCCATTCCACTACCGGGGTGTCTTCCTTGACTCCAGCACGCGCTTTACACCGCAGAGCGGGACGTTGAAGCCCATGGGCCGCGCCAATGGCTATCAGCATTTGTGGGAAAAGGCCGCTGCGGACGTGCCTGCCGGTCCACAAAGCCTGTCCTGGTTTCTGACCGGCCGCTTCTACACGCTTCACTACGATGCGCCGCAAGTGTCGAAGGCGTACCTGACGCAACTGGGAGCTAACGACCCCAGTGACAGCTTGCGCCCTGAGCGCGCTATGATCCTGAGGGCCGACGGTCAAATCGACTTCAACAGTGCTTGCGTGCTTGAGGCCTACGGCGAGTATGACTCCGCCGAAGAGTCAGCCCGCGACACCCGCACGACGATACACAATGTGCGCCTGTTCCAAAGCGGTCACGCAGACCTGATCCGCATTACGGGACTCGACCTGCAGGTAACCGCCATCGGCATCCAGTGGGGCGACGCCGCCGAAAGTCGCGTAACCGCCGAGGGGCGAGCATGGATCTGGCACGGCGCTTTTGGCATAGCCGCGTGACGGGAGCTAAGATGACGATCAAGGGACTTCGCTGGCTGGTCATCGCCCTGATCGCTGTAGCCACGGTCATCAACTATATCGATCGCAATGCGCTGGCGGTGATGTGGCCCGAGATCTCGGGGGACATCGGCGCCACCAAGGAAGACTATGCGTTGCTCGTGACCGTGTTCATGGTCTTCTACGCAATGGGGCAGTTCCTGTTTGGGCGGCTGTTCGACGCCATCGGGGTCAGGCTGGGATTCGCCGTCTCGATCGCGACCTGGTCCCTGTCGATCGCGCTTCACGCTGCGGCTAGTTCAATCATGTCGTTCAGCGTCTTCCGTGCCATGCTGGGGTTAAGCGAGGCGGGGGCATGGCCTGGAGCGGTGAAGGCCAATGCCGAATGGTTCCCGGCGCGCGAGCGGGCCTTTGCACAAGGCATCTTCAATGCCGGCGCCTCGATCGGAGCGATCGTGTCGGCGCCCTTGATCGCCCTGCTTTTCCTGTGTTTCGGCTGGCAGGGAACGTTCCTGCTGGTCGGCGCGCTGGGAGCCGTATGGCTGTTGCCGTGGCTGATCGTCTACCGGGCGGGGCCAGACCGTCACCCTTGGGTCTCTGCGGCTGAGCGGGCGCTGATCCTTGACGCGCCAAGCGATGCGGCCGCGGTGAGCGACGGCGATCCGCCGTATGTCCCGACGCTGCGCCAGATGTTGTCGCACCGCCAAAGCTGGGGTGTGATCGGGGCGCGATTCTTTCTGGATCCAGTCTGGTGGCTGTTCGTGTCGTGGTTGCCGATCTATCTGGCCGAGACCTTCGATTTCGACATCAAGCAGATCGGCATCTTCGCCTGGGTGCCCTATGTTGGGGCGATGCTGGGCAGTCTGTTTGGCGGCTGGCTGTCGGGTCGTCTGATCGGCATGGGCTGGTCGATCGACCGGGCCCGCAAGACCGTCATCACCCTTGGCGGCGTAGTTATGGTGCCGGCCCTCCTTGCCGCACCTCAGGCCAACGATCCCGCTGCGGCGGTTCTGATCATCGCCGCCGTCCTGTTCGGCTTCCAGATCGCGATCGGCAATATCCAGACCCTGCCGGGCGATCTTCTTGGCGGCAAGTCAGTGGGGTCGTTGGCGGGTGTCAGCGGGATGGCGGCGGTGGCAGGCACCCTGATCACGACCTGGCTCGTGCCGGCCATGACCACGATCTCCTACGGCCCGATCTTCATCCTGGTGGCGGCGCTGGTTCCGCTGTCGCTGCTGTTCATCTGGATCGTTGGAGGCCGCATCGAGAAAGTGCGTCCCGTTCGTCCTGATCCATCGATATCTTCTGGAAGGAACTGACATATGCGTTTCAAGAACAAGGTCGCAATCGTGACCGGAGGGGGCCGCGATATCGGTCGCGCGGTCTCGCTGAAACTGGCGGCCGAGGGCGCCAAGGTCTGCATCAATTTTGCAAATGACGAGGTGAGCGCCGAAGAGACCCTCGCCACCATTCTGGCGGCACGCGGCCAAGCCATCCTGCACCGGGCCGACGTGACGAAGAACTCCGAGGTCGAAGGCCTGATCGCCGCGACCCAGGCCGCATTCGGTGCGCGCATCAACATCCTGGTCAACCTGGCCGGAGGCATGGTGGCGCGAAAGGCGCTGGTAGAGATGGACGAGGCGTTCTTTGACCAGGTTCTGGACCTGAATGTGAAGTCGGCCTTCCTGATGACCCGCGCGGTCGTCCCGCATATGGATCGGGGCGATGCGATCATCAACTTCGCTTCCCTGGCTGGACGCGACGGCGGCGGACCGGGCGCATCGATCTATGCAACATCGAAGGGCGCGGTGATGACCTTCACACGTTCCATGGCCAAGGAACTCGGCCCGAAGGGAATCCGGGTCAACGCCCTGTGTCCCGGCATGATCTCGACGCGTTTCCACGACACCTTCACGAAGGACGAGGCGCGAAAGTCTGTCGCCGGGGCCACCCCTCTGCGTCGCGAGGGACGCTCCGAGGAAGTCGCCGAGGCGACCGCCTTCCTGGCTTCAGACGCCGCCGCATTCGTCACCGGGGTCAACCTGGACGTCAACGGCGGCCTGTACCTGTCTTGACCGCCTCAACTCGAGTCGGAATCAAAGAGATGTCACTCTGCTTGTTCGCCGCAATGGGCCTGATGCTGTTGGTCGCGACGCCGCCTGGCGCGGAGGTCCGGACGCCTGCCTGGGTCGCCTCGGACATGTTCGACCGGGACGCCTGGGGCGCCGAAAGGATCGTGTCGTCGATTTCGAAACGGCCATCTGAGGTCAGGCGCGACGCGAAAACAGTCGCTCCGGCGCCCACCGTCAGGATGGCCGCCGCCCCGGCGTTGAAGGTCGCCGCCTGATGGCCGAAGGCGCGGACCTGGCCGCGTTCGGCCCCAATCCCTGTTCATGACCCTGGGAGATCGACGATGATTACACAATTGATCGCCGCCCTAGCCGTGATCTCTGTCCTCGTCACAGGGACCGCGCCTGCAGCGGCCCAAACGCCGGCGAAGGTCTGGGTGCCGGCATGGACGGCTTCGCCTGCACCGGCCCGTTTCGATGGACCACCCGAAACGCCGAAAAGTTTCGACAACGAGACAGTGCGGCAGGACATCCGGCTGGGTGTCTCGGCAGACCGGATACGGATCCGGATCAGCAACGAGGTTGGCGACACGCCGATACGGCTGGGTCCGATCACCGCGCGCCTTCCGGGCACAGACGCCATTCCTCTATCGGTGCGGTTCAACGGCAAGGCCGAACTGCTGCTTGCGCCGGGAATGACCCTGCTCAGCGATCCGATCGATCTCTCCGTGCCAACGTTCGGGGAGGTCTCGATCAGCATCTATTTCCCGGAACCCACACGCGGGGTTGTACGCCGCACGATCCTGCGTGTCTCGCCGACCCAGAAGGAGGTGCCAGACGACGCGCCGCTCATCCGGCGTCAAAGCGTCATCTCCGCCGTCCTGGCGGAGCGGGCTACCGCCCCACGCGTGTTGGTTGCTTTCGGGGATTCGATCACTGAAGGAAACGGATCTACCCTGGCGGCGGACAACGGCTGGGCCGCGCGGCTAGGCCAGACAATGGAGGCGACCTGCCCCGGGCAATTCGTGGTCCTCAACGCGGGAATCAGTGGAAATCAGATCGTCGTCTTCGGTCGCAGTCCGAGCGCCCAGATGCGACTGGACCGAGATGTCCTTTCGCTGCCCGGCGTGACCGATCTGATCCTCCTGGAAGGCATCAACGACATTCGTCATGCCGGAGATGCCGCAAGGACGCCGGGACGCAGCGGCGACGAGGTGATCGCCGGCTACAGCCAAATCATCGATAGATTGCACTCCCATGGCATTAGGGTCTTTGGCGCGACGCTGACGCCGTTCGGTCGGTCTGAGCGCTTCGAACCCGTCGCCGAGGCTTCGCGCCAGCAAATCAACGCGTTCATCCGCACCGCCGCGGCATTCGATGGCGTGGTGGATTTCGATACGGCCGTCCGGGACCCCAACCATCCAGACACTCTTCTGGAAACGGCGCACGGCGGCGACTTCTTGCACCCCAACGACGAAGGCTATCGTCGCATGGCCGAGGCGATCGATCTCGGAGCCCTGGGTTGCGTCGGCGGATGACGTCGTCCGGTGTTGTCTTTTCGGCGAACTGCGCGGGGGGCATTTGAGATGCGGTCGATGGATTTCAATCCACTGAAAATCCGCCCGACGGAGAATTGTCGCTGGGATTGTGTGGCCTTGGGTGAAGTAATGTTACGGTTCGATCCCGGCGAAGAGCGCGTCCGCTCGGCGCGCATGTTCCGGGTCTGGGAAGGCGGTGGCGAATACAATGTCGCGAGGGGTCTGAAAAAGGCCTTCGGTCTGCGCTCGACAGTGATCACCGCCTTGCCGCGGAACGAACTGGGCCTGCTCGCATCGGACCTGATCCAGCAGGGCGGGGTCGATACCAGCCACATTATCTGGCGCGACCATGATGGGGTCGGCGCGAACACGCGGATGGGGCTGAACTTTACAGAACGCGGCTACGGCGTTCGGCCTGCCGTGGGATGTTCGGATCGCGCCAACTCTGCCGCTTCGCAATTGACGCCGGCAGAGATCGACTGGGAGCATCTTTTCGGTGTCGAGGGCGTGCGCTGGCTGCATACAGGCGGCATCTTCGCGGCACTCTCGCCGGACACCGCCCAGACAACATTGGCGGCGGTGGAAGCGGCCAGACGACACGGCGTGGTCGTGTCTCATGACTTGAACTACCGCGCGAGTTTGTGGCGGAACCACCCCGACCCAGACACAGCGCGCCGGATCAATCGACATATTGTGAGCTTTTGCGATGTTCTAATCGGCGACGAATATGCCTGTGCCAGTTGCCTTGGGATCGACATTCAGCACCTGAGTGCGCGCAGCCAGCCTGGTGACAGCCACCCCTTCGATCAATTGGTCGGTAAGTTGATCGAAGAGTTTCCGAATCTGGGTGTGGTCAGCGCCACCCTTCGCGAACCGAAGACCGCATCGCTCAATGGCTGGGGAGCCGTACTCTGGGCTGGCGGGCGTCGCTACCTATCGACCTTTGGCGATATTGACATAGTGGATCGCGTTGGCGGCGGCGACGCTTTCGTCGCCGGACTGGCTTATGCATTCATGTCTGGTTTGGGCGCGCAGGCGGCCGTCGATATCGGATCGGCTCACGGCGCCCTCGCGATGACCACGCCTGGCGACAACTCGATGTGCGATCTGTCCGATGTCATGAATCTAGTGCTCGGTAGAGGTGCCGCGGTCGTACGATAGGAGACGCCACCGATGGGATATCGATCGAAAGCACCGCGCTTCCCGAGAGTCGTCGGCAAAACCGGCGGCCCCTTTCATCGCAGGCCCTAGATCGGGGGGCGGGCCGGTTCCGACAGCACGGCTCTCCTTCCAAACCGCAAATGAAACGCAAGCGGTGCTCCATCACCCTTCTGATCGCCGAGGCGGCGGCATCGGCGGTCGGATAGAATAGTCCCTTCGATAGGACAGTGCTCACAATGGACGACCGATCTGACGACATAAGAGTAAGCGGTGCCTGGAGGCCGTCCTGATTGGAGCTTCCGGTAGCCGTTTTGAATGCCGTCCCCAGCAGGTCCACGATTGGAGGCGCCAGGCGCGGGAGGGCTTGTTGACGTTGCCGGTGCCCGTCGATGCAGCGTTTGCCTCGATCATGATCGCCGACAACAGGCCGGTTGATGCTGCTGCGGCAGCTGGGCGTCGATTGGGCGTTGAGATCGAGCGCAAGGGCGTCATTGTGCGGTTGCCTGAGACGGCCGCTGTCGCTCGCATTGCTGAAATTGCGCGGGCGCTGAGGCAGGCTCCGTGATCCTTCCGGCGTCACGGTCCACAACAGCATCGATTCACTCGTTCCCTATGCGCAGGAGGAGGGGCTTGCCCGTGCCGTGAAGACGGCGGGCAGGCAGGATCGTCTTCTGCAGTTCTCGGTTCCCGCAGTGCGGGCGCCTCTGCCGGTCTATGGGATTTAGGGCTACACGCATTGCGGCTTCAACAGGCCGGAGACGATCGCGGCCTGGAAGTTGCTTCGTCAGTGGGTGGAGACCGGCGCCCGTCCCAGCACAACGACCCTGGGCGACGGCTTGCGGTGAGGCGAACGTCCTCCCACAGCTAAAGCCCCAAGGTTTTCCCGCACGGTGGATTGTCCGGAAGACAAGGCAATCGGCTTGGCGTCGTCATGTCTTTCTTGGTGTTCAGTAGCCAAGGCCGCATAGTCGATGATGAAGGCGAGGTGAGTGACATGATTGTGCGGAAGCGGCGCGGTGCTGGAGCAGTTCTCCGATTCCTGCGTTGGCTGTTGAAAAACCAGCATGTCGGGCCGCAGGTCATTGTCAACGCTGGGCGTCGTCCGTACGGCGCAGCGCTTCAGCGGCTTGGTCTCAGCGATCACCATCGTCCAGAACGACTGTTTGACAACAACCGCGCCGAGTATTCGCATGTCACATTCGAAGGCGCGAGCGAAAGATGCAGGGCTTAACGAGTCGGCCATCAGGGCAGCGTTCCCGTCGAGACGCATACGGCGGTCTGCACACACTCAGCATCCACGGGAATCTTCAGGGCGGCGGCCCTCTGCGCGTGCTGCGCGCACGCCTGTCGATTGCCTAGCAAAATCTCACCCGGCAAAGTTGACAGTGCCGCTTTGAACTTCGGGTCGAGAGGCGTCAGGGCGAAGATGTTCGGAAAGGTTTCAGCTGTCATCGGCTTGCGTCTCCGGGTCCAGGCGCTCAAGAAATCCCACCGCAGCGCTGAGAAAGGCGTCGTTGCGATCGCCCGCCACCATGTGCGACGCGCCGGCGACGTCGGTGAACTTTGCGTTGGGAAGCTGTGCGACGAAGGTCTCCGCCGCCTCCCGAGAAACCAACTCGCTCAGCCGGCCCCTGATGAGATGCACCGGAAGCGTCAACCCGGGCAATCGGGTATGGAACGCGTCGGCATCCCGCAAGGATCGGCCACGATGGACGCCGGAGACAAAGCCGGGATCCCAATGCCAGCGGAGCCGACCATCATCGCCCTGCCGCAGGTTCTTGGCCAGTCCAGAGTGATCCGCTGGCCGCGGCCGGTGAGGTAGATAGGCCGCAATGACCTCGGCGGCCTCCTCAAGGCTGCCAAATCCTTGCGCGACATGGGCGCTCATGAACTCCATGACCTTGGCGGCGCCGTCCGGGTCCATGCTCGGAACGATGTCAACAAGCGTGATCGAGCTGAAACTCCCGGGCGCGATCTCGGCCTCCGCGTGCAGCCCGGCGAGCCCGCCGAGAGACGCGCCAATCAAAGCCGGACGGCCACCCATCGCGCGCGATACCTCCGCTAGATCTTCCGCGAACCGCTGAATTCCATAGTCTCCCGTCGGCGACCAGCCGCTGTCGCCATGGCCACGGAGATCGAGCGTGACCACTTCCCAGCCTCGATCCGCAAGCGCCGCCGCCGTTTTGGTCCAGGCATGCCGGGTCTGGCCGCCGCCGTGCGCCATGAGTACGGAGCCGCGCCTCGGCTGACCATACCGGTCTGCGGCGAGGTCGAGCCCGTCGGTGGTTCTGAAGACAGCTCGGCTCGATGCATTCATAGGTGATTCTCACGTTTTTCGCCCGACCCGACAGCTTCGCCTGTCGCAAGCCGCGCGTGCAGCCTGTGATCGACAAGCGGGCCATATCCCGCTTTGCGTCCTGAGACTAACCAGCGTAGCATGAACGTGACACTAGAAAACACGTATGTGTCGGAGGATGCATGGTTGAGGTTGTCAATTTTGAACGGCGCGGACACGTGGCGATTATCACGCTGAATCGTCCCGAGGCGCTCAACGCCATCTCTCCTGAGATGCTCGTTCGTCTGGCCGAGGCTTGGACCCATGTGCGAGAAGATCGGGAGGTCCGCGTGGCCGTGGTGACCGGCGCCGGCGACAAGGCGTTCTGCTCAGGGGCCGACCTGGGAAGGTTCATCCCGCTGATGAGCGGCGCCCGCCCGCCGGAAGACGAGTGGGACCGGCGTGTCTTGGCTGACCGAGAAATGCTCGGCACGGGGCTTCTGCGGACGTTCGATGTGGTCAAGCCGGTGATCGCGGCGATCAACGGCCATGCGATCGCGGGCGGCATGGAGTTGGCCCAAGGCACGGACCTTCGTATCGCGTCCGACACCGCCAAACTCGGCGTGCAGGAGGTCAAATGGGCGATTTTCCCCGGGGGCGGCTCGACGGTGCGGCTCCCACGCCAGGTTCCGTATGCTCGCGCCATGGAGTTGTTGCTGACCGGCGACTTGATCACCGCCGCCGAGGCGCTTCAGTTAGGCTTCCTCAATCGCGTTGTGCCGCAGGGCGAAGTCCTGCCCGCCGCGCTGGAATTGGCTGAGCGCGTCGCGGCGAATGGCCCGATCGCCGTGCAGGCGATCCGCCGGTCCGCTCGAGCTTGTCTGGGGCGCCCGGAAGCCGACGCGATGCGGATCGAGTCCGAAATGGCGGCCCCTGTCTTTCGAACCGAGGATGCCCGGGAGGGTCCGCTCGCCTTCATGCAGAAACGCAAGCCAGTCTTCCAAGGCCGGTGATCCTACCTCGACGACTCCAATCGAACCCTTAGGAACAGGAATGCTCAATGGCGCTGCACAGCCGCATCTGCGAAATCTTCGGCATCCAATATCCGATCGTGCTCGCCGGAATGGGGGGGGCAAGTGTTCCGCGCTTGGCTGCCGCAGTCTCCAACGCCGGCGGCCTCGGCATATTGGGCGCCGCCGCTTGCTCGCCGCAAGAGCTCCGTGAATGGATACGCGAGGTGCGTAGCCTGACCGACAAGCCGTTCGGCGTTGATACTCTGCTGCCCGCCTCCGTGCGGCGCGAGGTGGTCGATGCGGCGATGCCTACAGGTGGAGACGGGAAGCCGTCGCCGATGGAACTCATTGCGGACTACCAGAACTTCGCGGCCGATTTCATGCGCAAGGAAGGTCTGCAAAAGGTCGCCCGCTCCCGCGACGCCAACAATGCCGAGCCCCGGGGCGGCCCGGCGTTCTTTTCAAAGGAGTTCTTTGAGGCGCAGATGGAGGTCGTGGTCGAGGAAAAGGTGCCGGTCTACGCCGCAGGCCTGGGAAACCCCGGTCCCTGGATGGAGCGACTGCGGGAGAACCGCACGAAGATCATGGCCGTCATAGGGTCGGTGAAACATGCGCTACAGGTCGCGGCTTCCGGCATCGACGTGGTGGTCGCCCAGGGACATGACGGGGGCGGACATAATTCGCCGATCGGCACCATGGCCCTCATCCCCCAGGTTGTCGACGCCATGGCGGGGCGTATTCCTGTGCTCGGGGCCGGCGGGATCACGGACGGCCGCGGCGTGGCGGCCGCCATGATGCTTGGGGCCGAGGGCGCCTGGGTGGGCACCGCGTTCCTGGCGACAGAGGAGGCCGGCATTCAGCAATTCCAAAAGGAGGTTCTGGTCGAGTACGGCGATGGCGACACGGTTGTGTCAAAATCCGTCACCGGGAAGCCGGCCAGGATTATCCGCAACAAGTGGGCGCAGGCTTGGGTGGACGCGGAGAAGTCGCCGCTGCCCATGCCCTTCCAGTCGATCATCGCCGGCCCCGTGCTCGCGGCGGCGACCCTGGACCAGCGTAAGGATATCGCGCCTGGGTTCGCGGGCCAGGGCATGGGGCTTATCAAGGCGATTCGCCCCGCCAAGGACGTCCTCGAAGACCTCGTCAGCGGCGCCGAGACCGCGCTCAATCGCGCCGATCGATTTCGCTGAAGTGGGAAAGGAAACGCAATGATTCCTCGCAGAATGCCCGAGTTTCACGCCGAGATGGTCGAAGCCTTCATGGCTTCGAGCAATCGGATGACCGGCCTCCCCGAATTCCTGGGCCTTCGGATCGTAGCCATGGAACCGGGCGGTCTTACCGCGGAGATGACAGTCGACCCAAAGCTGCTGACGGGCTTCGGCAACATGCACGGCGGCGTCCTGTCTGCGGCCTGCGATCACGTATTGGGATGTGTCTGCTATCCCCACATGGAGAAGGGACAGTGGGCGGCGACGACCGAGTTCAAGATCAACCTGCTCGCGCCGGTCAGCCGCGGGATGGTCACGGCGCGCGCGGAAATCATCTCGATGAGCAAGCACACCGCGGTGGTGAGGATCGAAATGGAGAACGAAGGTCGCTTATGTTGTTCGGCGCAGGGCACCGTCCTGATCCAGAATCCCAAACCTGCGTGACGGATGCGGTGTTCAGGCGGTCTTTCGGGCGGCTCCATGGCCGGGGGTTCCGAGGCTGCCGAGCACGTCACGCATGATCCTAAGCAACTCGGGGCGACGGCCCCGGAACAGGTCTTTGGGCGCGGCCAAGCCAAGGGCGAGGGGACGGGCCGGCGGACTTACGGCGAGGGGAATGGCTAGCATTGCGGCGTTATCGTTCACTAGGCCGGCATGGAAGGCATGACCTCGCGCGGCGACCTGCTGCAGGTCTCCAGCGACTTTCTCTGTGGGCGGCGGCTCCTCATCGCCGTCCCACACCGCAAGCGCTTCGGCGATCATCCGTGCCCTCGTTTCCGGCGGCTCCATGGCCAGAAGCACCCGTCCAAGGGTCGAGCGGGCAAGGCATCGTCGCGTGCCGGCCTTGACGTGATAGCGGATCGGTGTCGTGCCTTCGATCACACGGATATATTGGCAATACCCGCCGCTCACGGCACCTAGCACCACGGTCATCTGGGTTTGTTCGGCGATGTCGCGCATCTGCTGCTGGATGCGCCGGAGTGGGAGGATTTCGTCGCCAACCCAGTGGCCTAGCAGGGAGACCCGGATCGAGGGGAAGAAGGTCCTGTCTTCGGCAGAAAATTCCAGATAGCCGAGGTCGGCGAGGCTGCGCAGCAGCGCGGCTGTACTGGAATGCGGATAGCCTAGCGCCAGGGCCACGTCCTGAATGTGGGCGGGCCTGCGAGCCTCGTCGAAATATTCGAAGATCTCCAGGGTCCGGGCGGCGGACTTGACGACGGATTGATCCGGTTTCGGCATGCTTTCAAATCCTTGGGCGCCAGCTCAGATCGTGAGCGCCGCCCGGGTTCCTTCCTCAATGGCCCGCACGGCATCCAGCCCGGCGGCGTCGCGCGCGCCCCCAACCAGGGAATATGGCATCTGCTTCGCCGCCAGCGACGAGACAATTCCCGCCTGCGGCTCTTGGCCTATGCATAACACGAAGGTGTCGGCCGCGATCAACTGCGGGACGCCGCCCACCCTGACATGCAGGCCCTCCGGGCTGATGTGACCATAGACGACATCTCCGATCATGGCCACGCCCCGGCGCACTACCTCCTGCATGTTGGCCCAGCCCCGCGTCTTGCTCAGGCCAGCGCCGAACGCCGATCCAGGTTTGCGCTGGAAGAGCGTGATCTTTCGGGCTGAGAGCCAAGTCCTGGGCGACGGTTTCAGGGCGCCGCGATCGGCGAGCGCGGTGTCGATCCCCCAATCCTGGGAGAAGCCCTCGATGTCGGGCGTGGCGGGATCGCCCGTTCCGGTCGGGTGCGCCAGGAGTTGGGCCACGTCGAAGCCAATGCCCCCAGCGCCCAGAATCGCCACGGTGGCGCCCGTCAGTTCGGGCGTTTCAATCGCCTGTGCGTAGGTGAGCACACGGGGGTCGTCCACGCCGACCGAGTCCAGCGTTCGCGGCTCAACACCGGTGGCGAGTATCACATGATCGTATGCGGCGGCGATGAGCTCCTGCGGACCAACAAGCGCTCCCAAACGCACTTCGACCCCGAGCTCGGACAGCCGCGCGCCGTAATATCTGATGGTTTCGGCGTAGTCCTCCTTGCCCGGGATCCGGCGCGCGAGATTGAATTGGCCGCCGATCTGTTCTGACCTCTCGAACAGGGTGACCTTGTGGCCTCGCACCGCACTTGTCACCGCCGCAGCAAGGCCTGCGGGCCCCGCGCCAACAACCGCGATACGCTTGGGTTCGATCGGCGCTGCGACATCGCTGAATTCGGCCTCCCGGCAGGCGGCAGGATTGACCATGCAGGTCGTGAGCTTGCCGTTGAAGGCGTTGTCTAGGCAGGCCTGATTGCAGCCGATGCACACATTGATTGCGGCACGTCGCCCGGCCCGGGCCTTGGCGACGAAGTCGGGATCGGACAAAAAGGGACGCGCCATCGAAACCATGTCGGCCTTGCCGTCTGCGATCAGGCGGTCGGCGAGTTCAGGCGTGTTTATTCGGTTCGATGCGATGACCGGCACGTTGAGGTGCGACCTGAGCCGTGCCGCAGCCCAGGCGAAGGCTCCGCGGGGGACCATGTGGGCGATGGTGGGGATCCGCGCCTCGTGCCAGCCGATCCCCGTATTGACCAGGTTCGCGCCGGCGGCCGCGACCGCCTTGGCCTGATCGACAACCTCGTCGAAGGTGCTGCCGCCCTCCACAAGATCGAGCAGCGACTGCCGGTAGACGAGAATGAACCGCTCGCCGCAGCTGGCGCGAACGGCCCGAACGATTTCGGCAGGCAGCCGCTGGCGATTGGACGCCGAGCCACCCCAATCGTCGGTGCGCTGGTTGGTGCGAGGCGCCAGGAACTGGTTGAGAAGGTAGCCTTCAGACCCCATAATCTCGACCCCGTCGTAGCCAGCCTCCTTGGCGAGCATCGCGGCGTTGGCAAAATCCTCGATCGTATCGAAAATCTCATCCTCGCTCATCTCGCGCGGCGTCAACGGGTTGATCCTCGAGGCGATCCCCGAAGGGGCGACCAGACCATCATGGCGCGCATAGCGGCCAGCATGCAGGAGCTGCAGCACAACTAGTCCGCCGGCGAGATGGACCGCCGACGCAATCCGGCCGTGGTCTGCCACGACGGCTTCGCTCATCACTGCGCCGTTCCTACCAAGGCGCCCTGCCGCATTGGGCGATACGCCGCCTGTCACGATCAACCCCGCGCCGCCTTCGGCCCTGCGCGCGAAGAACCGAGCCTGGCGCTCGTACCCGCCCGGCGCCTCCTCGAGCCCGGTATGCATCGAGCCCATCAAGGTACGGTTGGGAAGGGTGACGAATCCCAGATCCAGCGGCGACAACAGATGCGGATAGAGCGGAACGTCCATGCTGCGCCTAGACTGAGAAGCTTGCCCTGGATTGAGAAAGCACGGCGCGACCGTCAGCGGTTTCACCCCGCACAATGGCCTCGCCGTCACTGGTGCGCCAGATCTTCGTGACGATCGTGTCCCCGTACATCACCCGGTCAGCAAACCGGCCCTGGAACGACCTGAACGCGGCGGGATCGTCGGCGCACAACTCCCGCAACACGGCGCGGCCGACGATTCCGTAGGTGCAAAGCCCATGCATGAACGGCGAGTCGAAGCCGCCCATCCTGGCGAACTTCGGATCGATGTGGATCGGATTGCGGTCGCCAGAGAGCCGATAGATCGCGCCTTGCTCCGGACGAGTCTCGAAGCGAGCCTCGATGTCCGGCGCCCGGTCGGGAACGGTATCACCATCTCCAACCGAAGGTCCGCGCTCGCCGCCAAAACCGCCGGCGCCGCGCACGAACAGCGTAGCGTGGGTTCGGAAGAGGTCGCCGTCGGCGTCCCGGGCCAGACTTTCCACGCCGAGCACAGCCGCTTTTCCCTTGTCCCAGACCTCTGTGATCCGGCCGGTCACCTCGACGCTGGCCTCGGGCGGCAGCGGCCGAAACAGCTCGATCGACTGTTCGCCGTGCAACAGCATCTCCAAGCGCATCTCGACCATGCGCATCATCCAGCGCAGCGCGGTGCCACCTGGAATCACGGCATAGGTCGGGAGGACCCTAGGTCCCCGGCCTTCATAGATGAAGTCCAGGTCCGCAACCGGCCTCGCGCCGACACCCAGCGCGTAAAGCATCACGTCCTTCGAAGACCACGTCTCGGTGGAGACAGGAAATTCAAGCCCGACGAGATCGGGCGAGATCGGCTGACGTGTCATGGAGACCTCGCGTGTCAGGATTGCTGGCTCAAGGTTGCGGCGCTCTTCCATCCGGCGGCCACGCTTCGACGCCGTCTTCCAGGGGAACCCGCAGGCTCTTTAGGATCTGGGAAAACATGGTCCAGTTGCCGATCGCGACCACAAGCTCGATCCGTTCGGCGTCTGTCGCCAGGTGGCGGCAGCAGGCTTCCCAGGTCGCGTCGCCGATCATGCCGTCGTCGAGGGTGTCGTCGGTGGCCTGCAGCACCGCCCGGTCGGCCTCGGTCAGGTTCGGCGCGCCCTGCCAATCCCGCGTGGCGGCCAGGTCGACCGCCGGAACACCGAGCCCGCGGGCCACCCGCCAGTGCTGGGTCCATTCATAGACTGAGCCGGTTCGCCAGCCGATCCGCATGATGATCAGCTCGCGTAGTCTCGCATCGAGCCTGTTGCCGCGGAAGAGCAGGGTGGTGAGTGTCGAGGCCAGTTCCTCTGCGACATCAGGATGTCGCAGCAAGACCCGGAAGACGCTAAGCGGCGCCATCTGTTCGGATACGCCCGCGACGCTCGCCGCGGCTTTCGCCTGGTCCGGGCTGAGAAGATCGACCCTCACTCCACTGGCGGCCATCGCGTTAAATCCATGTCAGGAGACGGTGTGCGTCAGTCCGCAGATCGTCAGCGTGAACTTTGTTTGATCGCTACCATAACAGATATGAGTTGACGACAACATATATGTGTCGCGATTATGGGCCACGAAGGGGAGTCCCGCCCGTGATCCCGGCTACGACATTTGCGATGGTTCAAACAGCGCCACGCCGTCTGGAGATGCGCGATCTTCCGATTCCTCAGATCGAGGCTGACAGCGCGATCCTGCGGATCGAGGCCTGCGGGATCTGCGGCAGCGACTACGAGCAGTTCGAGGGTGTCCTGAAAACGCCGATGCCGGTCATCCCGGGACATGAGCCCGTGGGGATCATCGAGGTGATCGGCGATAAGGCCGCGCGCCGCTGGGGCGTGGATGTCGGTGACCGGGTCGCCGTCGAGACCATGCTATCGTGTCACAGCTGCGACACCTGCCTCGGCGGCCGCTATCACCTATGCGCGGACCGGCAAATTTATTCGTACATTCCGCTGTCGAACATGCCGGGGCTGTGGGGCGCCTACGCTCAGTACATGTACCTTGCGCCCAATACGATCGTTCACAAGATGGACAAGACCCTGCCGCCCGAACTCGCTGTCATGTTCAACCCGCTCGGGGCGGGCTTTCGTTGGGCGGTGGAGATTCCTCAGACCCAGGTCGGCGATACGATCGTCATCCTGGGACCGGGCCAGCGCGGTCTGGCCAGCGTCATCGCTGCGCGGCAGGCGGGGGCGGGGAAGATCATCGTCACGGGCATGGCCGCAGATGCGCGGAAACTCGACCTCGCCCGGACCTTCGGGGCGCATCACACAATCGACGTTCAGAACGAGAACGCCATCGAACGCATCAAAGAACTGACCGGCGGCCGGGGCGCCGATGTGGTCGTAGAGGTGACGTCCTACGCCACCGACCCGGTACGCGAGGCCCTGAGCTATGTGCGTGCCGGCGGGACGATCGTGCTGGCCGGGGTGAAAGGGTTCAAGCCCATACCGGACTTCGTCTCCGACCTGATTGTCTTCAAGGAAATCACCATCAAGGGGGCGATCGGCGTGACCTCGTCGGGATACCGCAAGGCCATCGACCTGATCGAGGCGCGGTCGCTGCCAATTGAACTGATGCATACTCACGACTTCGCGTTGGAGGACGCGGATCTGGCCATCCGGACGCTCGCGCGCCAGGTGCCGGGAGATGAATCCATCCACTCATGCCTGATCCCGCCCGCCTAGTGCGCCAGCCTTCAGGTCGTAAAGCTTCGCCGAGGATTGAAAGGCAGGACGAGCCGTGAGTTTTAGCGACAAGGCCGCCATCGTTGGCATTGGCGAGACCGAGTACGTCAGGGGCTCGGAGCGCACGGCCGTGGACCTGATGCTGGAGGCGGCCCGCAAGGCCATCGCCGACGCGGGGCTCAAGGCCTCGCAGATCGATGGCATGGTTCCGCCCCCGATCTATACCACGTCCGAGGAACTCGCCGCCAACCTTGGTGTCGATGTCCTCCGCTATGCCTCGACGGTCCACATGGGCGGAGCCAGCCCCACCACGGCCCTGCAGAACGCTGCGACAGCCGTCGCCGCGGGCGTCGCCGACAACATTCTCGTGGTGCTGGGCTGGAATGGCTACTCCGCGCTACGTCCAAAGCAGGGCCGGCCGCCGCAGCGGGCCATGAACATGAACACCCTGACCCGCACGATCCAGGGTTTCTACATGCCCTACGGCGTCACTATGCCGGCCCAGATGTATTCCTGGATCGCCATGCGCCATAAGCACCTCTACGGGGTGCCCGACGAGGCGATGGGCGAGGTGGCCCTGGCCTGCCGGGCCCACGCCCAGCTGAACCCGAGGGCCGTGACCTATGGCCAGCCTCTGGACATGGACGCCTACCTCGGCGCGAGGTGGATCTCCGAGCCCTTCCGTCTGTACGATTGTTGCCTGGAGACGGACGGCGCCTGCGCGGTTGTAGTGACCAGCGCCGAGCGGGCCCGCGACATGCCGCACCGGCCCGTGCTGATCGCCGGCGCCGCCGAGGGCCACCCCTATCCGGCAGATGACATTCCATCTCGACCCGATATGCTCAAAATCGGCCTGTCCTACGCCGCGCCTCGAGCCTTCGAGATGGCCGGCGTCACCGCCCGCGACATGGACTTCCTGCAGGTCTACGACTGCTTCACCTATGTCGTGCTGCTGCAACTGGAGGCGCTGGGCTTCAGCGGGCCCGGCGGCATTTACGATTTTGTGAAAGACGGCCAGATCCAACTCGGCGGTCGCTATCCGCTGAACACCCATGGCGGTCTGCTCAGCGAGGCCCACGTCTGGGGCCTCAACCACGTGCTAGAAGCGGTGCGCCAGCTTCGCGGCGACGCCGGCGCGCGCCAGGTGCCAGGCGCCAGAATTGGTTTGGTCACCGGATGGGGCGATCTCGGCGACGGCAGCCTGGCGATCTTGAGGACCTGAGACCCATGCACCCCCCCACCGTTCCCGCGCCGCTTCCCAGGACCCAAGATCCCATAGACGACGCCTTCTGGCGTCAATGCCAGGATGGACGCCTGCGCTTCCAGCGTTGTTCGGACTGCCGCGCGTGGCGGTTCCTGCCGCGCTACATGTGCGCGCGGTGCGGGTCTCCAGATTTCGCTTGGGCGCCTGTCCGCGGGACCGGCAGCCTTTACTCTTGGACCGTGACCCATCAGGCGCTTCACCCCGCCTTCGCTGCGGAAATCCCCTATGTCGCCGCGCTGGTGGAACTCGACGAAGGCGTGCGAATGGCGAGCCGGTTGCTGAACTGTGACCGCAACGCGCTGCAACTGGGCATCCGCGTCGAACTGCTCTTCCGAGAGCTTGGAGACGGCTTCCGGCTGCCTTGCTTCGAGCCCTCTGAGCAGGTGGCGCCATGAGTTGCGACCCGTTCAAGCTCCAGGACCCTCTTGGAAGGATAGGCCGATGGATCTGACCTATAGCGCCGAACATCAGGCCTTCCGGCGCGAAGTGCTCGTCTTTCTTGAGACCCACCGTCATGCTGCGCCCAAGGGCGGCGGGGCGGCGCAGCGACCCTCCGCAGGGGCTGTGGCCTGGCAGAAACTATTGATCGCCCATGGTTACGCCGCGCGGACCATCCCGAAAGAGTATGGGGGATATGGGGCCGCGCCTGACATCCTGAAATCCCGCATCATCGGCGAGGAATTCGCCCGAGCCAGCGTGCCGCCGGGGCTGCAGAGCCAGGGCATTTCCATGCTGGTTCCAACCCTCCTGGAACTCGGCACGGAGGAGCAGAAACGGCAATGGATCGGGCCGACCATTCGCGGCGAAGTGATCTGGTGTCAGGGATATTCCGAACCTGGGTCGGGGTCGGACCTCGCCAGCCTCCAGACGCGCGCGACGGAGGATGGCGATGACTTCGTCATCAATGGTCAGAAGATCTGGACCAGCACGGCGCGCGAGGCCGACATGATCTTCTGCCTCGTGCGCACCGAGCCGGACAAGGCCAAGCATGACGGGATCAGCTATCTGATCTTTTCGATGAAGACGCCGGGGATCGAGGTTCGACCCTTGGTGACCATGACCGGCCACGCTGAGTTTAACGAGACCTTCTTCACCGACGTGCGCGTCCCTAAGTACCAAATCGTGGGAAAGCGCGGGCAGGGCTGGTTCGTCGCCAATGCCACCCTCAAGCACGAACGCGGAATGCTGGGGGACCCGGGTCAGCTCGAGAACCGCTTCCTTGCCTTGGCGGAGTTGATGCGGAACGAGACGGCTGGCGACGGCCGGATCATGGACAACCCGATCCTAAGGGATCGTCTGCTGCGCCTGCAGGCGGAACTCGCGGCTATGAAGTTCAACGGGCTCCGCATCCTTAGCGCCTCGGCGAACGGCGGCGACGCAGGGCTCGCGCGGCTGATCGTCAAGCTACAGGCCTGTGAGCTGGCCCATCAGATTTCGGCATTGGCCATCGACGCCCTTGGCGAGCTCGGAGTGCTCTACGACGGTAGTCCGCATCTGCGCGCCCACGGCGCCTGGCAGCAGGCCTACATGTTTCAGCTCGGTCTGATCATTGGCGGGGGCACCGCCCAGATCCAGAAGAATATCATCGCGGAGCGGGGTCTGGGCATGCCGCGGGAGCCAAAGCTCGCCCACGAAGGGAGCCGCGTCTGATGGAGTTCGGTCTTTCGAGCGAGCAGCGCATGCTGCAGGACGCCGTGACCCGCTATCTCGCGGAACAGTCCCCGCTGCGGCATGTGCGGGATATCGCTGCCGCCGCTAAGCCCTATTGCCCAGATGTCGCGGCGGGCCTGGCGGATCTCGGCGTGCCGGGGGTCATCATCCCCGCGGAATTCGGCGGAATTGGCCTGGGCCTGCTGGAGGCCGCACTCGTCGCGGAAGCGCTTGGCCATGGCGTCGCGCCGGCGCATTTCGCGGCCGCCCATGTGATGGCGCCCTTGGCGATCATGCTCGGCGGGTCGGACGCCCAACGTCGTGCGTGGTTACCGAAGCTGGCGAGCGGGGAAGCGACCGCGGCCGTTGCGGTAAGCCAATCCGTGGAGCGCCGGGACGGCTCCGGAGTGGTCGCCAAGGACGGGTGGCTTGACGGGACAGCACTGTTCGTACTCGACGCGGCGGACGCTGCCCTGTTCGTGGTGGCGGACAACGCTGCCGCATTGCACCTAGTGGCGGCCGACGCGGCCGGTCTCACGCAGATCCCGTTGACGACCATCGACAAGACCCGGTCGGTCGGAGAGCTTCGACTGACGGGAGTCAAGGCCGATCCGTTGCCCGTTGGTGGCGCTGCGACGACCAGGCGGATCATAGATGCAGGGCGCATCATGCTGGCCGCCGACATCCTGGGCGCAGGCGCGGCGATGATCGAACAGGCCGTGGCTTACGCTGGTACGCGCGTGCAGTTTGGCCGGCCGATCGGGTCCTTCCAGGCGGTCAAGCACATGTGCGCCGATATGGCGGCGGCGCTCGAGCCCTGCCGCTCGCTGGTTTGGTACGCGGCGCACGCCTTCGACCATGCGCCGGACGAGGCGTCCCTAATGGCGTGCCATGCCAAGTCACATCTTTCCGAGGTCGGCCGGTTCGTCGCACGCACTTCCACGGAGGTGCACGGGGGCATGGGTTTCACCGACCTCGCCGGGCTGCACTACTGGTTCAAGCGTATCGGCCTCGATCGGCAGCTGCTCGGCGGACCAGAACTCTTGCGCAATGAGGCTGCCCGCCTACAGGGCTGGATCGCCGGCTAGGAAATATGCCCATGACCTGGAATTTCGGCGACATCCTCGACGCGCTCCCGAAGGCCCTTCCGCCGGACGCACCGGCTTTCATTCATGGGGATCGGACGATCACCTGGGGTGAGACGTCGCGTCGGTCGAACAACTTGGCGCGCGCAATCCTGGCTCGCGGCGCGAAGGCCGGCGACAAGGTGGCGTTCTATATGCGCAACCGCCCGGAGTATGGCGAGGCGCTGGCGGCATGCTTCAAAAGCCGGCTGACGCACGTGAACGTCAACTATCGCTACAAGCCCGACGAGGTGTTCTACATCTTCGACGATTCGGATGCGCAGACCGTCATCTATGGCTCCGAGTTTCGCGACACAGTGCTCCAGCTGAAGGATCGGCTGTCCAAGGTCGCCACGTTCATTGAGATCGGCGATGACGATCCGCCGGCGCCCTTCTCGGAGCGATATGAAGACCTCGCCGCGACAGGTGAGGGCGCCCCCCTAGGGATCAAGCGGTCTCCAGACGACCTTCTGTTCATCTATACGGGCGGTACGACGGGCCTGCCCAAGGGGGTCATGTGGCGCCATGAGGACATGCGTGAGGCCCAGCTCGACGCGGTGCGGCGGCTCGGGCCAGCGCCGGAAACCCTCGACGCCCATCTCGACTTCGTTCGCGCGGCCGGTCCAGGAAGCCGAACCCTTCCAGCCTGCCCGATGATGCACGGAACTGGTCTCATCACCGCGATCGGATGCATGATGAACGGCGGCTGCGTGGTCACCCTGCAGACCCCCTCGTTCGACGCTGACGAACTCTGGTCGGTCGTTTCGCGCCGGAAGGTGCAATCGATCGCCATCGTCGGGGACGCCTTCGCCAAGCCGATGCTGCAGGCCCTCGACGCGAACCCAGGCCGCTTCGACACGTCGAGCCTCGTCTCGATTGTGTCGTCCGGCGTGATGTGGAGCCGTGAGGTCAAGGCCGGTCTGTTGCGCCATGTTGCGCAAGTCGTGCTGATGGATTCCTTCGGCGCTTCAGAGGCGCTCGGCTTCGGCTCCTCCGCCATGACCAAGGACGGTGAGGTCAGGACCGCGACGTTCCAGATCGGCCCCCGGTGCAAGGTTTTCGACGAGGACGAGAACCTTGTGGAGCCCGGCAGTGGTGAGGCCGGGATCATCGCCATCGGCGGCCCTATTCCTCTGGGCTACTACAAGGATCCGGAAAAGACCGCCAAGACCTTCCGAACCATTGGCGGCCAGCGGTATTCGATCCCAGGGGACTGGTGCATGGTAGAGGCCGATGGTGCCATGACGCTCTTGGGGCGCGGTAGCGCCTGCATCAACACCGCCGGCGAGAAGGTGTATCCCGAAGAAGTTGAAGAGGCGCTGAAGACCCACGCGGCGATCGAGGACGCGCTGGTGGTCGGGGTACCGGACGACAAATGGGGCCAGGCCGTGACCGGCGTGGTGGCGGTGGCGAGCGGCGCCGCGTTCGACGAGGACGATGTGCGCCGCCACGTGCGCGCCAGCCTGGCCGGCTACAAGACCCCTAAGCGCATCTTGGTGACCCGTGTGCCTCTCAGAGCCTCGAACGGCAAGGCAGACTACAAGACGGTCGCGGATTTCGCGCGGCGCGACCTGGGACTGGCGTAAGGTCATGACAGCCCAATCCGCGATGACGTCCGAAACCCAATCCGTCGAGGCGTTCGACATCCTGGTGGTCGGCGCGGGGTTCACCGGTATCTATCAACTCCATCGCCTGCGCCAGCTGGGGTTCTCGGTGCGGCTGCTTGAGGCCGGCGCCGACCTGGGTGGCATTTGGTACTGGAACTGCTATCCTGGCGCCCGCGTCGATACCCACGTCCCGATGTATGAGTTCTCCAGCGAGGACCTCTGGCGCGACTGGACCTGGACCGAGCGGTTCCCGGCTTGGGACGAGCTTCGTCGCTATTTTCGTTACGTCGATCAGAAGCTCGATCTGAGCCGCGACATCCGATTCAACACCCGCGTTGAAGCCGCGGAATTCGACGAAGGAAAGCAGCAGTGGACCGTGAGGTCACAGGACGGCTGCGCTTTGCAGGCGCGATTCCTGGTGCTCTGCACGGGGTTCGCCGCGAAGCCCTATGTTCCCGCCCTCAAGGGTCTGGACCGGTTCAAGGGTGCCAAGCACCACACCGCCTGGTGGCCGCAGAACGGCCTGGACTTGACCGCCAAGCGCGTGGGCGTGATCGGCACGGGCGCCAGCGGCGTGCAGGTGGTGCAGGAAGCCGCGGCCTTGGCCGCTGAGCTTACCGTCTTCCAGCGCACGCCGATTCTGGCGCTGGCGATGCAGCAACGCGCGCTGGACGAGGCGACGCAGGTCGAAATGAAACGGGATTACCCCGCTCGGTTCGCACGGCGGCGAGAGAGCTTCGGAGGCTTCGACTTCCACGCGAGCGGGAAGTCTGCGCTCGAGGTCTCTCCCGAGGAGCGGCTGGCCATCTATGAGGCGAGCTGGGCCGCGGGTGGTTTCAGCTTCTGGGCCTCGACCTTCTACGACGTGATGATGAACCTGGAGGCCAATCGCACAGCCTACGACTTCTGGCGCGAAAAGGTGCAGTTGCGCATCCAGGATCCGAAAGTGGCGGAGCAGCTCGCGCCACGGGAGCCGCCGCACCCCTTTGGGGTCAAGCGCCCGTCCCTCGAGCAGACCTATTACGACGTCTTCAACCAGCACAACGTGCGCCTCGTGGACCTGAAGGTCACCCCCATCCTGGAGATCACCGCAAACAGCGTAAGGACGGCTGACGGCGAGTACGACCTCGACGTCTTGGTACTGGCCACCGGCTTCGATGCGGTCACCGGTGGGCTGACGCAGATCGACATCCGCGGCGTCGAAGGGCTGACGCTCAAGGAAAAGTGGGCGCAGGGCGCGCGAACCCACCTGGGCATGGCGAGCGCCGGCTTCCCCAACCTGCTTTTCCTCTACGGCCCCCAGAGCCCCTCGGGCTTCTGCAACGGGCCCACCTGCGCCGAACTGCAGGGCGACTGGGTGGTCGAATTCCTGAAACACATGCGCGACGAGGGCGTCAGCCGGTTCGAGGCGACCCCCACCGCCGAACAGACGTGGAAGGACCATGTCGAGGCAGTTGGCTCCATGACGCTCTTTCCCTTGGCTGACTCCTGGTACATGGGCGCCAACATTCCCGGCAAGCCACGGGAATTACTCAATTATCCCGGCGGCGTGCCGATGTACCTGCAGATGTGCAAGGCGAGCGCAGCCAACGGTTACGAGGGATTTTTGCTTAGAACGACAACAACCATGCTGTCAGGCTAACGCTAACCAGTCTCGGGCAAGTCCGAGCTCATTGGCCTTCGGGCGACCCCAAAGATGCGAATTGCCAACAAACGCACCGCTTCCCGCCCGCCGTCATCCAGCACGTGACGTGGCTCTATTCCGCTTCAAGCTAAGTCTGCGTGATGTCGAGGAGCTGCTAGCGCACCCGGCCTATGTCGGGATGGTCGTGAGCCTTCGCGTAACGGCATCCTCCTTGGCCCGCCGAGCGATCTCCTTATCGAGTTGAGTCACCCTGCTGGCGGGGTCCTGCATCTGCTCCACCTTTAAAGCCAAGATCACGAGCGCTGCATTGGGCACCTGTGAAGCGGGACCTTCTAAAATCGCAACTAGCCTAGGTGCGTGCTCGCCTTCACTGGCGACGACCAAACCGAATCCGGCAAGATGGCCTCGCAAGGCGTTGATGATCTAGGTGCGCAGGCGGACCAATAGATCGCGCGTGCGGAACACGACTGCCTCAGCTTGCGCCTCTTCGCTCTTGATCGCCACGAACCGCCTAGTCGGGCGCAGGCCCGCCTCGCAGACCGCCCCGGCATCGCCCGGGGCGTCTTGGCCCGGGGCCAAGCCTATCGCGCGCCGGATGGTCTGAACAAGATAGCAGCGGCCAGTGCCGCTGCTCCAACCTGCGAGGGCGCAATGAGTTGATGAGGATCGAGAAGCGGACCGCAGAGCAGGACAGCCCGAGGCGCTGTCACAGCCTTGAGCTCGATTGCATAAGCGGGACCTGGCCAGCAGCCATTAGCGTCAAGTCAATAGGCCGGACCGATGACCGCACCCGACAGATCCAAATCAACGAACTTATCTCTTGCAGCTCAGGGGCCATCCACAGATGAAAGCGCCAGAACGAGAAATGTACAAACGTCAGACTTAGATCACCCTGACAGGGGCCAATCAAGCGCTGTCTTCAACCCTCAGGGCTCGCACGTTTCGACAAATCGCCCGGGAGTTTCGCAAACGCGAACCGTTGATTGGGTTCAAGCGTTGATACGACGGCCATCGGCGTTTCGTAGATGGCTTCCAAGACATGTGCATCAATCAGGTTCGGTGCGGCGCCTTGCCATGCGATGCGGCCAGCCTTCATCGCGACGACATGGTCGCAGTATCTTGCTGCGAGATTTATGTCGTGCAGGATGATCAGGATTGCGACGTTCCGTATTCGCGAGACGTGGCGGACGAGGCTCATTGTTTCGATCTGGTAGCGTATGTCGAGCGCGGAGACGGGCTCATCGAGTAGCAGGATGTTGGCTTGCTGCGCCAGGAGCATGGCAATCCAGCAGCGCTGGCGCTCGCCGCCTGAGAGCGTGTCGGTCGGGCGGTCAGCGAATATGTCGGTGTTCGTGATGGCCAGCGCCTCCTTTACGGCCGCGCGATCGGAGTCGGTGAACTTTCCCAGTGCGCCGTGCCAGGGGTACCGACCTATGCTGACGAGTTCTTCGACTGTCAGTCCACTGGTGGTTGGGATGGCCTGGGGCAGGTAGGCGATGCGGCGCGAGAATTCGCGCGAGCTGAACGAAGCGTAGGGCTTTCCGTCCAGCCTGCACTCGCCGGAGGTCAACGGCTGCTGGCGTGCAAGGGCCCGCGCCAGTGTCGACTTGCCCGCGCCGTTCGGCCCGATGAGGCCGGTGACCGTGCATGGGACAAGGCTGATGCTGACATCGTCGAGCAGGCGGGCCTCGCCGATGAACACCGACCCAGAAGTCAGCTGGAGGGTGGACGCTTCGGTTGCGGTGGTCATCGCTTGTTACCCATCGCAATGAGGAGAAGGAGAACAGGACAGGCCAGCAGACTGGCCAGGATTCCGGTGGGAAGCTGGAGCGGGAAGGCGATTGTTCTTGCCAGCGTGTCGGCGATGATCATCAACGCGGCGCCTATCAGTGCGCTCAAAACCAGTCCGGCGGGCGCGGACCTGATGCCGAAGAGGCGGACCAGATGCGGCGCCATCAGGCCTACGAAGGTGAGCGGGCCAATAACGGGCGTCGCGATGGCGGCTGTCAGCGCGACGAGCGCGAATAGCGCAGATTGTGCGACAGGAACGCGGACGCCGACGCCGGTTGCGACGGATGCGCCGAGCGGGAGCACCGCCAGCCAGCGTGATCCCAGCAATCCGACTGCTAGCAGGACCACAGCTGCTCCCACCGTCGCCAAGGCGACGGGAAGGCTGATGTCGCTGGCGGAGCCGGCGAGCCAGGCAAGAAGAAGGACGGAGCTGGGACCGCCGTTGGCGATGATCAGTCCGACGACCGCATCGACCAGCGCTGTAAGGGCGACGCCAGCGAGGAGAATGCGTTCGGGCGCCGCGGACCGCCGCAGAGAAATGCTCAACACGAAAAGCAACGCCGCGAACGAGCCGATCGTCGTGGCGAGGCCGAGGCCGATATCCATGCTTGAGCCGGCAAAGGACAAGGCTATCGCGGCGCCCATGATCGCACCGGCGCTCACGCCCATGATCTCGGGACTCGCGAGCGGGTTCTGAGTAACCCGTTGCAGGATGTATCCGCCGATGGCTAGCAGGCCGCCTGCGCCCGCGGTAGCGAGCATGCGCGGCAGTCGCCACGGCAGCACGTCAGCGAACATCTCGCCGTTGAGGATCGACCAGCTTCCGTCTGGTCCGCGCCCGATCATCACAAGCGCCGCGAGGCCGGCCAGCGTTGCTGCGCCCAGAAGCGTCAGCAAGAGCGCTGTACGCCTCGACTGTCCCACACGGCTGGATGTCAGCGTCTCATTGGTCGGCGGCTGGGGCTGCCGGGACTGCAGCCGGGAAAGAAGCAACAGCAGCAAGGGAGAACCTATGACGGCGGTTACCGCGCCCGTCGGAATGAAGGCGCCATCGCCGCTGAGCAGTTGCACGGCGAGGTCGGTGACGAGCAGCAGCAAAGCGCCCATGATTGCCGACCACAGGCACCGCGCGGCGAAACGTTGCACGCCACAGAAGGTCGCCAGTGCGGGCGCTGCCAGTCCGATGAAGCCGATTACGCCAACCGTGCTTGTTATGAAGGCAGCCATCAGGACAGCCACGCCGATCGCCAACAGCCTGATCCGCTCCACAGGAACACCCACGTTGCGCGCGGCGTCCTCGCCAGCGTCCAGAACGGAGAGCGGCCGCACCAGCAACAGCAGCACACCGCCGCAAACGACGAGGCGCATCGCCAGCTGGATCGCTGGTTCCCAGCTCTGCTGGCTAAGGGAGCCGCTTCCCCAGATGAAGAGGCCGATGAGATAGCGATCCTTGAGCAGGACGAGAATGATCGAGAGAGCGCCGCAATACAGGCTCACCACAAGGCCCGCGAGGATCATGGACACGGGTGAATACTTGCGTGACCGGGAAATCACCAGGACGAGGGCTACTGCGGCGACTGCACCGACGATTGCTACAAGGTCACGGCCGAAGCCGAAGAGTCCTGGCGCCAGCAGGGTGACGAGCCCGAGAGTCAACCGCGCGCCCGCGCTGACAGCCAGCGTATCGGGTGCGACCAGAGGGTTGCGCAGCACCTGCTGGAGGATAGCGCCGGAGACAGCCAGCCCGGCGCCGCACAGGATTGCCATTGCGAGGCGTGGCAACGTTGCGTGCAGCAGGATGAGGCGATCGAACCGCGTCTCGATCGAGGATGCTGCCATACTGACCTGGATTGGCTCGCGTAGAAGAAGACCGCCGAGAACCAGCGCCGCGACAAGCAAGGCGAATGATACGAGCCGAGGATCGAAAGTTGTCTTCACGCGCTCAGATCCACCGCTCTTCGAGGTGGCTGACGAGCAGTTTCGAAAACCGTTCTGCGGAGGGCAGGCCGCCGAACATGAAAGCCGGCGCAATCCGCCCTTCTCGCTTGGCCTTCACGAATGGCAGTTCTTTCCACAGCGGACTTGATGAAAGGGCGTAGGTTATGTCGGGCGGGACAGGTTCTACGGCGACCAGTTCCACATCTGCGAGCGTCGCAAGCTGTTCCAGTCCGACGGTCTCAAAGCCAAAATTGCCTACCGGCTTCGACCAGGCGCTTTCGAGGCCAAGCCATGCGAGCGTTTCGGCGTAAAGACTGCTACCGCCATACACGCGCGCGTGTCGGTTATCGATGAAACTCACGAGCAGCACGGGTCTTCGCTGCAGCTTGGCAAGCCGTGCCGTGGAATCGGCGCGCAAGGCGTCAAGTCGACGGATGTAGGTTTCAGCCGCCTGTGAAGCGTCAACGTGGCTGGCGAGTTCCCGGGTGATCGCAATGCGATTTGCGAGTGGCGTTTCGGAGACTTCATAGACGGACAGGTTGAGAGAGGGTGCGATGCGATCCAGCGTTGGCTTGAGCCGTTGGAGAAACGGCGAGATCAGGATGAGCCGAGGACGCAGCGCGGCAATCAGCTCAAAATTCAGTTCCTGCTGCAGGCCCAGATCCGCCGTGTCAGGTGGCAACGCGGGCTCAATGACAAATTTGGCGTAGTCTGCGGCGGCGACCACGCCCGCCGGTCGTCTTCCGATCGCGATCATCGTCTCGGCGAGGGCCCAGTCGAGCGCCAACACCCCGCCGCGGCCGAATCCGTCCCGAGCGACCGGAGAACAGGCCGTAAGGGCGACGAGCCCAGCAGCCTGCAACAGGCCTTGGGCGAGTATTCGGCATAGAGTTTGACGGTGCTGTCGGCCACACCGTTCGGACGTTTGCCCTCGAGCGCGGGGTCTGCGCTGTCACGGATTTCGTTGTCCATCACGGTGAGGCCAGCGACAATGCTCAACTCGTCTGTGGCCTTGCCTGTCGCCGTGACCTCAATCCCGCGGTGAACTTCGAGCCCGTCCTGGACGAACGTGCCCGTCGGCGTGCCATCGTTCGAGCGTTCGCTGGCCTTGTCGATCTGGAACAGTGCTGCTGTCAGCAGGATGTCGCTGACCGTGGCCTTGACGCCGAGTTCGACCTGCTGGCTCGTAAGTGGTCCAAGGATCTGGTTCGCGTTTGCAAATGTGGGCCCGACAATGCTGCCGGGCTCCAGCGACTCCATGTAGCTGGCATAGGTGGTCACCGTAGCAGCGGGCTTGTAGAGGACCGATACCGTCGGAGTGACGGCGGATTCGTCATACAGCCCATTTGGCAGCGGCGCGCCGTTCGCGAAGTCAAAGTTCTCCGAGCGGATCTTGCTCAGGTTGGCGCCGATCAGCATCGACCAGCTGGGATTGAAGGTGATGTCGTCGCCCACGACCACGTTGATGTTCTTGCTCCGGCCGTTCACCACCCAGCGCGAGTCGCTGAGATTCCAGACGGGGACCGCGAGATCAACGACTGACCGGTCAGCGAGATCGAATGTATAGGGGCCATCGAAGAACGACGGGAAGCCGTTGGCCTGTATGGCGAGGCTGTTGATGTAGGAATAGCCGTTCACGCCTAGGGTCAGGCGGTGCCTGACCGGGCCAGTTGAGAAAGCGTGGTCGGCGTAGATGTATCCGCCCTGCGTCTCAGCCGCGTTGCGTCCACCGAACAGGTTGAACTGATAGCTTGTGTCGCCGGGGAGGAGGTTGCCAATCGCGTACACCATCGAACGCGTGTCCTCCTTGTAGGAAAGCGCCGCGCGTATGGCCCACGCGTCGGAAGGCTCATAGGCGAACCTTAGGCCTGCCTCTTCGGAGTCCACGTCGACATAGGTGTTTCGCGGCGCGTAGATCTGCGATCCATCCAGAGGGTCGGGAAGATTTCCGCCGAGGAAGAACTGGAACTGGCGCCCTTCCAGATGGAAGTCCTTCTTCGACAGGAACAGCTCCACGACCATGTCGTCAGTTGGACGCCAGTCCGCGCTTCCGCTTACCATGTTGCGGCGGAGAGACTGTTCGTCGATCTGGGTGTCGCCATCCTGTGTCAGCAGGTTAAGGCGGTACCCAAACCGTCCATCAGCATCGAACGTGCCGCCGATGTCGGCGTGAGCGTAGTACTGTTCGCCGCCATAATTGCCGATGGTCAGGTTACGCAGGTCGTAGGCCGTGGGGCGTTTCAGCTGGTAGTTGATCACGCCGCCGACAGGGCTCGCGCCATAGAGAAAACCGGACAAGCCGTTCAGGATCTCGAGTTGGTCGATCTCCTCAATGAATACGCCCATACCGATATTGTTGTTCTGTACGCCGTTGACATAGGCTCGCGCGACATTGAATCCGCGTAGCGTCGCCTGGGCAATGTTGTTGATGTCCTGCGACTGTCCCGGCTGAACCAAGGGCGTCATGGCGAACAGCTGGTCCAGGTTCCGTGCGCCACTATTCTCGATGAACTCGCTCGGTAGCACGGTGATGGTGTAGGGCACGTCCTCGACTTTCCGACCACCCCACGGGCCGGTCGTCGTAACAACATCGGGCCTGTAGCCTGCAGCCGGCTCCGCTTCCCGTGAGCCGACGACGACGACGGTGTCGGGCGATGAGCGCTCTTGAACCTCCTGCGCGGTAGCGGTCGCGACCGCGAACAGACAGACGCCTAGCGCAAGCGCGCTCCGAACGTTGTGACCTTTGTTCATTCTCATTTCATGACCCCCCAACCAGTTACTCTTCAAGCGAAAGCGTCGAGCTAGGACGCTACAAGCATAGTGGCGTGCAACGTCAGTACGAATACTGGAATGCAACAGATCGGTGTCGGATGTGCACCGAGTTCGCCTGTCATCCGGCGTAAATCGGGGGCCATTTCGTCCTTCGCGCGAACTTTCGAGGACTTTGCCTGATTAACGCAGGGTGCGCCCCGGACGTCCCCTTCGGTTGCTGGTTCGACCCGAGCGGGCAGGCGAGCACCCAAATGAGCTGATCATCTGCCTGAAACATTGCTGTGTCGGCAGAAATTGAGAATAATCACGCAGGTTATTGGGGGGGGGACGATGGCACGGTTTTTCATCAGCTACACAAGCGCCGACCGTAGCTGGGCTTTGTGGATTACCGACGAACTGCGTGCGATGGGCCACGATCCGCACATCCACGAGTCAGAGGTCCGCGGCACCAATTTCATTCGCTGGATGCGCGAACAGGTGCGCGATGCGGACTACACGCTGTGCGTCGGGTCACCGGACTATTTCGACAAGCGTAGCGTGCACTCACTCGAAGAGTTCGACGCAGCACGCAACCGGGCCATCAAGGAACAATCCGATTTCTGTCGTATTGTGCTCGTACAGCCCTGCGAGGTCGAGGAGTTCGACGCGACGACCAACTACAGGCCAGTCTACGGTTTGTTGGAGGATGACGCGCGAGCCCGGCTCAGAGACTTTCTGAAGGACATCCCGGCTGGACACGCTGGGCTCTCCGCAACCTTCAGGCCATTCCCGGGGCGCGTAGCCCACAACTTGCCCTTCGCAGCACCGCAGCAATTCTTTCAGCGCGACAAGGCGCAATTGTTCGGTCGAGAAGATTTTTTCGAAAAGATCCATGTCTGCTATTCCGACGACATACGCAGGCCTGCGACTGCAGCCCTCAGAGGCATGCCCGGCTGCGGCAAGACAACGATCGCAGCTGCCTATGCCCATGCGCATCTCGAACGCTACAGAACATGCTGGTGGATTCACGCCGGCAGCGATGATGCAATCATGGCGGATCTCGCCAGGCTAGCGACGCAGTTGCGCTGGATCAGCGTGGACGAAAGCAGTGAAATTCCACAGGAGACGATCCTGGGGAAACTCGAGTCCGATGGTCGAGGGCTGCTGCTGATCTATGACAATGCCGAAGCTCCCGCTCAGCTTGAGCCGTTTCTTCCAGCGACCGGGGACGCGCACATCTTGATCACGTCCAACGCGCGTGGCTGGGCGACGCTCGGTCAGGAGTACGAAGTCACGACGTGGCCGCCGGAGAAGGGCGGACAATTCCTGATCAAGCGAGTCCAGAACGGCGCGGATCTGCCTTCGGCCCAGAAGCTGTCCGAAGACATGGGCGGATTGCCGCTCGCGCTGGAAATGGCAGGCGCTTACTGCTCGGCGCACGGCCTGACGCTGAAGAGATATGCTGCGATGTTCGAGAGGAAGCTGGTCCAGGTTTTCGCCGACCCTGAAAATGCTCCAAGAGAATACCACAAACACCGGTCCGCGGCGGCTGCGTTCGAGCTTGCGATGCAACCTGCGACCAGCTGCCATCCGGCCGCGACCGACCTTTTGCAGTATATGTCCCAGCTTGCCCCGGACCCGATCCCTCTTCTGATTTTCGAGGAGGGCGCGCAGCAGCTGCCAGAATCGTTTCGAAGCGCGCTTGCGAAAGGTATCGATAGCGCCATCCGGGCTCTAGGCAAGTTCGCACTGGTCCAGCGCCCTGGCGATGACGCGGACGAGGAACTTGCCGCCGCCGACGTTGACGTCGTGCAACTCAATCGCGCGCTAAGGGCGATCGTGCCGGCGAAACTGCAAGAGGCCGACAAGGAGACTATCCGCGCCAATCTCATCCGTGTCCTGGCTGCCGTCTATCCTGCGCCGGAATGGGAAATAAATACTGCATGGGACCGTGCGCGCCTGCTCGCTCCGCATGTGGAGCACCTGCTCCTGACGTCTCTCTTGCCGCCCGGATGTGAGGCGGTAGCGGCAGACCTGTTGCATCGCATAACCCAGTTTCTCGGACAGACCCCGGCAGACCTCAACAAGGCTGACAAAATCATCGACCGCGCGCTGGAACTGCGCCGTGCCGCCAAGCCGGAAGACAAGGCGCGCATTGCAGATATCCTCGGGACCAAGGCCCTCCTGGCGCTGACGAGAGACCCGGGCGACACGAAGGGCCAGGCCGTAAAGCTGGCGGAGGAGGCGCTTGCAGTCGTGGAAACCGCCTTCGGGCCGAACGATCGCCGGCTCGCCATGCCGTTGATCACGCTCGCACGAGTGCTTCGAGACAAACACGATCCCAGCCCTGCCCATATCATTCCTGACCCGGAAAGCCTCGCGCTCGCCACTGGGCACTGCGAACGCGCGCTTAACCTGTTGGCGGCAGAGGACAGCCTCGACCGAGCCCATGCGCTGTCGGTCTATGGACGCGTGCTGTCGCGACAGAAGCGCCTCGCCGATGCGCGGGTCGCCTTGACCCAAGCACTCGAGATCTACCAGCGCGTTTGCGCCAAGGTACACCCCGCCCAAGGCAGGAATGCCGTCGACATGGCCGAGATCATGATCCGCGAGGGTGCATATGAAGACGCGCGCATAATGCTGGACAAGGCGCGGCACATCTACGCGCAGGACGAAGACCTGCAGTATGGGATCGTCCTGTGTGACAGCATGGAGGGTTGGCTCGAGAAGGCGCGGGGGGCCGTCGCGACAAGGCGGCTGAATGCCTGAAGCGTGCCCTTGAACTCGCCCAGAAGGTTCACGGGCCCGATCACGCCAAGACGAAGGCGCTGGAGACCCAGATCGCGTGGCTGGACAAGCCGACCGTACAAATTGCAAGCGGGGTGTCATCAACGCATCTCGCATAGCGGATCCTTCGAGCCGCCAATAGTGGAACTGGTCGATCTCCGGTCTTCCGCACGGCGCCACCTGAAACAATCGTTGCCAGGTCGAGCGCTTCTTGCGCAACGGCGTCCCTTGCGCTGAGGGATCGATCAGAGCATTCACATCGTATGCCGACCCTTGCCTTGTCGCTCCATGACTATCGCCGCCTCGCCAACGTGCTCCGCGTCCTCGCCCCAACTGCCGCTCGACCTGCTTTGATGCGTTTGGGACTGCTCCGCGGCAAGGCTCCAGACGAGCGCGGCGAGGGCGCGGAATACGAAGGCTTTGTTGCGGCCCTTGAAAAGCTTGGGCCCACCTTTGTGAAACTGGGTCAGATAATGGCGACCCGGTCGGATCTCCTGCCGCCAGAGCTGACAGAACGGCTCGGCCGCCTCCACGACCACGTTACTCCGGCGCCGTTCGAGCAGTTGCGCGAACAACTGACGATCGACCTCGGCGGATCGCCGGAAGAACTCTTCGCCGAGTTCTCAACGACGCCTATTGCCGCAGCCTCGATTGCGCAAGTCTATGCTGCGCGGCTTGGGAGCGGTGAAGATGTCGTCGTAAAGGTCCGCAGGCCGGGAATCGACGCGATTATGCGTGCGGACCTGCGGCTGCTCCTGGCGGCTGCTCGCGTCGTCGAGCGGCGCGCGCCAGCGATGCGTCGACACCAACCCGTACGCGTCGTGACGGAACTCGGTGAGGCGCTTTTGGAGGAGATCGATTTTCGGATCGAGGCTCGCAATCAGACAGAGATCCGCAAACGCGCAAAGGTCTTCCAGATACCTCAGATACACGGGCAGTTTACCACGGAAAGAACCATGGTCAGCACACGCGTCCGTGGTCGCAGTCCCAATGCTGCGTTTCGCGACGACGAACCTGCCTTGGCGCGCACGTTGGCGCCTGAAGCGGCCAGGGGACTGCTAGGCATGATTCTGCTGGACGGTGTGTTCCATGCTGACCCCCATCCCGGAAATATTCTGGTGACTCCAGATGGCAGTCTCGCCCTTCTGGATTTTGGCTCCGTCGGGCGGCTTCCGGCAAAGCGGAGAGAACAGGTGCTCGTGGTTCTTGGCTCCTTGGTAGACGCGGATGCTGCGGCCGTGTCTGATGTGCTGATGGAGTGGGCTGGACGCTCCGGCCCCGCGCCGCCCGGTCTCGAACAATCTGTCGAACGGTTCTTCCAACGCTATGCTGCCGAATCCGGGCGGCCGATCCGGCTTGCGGAAGCAATCGGCGAATTTATCTCGATCGCCCGAGACAACGCTCTGACCTTGCCGCCGGACCTGCTCTTGCTGATGCGCGCCTTGGGTATCGCCGAGGGCTTGGCGATGACACTGGACCCCGACCTGGATGTTGTTGCCGCGATCGCGCCCGTGGTTATCCAAGCATTCGCTTCCCGGTTTCAACCAAAAGCGCTGGCCACTCGCGCCTTCCGGGCCTTCAAGGAACTCGACCAGATCCTCGCCATCGGGCCTGAAACAGTCCGGCGCGTTATCGGGCGGATCAGGCGTGACGGCCTTGTCATACAGGTTTCAAGTTCAGACCTAGCCGAGTTGTCACGCGCAGTTAAACGCGCCGGAGACAGCCTTGCGCTCGGAGTCGTTGCCGCAGCCCTCGTGGTCGCCGCTGCGATCGTAACATCGGTGAAAGACGACCAAGTGGCTGCGCTTGTCCGCGTCGCTATTCTCGTTCTCTCAGGCGCGGCCGTGGCCGCCTTGTTAATCCGTCTGTCCCGGCGAGACTGATCCACGCACGGGGACGCGCCTAGCGTCGCTACGCATCCACGCAGCCTTGGTCATTTTTACAGTCAGGACGCCGTCCTCAAGCGTCGCTGTCACTCTATCCGGATCTACCGGCTCAGGAAGATCGACGCTTCTGTCAAAAGCGTTCCCAATGTCACCAGACCGCCGTTGACGGCCGGCCGCTCGCAAGCGCAAATGCATCGGACCAACCTCCAAGATCAGATCCGCGCTTGCACGCCCCGGGACGTCGAATTCGACCACAACGTTTTCAATGGTCTGGGCGACAATAAATTGCGGAGGGTCGCCGACGGGAGGACTGAGTTGCGCCTCGAACCGACGCCAAACACCCTGAAGGCTGCGGCCGATCAGGCTGTCGTATTCAAGCCTCGCGGAATAAACCCGACGACCAAGTTTGAGCGAGACATCGCCGATCATGCGGAACTCCTGAAAACACTGCTGGACCCCCGCAGGATACCCGGAATGGCGGCGATTTCGAGGCGGGCTGAATGCCTAGCTTAACGACGAGCGAACGCATCACAAAGAGTTTAGGCGACCGGATGAATTTAGAGTGTCGGGATTGCAACGATCGCGGACTCGACATCTCCCCGACCTCTTTGGCCTCGAGGATATGGTCGTTGTCACGGCGGACATTCGATCATACCTGCACGCACCCATCGATCTTAGCCGGAGCGTACGCGAGTGAGCTGCAACGACGGCGTGCAAGGCGGCCTGCGTCACGTGAGCCTGATCGCCGGCTTTCATTGTGAGCATCACAAATGCGATCGGACGTCAAAACTTCCTTGAAATACTAACCGCGCCGAAGCGTTGCGGATCGGTCTGTTCCTCGAACTCTTCAGCACGCTCAACATACGTGAACGCGATCTGTGTCTGCAGGACCTGCACGACGAGTCCCGCTTGCAGATCGGAGACGAACGTGTTGCTCGATACACTGGGATCCTCGTCGCGAAAGAGGCTCCCGTCGAGAAAGATGTTGTGGGCCACAGCTCGACCCTCAATGCCAACGAAGACGTACCAGCTGAAATTGTCGCGCGGGGTGAAATAGCCCGCCCCGGCAAGGGAGGGGGCCACGCGTGGTGGGCCGTAGTCGTTGTCGAGGTCTTGTCCCATCCGCAGCGTCAGCCCAGCGTGCAAGTTGGTGTGTATGTTGCCGACGGTCACCCCCAAGCTGGGTGTCACATCCATGCCGAAACCGCCGTCCCCGAATTGGGCTAGCTGCCGCAGTCGACGGTCGTAGGAAATAACGATGCCGACCTCGTCGCCGATTTGATTGTCCCAGCCTTGGGCATCCCCGGCGCCAATAAGTGAGTGGAACTCATTTTGAACCCACTCCCCACCAGCGCTGGGACCAACGATGCCGAGTTGGACGGTGAACTGATCCACTTCGTTTCGTTGTTCCACGAGCGCCGTGTATTCACCGTAGAGCCAAGCAGCGTAGGGATGTTGATCGGGAAGGGGGGCGGATGTTGATGTGTCGTTCGGCGTGAATATTGAGTGGCCCATCGCAATGCCGCGGCGGATTACAGCCTCATCGCCCGCACCGAGCAGATTGCGCGCAATCCATCGCGACAATCCTTCAGGTTCGTCGGTCCCGGAAAGCCAGGCAAAGCGCACGCCATTGGTGTAGTTTTGATCGGAATCCGCAAACGAGTCGTTTTCCCAAACGAAGGTGACGGTGCCGCGATCGTCGGCCCGCGGTGGCGGCTCGTCCTGCGCGAACGCCGCCGTGCTAAAAGTCACGCAAACACCCGCGATCGGGCCGATCAAAATTACGCGCATGCAAAGGGTCTCTCTGTATCCAAGCATGAGAAAAAAGCAGAAAGTAAAGACCTTTACAATCTTATTTTGTCCCGGCGCTGCATGCGGAATTCCGGTCCTCAACGGCGATGACAAGCGCGACGTATGGGAGATGACGCCGCAGTGGCCCCGCCCGAGCGGTCGCGTCGCCTTCAGCTTCAACCGCCCCAAGCTCTATTTTCGAATCGTCGAGCTCCAATCCCAAGTGGGGACGCGACCCATGGGCTGATACTGCGTGCCAATGTCTGCCGCCTCGTCGAGGCTCGAGAACCTTCCTCGGCTCGGTCGGCCATGAAGCCGACAACGCGCGTGACACCTGTGGGCTCCATCCGACGCGGAATGTCGACCAGCGTGAGTAAAGCAAAAGCCCCCTGATCGGTGAATGTCTCGGCCATCAAACCGACGAGCCCGCCAAGCGATGCGCCGACCACGTAAGGTCTTGGGCCGATTGGCTTTGCGACCAGCGCGAGAACCCCTTCAAACCGTGTGAGCCGATAGTCGCCGCTGGGTGACCAGTCGCTTTCGGCTTGGCCCCTTAGGTCCAAGGTGATCGCCAGCCAGCCTTCTGCTACAATGCGCTCGCAGGCCTTGGTGAGGCACGACCGGTTTGCCCGCCGCCGTGGGCATGAACAACAGCGCCGCGCCGGACTGCTCCGAGCATGTCTGCGACGAGTTTGACGTCTTCATCCGCCTCAAACACGAAACGTTCAGGCCCGTTGAACGCGTCAGCACTTCTTTCGGAAAGGGCGACACTGTATAGACTCCCGTTTAATGACTGGACCCGCTGCAACCTGTAATCGACCTGCCTTGGCGGCGCCCGAGCCTTGGGTGCTCACGCAGCACACACACATTGCCTTCGCGCTTGCCGATATAACGCGCCTTGTTCGCGCGATGTTTAACGCCCGCATGCGCGCGCTTGGACTGAATGGCTCGACTTGGCGGGCACTGGCTTACCTCTATCGCGAGGACGGCCAGACGCAGGCGCAGCTAGCGCGCCATCTCGACGTCAGTCGCGCGGCGGTTGGACAGATGATCGACGGGCTCGAAGCCAGTGGCCACGTCGAACGACGCGACGATCAAAGCGACCGCCGATCTTGGCGTGTCCACCTCACTGCGCGAACGCACTCAGAGGTTCCGGCGCTGATCGAGGCAATGCGCGTGGTTGAAGCGGAGTGCTTTGCGGGTTTGGCGGAAGATGAAATCAATCACCTGGGTGCTCTTGTCGGGAGGCTGCGTGAACACCTGATGGCTACGCAACCAGTTGCGAACGCGATGGACGCCAAGTGATGGAGGCCCCGGTCGCCACCATCGCTTGATCGATTCAAGAAGCAGTGACGGGCCAACCATCTCTGGCATCCTTACAAATGGGCGATCAGCCAACCAGAAGCGAGGACACGAAAAGCGCAACTTTCGAGGATGGCTATTTATGGCCTTCCAAGTTGGCCTCTGGCATGTCTCATCGAATTTCCAAAGAGGACAGCTCCATGGCGCGCCCTTGGACTGTTAGTGTGCCGGGTAGCGAAGCGTCAGCACGGGACATTCGGCATGCCGGATGACATGATCGACCACACTGCCAAACAGAGCGCGCTCGACGGCGCCGCGAGCGCGCGTACCGACAGCTATGAGATCGCAGCCATGTTCGGAGGCGACGCGCAGGATGGAGACGCCTGGATCTTCGAGAATGCTGACTTTGGCCGTTGCACGAACTGCATGCCGAGCCGCCATGTCCTGTAGGTCGCGCTCCAGGGCGAGTATCTCGTCGTGGTCAGGCGATGGGAGTCCGATGCCAGCCACATCGATCGGGAGCGGAATCACGTTCAGCAAAATGAATTGGGCGCCGCCATTGCAAAAAAGTTTGGCAGTCACCTCAATTGCATATTCGCTGCGCTCGCTGAAATCGATGGGAACAAGAATTTTGAGAACCATTGCGGTGTACCCTTCATTTGGTCCTACTCGCCGCGCCAGTCAGACGCCGTCGCCACGTACAACGCCGCAATATCGGCCCGAAGTAGGGCCTCCGCATCGATGGACGCGAGTTGTGCGCGTTGAGACTGGCGTTGCGCGTCAATCACCTGAAGGAGAGAGCCTGCACCGTTTTCATACGCCAGCGCAGCCAGCCGTGCAGTCTCATCCGCCACAACGCGCGCGCGCGTCTGCGCCTCTAACAGTGCCTGGTCAGTCGACAAAGCCGACATCAGGTCCGCCACCTGGACGAATGCAGCAAGCACCGTCTGTCGATAGATTGCATCTGCTTCCGTCGCCGCTTCCTCGGCGGCCCGCTGGCGCGCTTCCAGCGCTCCCCCGTTGAATATCGGCGCCGTAATCGATGGCCCAACGCTCCAACCGCTGCTGTCGTACTGGAATAGATCCTCGGGATGCAGCGCCGTCAGCACGAAAGAACCGTCGAGTGACAGGCTGGGATAACGAGCCGCTTCAGCGACGCCGATGGCTGCGGTGGCGGCGTGGAGGTCAGCTTCAGCGGCAAGGATATCGGGCCGTCTGCGCACAAGCGCCGACGGCAAGCTTAGGGGAATCGAATCCGGCAGGATCATGTCGGCGAGGTCGATTTCGGGTGCAGCCCAGTCCGAAGGCGCCCGGCCGACAAGTAGTGCGAGGGCATGGCGCGCAGTCGATATGCGGCGGAGGATGGCGGGGCGGCGGGCCTCGTCTTCCGCGAGTTGCGCTTCAGCTGGATTGACTGCGGATGCGGGAGCCCCCCCCGCCTGGATTCCGCGCTGGATCATGTCGATCGTCTCGTTATCGACGTTAATGATCCTGTCGAGTGCGTCGAGTTGAGCTCGGAGGGCGGCGAGTTCGATGGCGCGTGAAACGACGGCGCCGGTGAGGTTGAGATAGGCGGCGTCCGTGCGCTGGCGTTGCGCCTCGGAGCGGGCCGCGACCGTCTCGTCTTTCCGGCGTTCGCCGCCAAACAGATCAAGGTCGTATCTTAGGCGCGTGCCGATGGAAAATACCGAAATTGTCGGGCTCGGAAAGCCTTCTATGCCAAATGCGGCGGTATTGGCCCGCTCGCGCTGGATTTCGCCGCCGAGGCTGGCGGACGGGCCGCTCTCGCCGCGCTGGGCGCGTTCGAGTTCCGCGACGCGGGCGAGCGCCGCATCCGCCGCCTGCAGTGTAGGATTGCCCTTCAGCGCCTGGGTGACCAGCGCATCGAGGTCCGGCGAGTTGAACGCCGTCCACCATTGCTGCGTGGCGGTCGTCTCTGCGCCGAGGATCGCGACAGGCGACGCGGCGGGGTCGCCCGCCATGGCGTAGTCGGCGGCACCCGGCGCGGCGGGACGCTGGAAATCCTGCCCGACAGTGGTGCAAGCGGCCAACGCAAGCGTGCTGGCGGCAAGAAGGAGCAGGCGGCTAGACATGTGACACTCGCTTGGTGCGAAGCAGGAAGAGCAGGGGGATGATGAAAAGGCTGGTGAGGAAGAGGAAATGAAAGCTGTCGATATAGGCGACGAGCGTCGACTGCCGCTGGATCATGCCATTCATCACGGCTTGGCCCTGCGCGGTTGCCAGGTCGATCTGCGGCGGCAGCGACGCAATCACGTTGGGATTGTCCGGCGTTGCGTACTCGGCGAGCTGCGATTGCATGGTCTTGCCGTTGATGATTTGTAACAGGCCGACCAGCGAAATCCCGATCGATGAGCCCACATTGCGGATCAGCGTGTAGAAGGAGGCGGCCTCGGTGCGGAGCTCGGGCTTGATGGTGGTGAAGGCGAGCGCCATCAGCGGAACGAAGATCAGGCCGAGGCCGAGGCCCTGCAGCAGGCCGGAGATCAGAATAAGCCGATTGTCCATGTCCAGCGAGAACTGCGACATCTCGAAGTATGACCATGCCGTCAGAGAGACGCCGGTGAGAATAATGAGGCGGCTGTCCATCTTTCCGACGAGGCGTCCGACGATGACCATCGATAATAGCGTCCCTATGCCGCGCGGTGCTTGGGTAAGGCCGGTCGCGAGCACGGGATAACCCAGCAGGGTTTGCATGAGAGTCGGGAGCACGGCCGCGCCCGCGAACATCAGTATGCCGATGAAGAAGATCATCACGGCGGCGAGGACAAAGTTGCGGTCCGCCAAAATGCTGCGGTGGATGATCGGCCGCTCGCAGGTCAGCATGTGGACGATGAAGATGTGGAAGCCGAGCAGCGAGATCGCGAGGTAGGTCCAGATCTCGGGTGAGGCGAACCACTCTTGGCTTGAGCCGCGGTCTAGCATCAACTGCAGTCCGATCACGCCCGCCGAAAGCGCCAGGAAGCCGAAGCTGTCGAAGCGCTGCGCGGCTTTGCGCTCGTGCTTCGGCATTGACGTCGCGATAAGGAAGAAAGCAAGGATGGAAAGCGGGATATTCATGAAGAACACCCAGCGCCAGTCGAAATACTCGCTGAGCCAGCCGCCCAGCATCGGCCCGATGATCGGCCCGAGCACGGCGCCCATGCCCCAGACGGACATGGCCTGGCCATGTTTTTCAGGGGGGTTGATATCCAGCAGGACCGCCTGGGAGACTGGAATGAACATCGCGCCTAGCGCCCCCTGCAGAATGCGGAACAGCACCATCTGATAAATGTTCGTAGCGAAGCCGCACGCGGCCGATGCGAGCGTGAAACCTGTAAGCGAGACAAGCAGCAGATTGCGGCGGCCGAAGCGATGCTCCAGCCAGCCGATCGTCGGCGTCACCACCACTCCCGCAAGAATGAATGACGTCAGCACCCAGCTGATCTCGACCGGCGATGCCCCCGTGCTGGCGCGAATCTGGGGCAACACTGTGTTGGCGATGGTGGAGGCGATGGTCGTCAGAATCGTTGCAAGGATGAGCGCTAGCGTGATCAACGACCGCTGCGCATCGCTCGGATACGGGGACGTGCTGGCACCTTTTTGTGTCACGGCTTCGGCCCGATTGAAGCGCTCGCTGTGGCGGCGGCGATGCGCTGGCGGGTGTCGACCGTGATATTGGCCATCAGACCGACGGCGAGCGGGAGGTCGGCAGGGACATCGTCGAGATCGATGTGGACGTTAAGACGCTGTACGACGCGCACCCAGTTGCCCGAGGCGTTTTCCGCCGGCAAGACGGCGAAGCTCGATCCCGTGCCCGGCGAGAAGCTGGCGACGTGCCCGGTCAGCTTCATGTTGGGGAAGGCGTCTACATGAACGGCGACGGGTTGGCCGGGACGCAGATCCTGCAACTGGTTCTCCTTGAACGCTGCATCGATCCACGGCTTCCCCGAGACGATCCAGAAGAGGGTCTGCGCCGGCTGGACATAGGATCCTGGCTGCAGCTGGCTCACGCGTGTAACGACGCCGTCGGCCGGCGCGCGGATTGATGTGTCGGCGAGGTCGCTTCTCGCCTGATCGAGCGCGGCCTGCGCCTGCATCACAAGCGGGTGCTTGTCGGTTTTGATGTTCGCTGATCCGCCGAGGGTGGCGAGTGTGTTAGCCAGAGTCTCAGATGCGGCTGACTGGCTGCGCTCGGCGAGGTCCGAAGCGTTCCGCGCCTGATCCAGCGACTGTTGTGAGACAAGGCCAGCCTTGAAGAGATTGTCCTGCCGCGCAAGCTCATTGCGGGCGAAGTCGGACGAGGTGCGGGCGGTGCGTACGTCGGCGGCAGCTTTCCGGTAAGACGCACGCAGCGCATCGACCTGCAGCCGCGCACCAGCAAGCCGCGCCTCGGCCTGTGCAACGTTGATCGCAAAATCGCCGCCATCGAGCTTCACGAGTTCGTCGCCGGCGTGGACCTTCTGGTTCTCGTTCACGAGGACTTCGACAACGCGGGCGCGGACGCTCGACGTGATCGGCGCACGCGCTGCGGAGATCTGAGCGTTGTCGGTGGACACGTGTCCCGCCGAGAGCAGCACCCACACGGTGGCCGCGATTGCAATGAGCACCGGTGGTCCGATCATCAACGCCAGCCGCTTCCGTTTAGGCGAGAGTGTTCTCGTCTTTTGCAGGGCGGGGGAGGTTGCCTGTGCTTTGTCTTGCTCGAATGAGCCGTCCATTACCACGCCCCGTTGTGAAATACGTTTGCCGGCTACTGCCGCTTTTTTTGGTTATGCAACCAGATATGTTGACATATACTTTGAACCAAGTGAGGATTGTGCAATCCAAACATGAATATTGTTCAGTTCAGAAATCTTGATCTTAACTTGTTCAAAGTGCTTCAGGCGCTTTTGGAGCATCGTAGCGTTTCTCGTGCGGCCGAAAACATGGGCTTGACGCCGTCCGCCATAAGTCATGCGCTTGGCAGGCTGAGGACGGCTCTAAATGATCCTCTTTTCGAACGCAGAGGTGGAGCCCTCGCGCCGACTGCCTATGCGATTGAGATCGGTCGCCGCATCAGCCCATCGATGGACCAGCTCAGACATGCGCTGAACCGCGAAGAGTTCGATCCTGCTACTGCGGAACGCGAATTCGTGATCGGCAGTGGCTCTTACGCTGCCCTCGTCCTGCTGCCGCCAATTGTCAAACGCCTTGCGAGGACCGCTCCAGGCATTCGACTGCGCCTGCATCGACTGGAGGAGCAGTCGCCCGAGGACGTAGAACACGGACGCATCGACCTGCTGCTCGGGATTTCAAGCAATGTTGCAGGCCGCCTCGCATGGCGCCGGCTCAGAACCGAACGCATGGTCTGGATCGCACGCAAGGATCATCCTGTTGTGCGTGATCCATTGACGATGGAAATGCTGGCGGACTTGCGCCACGTCGTCATTGAGAAGCTCAATCGCGTGATCAGCCCCGGTTATCCCGATTTGCGGCGTTTCTTTGACGAAAGCCGCGAATTGGGCCACGCAACGCGCGCTGTTGTGGGGCGGGGGCGCAGGCGGGAATTCGGCACAAGCATGGTCGTCACGGACCCAATGCACGCCATAGTGATTGCCTCTCAATCCGACCATGTCACGCTGACGCTGAAGGGGTTCGCCGATCTCTTCCCTGTCAATCAGATTCAGACGTTGGCTCCACCCCACCCAACTCCCCCCGTTGAACTCGGTGCGATCTTCGACCCCAGTCGCGAAGGCGAGCCGGGGTTCAGTTGGTTCCTGTCGTTGCTCTTGGAAGCGGTCGAGACGTTGTCGCCTGTAGACAGTCACTGAGCCATAAGGCGAACATTGACACGAGCGGAAGATTTGTCGGCAGGGCCATCTGTCCGCCCTGTTGGCGCGGCGCGTGACATGCCACTCGTCCTGGCGGAGTCCGCTGGAGAGGTCCCTTTGTCGTCATATGCGGCCGCTCCTAAATCTTCATCAGCGCATGCAGGGCCACCGACAAGGTCCCGGCCGATCGCCGGGGCCTCCGCTGCATAATATCGACGCGAATATGATTGAAAGCAAAATCACTGCGACGCTGTCTTTTTCGCCACCCGATGGGGGAAACCAGATCGAATCGAACGTGAAGGTAGCCAAAAAACTTGATGGCTTCCGGCAGGACGATCTTGGCGCCGACTATGTCGAGTACCGCGACGAATACATAGAAGCCGTGACGCTCCCGACCTGAAGCGCGTCGCCGCAGCGTAAACGAAGCCCGAAAACTTCACCTCGTGATGGTCGGCGAGCCGAAATAGTCAAGCTATCGCGCCGCCTTGATCTCGGCGTCGAGCTTGGCGGCGGCGGCCTTGTCCCAGCGTTCCAGCGACGTCTGGTAGCCGGTGGCCGACATCAGGTTTGCTTGATAGCCGAGCCCACCAGCCTTGTAGGCGGCCAGCGCCGTCCGCCCCCGCTTCAGCGCTTCGTCGGTCGCGGCCTTGTAGGCGGCGTCGGATTCCGCCTTGCGGCCGGCGTCCTTCAGCACGAGGGCGATGCCGGCGCGGTATTCCGGATCGTTCCCGGATACGCTCAGCGCCTCGTTGTAGGAACGGATTGCGTCGTCGTAGCGCTTGGCGCGGCGCAGCGCGTCGCCCCTCACTGCGAGGGTGTTCTTGTCGCCCGGTCTCAGCATCAGCGCGTTGTCCAATGACGTGAGTGCGTCCTGGTTGCGGTTCAGCGCCGTGTAGGATGCAGCGGCATTCACCCAGCGTGTGGCCTCGTTGGGATCGAGCTTCAGCGCCTGGAGGTAGGCCTCCAGTGATTTTGTGTGATCGCCCTTGATCGCGTAGAGAGCGCCAAGAGAGGAATAGGTGTTGACCTGCACTTCGACCGCGATCCTCATCCCCAGGAGGGTCGAACAGGCTGGGAGGCCCAGATCGGGGCGCTTCGCGAGCTGCGAGGCGAAGCAGAGCTTGTCCGCCGCTTCCGGGTTCTGCGGCTGCAGCGCGAGGGCCTTCTGTTAATAGGGAAGGCTGTCCTCGTGCCCGTAGCCCCGTCCCTTGATTTCGCCGAGAAGTATCCACGCCGGCACGTAGGTTGGGTCGAGTTGGATCGCGCGGTTCAGGGACGCGATCGCGCCCTTTTCATCGTATGCTTTCTTCAGACGCTGGCCTTCGGAGAACGCGGCGACGGCCTGAGCAGCATTGTTCTGGGCGGTTGCCGACGGGGCGGTGGGCTGCACGATGGGCTTGGCGGTCAGCACCAGCTTCACGTCGTACTGGACAAAGGCAACTGGGTAGAGCGCGCAGCCGGCCGTTTCCTTCAGCAGCTCAGGCCGGGTCCTCACGGTATCGACCTGGAAGTTCAACGCCCCGCCTGTGCGCTGGTTCAGGTAGATGACGCCGCAGGTCGAGCCCGGGCTGTTGTCGTAGCAACTCTTCACGTAGACTTGGCGACCGTCGGGGCAGAGATACCCGCCGGCGTCGGGCCCTACCGCCAGACCGGCTCCTTGCGCCAGGGCGGGTGAAGCCGCCAGCGCTATTCCAAGTGCGAGTATCCTTCCCCACGCCATGCCAGCCCCCCTCATCGCGACCGTCATCAAGCGCTCAAACATGCGAAGTTTCAAGCCGCGACCGGCAGCCGCTTACTTCGGTTTGACCGCCACCTCCTGTGCCGCCTTCTCGTCGTTGGCGCGCTTGATGACGCAGGCGAGTATGGCCGTGTCGCGCCAAAATCTGGCGAAGCCGGACATGCCACGGGTGGCGCGGTCAGCCAGGGTGCGCCAACGACGAAAGATTACCAATGTCGGAGATCGGCGAATGTACTAAACCGCTCCCGCGGTAGGCTAAGCCGCTAGGGCGCAATCGATCCTGGCGGAAACGACACGTTCTGCACGCGCTCTAGATTCCCTGTTTTAGAGTCGGATTCACGCCTTCGGCGGAACGCTGTGGCGATTCCGCCTCAGACGATCCGACTCTAGGGTCCGTACTCAATTAGGTCTGGCGTGATTGTTGGCTGAGTGATTCAAGGCTCCAGGAAGGAGCCTTGGTCATGAAGAAGCGTCGTTACTGGCTCAGTGATGCTGAGTGGACGAAGAGCGAACCGTTGCTGCCGAGGGGCCGACGGGGGGCGCACCGGGTAGATGATCGTCGGATCATCTCGGGTGTTGTCCATGTGCTTCGCTGCGGCGCGCGCTGGCGAGACTGTCCACTGATAACAGCACCGCTCGTACGCCAATCATCGGGACACGACCGTTAGACCTATGAGAACAGCACCACCAAAAAAGAAGCGCCGACCCTGGGGAGAGGGTCGGCGCAGTGCCAATTGCGGGAGCACCGCCTTGGGAAGACAAAGAAGCTCAACTAGTAGTGGATCAGCAGATCCACGCCGTACGTGCGCGGCGGCGTGAATTCGAAGTTCTGGTAGCGGGCATTGTCGTCCTTGCGGAATGAATTGCCGCCGACGCCTGCAGTCTGGTCTTCGTCCGTCAGGTTGCGGACCCAAAAGGTCAGGCCCAGCAGATCGTCAGCCGATTTCCAGTTGAGACGCGCGTCGATGTTCTCGTAGGCGGGCGAAACCTCGTTCGCGTTGTTGAAGAACGAGCCAAAGAACTCGTCGCGCCAAGAATAGCTGACTGTCGGCAGAAAGTAGGAACCGTCTTCCATCTCGAACCGATACGAGGCGTTCAAGGCGATCTTGTTCTTCGGCGTCTGGGCCAGGAGATTGCCTTCAACCGAACGGATAGACGCAGGATCTATCAGCGTCGTGAACGTCGCGTTGCAGGTGACGCGCGCGGTCGGGGTCGCGCCTACGCAACGATCATCACGCGTCGGGTCGCTGTAGACGCCTGACTGGGTAATCTCGGCGTTCAGGTAGGCATAGGTGAAACCGATGTTCAGCGGATCGATCGGGTTCCAGTTGCCTTCGAGTTCGAAGCCCGTAGTTTCAACTTCCGGGAGATTGACGAACGCCGTCGACGAGGTGCGGATGCCGGCCACTTCGTTGACAACCGTCAGTGGGGCTTGAGAATCGTTGTACTTATACAGGAACACCGCAGCGTTGGTCGTGAGGCCTAAGTCGGCCCAAGTCTGCTTCCAGCCCGCCTCATAGGAGTCGACGGACTCCGGGTCGGTATAGGGATTGAGGACGAAGCCAAGATTGTTGAAACCGCCCGCCTTGTAACCGCGAGAGTACTTCGCGAAGGTCAGAGTGTCGTCCCAAGGACGATATTCGACGCCTACAGTGCCCGTGACAGCGTCCCACGATCCGTTCAGGCGGCGAACGGCGAAGCCGTTGCTGTCGAGACTGGCGGTGTAGCCGTTGGCAGCTTCAGTCGCCGTCAGCCTGTTCGCGAACGCAATAGCGGTGATGTTGCCGTATGCCGCAGGCAGACCCAGCCCGGAGCAGAGTATGTAGCAGGCGACGAAACCTTCCTCCTTAGACTCCTTGATGTCCTTGGAATAGCGCAGGCCTGCCGTGAACTTCAGCTGGTCGTTTAGCGTGTAGTCCATCTGGCCGTACAGACCGTAGGCATTGTACAAGCCGGTGTTGGTAAAGCGAAGCAGATACCGGTTTGGATTTGCGATGACGCTTGCTGTTGTTGGGTTGAGGTAGCTCGCGGCTAGCGGCTCGTCGTCGAGTGTGACTACCGCACCGGGCTGGTCGTTGTTTTCCTGGTATTGATAGACGCCCGCAATCCACTGCAGCGGACCTTCGGTGGTCGAAATAAGGTTGATCTCGTTCGAGAAGAAAGCGCGACTTTCCCCATAGGTGTCGGTAGCGTTAGGGAAGATCGTTTGCGGAGCGGACCCCGTGATGCAGCCGCCGCCGCCGACTGATGTCAGCGTCGAGGTCGGGAAGCCACGCAGCTGGTTGGGGCCGAAAGCAGCACAGGGGCCAGCCGTAATCTGAGATGTGATCGCATTGTAAGTCACCGACTTGATCGGCGTGCCGTCGGCGTCCAGGCTCCGGCTGTAGTTGTAGTATTCGTATCCGCCTACATATTTTATATCGAACCAATCGGTCGAGTAGACGGCTTCCAGAATGTATTCGTCCGCCCGGTCAATCTTACTCGTTTGCGCTCGGTTTGAATTGTAGGCCTGCTCCCCATTGGTCGCGAACGGGTTACCTTGGCGCGTGCCACCCTGCGTATACGAAATGACTGACGGATTGCTGTAAGCAAACGCCGGGTTCACGCTGGTGGCGCCATTGAGGTTGAAGAGCGGCAGGTTCGGTGCGTCAGTGAAGAACGACGTTCCGCCGCCCGGAGGACCGGCTTTTTCCCAGCCGAGGTCGCTAGTCTTAAACCACCACGTGAAGCGGTCGCCGATGTCGCCTTCCAGTTGGAGTTCGTAGTAGTAGTCGTTGAGTGCCCAGCCTTCACTTTCACCCGTTCCGTAGTTGTAGTTTACGCCGTCACGCTGCTCGCGCTGGCCAGCGACACGATAGCGGAGCCAGTCGTTGACCGGACCGGAAACGGCTGCGACCACGTTGGTGTAGTCGAAGTTGCCGGCACCGAGTTTTAAGTCGACCGAGAAGTCGTCGGTCGGACGCTTCGAGATCGTGTTGATCGCGCCGCCGATGGCGTTACGGCCGTACAGCGTGCCCTGCGGTCCGCGCAGGACTTCGACGCGGTCGATCAAACCAGCGTCCTTGCCCGCAAAGATCGCGAACGCCGTGTAGAGGCCATCATTGTAGTTGGCCACGCCCGGATCGGCGCCGAAGGAGTTCGTCAGGCGGCCGACGCCGCGCAGTGTGACGCGCTCGTTGCCGGGAGTGTAAGACAGGCCCGGCGTGACGTTGGTCAGGTCGGTCATGGTGATAATACCAAGTTCCTGCTTGCTCTCGGACGTGATGGCCGTAACAGCCACGGCGACGTCCTGGACGGTCTCTTCACGCTTGTTGGCGGTGATGACGACGACATCGCGGCCCTGGTCGTCTTCGTCCGTTGGCGGTTGCGGTCCAGTTTCTGCGCCCTGCGCCATTGCTGGCATAGCCAGTCCCAGCGCAAGCAGACTCACGATTGAAAAACGATTTAGCTGCGCCATTCGACGCGTCCTCCCTATCGACGATCCTCCCGAGGCGTCCAGTCTCTGTGTGTAACGCCCGCGCGCCGCCAACATAAATGGTTGACGCGTGGGTCATGCACAACATCAATTCCACGCTGCGTCAACAGTGTCGTAGGGGAAGCTTGAGCGAGCGCCGACAGGCTAAGTGATTTTCTGCTGAAAACCGATGGTCTTGACCCGAAAAACTGAACCGTTTTGGGCTAGGATTTTTACCCTATTTTTCCTGGCTGGGAGGAGCGAGGGGATGAAGGCGTCGAAGTTCACGGACGCGCAGGAGCGCGAACTCGATTGCATCGTCGATCCTCAATCCGCCGAAGGCGATGCAGCGCGGCTCTCCACGTTCCAGCCATCCCCGGATATGGGAGTAGCGGGGAATGTCGTGGTTGACGCCGGTGTAGCGAACCATCAGCTTTCGCCCGCACCGTCGGCAGCGCATCAACCAGTCGCTTGTCCGTCGTCAGATAATTTGAGACCTGTGGCTGCCTGATGTTCAGGAGGTTCGGCTCATCTGGTTTGAGTTAAGCGGCGGCTCTGGCGTGGTGCAAGCGCCGTAGCTTCATTGTCTTCCTTTTCGTCTTCTCACGCTCAAGCAGGATGGTGTGGCCGCGCCCGGTGTAAACGTCGGCGGGCGTCAGGTTGTTCAGGCCCTCGTGGTAGCGCTGATGATTGTAGTGGCCGACGAATGCGGCGATTTGGGCTTCGAGGTCGCCGGGCAGGAAGTAGTTTTCGAGCAGGATGCGGTTCTTGAGCGTTTGATGCCAGCGTTCGATCTTGCCCTGGGTCTGGGGATGATAGCGCGCACCGCGGGTATTGGACCCATCATCAACGTGAGAGGCGTGCGAAATTCATGACTCACATTGGAGAAGAACAACGTTTTTTCGAGATCGATCTCCTCTAGCGCGGCTGCACGTTGGCGCTCGCTCTCATAAGCTCGGGCGCTCGCTATGCCCTTTGAGACATGTTCCGCAGCGCGTATGACAAAGGCCTGATAGTCGGCGTCGAAGGCGCGTCTTGGGCTCAGGCCAACCACCATTACGAGGGGGATGGCTGCTCCACTTTGAGAGTGCAGGGGGAGGATGACCGCCGACCTGACTGGCTCTGGCCACGGGGAGGATGCCGCCAGGGGGTGGAGACTTACGGGAAGCCTAGCAAGCTCTTGAGGGTGCCCTGTAGCCCGGGCGCGCAATATAGATTCGACGAGCGTCGGTCGACGTATTCATGCGGATTGTTGGACGTGCCGCTTGATGTGGCGCCTAGCGCCGACCTTCCAGCCGTCGCTACGGTTTCGTCGTTTTTGGCGACATAAAACAAGATGAACGGCAAGTCTTCGCCGTGCTTCGAAGATAGTGCTGCAACTGCCTCTAGCACGACATCTCCAGAGCTGGCCCCATTGAGACGTTCCGCAATATGGCGCAGCGCGCGTTCTCGCCGCTCTCCTACGACTTGCGCCGTGGTTTCGATGACCGCGTTGAAGATGCCCTCAACTGCCCCCCCTCGCCCCGGATGGGGCTAAAGGTAAAGTTGAAGTAGCACTCCTCGATATGGCCATGTCGGTTCATGGGCAGCAGCTGGTCCTGTTGCCACACACCTTCGCCCGACTGCTGGACCTTCTCGAAAAGCGGTCCGATGTCAGACCATATTTCAGGCCAGACATCGCGACCTGGTCGGCCAAGCGCCCAGGGGTGCTTCGTTCCCGGAATGGGAGCCCAAGCGTCATTGTAGATTAAGGACAGATCGGGGCCCCAGTAGATGGCTATAGGGAACGTCGTGCCTAAACAGATGGAGATTGCGGAGCGAAGACTCTGCGGCCAGACGGCGGGCAAGCCGAGCGTTGACTGCGTCCAGTCAAACTCTCGCATCAACTGGCCAAGATTTCCGCCTCCCGACAGAAAACTTGAATCGCTTTCGCGCATTAGGACACGACCCTCTAAGCCCCTAAAGTAATGGAAGTTAGGGTGCCATGAATTGCGAGCAAGCTAACCGACCACGGGGGGTGGCGGACCAGGAGCCCTGTCCACCACGCAAGGCGCTTGAGCGCATGGCGGCATTGGAGCTATCCGCCAAGGCGAAGGAGCTGTCCGGCGAGCTTGGGCTGCATGTGCTCACGCATGTCCCCAATCGGGTGGCGGGGGTTTACGCGCGGCGGATTGATTTGGCCCAAGGTCGAATGGCGCTGATCATCGCCGATCGCCACAAGTTGCTCGTGCCGTGGCGGCCGGCGTTGGAGCACTTCGCGGGGAAGGGCCTCAAAGGGGCTCTGCGCCGGCAAACATTGTCATGGAAACTGGAGCGCGGAATTGGGATTGGTCTGCCGCCGATGTGATCCTTCTCTCAGATCGGGGATCGCTTAGCGCCTATGGGCAGTCATAGGTTGCGAGTGAGGCAAGGGCAGTGATTGGCCGAGGCTGTGTGAAAACGCCGAAGCAGTTCATGCTTTCCCGTGTTGGCGCGGGAGGCTTTCAATGAAGCGGTTCGTCGAGGGTGAAGCTCGCGATCAGGGTGGTTTGTTTCCAGCGCATCTCGATGATTTCATTGGTGAAGACAATCCGGTCCGTGCGGTCGACGCCTTCGTCGAGATGCTGGGGTTGCGCGGTCTGGGATTTTCCAGCGTCGATCCCAAGGCCACCGGTCGCCCGAGCTATCACCCGGCGATCCTCCTGAAGCTTTATGTCTACGGCTATCTCAACGCGATCCCGTCTAGCCGCCGGCTCGAGCGCGAGGGGCGGGACGCAATGTCGAGCTGATGTGGCTCACGGGGCGCCTGGCGCCCGATCACAAGACCATTGCCGACTTCCGCAAGGACCATGGACTCGCCATTCAGAAAACGTGCGCGCAATTCGTCGGCCTGTGCCGGGAGCTGGGTCTGTTCTCCAAAGCGATCGTCGCTCTCGACGGCAGCAAGTTCAAAGCGGTCAACAGCCGCGACAACAACTTCACCATCAACAAGGTGGCCAAGCGTATCGAGCAGGCGGAGATCAACATTGCGCGCTACCTGACGGCTCTGGAGCGTGCCGACCGCCAGGGCGGCGAGATCGCAGAAGAAAAAACGCCACGGCTGAAGGACAAGATCGAGCGCCTGCGCCAGCGGATCGAAGACCTGAAGGCGATGGGCGCCAGGCTGGAGGCTAGCCCCGGCGCTCAGGTCTCGCTTGCTGATCCCGATGCGCGCGCCATGTCGAGTCACGGCAAGGGGACCGATGTCGTTGGCTACAATGTTCAGATCGCCGTCGATGCCGAGCATCACCTCATCGTTGCGCACGACGTCAACAATATCGGGAGCGATCGCGCGCAGCTCGTGCCTATGGGAGAAAAGGCTCTCGAAGCGAGCGGACAAGCCGCGATAACAGTGCTGGCGGATCGGGGCTATTACAGCGGCGACCAGATCGTCGCGTGCGAGGGTAATGGCGTAGATCCTATCATACCGAAGACCGAGACCTCGGGTGGCGCGCTACGCGGACGCATCATGATCCAGGACTTCTACTATGACCGCGACAATGATCGTTACACGTGCCCCGCTGGCGAGCTGCTGACGCAGCCGAAGAAGCGCTCAACACGCGGACCCGATCCTGACTACGTACGCTACCGCAACCTCGATGCCTGCGGAGGCTGCGCTCTCAAATCCCGATGCACGCAGGAGCGCTTCCAGCAGCTCAGACGATGGAAGCACGAAGACGTCCTCGACGCGACGCAACGGCGGCTTGACCATATGCCGAAGGCCATGACCGTCCGCCGGCGGACGGTCGAGCATCCCTTCGGGACCATCAAGGCCTCGATGGGCGCAACCCACTTCCTGACCAGGACGCTTCCGAAGGTGAAAACCGAGATGAGCCTGCAGGTGCTGGCCTACAACCTGAAGCGAATGATGGCCCTCTTCGGCATCCGCCCGCTGATCCGGGCCATGGCCGCCTGATCGGCCCGGCATGGCCGACGCGCCAACCCGACGCTTGAGCGTCACGGCGTTTTTACACAGCCTCGGCCTGTTTCTGTCGTTGCGCACGCTACGTCGTTCGCCTTAGGCCAACGCCCGAGGGCATGGCACGATGCCTCGCGTCCAAGGGACGAAAAACCGACCAACTTGGCGTCTACATCTGTCGGCGCCGTCAGAGCGTATTGAACGCAGCCGATTTAGACATCGCCACTTTCTCCTTAGGGCCTTGCTCAAGCCGCCACCGCATTTCATGCTCAGGCGCGCTTTGGGCTCGTTTATCCAGGTTGATTCGACCTCTGGGTGAGTGGATGGTGCCCTTGGGGTTCCCGGGATTTACGATTCCATTTGCTAACTAGGCGTCCCCGTCACGGCGCGAAGAGCCCGGATCGTCCTGTTAGCGTGACGATGAGCCCCATTACGAAAATGAAAAGCACAATGCCAAGGCCGATCCAGCCGGAAAATGAGCCTGAGCCGCGGTCGTTCTTCATGCCGTCGCCACGCCGGATTCGGGCGAATGCTCGGTGGATCGGTCAGCACGCGCCAAGAGTTCGGTGCGCTCCTCGCGGCGCGTAGTCGGCATTTCGCCAACAGCTAAGACCCATTCCGTCCCCGAGGCCAAGCACAATCGAATCATACCGCCACCCGTCGCCCTCCAACGGGAAGCTCCGGGCCTGGGCGATCGAGGAACGCCAACACTGCCTCCACGAACACATCGTTCTTGTCGCCCGCTACCATGTGTCCGGCGTTCTCCACGTCCGTGAACTTTGCGTGTGGAACCAGAGTCAGGAACTCTTGGACATCGTCCTGCGAGACAAGTTCGCTCATGCGCCCACGTATCAAGTGCACGGGAATGCGGAGAGAGCTTACGCTTGCCGCAAAACTATCCATCGAACGTCCGTCGCGACCGTGCATGACGCTGGTTACGAAGAGCGGATCCCAGCGCCATCGGTATCGTCCATCTGCATCCTGGCGCAGGTTCTTGCTGAGACCGGTTAGGTCTTTGGAGCGTGCGCGGTTGGGCAGGTAGCGGGCTATCACATCGGCAGCTTCTTCCAGGCTGGCAAAGCCGCTTTCGACATGCTCGGACATGAACCCCATGATCTTGGCCACGCCAGCGGGATTCATGCGCGGCGTGATATCGACTAGCGTCAGCGAGGAGAAAGTTTCGGGCGCGACTAGCGTCTCGACCACCATACCCGCGATCCCGCCGAGCGAAGCGCCGACAACGGCTGGTTTGTCGCCAAGCTGCGCTGCAACCGCAACGAGATCGGCCGCAAACCGCTCCATGCGATAGTCACCAGTCGGCGATCTCGCGCTGTCGCCATGCCCGCGGAGATCGAGCGCGACGGCGCGCCAGCCTGCTGCTGCGAGGCTTGTGCCCGTCTTGGCCCAGGCATGACGCGTCTGCCCGCCGCCATGAGCCAGCAGGACCGTCCCACGGTCAGATGCGCCATAACAGTCAGCGACAAGCGCGACACCCTCGTCGCCGAGGAAAGTTCTCAATTCGAGATCAGCCATGCATCAAACTCTTCAGTCCTTCGGCTTGAGCGCCCGCGCAGCGTGGTGCTAGAGGGCTTCAGTCAGTGTGCGGCAAGCCGGAACATTCTGCGATCACGCACGAGGCGCCGTTTATCTGAGTAGGCCCTGGACCTCCTTTAGAGGTCTTTCGGCAGCGGCGAGGCTTGCGGTTTCGATCGGCGATAAAGGGGGTCCACGGCGTGACGTTCGCCGCACGAAAATCGCAGGCCCCAAGCCGGGCGGACATAGCGACGAGGTCATCGCAATCGTCGATCATCCTTGAGAGCAACGCGCTGATCGGAGAGATGTCGCTAGCTTCCACGAGACGATCAACGATTGGAGGACGCGTCTCCGCCAGCCCGGTACGTACGTCACCGATGCGGGCCGTGATCCGCGCTGTCAGCTGGGGCCTTGCCTGGCAAGTTCGTCGCAGCACTGTAACCACTCCTCGGTGTTCTTGCCTCTAGTGAGCGCCAGAAGCGCTCGGATTGTGCGGGCACCTACGGTTTGGCCGCGCCTGGTGTTCCTGCAGCTACATCAACATGTACGGGCCTCAGCGCATCCGGCGAAAACGCAGTCGCGCTGGAAAGTCTGACAATTGCGCGCAGGCGGCGCGCCGTTGCGCGCACAAAGCTGAGGCGCGCAAGGCTGGCCTGCCGCTGCGCGGTGAGCACATCAAGAAGACGGCCACCGCCCAATTCGTAGTTGCGTCGTTCAAGGCGCAGCGCCTCTTCCGCAAGGTCGCGAGCGTTCTGTTGCAGCGCCAGTTCAGTCTCGGCCGATTCCAGAGACGCCATGGCGTCGGCAACCTCTCCAAAAGCCCGGAGAACCGTCGCACGGTAGCGCGCGTCGGCGCGGCGCGCCTCGGCTTCGGCGCGCTGGACATCGGCCTTAAGGGCGCCATTGCGAAACAGCGGCAGGCTGAGCTGCGGACCAAAACTCCAACCGGACGATGAATAGGAAAAGAGGTCCTCTGGCTGGAGGGTCGTTTGGGTCAGACGGGCGGACAGGCGTATCTGCGGGTAGAGATTGGCCGTGCGAACCCCGATCTCTGCGGTCGCCGCATGAAGTACTGCCTCGGCTGCAAGGATATCCGGACGCCCGTGAATCAATTCGGACGGAATCGCGACAGGGATCTGCGCAGGCGGTGACATGCTGCCGAGGTTGAAGGTGGCCCATGCGGATTCACCGGGCGCCTTACCCGCTAGAATCGCCAGCGCGTGCTGGGCAAGTGTAAGGCGTTCGCGTAGGGCAGGCAGAATAGCCTCGTCTTGGGCGAGCTGCGCTTGTGCACGAATGCGATCGATCTCGCCGCCTGCGCCTGCCGCAATGGATCGCTCGACAAGACGCAATGTCGCCTGGCCATCAGCGACAATCAGTTCGGCTGCGGCGACCTCCGCACTCGCAGCTGCGATCTCAATGGCTTTGCTGGCGACCTCGGAGGCCAGGGTCAGGCGCGCGGCCTCTCGCCGGAAAGCTTCGGCCTCAACGCGAGCATTGACCGCCTCCTGCTCGCGAGCGGCGCCACCAAAGAGGTCGAGATCATAACTGACCCCGACACCTGTGGTGTAACGCGACAACGTCCTGCTCGGGAATCCGCTGAAGCCAAAGGATGTAGCGTTGATGCGTCCGCGCTCGAATCCGGCCTGTCCATCAACCGAGACGCCCGACCCGCCATAGACCATGTCCCGAGTCGCAAGAGCAGCATCCAGTGCTGCATCGGCCTCCGCTAGAGTTGGGCTTTTCAAAAGAGCTTCGATCACGATCGCATCGAGGCCGGGAACGCCCAGCCTGGACCACCAATCGCCTGGCAAGGCGTGGCCAAGAGCAACGCCATCCGAACTCTGCTTTTCGCCTGCAAGCAGATACCCCGCAGGGGCAGTTATCTGCGGGCGCACGAAATCGGGCCCGACGACCGCGCAAGCCCCCAGGGGCGCGAACGCCAGCGCAACTACAGAGACGCGGGGGAGTCTAGTCCATGACATGCGTGGTTTCCTTGGCGGCCGGAGCATTCTTCGGACGCTTCATCAGCAGAACGAGGGGAAGCGCCGCCAGCGTCAGCAGCATGGCGAGGTAGAAATCGCTGACATAGGAGACCATCGCTGCCTGGCGCGCGACTTCTGGAGCCCATGCGCTGAGCGCCTCCATCCCCTGGGTTGCGAGCGGGAGATTCGGGTTGTCGGGTCGAATGTTCTGGATCAGGTCGGAATATGACGTCTGCATATTGTTTACGAACAGCGCCTGCATCACGGAGATGCCGACCGCGGACCCGTTGCTTCTCACCAGTGTGAAGATCGCCGAACCGTCAGTCCGCATGGATGCCGGAAGGGTTGCGAACGCCAGCGTGTTGGACGGCACGAAGATGAAGCCAAGTCCGAAGCCCTGGATTACGCCCGAAACGATCACCAGCGTCGAATCCATCTCGAGATTGAAAAGCGTCATCTGCCAGAGCGCGACGGCGTTTACGATGAAGCCAAACGCTAGAAGCGCGCGGGGATCAAAACGGCTCATCGCGCGGCCGACGACGATCATGCTGATGAACATGCCGATACCACGCGGCATGGTGACAACCCCCGCTGTGATCACGGGATAACCAAGCAGGTTCTGCATAAGGGGGGGCAACAGGGCCAATGTTGCAAACATCAGAACGCCGGTGAGGAACCCAACGAGACAGCCGGTCAGGAAGTTCCTGTTGCCCAGAAGTGTTCGGTCGAAGAAGGGCTTCGGCGCTGTCAGTGTGTGGAAGATGAACATGTAGAGGCCACTGGCTGCAAGGATGGCATAGAGCTGGATCTCCAGTGACTGGAACCAATCTTCGCCGGGCCCCCGATCGAACATGAGCTGAAGCGTAACGATGAAGACAGCGAGCGATCCGAATCCCATGAAATCAAATGCGCGCTGATCGGTTGGCCGCTGTTCGGGAAGAAATGTCATCACGCCCAGGAATGCGAGCACACCGACCGGTAGGTTTACCAGGAAGACCCACCGCCAGTTCAGCGTTTCGGTCAGCCAGCCTCCGAGGAAGGGACCGAGAATCGGACCGAGCACGACTCCGGCCCCGAAGATGGACATTGCCTGGGCGTGTTTTTCGGGTGGATTGATGTCGAACAGGATCGTCTGAGACAGCGGGACGAACGCCGCCCCGGCCAGTCCCTGTATCACGCGAAATAGGATCATCTGCTCGAGATTGAGAGCGAGGCCACATGCTGCCGATGCGGTTGTGAAACTGGCGATCGAGATGAGCAGCAGACGCTTGCGGCCGATCCTGTCCGCGACCCATCCGACAAGAGGAGTTGCGAGCGCCTGCGCCACGATGAACGAGGTCAGCACCCAGGTGATCTGGTCGCTGCCGGCCGACAGTCCGCCCTGCATGTGTGGCAAGGCAACGTTCGCAATCGTCCCGTCGATCGCGTACATGGTGGTTGCGAGCATGATCGAGACGGTGATCGGCCCGCGCGCAATGCCACCAGACCGGACGGCGGTCGCCATCCCTCAGCGACCCGAAGCGTCGGATGATTGCGTGTCGACCTGGACGTGAGCGCTAAGCCCAGCGGTGAGCCGCACGCTTTCCGGCGGATCGACGAGTTCGAACCTCACGGGAACACGCTGGACGACCTTGACCCAGTTGCCCGTCGCGTTCTGTGCAGGCAGTGTGGCAAAAACCGCGCCGGTTCCAGGGCTGAAACTCTTCACGCGCGCATGAAGCTCCATGTCGCCGAGAGCATCGATCTTCACCGTGGCGGTCTGGCCTTCTCTCATGTGCGCGATCTGGCTTTCCTTGAAGTTCGCTTCGATCCAAGGGGAACCCGACACCAGCCAGAACAGGGTTTGGCCGGCGTTGACGAACGTCCCCACCTGCACCTGTTCGACTTTAGTCACTGTGCCTGACTCAGGCGCGATGACCTCGGTGTAGGACAACGTCAGCCTTGCGCGCTCAAGGCGCGCCGCAGCCTCTGTCACGGCCGGGTGATCATCGACCGATACCGACGGATCGCCACCGAGACTGGCGAGCGCCGCCGAAGCGGCCTGCCGGGCGGCCGAAAGGTCGGCGTGCGCCTGTTGCACGGCATGCTCAGCGGACTCCACCTGTTGCTTCGATGCGATGCCTTCAGCGCCCAGTTCCCTGGTCCGTGTAAGTTCGCTCTGGGCGTACTGCAGTCGTTCCTGTGCCGCCGATACCCCGAGGAGTTTCCCGCGATATTCTGCCTGCAGCCCGCTGACCCGGGCTTTGGCCGATGCTAGCGCCGCTTCATTCTGTGCGAGGTCGGCCTGCGGGTTAGCCTTGTCGAGCGTGAACAACACGTCTCCAGCTTTGACCCTCTGGTTCTCGCCGACATGAATCTTGACGATACGCCCTGTTACGCTGGTGCTGATGGCAACCCGGGCGGCCTGGACATAGGCATTGTCGGTTTCCTGATAACGCCCGCCCGTCACTGCCGACCACCCGAACCAGCCCAGGGCTGCAAGTGGGACGCCCAGCATCAGGATGTTGCGGACGAGCTTCCGCCGCGACTTGCGGAGCGGAATGGCCGCCACCCCTGTCTGGCTCACAGCCTCTGACGACCCGTCCATCACACGTCTTCCTCTTGTGGAGCTTTGTCGGTACGCACCTGTTGCAGATGCTGCCGAAGTTGCAGCAGAATCTCTTGCAGTTTCGCGATCTGGACTTCCGAGAGCCCGGCGAAGCACCGGCTCTGAATTTCCGTTGCGGCCGCACGAAACGCGGGCAGATTCTTGCGGCATTCCACGCTCAGGTGAATGCGCCAGGCTCGCCGGTCATTTGAGTCTTTGCGACGCTCGACCCAACCATCCCGCTCCAGGCGATCGATCATCTCTCCCATTGCGACGCGGCTTATCTCCACCGTCCGGGCCAGCTGCGCCTGCGTTTGTCCGTCCTCCCGAGCGAGGTATGCAAGCGCTCGCCAGGACGCCTCGGTCAGTCCCCGGCCGCTCATCTCGACCTCGAAGATTGAGCGGAGCTGCCGCGTCACCTCGGCGAGCAGAAAGCCGGTGTCCGTGACGATCGGGGATTCCTTCAACACGATATCCAAAATCCAGTGCGCAGTGTCGCGGTCAGCCCCGATAGGCCCCCCCTACAAGTACTAAGCTACCTTACAATAATGAGATTAACAAGAAGTCAGCGCGTCTGGCCGGACGGGCCGCCCTGTTGCAGCGCCAAGCACGACCGTCCGCGCAAAGAAGGTCTCAAGACCTACTTTTCGTTGTTGGTCGGCCAGCTGAATCGGCAGTTGACCAGGGGCCAGCACCCAGCACCTCTAGGAGCGCCCGGGATAACATCATGCGTCGGCCGCAGCCCGGGCGTGGCGCCGGTTGAGGCGCTGCATCGACAGCCGGTTCCGTGAGCTCGGGGTTACAGAGATTGTGACTTAATGTCTGCGGCGGGCATCATCCGTATGCGCACAACATCTATCAAGCCGGGTAACGAAAACGATTCCGCCGAACAAATGGTCGCCGAACCCCGCGAAGACCAGGCGCTGATCCAGAAAACGCTGCAGGCTGCGCTAGAGGCGGCGCAGACGGAAAGCGACGAGGTGGTGGCGGGCTTCATGATTGAACGCCTCACGGTGCATCGCAAGGCGGCATGGATGCTTAAGAGCAGCATCTGAATCCAGATCTCTGTCAGCTGCGTCGAGCGATTGAGACGACGGCGGACCAGCGGAAGCGAGTGCTGACCGAACCGGGGCGTGGGGTATCGATTGGTCCGGCCATAGGTGGGTGAAGCGCAGCATTGCGGCGTTCGTAGCGACTCGTGAGATGTGGCGATGGTCGACGAGTCGGCTGGGGGCAGGTCGGTCAACAGCCTGATGGCATCGCCAGAGACAACTGGACTCTTCCAGAGCACAGTCGCTGCATTGCGCGGTGGCCGCGTCGCGCGACCGTCCCACGATCCTGTCGCGATGCTGCGCAGATCGCAGTCCCTGATGCCCGGGATCCAGCTGACCTACGCTTGCGATGCCGTCAGTCGACCGCTGCGATCACGTTTGCTTGTCACGCCCATCACGCGTCCGGCGCATGCCCGCTCAAGGGGCCGAGGCTTCGCGCTACGCGCTGCAGGCCGCACCAACCCCTTGCGCGGTCACCGCTGCGCTTGCTTTCCGGCCGCTTGCCTGGGGCGTCGCAAACGCGACCCCGG
>DLHI01000015.1 GCA_002483135.1 Hyphomonadaceae bacterium UBA7672 | reverse complement strand
GGGGGAGGTGGCATGCGAAGCATGACGGAGGGGGCTGGCCGCAACGCGGCCGGATCGCGCCCCAGCCAAGGTCCCCCACACTCGATTGCAGGAGCAACCCCGTAAGCAACTCGCAGGTCCCGCCTGCGAGAACGAGACCCCGTGCGCAAAACGCAACGCCGCCCGGACCCCACCCACCCATCACCGCCGGAAGCAGCCACACAGGCCCAACCCGACCCCGATGGAAACCTCTCTCAGAGTCACACCCTCACAGGGCAAACCTGAGAGACAGCGGCCTCACGCCATCACGGCCCGATGACACACGCATCCAGCTTGTCGCGTTTCACCATACCCATCAGCGACTGGACCTGCGAGTTGCGTCTGCCCGTTGCGTAGTTTCCATCCACCCGGATGCGATTGGGATTGGGCAGCACAGCCGCCAGGGCCGCAGCCTGCTTCGGCGTCAGATCCTTCGCTGAAACGCCAAAGCGCTCCTGCGCCGCCTGTTCGGCGCCGAAAATGCCATCGCCCCATTCGGCCACGTTGAGATAGATTTCCATGATCCGCGGTTTCGACCACATCCACTCGGCCAGCATCGTGAAATACGCCTCGGCCCCTTTGCGAACCCAGCCGCCGCCATTCCACAGGAACACGTTCTTCGCGGTCTGCTGCGAAATGGTCGATGCGCCACGTACCCGTCCGCCGCGCTCGGCGTCGGCCAGCGCCTTGTCGATTTCCTTGAAGTCGAAACCGTCATGCGTGCAGAACTGCTGGTCCTCGGTCGCGATGACGGCGCGCACCAGGTGGGGCGAGATGTCCTTCAGGTCCACCCATTTGGAGCGCACATCGGTTCCACCCATCGCCACGCCCGCCATGTTCAGCGTCGGCGGCGGCCCGGTCCAGCCGATCGCGAACACGGCCAGCAGGCTCAGCGCGAAGAAGCCGACTATTCCGATTACGGACCATTTCGCCACGCCAACGAGAATGCGGCGCCACAACGGCGTGGAGTTGTCGTACGGATTGCCCTGGGCAGTCATCCCCGCGCGCCAGCGCCCGAGAACGCCGCCTTTCGGCGTGGCGCTTTCGCCTTCCGGCGGGCTATCGGGTCCTGCGTATTCAGGCTTGTCGTCGACCATCCCATTCCTCGCAGACCTGTGCGTCTGCCTCGTTCGCGCCACGGCGCATGCGTTCAGTCTCGAAGGCGGATGGTGATAGCTGACCCAGCGCCCAGATAGCCGCACCGCGAACCAGCGGCGAAGCATCATCCAGCATCTGGATACACAAGTTCGCATGGGGCAGCGAGCCCGAATTTCCAATCGCCACCATCACGTTGCGGACAAACCTGTCGCGCCCGATCCGCTTAATCGGCGAGCCTGCAAACACCTCGCGAAACCCTGCGTCGTCGAGCCGCGCCAACTCGGCCAGCAGCGGCGTTTTCAGTTCGGCTCTGGGATGAAATGCGCTCTCGCGGGCGCTCGTCGCGAACTTGTTCCACGGACACACCGCAAGGCAATCATCGCACCCATAGATGCGGTTGCCCATGGCGACGCGGTGTTCGCGCGGGATCGGCCCTTTATGTTCGATCGTGAGGTATGAAATGCACCGCCGCGCATCAAGCTGGTAGGGCGCCGGGAACGCCTTCGTCGGGCAGATGTCGAGACACGCCGAACATGACCCGCACGCATCCTCCGCCGGCGCATCAGGCTGGAGCTCCGCGCGCGTCAGCATCACCCCGAGAAACAGCCACGAACCTTTCTCGCGGCTAACCACATTGGTGTGCTTGCCCTGCCAGCCAATTCCCGCGCGCTCGGCCAGCGGCTTTTCCATCAGCGGCGCCGTGTCGACGAATATCTTCACGTCCACTTGGTTCGCTGTCGCAAATTCCGACGCCAGCTGCTTCAGCTTCCGCTTCATCAGGTCGTGATAGTCGGTGTTCTGCGCATAGACCGAAATCGCCGCATGCTCGCGATGCTGCAGCTGTTCCAGCGGATCATGCTGCGGCCCATAGTTCAGTCCCACCACCAGCGCCGACTTCGCTTCGGGCCACATCGCCGTCGGATGCTTCCGCCGCTCCAGCGTCTCGGCCATCCAGCCCATGTCGCCATGAAAGCCGGCGCCGACAAACGCGCCAAGCCGCGTCCCCGCCTCCCACGCCTCATCCGCCCGTGCGATCCGCGCAACATCGAAGCCGAGCGCCACCGCGCGCGCCTTCAGGTCAGCTTCGAGAGTGGAGGGCAGGGATGCCATGCATGCTTGCTAGTGCGGGAACTGTGAGATTGGAAGCCAGCCCCATCCCAGCTAACCCTCCGCCTCCCGCGGCGCCTCGATCCCGCCGCGTCGCTGCAGCCACCAGGCCAGCAGCCACCACAACGCCGCCCAAGCCGCGCCGAGCGCCCATCCCGCCAGCACATCGGTCGGCCAGTGCACGCCCAGATAGACCCGGCTCGCCCCGATCAGCAGCGTCAGCCCGATCGCAAACGACATCACGAACACCTTCGTTCGCTTCCGCGCGTGCGCCCGCGCCAGCAGCACGCCCAGCGTCAGATACGCGACGGCCGAAAGCATGGCGTGCCCGCTCGGGAAGCTCGAACTTTGCGCATGCGCCAGCTGCGCCACCAGGTCTGGCCGCGGCCGATCGAAGCCCAGCTTCAGGAGCGCGCTCGCCACCGTCCCGCTCACCACCGCGCCGACAATGAGAAGAGCCGTCGCGCGCTTGTCGACCGACACGAGATAGATCGCCACCCCGGCCACCAGGAGCGTCAGCACCGTGTACCCGCCCAGCGCCGTGACGTCCGCGAACGCATACTCCAGCCACGAAGGGCCAATCGGGTTCGATGTTTCCGCCGGCTCCCGCAGGGCCAGCAGGATCGCCTTGTCGAAAGCATGCGTGTCTCCCTCCATCGCTTCATCCGCGATCAGTGCAAACAGCAGCACGCCCAGCGCTGCGACCCCCACAGCCACAACCGCGCCGATCTCGGTCAGCGCCGCGCGCATCAGCTTCTGGACGATCAGCCGTGGCATCTATTTCCCTTGGTCCCTGCAGGCGCCGCCCGGAAAGGCGGAAAGGCTTCAACGTGTGGGCGCCTGCGTGTGTTCCAAGCCCATCCCGGGCCGATCCCGGCACGAAGCCCCGTGACAGCAATGATTTTTTGACCGAAATGTTTTCAGACGGACTCGCTTGGCGCTGATTTCCATGCCCAAAGTTTAGGCACTGCCTGTCGCCTTCGGAAGGGGGTGGCCTGCATGCCTTCGCGGGGACGCTGCCGAGGGCTAGGACTGGGGTCGCATGTTCAACGAAATGTTCTCCGACGACCGTTCGATCCGGCCCCCCTATGAAAAGGTGGCGGAGTGGATCAACACCACCGGAATCGACCGCCTCGCCCTCCGGCAGAGCGAGGCCGAAGCCATCTTCCGCAAGATCGGCATCACCTTCGCAGTCTATGGCGAGGGCGGCGATCCCGAACGCCTGATCCCGTTCGACCTGATCCCCCGTGTCTTCGGGGCTTCAGAATGGCGCAAGCTCTCGCGCGGCATCAAGCAGCGCAGCCGGGCCCTGAACGCCTTCCTCTACGACGTCTACCATCGCGGCGAGATCATGCGCGCGGGCGTCATTCCGGAAGAACTGGTCTTCCAGAACGAGGCCTTCCTGCCCGAGATGGTCGGCGTCGATCCGCCCGGCCGCGTCTATAGCCACATCGTCGGCGTGGACATCGTCCGCACCGACGGCGACCGCTTCCAGGTTCTCGAAGACAACTGCCGCACCCCCTCGGGCGTCTCCTATATGCTGGAGAACCGCGAGATCATGATGCGCATGTTCCCGGAACTTTTCCACGCCGGCATCGTCGAAAGCGTCGACGGCTATCCTTCCATGCTGAAGAAGACGCTGGAGGAAGTCGCCCCCATCAAGTGCGATGATGATCCCACCGTGGTTCTGCTAACGCCCGGTTCGCTCAACTCGGCTTATTACGAACACTCCTTCCTCGCCGACCTGATGGGCATCGAACTGGTCGAGCCGCAGGATCTGTTCGTCGAGAATGGCCTGTGCTGGATGCGCACAACGCGCGGTCCCCAGCGCGTCGATGTCATCTACCGCCGCATCGACGACACCTATATCGACCCGCTGACCTTCAAGGCGGATTCGCTGCTGGGCGTGCCTGGCCTGTTCAATGTCTATCGCTCGGGCGGCGTCACGCTGTGCTCGGCTCCCGGCGCGGGCGTGGCGGACGACAAGGCGATCTATGTCTTCGTGCCGGACATGATCAAATTCTATCTCGGGGAGAAGCCGATCCTCGAGAACGTGCAGACATGGCGCTGCGCGGCGCCCAACGATCTCAAATACGTGCTCGACAATCTGAAGGACCTCGTCATCAAGCGCGTTCATGGCTCCGGCGGCTATGGCATGTTGATCGGTCCGCATGCTGCCAAGAAGGAGATCGAGGCCTTCCGCGCCAAGATCAAGGCGAACCCGTCCGAGTTCATCGCCCAGCCGACGCTCGACCTCTCCACGGCGCCGATCCTCGGCGGGGCAGGAATCGAGGATCGCCACGTCGACTTCCGTCCCTATTGTCTCGTCGGAAAAGAGATCAGGCTCACGCCCGGCGGCCTCACGCGTGTCGCGCTGAAGAAGGGCTCGCTGGTGGTGAACTCGAGCCAGGGCGGCGGGGTCAAGGATACGTGGATTTTGGCGGATTGATGATGATCCACTTGTTTGCCGCGTCATCGCTATTTCCTCCCCCTGCAAGGGGGAGGGCAACGCTCACGAATGTCAGAGCCGGCGCAGTCGCAGGAGGGGGGCTCTCTCGGCTTGAACCGTTCTCGCGGCAGACCCCCACCCGCAATCTCATCGTCGAAGCCGCAATGCTCGGAGCCCTCCCCCTTGCAGGGGGAGGAGAAAAGCCATGCTGAGCCGCACTGCCGAAAACCTGTTCTGGATGGGCCGCTATATGGAGCGTGCGGACGCAACCGCACGTCTGATCGAGATGGGCTATCGCATGGCGATGCTGCCCGGCTCGAACGAGATGGAGGAATGGCGCTCGGTGGCCGCCGCCTCGGGCTCAGCGCCCGACATCGCGGGCGAGGAGAGGCTCAACGCCTCCGCCGTCGTGCAGCGCCTGCTGCTTGATCCGGACAACGCGTCCTCGATCCGCTCATGCCTCAACTCGGCCCGCGCCAATGGCCGCGCCATCCGCACTGCGCTGACCCAGGACATGTGGGAAGCGCTCAACGATGGTTGGCGACAGCTTGGCCAGATGGACGCCGAGACCGCGCTCAAGAATCTGCCGACACTTCTTGAATGGACGAAGAACCGCACCGCTGCCTTCCGCGGCGCGTCCGAAATCTCGCTGCTGCGCAACGATGGCTATTACTTCCTGCGCATGGGCGGGCTCATTGAGCGCGCTGACATGACGCTGCGCCTGCTCGACGTGAAGTACTACGTCCTGCTGCCCGAAACCGATGTCGTCGGCGGCGGCCGCGACTATCACCAATGGACCAGTGTGCTGCGCGCCACCTCGGCCCTGCGCGCCTATCACCACGTGTACAAGGGCGACTACACGCCGTGGGGTATCGCCGACTTCCTCATCCTCAATGCGATCTTCCCGCGTTCGGTCTCCTACTGCTACCGGTCGATCAAGCGCTTCCTCGATGACCTCGCGGAGCTCTACGGCGAGAAGAGCGCACCGCAGCTGGTCGCCAGCGAAATGGTCGAGCAGCTCGACAAGATCGGGATCGAGGAATTGTTCCAGAACGGCCTTCACGAGTTCGTTTCGGACGCCATCGACACGACGCGGCGCCTGTCTTCCGAGATCAGCAAGGCGTATCATTTCTAGGGTTTGGTTAGAGTTTCATGCGTCTCAAAGTCCGCCACGCCACAACCTACACCTACGATCCGCCAGCGGAGCGCTGCGCCCTGCGTCTGCGGCTCTTTCCGCCATCATTCGATAGCCAGCGCATCAATACCTGGACGGTCTCCGTCAACGGTCAGGCTCTGCAGCCTCTGCTCACCACCGCAACCGCCGACCGAGAGGCGATCTGGACGTGCCAGGGCGGCGGCGAAGAGATCGCGATAATCGCCGAGGGTGAGGTCGAAACCAGGGACACCGCCGGCGTCGTACGCGGCCTGCGCGAGAGTGTGCGCCCCGCCGTCTTTCTGCGGGCGACGCCGCTTACTGAAGCAGACAAAAAGGTTGAGGCCCTGGCAGCTGGCGTTTCCGGCGAGACGCCTCTCGATCGCCTGCACAGCCTGTTCAACGCCGTGGCCGACGCCATCGAATACAAGCCGGGTACGACAGCCTCGCACACGACCGCCGCTCAGGCGCTGAAAGCCGGGCAAGGCGTCTGCCAGGATCACGCCCACGTTTTCCTCGCCGCGGCCCGCAGCATGCGAGTTCCCGCCCGCTATGTTGTCGGATACATGCTTGCGCTCGCACTTCCCGCCAATGGGGAGAAAGTTACCGAAACCCACGCCTGGGCGGAGGCTTTCGTGCCGGATATCGGCTGGGTCGGGTTCGATCCGGCCAACCGGCTGTGCCCGACCGACCGCTATATCCGGCTCGGATGCGGCCTTGACGCGGCCGATGCTGCGCCGATCCGGGGGAATATCATGGGCGGCCCGAAGGAGCGGCTTAGCGCCTCGGTCGACATCAGCGAAACGCAGGTGCAGACTCAGAATCAGGGCGGTCCGGACAGCAGTGCTCAGGGCCAGACTCAGCAATAAACAGCCAGGTTCCGGTCGGAACGGACAGGCTGCCGGGGAATTTGGACGGATATGACCTACTGCGTTGGCCTCAAGCTCAAGGCAGGCCTCGTGCTGCTTTCGGACACCCGCACCAATGCGGGCGTCGACAACATCGCGCGCTTCCGCAAGATGTTCCTCTTCGAGGAGCCGGGCGAGCGCGTCATCGCTCTGATGACCGCGGGCAATCTGGGCATCACGCAGGACGTGATCACCAAGCTGACCACCGCCGTGAAGCGCAGCAAGGCCGATCCGGAAATTGAAAGCCTGATGACGTGCGAGACGCTCTATCGCGGCGCGCAGCTGGTCGGCGAGGCGATGCGCGAAGTCCAGAAGCGTGATCGCGACGAGATCGAGGCGCAGGGCGCGGCCGCCGACGCGACCATCATCATGGCCGGCCAACGCAAGGGCGGCGAGATACGCCTGTTCCTTATCTACACTGCCGGCAATTTCATCGAGGCGGGCGAAGACACGCCCTATTTCCAGATCGGGGAGCACAAGTACGGCAAGCCCATCCTCGATCGCGTCATCCGTCCCGACACGACCATCGAGGAAGCGGTGAAAGCGGTGCTGGTGTCGATGGATTCGACGCTACGTTCGAACCTCTCGGTCGGCATGCCGCTTGATCTCTGCATCATCCCTGCCGGTGAGTTCAGGGCGAAGACCCAACGCATCGAAAGCGATCACAAGGAGTTCCGGCAGATCAGCGATAGCTGGGCCGCCTCATTGAAACAGGCCTTCCACAGCCTGCCCGCCGTGAAATTCTGATCTTTATTTCTTCGCGCGCGGCTTGGTGGTCTTCACCTTGTTCGCCGCCACGCGCTCACTGGCGACTTCGAGGTTCTGCGCGATCCGCGCCTTCACGATCTTCTTCACCACCGCCGCCGGAATCGGCTTGTCCGGCGTGAACTGGATCGTCCCTTTCGACGTGACGAAGCCCTTCAGCGCCTCCACATTCTCCGTGATCACGGTGGAGTTCATCGGAAAGAAGCTGAGGTGCTTCTTGAACGCGCCGAAGCCCACCAGATGACCGTGCAGCAGATAAGTCGGCTGGCCATAGGAAATCTTCTCTTCCGCTGCCTTCGCGACCGATCGGATCTGATCACGCAGCTTTTCCAGCGCCGCACGTTGCTCCGGCGCAAGCCGCTTCAGCCATTCCTCGACCGATTTTGCGACCGGCGCTCCGCGCATCAGACCCCCGTAACTTCACCCGCCGCCGCTTCGCTCTTCAGCCACGCCATGAAGGTGCGCGCAAGTTTCGAAGGCGTGCGCCATTTCGGGTAGACGATCCAGTACGCGAATTCGAGATCGGATGCGCCATCCGCAAACGGCGCGATGAGCCGGCCGCGTTCAAGATCCCCCGACGCGATTGCGAACTTCGCCAGCGCCACGCCCCGGCCAGCCGCCGCCGCTTCCACCACCAGCGAGGATTGCGTGAGACGCGGGCCGCGATTGCCGTCCACTGTGGTGACGCCGCGCGCCTTCAGCCACGAATTCCAGTCGGGCCGCGAGGGATCGTTCTCCGGGCTCTCGTCGTGCAGCAGGACGTGATGGACAAGGTCAGCCGGCGAGCGCAGCGGATGCGGGCCTTCCATCAGGTCGGGCGAGCACACGGGCAGCACCGACTCTGACATGATCTTCTCCGAACGCAGGCCCTCATACGTACCCTTGCCATAGCGCAGGGCGAGGTCGATGTCGGAGTGGTTGAAGTCGGTCATGGCAAGGTCGGCGGACACCCACACCTCGGCCTCCGGGTTCAGCCCCTGGAATTTCTCCAGCCTGGGGGCCAGCCACTTGGCGGCGAACGACGGTGCGCAAGAAATCATCAGCCGGTCGCGCCGGGCAGGCGCCCGCATATGGTGGACCGCCTCGGCCATCATCTCGAACGCGTTGGTCAGCAGGGGCAGGGCCGCCTGCCCGGCGTCGGTCAGCAGGACCTGCCGCCCGGTCCGCCGGAACAGGGGCGCTCCAGCGAATTCCTCGAGCTGGCGGATCTGCTGCGAAATGGCTCCCGGGGTGACGTTCAGCTCCTCGGCCGCACGGGTGAATGACAGATGCCGCGCAGCTGCCTCGAAGGCGCGCAGGGCATTGAGGGCTGGGAGGCGGTCTTCCTGTGCCATTTCCTGCGATTTTTCCGGGGTTTCTGGTGGTAAGGGCGACTAATGCTTGGGCTTAGGAATGGTCCATTGCGCTAAACCTTGTATCCGGCCATTTGCCGACATGAGGACAGGCGCCTGGGACCAATCCGGGCGTAGCGTGTTATATGCGCGCGCGTAAGAAAAACTAAAGGGCGAACAGATGGCCGGCCCGTCCGGACCCACGAATTTTTCTACGCCGGGGCATGTCGTCCTGGTGGGTGCAGGCCCGGGCGATCCGGACCTGCTGACGGTTCGCGCCGCGCGCGAGATCGCCTCCGCCGACCTCGTGTTTGCCGACAGGCTGGTGGGCAAGGGCGTCATGGACCTGATCCCGGCCTCCGCCGAGATTGTCTATGTCGGCAAGTCCAAGGGCGAGCACTCCGTCCCGCAGGACGAAATTCACCGACGCATGATCGAGGCCGCTCAAGCGGGCCAGCGTGTCGTGCGTCTCAAGGGCGGCGATCCCTTCATTTTCGGCCGCGGTGGCGAGGAAGTCGAAGCGCTGCGCGAGGCGGGTGTTGCCGTTGAGGTCGTGCCGGGCATTTCGTCTGCGCTTGGCGCCGCTGCTTCGATCCAGGTTCCGCTGACGCATCGTGATGTCGCCCAATCGGTTACGTTCGTTACCGGCCATGCCGCGCTTGGCAAGGAGCCAGATCTCGATTGGAAGGCGCTTGCGCGGCCCAACCAGACGGTGGTGGTCTTCATGGGCGTCGGCACGGCGGGCATGATCGCCGCGCGCCTGATCGCTGCCGGCCGCGAACCATCGACGCCGATCGCAATCGTCGAGAACGCGACGCGCGCGGACGAGATTGCGGTCTTCGGCGCTCTTGATCGCGCGGCTGAGCTGATCCAATCGGCGGGCATCAATGGTCCCGCGCTGCTGGTCATTGGCGAGGTTGTGACTCTGGCAAATGGCGCGCCACAGTCCGCTCCGCTGGAGCGCAACGACAAGCAGGCGGACAAGCCCTCGCTCTCTGATCTGTGGAGGATGTTCACGTGAGCTCCGAACGTCCCAAGCTCGGCCCGGATATTCCCAAGGTCGTCACGGCGTGGCTCTCGGCCACGGGCCGCGTGGTCTATCTCACGAAGGACCGCAACTGGTCGGAAGACCTTGCCGATGCCGAGATTCTGACAGGCGTCGAAGCGAACGATATTCTGGCGTGGGCTGCGAAAGACCAGACCCGCGTGTCCGACCCGTACTTCATGCAGGTGACGGCGGACGGAAAGGTTGCGGGTCGCGAGACAATCCGCGAAACCATCCGCGCACGTGGGCCGACAAATCACCCCATGTTCGGCAAGCAGGCGGGGAACAACTGATGCCAAATCGTCCGATCACCAGACTGACGCTCTATGGCGACTCCATCTCAGGTAACTGCCTGAAGACGAAATGGACCGCCGAATATCTCGGCATCGAACATGACTGGGTCGAGATCAGCGTTGTCGAGGGCGGCACGCGTTCCGACGCCTTCATGACGATGAACCCGTCGGGGCAGGTGCCGGTTCTGCGCCTGCCGGACGGGCGCATCCTGCCGCAGTCGAACGCGATCATCCTCTATCTCGCCGAGATCGGCGGCGGCAGCGATCTGATCCCTGCCGATCCGTTCGAGAAAGCCAAGATGATGAGCTGGCTGTTCTGGGAACAGTATAGCCACGAGCCCTATATCGCCGTGCGCCGCTTCAGGAAGAAGTTCATGAACATGACGGACGAGGAGCTTGATCCCCAGCTTCTCGCGCGCGGCCGCCGTGCGCTTGGCGTCATGGAGCTGCAGCTCACCTTCTCGAACTATTTCATCGGCGAGAGCATGACGTTGGCGGATATCGGACTGGTCGCCTACACGCGTGTGGCGGACGAGGGCGGCTTCGATCTTTCCGAATTCCCGAACGTGCAGCGCTGGATCGCACGCGTCGAGACCGACCTCGGGATCGAGCACGCAAAGAAGGCTGCGTAATGTACCGTTACGACGAGTTCGATGAAACGCTGGTCCGGGAGCGCGCGAAGCAGTTCCGCGGCCAGGTGGAGCGTCGTCTCAAGGGCGAGCTGAAGGAAGAACACTTCAAGCCGCTGCGCCTGCAGAATGGCGTCTACCTGCAGCTGCATGCCTACATGCTGAGGGTCGCGATCCCCTACGGCCAGCTGAACGCGAAGAAGATGCGCCAGCTCGCCATGATCGCGGACGTCTACGATAAGGGCTACGCGCATTTCACGACGCGCCAGAACGTCCAGTACAACTGGATCAAGCTGGCCGACATGCCGGACGTGCTGGACGTTCTGGCTGATGTTGAGATGCATGCGATCCAGACGAGCGGCAACTGCATTCGCAACGTGACGTCGGATCATCTCGCCGGCGCAAACCTCGACGAGATCGAAGATCCGCGCCCCTGGTGCGAGATCATCCGCCAGTGGTCGACCTTCCATCCGGAATTCTCGTCCCTCCCACGCAAGTTCAAGATTGCGGTGACGGCTGGCGAGACGGACCGCGCGGCTGTCCGCGTGCACGATATCGGTCTGCACATGAAGAAGAACGCCGACGGCAAGGTCGGCTTCGAATTCATCGTTGGCGGCGGTCTTGGCCGCACGCCCTTCGTGGGGCCGACCGTGCGCGAGTGGGTCGCGAAGGAAGACCTGCTCAGCTATCTCGAAGCCAACATGCGCGTGTACAACCGCCATGGCCGTCGGGACAACAAGTACAAGGCGCGCATCAAGATCCTGGTGAGCGAGCTTGGGCTCGAGGAATACAAACGCCAGGTCGAGGAAGAATTCGCGGCGCAGAACACCTGGGAGAAGGTGGTGCTGCCGCAGGAGGAGATCGATCGCATCACGGCCTATTTCGCGCCGCCGAAATTCGAGACGCTGCCAGCCGTCTCTGCTGCGTTCGAGGCGTTCAAATCTGCCTCGCGCGAGCAGGCGCGCTGGGCGAAGAACAACCTGCGACCGCACCGCACGCCGGGCTACACATCCGTTCACATCGCGCTGAAGCAGCAGGGGGAGGCGCCGGGCGATGCGACCTCCGATCAGATGCGCGCGATGGCTGACATCGGCGAGCGCTATGGCCTCGATGATATCCGCGTCGCTCACGAGCAGGATGTCGTGCTCGCCCACGTAAGGCTGGACGATGTGCCGGCAGTCTACGCTGCGCTCAAGGCCGCCGGGCTGCATGCGTCGAATGCTGGACTGGGTTCGGATATCATCGCGTGCCCGGGGCTCGACTACTGCAACCTGTCCAACGCTCGCTCGATCTCGGTCGCCAATGAAATCCAGGCGGTGTTCGCTGACCCGGAATTCGAAGACGATGTCGGCACTCTGCATGTCAACGTTTCGGGATGCATCAATGCCTGTGGCCATCATCACGTTGGCCACATCGGCATCCTCGGCGTCGACAAGAAGGGCGAGGAATTTTACCAGGTCCTCTTCGGTGGCCGAGCTGATGAGAAGGCCACCATCGCCGCGATCCAGGGGCCGGGCCTGAAGCACGAGGAAGTTGCGCCGGCGATCCGCCGCGTGATCGACACGTATCTCTCGCTGCGCCGCGATGGCGGTGAGAAGTTCATCGACACCATGTCGCGCGTTGGCCAGGCGCCTTTCAAGGAGGCGCTCTATGCCGCTGCTTAAGGATGGCAAGGTCGCCGAGGATGTGTGGGCGCCCGTCGAGGATGGAGCGGAGCTTCCGGCAAGTGGGCCCGTGCTGGTTTCGCTCGCTCGGTTCAAGACCGAGCATGGGAGCCTGCTGGCGGGAAATCACTCCGTGGGCGTGAAGCTCGCCAACTCGGATGATCCTGCCGAGATCGCAGCCTGGCTCGACCGTATCAGCCTTGTGGTGCTCGACTTCCCCAAATACACCGATGGCCGCGCGCTGTCGCAATCGCAACTCCTGCGTCGCCGTCATGGCTATAAGGGCGAGATCCGCGCGACCGGACAGGTGCTGCGCGACCAGCTGCGCCTGATGATCCGCTCCGGGTTCGATGCGATGGTGATCGACGAAGCCGACGCGGAAGCCATCTACGATATTTCCGCACATGAGTTTTCAGAGTTCTACCAGTCCGCCGCGGACACCAGCGACACCATCTTCGTGAAGCGCCAGCGTGCGCGCCAGTCCAAGGCTGCCGAATGAACGCCCTCGCCAAGAAGATCGAGACACCCGAAGAAAAAGCCGCGCGCCTCAACGAGGAACTGCGCGGTAAGCCGGCGCAGGAAATCATCCGCGTCGCCTTGCGCGAGTTCGGTCGCCGGTTGACCTATGTTTCCTCGTTCGGCGCCGAGAGCGCAGCAATGCTCGGCCTCATTTCCGAAGTCGATCCGGAGATGCCGATCGTCTTCATCGACACCGGGATGCACTTCCATCAGACGCTTCAGTATCGCGATACGCTGGCGGCCAAGCTTGGTCTCACCGATATCCGCACTTCGCATCCCGTGAAGGAGGAGGTGAAAGCGGTCGACCCCAAGGGTGTGCTGAACAAGACCGATCCGGATGCCTGCTGCGAGGTGCGAAAGGTTCGTCCGCTCGCCCCGGCGCTGGAAGGGTTCGATGCGTGGATCACGGGCCGCAAGCGTTTCCATGGCGGCGGACGTGTGCGCCTGCCGGTCGTGGAGTTCTCTGAAGGCCGCTACAAGATCAATCCGTTGATCGAATGGGACGCCGAGGATATCCAGAAATACTTCGCGGATCGCGACTTGCCGCGCCACCCGTTGGTTGCCGACGGCTATCCCTCCATCGGCTGCTGGCCTTGCACGGTGCGCCCGATTGACCCGAATGACGTGAGGTCAGGCCGTTGGGTCGGCTTCAAGAAGGAAGAATGCGGCCTGCACCTCGAAAGACAGGAACGCCCGCGCGTATTCTGAACTTTAGGCAAGACTCAGCCGCCGGCCCCTACAGCACAGCTTGTGGGTGGGCAGGCCTTGCGCGTTTTGGTAAACAGCCGTTGGGTCTGGGTCAGGCGCGCCCGTCAGAGGCGTGTCCCCACTTTGGGCGAAGGTGACTGCGTATGGCTATCTGGTGGCTGCTTCCGGCATTCGTGGGTCTTGTCGGTATCCTGATGCTGGTGGGCGGGGTCGCCCGGGTGTTCAAGGCGCAGCTCGGCGGCGGCATCATGCGCGTGCTGTTCGGCGGGCTCACGCTGGCCGGCGCGATGATCATCGGCCTCGTCGGGCTGAACCTGCAGACTTATGCGCAGCTTTCCAAGGAATGGGCTGTCGGCACGGTCACCATCAAGAAGGGTGCGGGCGAGTTTGACTGGGTCGCCAGCATTGACCTGATGGATGATGGCAAGTTGCGCGGCCAGCCGGTCGACTACCAGGTCACGGGCGAGGAAGTCTTTGTGGGCGGCCCGATCATCACGTTCAAGCCATGGGCCAACGTCGTCGGCATGGACGCTGTCTTCCGCGTGGAGACCGTTCGCGGCGGCTACTTTAACGCCAACTGCACCAACACCTATAATCCGCGCGTCGAGACCATCGACAATCCCGACAGCGACAGCCTGCTCGAATCCATCGCCTCGGCGTGGAAGTTCGCCGCCGCGCGCGAGGTTGCGCACAACACGCTGAGCGGCCAGCCGCTGGGCGATGGCGCAGTCTACGACATCGTCGCGACGCAAGACGCTGTTATGCTGAAGCCGCAGGAAGGCAATGCGGTCGCGCAGGGACTGCAGCAGCAGGCTATCGAGCGGAAGAGCTCGCTAAACTGCGAACCGGTGACGACGCCGGTGCAGACGCCGGATGGCGCGGTGGAGTATCGTGCACCGAACGCCGCCCCGAACGCGGTGACGCCGCAGGCCGCGCCGCCGGCGCCAGCTCCCGTTCCGGCTGATCCCGATCTGATCCAGCCGCAGGTCATGCCGAAGCAGTAGTGGCGCTCAGCGACCCTCGCCCATGTCGGCGAGGACCCAGTCGGTGAAGCTGGCGAGGTTGCCGCCCGTGAACAAGAAGCCGCGAACGCCGGCGGCTGCCGCCGCTTCCATATCGGCCTGCTTGTCGCCGATCATGAAGGAGCGTTCCTTGATGACGGGAAAGTCTGTCATCGCGCGGATCAGCATGCCGGGCTTTGGCTTGCGGTCGAAGCTGTCCTTCGTATAGCGCGGAATGGTGCCGCCCTCGTGGAAGGGACAGTGATAGATGCGGTCGATGTGCGCGCCAGATTTGGCGAGCTCGCCCGTCATCCAGTCGTGCAGCGCCTGCATCTGCTCTTCGGTATAGAGGCCGCGCGCGATGCCGGACTGGTTGGTGACGACGAACACCCACCAGCCCAAGTCGTTGAAGCGGCGGATCACATCCTGCGCACCTTCGATCCACTCGAAGTCCTCGACGCGGAAGATGTAGTTCCGGTCGACATTGATGACGCCGTCGCGGTCAAGGAACAGAGCGGGGCGGGCGGTGGTCATCTCAGGCGGTCTGCGCGGCTGGCGCGCTGGCGGATGCTTCTTCCGGCGGCGCTTCGCCTGCGGGATCCGGCGGCTGATCATCGAGTTTCGGCGCTGTCTTCAGCCCCCGCACCAGCGGCAGCAGGGAGATCGTGCAGATGACCGCAGCTAGAGCAAAGGCCGCGCCGGGGAAGTAAACCGGGGCGGCGGGCGAGGTGTAGTAGTGGAATACCTGCGTCAGCATCAGCGGCGCAAAGATGTTGGTGAGGGATTGGACGCTGGCGATGGCGCCCTGCAGTTCGCCCTGGGCATTCCGCGGCGTGCGCACCGACATGATCTGGTTGATCGACGGGCCAAGCACGCCCGCCAGCGCGCCGAACGGAATGATGACGAATATCATCCATCCCGCAGTCGCCATCGAGTAAGCAGCAAAGGTGATGGCGCAGATCACGAATCCGAACACCGCCATGCGCGTGGGGCCGAAGCGCTTGATCAGCGGCCCGGTGAGCCCGCCTTGCACGATGGCCGAACCGACCCCCACCGCCACGAGCGCCAGGCCGATCATTCCCTCGTTCCAGCCGAAGGCGACCCCGGCGAAATAGTTGAACGTCGCGGGATAGACCCAGTGGGCGACGTTGAAGAGACCGAGCGCCAGCATGAACCAGGCGAGATATGGCACCTGCATCAGGTGCTTGAACGTGCCGAAGGCGTTGGCCCGTTTCCAGTCGAACCGGCGGCGGTGCTCATGCGCCAGCGACTCGGGCAGCACGAAAAGGCCATAGCAGAAGTTGATGCCCGCCAACCCCGCCGAGGCGAAGAAGGGCAGGCGCGGATCGAACTGGCCAAGATAGCCGCCGATAGCCGGCCCGAGGATGAAGCCGAGGCCGAAGGCCATGCCCAGCATGCCGAACGCCGCGCCACGCGCCTTGGGCTCGGTGACGTCAGCGATGTAGGCGGCAGCGGTGGAGTGCGTCGCCCCGGAAATGCCTGACAGGATGCGGCCGAGGAATAGCAGCCACACTGTGTGAGCCAGCCCCATGATCACAAAGTCGATCGCCAGCATGCCCATTGAGACGAGGAGCACGGGGCGCCTGCCGAACCGGTCCGACAGGCCGCCGAGAATGGGCGCCACAAGGAAATTCATCACGGCATAGACCGTCGTGATGTAGCCGCCCCAGGGCGCAGCATCCGACAGCATTGTTTCGATCGGGCCGAGATTTCCCGCCGCCGCCATCGCCTTGGCCTGCAGGACGGCGTCCTTGCCGTTGAGCAGCTCAGCCACGAGATAGGGCATCGAGGGCATGATGACGGCGAACGCCATCATGTCGATGAACACAGTCACGATGATGAAGAAGAATGCGTTCTTGCCTGGCTTCCTGACCGGCGGAGCGTTCGACGTTGCATTTGCAGCGGACATGTCCGGCTCCAGTCTGGACCCCGCGCGGATACGCGGGGCCGTGCAGGCAGTCAATCAGGGGTAGGCCAGCGAAGGGTCGATGTTTGGGCCTTTAGCCGGGCGAGGCCAGCGCGCCATTGATCGCCCTGCAGCTGGTTGGTTCGGATGAGGGGGAAGCCATGGCGGGCGACATGGTTCTGCGGAACGCTGTCCCAGCCGCGATGCTCAACGGTCACCCGTGTTTCATCTCCCACTGGCTCGAATCGCACTTCCACCTCTGTTGCGTGATCCGGCCCGAAGGTCGCCTGCCGCCAGCCGACCACCAGACGCTCGCCCGGTCGCCAGTCGCGCACCGGGCCCACCTCGAAGACCTTGCCGTTGGGCAGGCGCTCGACCAGCCGACCCGGAGCGCCCCCCGCGGGAGGTTCGAAGGCGAGCTGACCGGGGCTGCGCGGCGTGAAACGAAAGGTGGGCGTGTCGGCCCACCAGTCGCCGATCTCCTGCGTGAAAATGTCGAACGCCTGGATGGGCGAGCATGGTACGCGCAGGGAGACGATGACGCGGGATGTCATCGCGATGTCCGCTTCCGCACGTGAGCGGCGAAGGCGCCCAGTTGCTGCGTCCAGCCTTCTTCTGCACGCGTGAGCCACTGCTTCAGTTCGGCGAGGCGTGGGCTGTTTAGCGCGTAGACACGCACGCGGGCGTCGCCCTCGGGATGATGATCGACCACAAGGCCGGCGGCCTTGAGTTCCTTCAGATGGCGGCTCATCGCGGGCGGGGCAAGACCGAGACGGCCCGCGAGATCGCCAGCGCGCTGTGGCCCCTGGCCAAGGATTTCCACTGCGCGACGCCGGGCGGGATCGGCGAGGGCGGCAAACAGGACATCGACATCAGGCTTGCGACGCGCGCTCATTCTGTGTGCGCCTTGAGAAGTTTCTTCGGCGCCGTGTTGCGCCATGCCATCCAGAGCGCGCTCCTGGCTGTCTTCGCATCGACCTTGGCGAGGATCAGGTTGGTCCATCCCGTGCGGCCCCATCCGCCGGGGATCGGCTCGAAAATCGCGGGCTCGGCCTCGCACAGCATCACCTGCTGGTCCGGCGTCAGCTTCAGCACCGCGCGGCCATCGACGCGCCCGGCGGTTGCGAAGATCTTGCCGCCGACGCGGTAGTCCGGCGTCCCGAAATGTTCGGAGGCCGAAGCTTCAGGCATGGCGAGCGCCAGCTTGCGAAAAGCGGCGGGCGTCATGCGCCGGGCTTCTCGCGCGTCCACGTCTTGAGGCCGGGGGCATTGGCGTCCCATTGTTCGGGCGTCAGCACTTCCACGGTCTGCGAGAACGTCCAGATATGGCCTTCAGGATCGCGGGCGCGATAGGTGCGGTCGCCATAGAACTGGGTTTCGGGCTCGGCGAGGATTTCGGCGCCGGCGGCACGCGCCGTTTCGCAATGCGCATTGATGTCGCCTATGACGGCGACGTGGACGGTCTGCGTGCATTTGAGGCCGATGGATCTGGGCGATTTGTGATCCGCGCTCCATTCATTGCCGACCATGATGCGGCCATCGCCATAGGTCATCTGGCTGTGGGCGAGATTGCCGGCTTCATCCTCGATCAGCATGTCGAGCTCGAAACCGAAGGCGTCGCGGAGGAAATCCAGTGCGGCGCGTGGGTTCTGATAGCACAGCGCGGGCGTGATTGCGGGCTCGGGCATGGGGCTTCCCATATCTTTCTGATATCGGGAATAATTCTACAATACTAGAACTATCTGGTCAAGCGAGCACGTGGGCGGCGGGAAGGAACCGGCGCGCCCAGCAGCTATTCTAGATCAGGTGGATGTCGGCGAAGGAGACCTGGCGGCCGCCGGCGGCGTTGATGCGCGCGATGTCGGCGCAGGAGCAGGCTTTCAGGTTCTCGATGATGAGGCTGGCCTGGCGCTCTGCGGCGAGGGCGGCGGCGGCCTCAAGTTCCTCGATCGAGAAGTGACCGGCGTTGATGCGGACCTTGCCTTCATTGCGGAGCGAGTGGGCGCATTCCTGAAACGACATGGGGCCGAGCCTCTGATGCGCCGCGAATCCGCGCGACGAACTCCAACAAGCCGGCAGAATGCGGCGAAATCCGCGCGCGGTGGATTACGATGCAGTCAGGGTGGGCCTCTGCGACATTCTGACTCGCTCACTGACAGAGACGTGCCGGGCCGTGGTTTCGAAGGCCGTCTGCTGCGCACACAGACCCGCATTCCTGAAAGCAGAGGGCTTTCAGGTGAGGCGCCAGGTCAGGTCAGACTTGAGGCCGGTTCGGGCCTTGAGACGTCATGCCGGGGCTGGCGGATAGGGGTGCGCGGGGCGGAGCTGTGTTTCGGGCACGGGTCCGCGTTCCCGCAGGTTCATGGCCTGCGGGGCGCTGTTACGGGGTCCTTCCCGCATTCGAGTGTGGGGGTGCTCGCTTTGGCGTGCGGGTGGTGAGCATGGCCTCGTCCTTCGAGACGATCGCTTCGCGATCCCTCAGGATGAGGCCCGCTTTGGATTTGAGAGACTCTGACGCCGCATGGTGAGCAGCCGCGCAGCGCGCGGCGGCATTCAAGTTATTTGGCGAACCATGGGCCGCGAGCGGATCAGCATCGCGCATCTGCTTCAGCCTTGCGGCATGCCTTTGTGCGCGTTGCTCCATGGAGTCGCATTTGGCGACGAGAGCGGAGATGCGCGCGATGAGTTCGGGCAGGTCTTTTGGATGGGTGAGATGGGGCGTGGCGCGCGACCACGGAACCTTCGGCCGGATGCGCGCGATCTGGCAGCCGCGCATGGAGATCCAGAGGCGCAGGCAATCCTCCGCATCGAGGATGAGGAGTTCGAGCTGGAGGCGCAGGGCCGCGTCAACCTGCAGGAGGGCGAGCGTGTCCAGGTCGTCGATCACATGGACGAGCTGGCTCACACGATGGCGCATGGCCTCGGCGCCCTGGCGAATGGGATCGCGAGGAAAGAGAGAGCGCAGGATGATCCAGAGCCATTCCATGTGGGGAGTGTAAGCATGGGCCACAGCCCGGCTGATTCAGCGATGCTCCATCCTACAAATCGCCGGGCGAGCGCCTTGAGGTCAGGCGGTTTTGTTTTTCTGTTTCCTACGGGGATGGGAAGGCGGTTTCCTACAATTGCGCCCTGTCGCTGGAAGCGCGGCCCAGCCACGCGGTCCCGGCGCAGGCCGGGATCCAGCCCAACACAAAGAGCCGCGCGAAGCGCGCCGAAAACCATTCGGGCGCTTCGCGCGCATCTTTCCTGCGACTGGATCCCGGCCTCCGCCGGGAACGCGTGTGCGGTGCACACGCTTCCAGAGTGGGATGGCGAGGCGCCGCCAACTGTCGCGAGACCCCCTCCGTCTGGCGCGCAAGCGCGCGCCATCCACCTCCCCCAGTCGCGGGGCGACTGGTGGAGGCAAGAGGCGCCTTGCCTCCCTCACTTGCAACGCAAGTGGGGGAGGTGGCAGCCGCGCGAAGCGCGGATGACGGAGGGGGTTGCACGTATGCGCGCGGGCCGCGCCTCACTCCCTGAAAGTAGTCCTTGCGCTCGGCGCCGTCATAGCGGCCGGTCGTCAGGCAGCAGTTCTTGAAACTTGCTCCGTGAACCGCAGGGGCAGGGATCGTTACGGCCCAGCTTCTCAGCTAGCTCGATCTCGCCGCCCTTGATGAACCGGCGCCCGCGCTTGACGTGCGTCTCGCTGGGGAAGCCCTTACGCCGCTTGGCGCTCGGCGCGAAAGGAGGGGGCGTCTTCGTGATGCTTGCGGGTCATGTGAGCCTCCTGTGCTTGAGGGGGCGGTGGGTAGCAGAGGCGAGGGCGGAAGGCCAGCGTTCGCCAACAAGGCCTTCACCCTACGCTACCCAAACAGTCGCAAACGCGCTTGGCAACGCTCCTTGATTACCGCCTTGACGTAGGTCGATAGTTTTTTCGAGCTGCTCTTTTCTCGTTCACAATCTTCCGAGCCTCGGAATCGTAAGCGACAATAAACTGGATACCGAGATCAGTGATGAAAATGAACTCTCCAGACAAGGAGATCTGTCTTTCTGTGGGCAGCCTCACAACCCGCCCCATTTGGTAGCGACCCAAGAGACCAAGTGATACCAGAATTTCAAGACCAAGCCCCAGCTCAGGATCCAAAGAGCGAGACTTCAAGGTTTCACTGTGCTCCGCGCCAATAGCGCCAGACAACAGCCAACTCGCAACATGAACGCCCGGTGCGTTAAAGTAGAACTCCACCGTATCCATCAAGATGTCGATCGGGTGTTCTCGAATTGCGCGCGTCTCGAGTTCTCTGATTACATCGTCGACTGACGACGGAAGGAACTCGTGTTCGATCGCATCAAACCTCTTCCCGCGAATAGAGCGCCTGGGGTCATGCACCAACTGCTTTCCGAAAAAAATCTCGCGAAGAAGCCTCGCCTGATGTCCATCCATCTCAGCCATTATCGAAATGAACCGAGGAGGAACGGCAGTCCCTGACGATGCGCTTAGTAGGAGTTCGGCCCACCTGTCATGTGCTTCTTCGTCCTGCGGCTCTTCCAGCGACGCTCTCTCGTAGAAGTTCGCCAAGAACTTAAGTGGTGGCGCTGTCAGTTCTAGGTTGTTCTGTTCCGCAATCTCCTTGGCGCGACGCGTGATGCGAGCAGCAACTCCGACTCGTGCTAGTCGCAGCGTGTCGCCCAACAGCCCCAGAAGTTCAGTAGCTGGAGAAAACAAATCGACGGCGGCGTCTATGAGCGTCTGTGTGCCCTTCGCGTCAACTGCGACTTCGCCCTTAAGCTCACCCTTGATTTCCATTTCTCACCCCCCTGCTTGACGGTTTGGTGACCACCGAAACACGTAGTGCTTGATGGCCGCTAATCAATCGCCTCGCGCTTCTTCCCGCTCTCGCTGACGTAGAGCTCCTTTCCGACTTCGGCGAATTTTGCGCTCATGTCGGCCATTCCGCGCTCGACTTCGTCGAGCGCAGCCCCCTTCGTCTCGCCGCTGCGCGGCGATCCACTTCCCCCGGCTTCGCCGGGGGCAGACAAGGCGCCGGCGGCGTCGCGGATATCCTGCGTGATCTTCATCGAGCAGAATTTCGGGCCGCACATGGAGCAGAAGTGGGCGACCTTGTGGGCGTCCTTGGGGAGGGTGGCGTCGTGGAATTTCTGGGCGGTTTCGGGGTCTAGCGACAGGTTGAACTGGTCTTCCCAGCGGAATTCGAAACGCGCGCGTGAGAGGGCGTCGTCGCGGAGTTTGGCGGCGGGGTGGCCCTTGGCGAGGTCGGCGGCGTGGGCGGCGATCTTGTAGGTGATGACGCCGACTTTCACGTCGTCGCGGTCGGGCAGGCCGAGATGTTCCTTCGGCGTGACGTAGCAGAGCATGGCCGTGCCGAACCAGCCGATCTGGGCTGCGCCGATGGCCGACGTGATGTGATCGTAGCCGGGGGCGATGTCTGTGGTGAGCGGGCCGAGCGTGTAGAACGGCGCCTCGCCGCACATGGCGAGCTGCTTGTCCATGTTCACCTTGATCTTGTGCATCGGCACGTGGCCGGGGCCTTCGATCATCACCTGGCAGCCCTTGTCCCATGCGACTTTGGTGAGCTCGCCCAGGGTTTCGAGTTCGGCAAACTGCGCGCGGTCGTTGGCGTCGGCGATGGAGCCGGGGCGGAGGCCGTCGCCGAGGGAGAAGGAGACATCGTACTTCGCCATGAGATCGCAGATCTCGTCGAAGCGTTCGTAGAGGAAGGACTCCTTGTGACGGCTGAGCATCCAGCGCGCCATGATGGAGCCGCCGCGCGAGACGATGCCGGTGACGCGCTTTGCGGTGAGGTGGATGTAGGCGAGGCGGACGCCGGCGTGGATGGTGAAATAGTCGACGCCTTGCTCGCACTGTTCGACGAGCGTGTCCTTGAAGACTTCCCAGTCGAGCTTGTCGGGATCGCCGCCGACTTTTTCGAGCGCCTGGTAGATCGGCACGGTGCCGATGGGGACGGGGGAGTTGCGGATGATCCAGTCGCGGATGTTGTGGATGTTGCGGCCGGTGGAGAGGTCCATCACGGTGTCCGCGCCCCAGCGGATCGACCAGACGAGTTTCTCGACTTCTTCCTCGACCGAGGAGGTGACGGCGCTGTTGCCGATGTTGGCGTTGATCTTCACGAGGAAGTTGCGGCCGATGATGACGGGTTCGAGTTCGGGGTGGTTGATGTTGGCGGGGATGATGGCGCGGCCGCGGGCGATTTCGCTGCGGACGAATTCGGGGGTGATGAAGGCGGGGATGTCTGCGCCGAAGTCTTCTCCGTCGGCGCGGCGTTCTTCGGCTCCAGCGAGCATGGCTTCGCGGCAGAGGTTTTCGCGGTGGGCGACGTAGGCCATCTCGGCGGTGATGACGCCGGCGCGGGCGTATTGCAGTTGCGTGAGCGCGGCGCCCGGTTTGGCGCGCAGCGGGGCGCGGCGGCGGGGGAATTCGGTGACGAGCTTTTCGAGCGAGACGTTGCCGTTGTCTTCCGGCTTCACGTGGCGGCCGGTGTAGGACTCGGCGTCGCCACGCGTGGCGATCCAGGTGGAGCGGATCGCGGGCAGGCCTTCGTGCACGTCGATCTGCACGGTCGGGTCGGTGTAGGGGCCGGTGGTGTCATAGACGCGGACGGGCGGCTCTTTTGCTGTCGGATGCAGTGCGATCTCGCGGAAGGGGACGAGTACATCGGGGAAGCCGGGCGCGGGGGAGTAGCGCTTCTCGCTGGCGGGCAGCGGGCCGGTGGTGACGCGGAACGGCTCGAGATCGCGCGGATCGATGGGCTTGTTCATGGGGTGGGCTCCAGTTGGCCGAACAGGCCGGCGATGATGAGGAAGGCGCCAATGATCAGCGCGGGGATGTTGGTGAGCGCATAGAGGCGCACGGATTGGGGGCTGGCGATCTTGAGCGCGTGGCCAAGCGCGAGGAGGCCGAGGCCTTCGATCGTCCACCAGATCGCGGTGAGCGTGACGAGGGCGGCGGTGATCGAGGTGAAGTCGAAATGGGCGACGAGGAGTCCGCCGCCAGCGAATGCCGTGACAGCGGCCGTCGCGTGCATGATGCCGGGCGAGGCTTCGATGCTGGCGAGCAGCTTGCCGGCGATGGAGGGGCGGACGAGCGCGCTGGCGGCGGCGACAAGGAACGCGCCGACGAAAAGGGCGAGCTTGAGCGTGAGCGGGTTCTGGACGGCGAGCAGGTCTGTCATGCTGCTGGCTCCGGAGCCGGGAACGTCTCCTCGATGATGGCCTTGGCTTCGAGGGGGCGGTCGAGGTGTTCCATGGCGAAGACGCGCTCTTCCTTCGGATCGTCCTTGCGCAGGACGTAGACATCCGGCGTGCGGCGGCGGCCGCCGGCGATGACGCCATCGACTTCGGGGCCGGGCATCTGGTCGATGATGGCGCCGGCGTCGTTCAGCGCGATGAGGCGCTGGGCGGTGATCGCAAAGTGCGCGGCGGCGGGGGGCGCCTCCAGTGCGCGGCGGACTCCCCATAGCGCCAGCGCCAGCATGGCCAGCGCGAAGACGAGATAGAGCGGCGTGAACGCGGCGAGCATGGATGGCTGGATTGCATTCATCGCGAGCGATTCAACGAAGCGCGCGCCAAGCATCACGGCGATCAGGAGGGAGGCAGCGCCGGCGAGGCCATAAATCATGCGGCGGCGCGAGGTGTCTGCCTTGCGAAGGTCCGGCGAGGCCGAGCCGCTCCACACCAGCGTTTCGCCCGGCGCGAGATGGGCGGTCCAGAGATCGGGGGCGCTCATTTCGTGCGGTCTTCGATGGGCGTGGTGATGCCCAGCGTCTTCCTGATCTTCTCGGCGACGGCGAGCGGCTCTTCGGCGTTGAAGAGGATGAAGGGCGGATAGGCGTGCATCTTCTGGGGTAGACGGTTGAGGCGGATATGGCCGCGCGCCTTCGTGCCGGTGATGACGATGGGCTGCGGGGGGACGACGCGGCCATCGGCGCGGCCTTCGCCGCCGACGCTGATCGACCAGGTCGCCAGCGGGCGCAGAAGGTCGACCGAGACAAGGCGGCGGTTGGTGAGCATGGCGACCTGACGGCCCGGCGCGGATGACGATTTCCAGAAGAACCACGCCACGCGCACGATCAGGATGGCGCCGACAACCCAGGCGAGCCATTTGAAGCCTGACCGGTCGCCCTGGATCACGAGGATGAGCAGGGCGACGACAACGACAGCGGCAAGGCCGAGGCGGACCAGCAGCGCGCGATTGAGCGCGCCGAGGGAGCGGCCATAGCCTTGTCCCTGCCACAGCACGTATTCGCCCTTCTGCAGGTGACCGCGCAGGCCTGTGAGCAGTTTCTCGATCGGTATGGCGCCCATTGGCAGGTGTTCTGCGGGGGCGCTTTCCGGCGGAGAATTGGCAGGCTGGTCGCTCATCTCGTGCTCCTGTCCCTTCGCCGGCATGACCCGGATCAGGTTCTAAGGGTGCTCGCGCGGGCGCCTTCAGGCATGTCGCCGTCCGGCTCTGGCGCCGATCTCAGCGAACGTCCGTTCGCGCCCCTCGGGATGCGTTGAGGATAGCGCCTTGGCGGCACGAGGGGCAAGCGCTCAGTCGACTAGGCCACAAGCTTCGCGCAGGCGTTTGAGGCGGGCTTCGAGACGGTCTCGGTCCGGCTCATTTTCGGCCACGTCCTGAGCCATCGAGACGACGTGGCAGCGGGCGTGCGGGTCGTTGCGCCATTGGGTGGGCTTCAGGAATACGCCATTGTGGAACCCGGCGTTCTGCTGGATCGCGGAGTTGAGTTCCTCCACATACGCGGAGACAATCTCGCCGTCGCGCGCCTCGTAGGGGTAGGCGTATCCCTCGGCCACCAACTCGCGGGCGATGTCTGGAAGTTGCCCATACCCCTGCTGATCGCTGCTGCATGAGACCAGAGGCCGGCCGAAACTCTCCTGCAAGCGGATGTCGGCGGCTGTTCCTGCCGGCGCGCGGCAAAAGATGGGACCGGGCAGGGCGAACTTGATCAGCGCGTCTTTCGCGAGGGCGCCGCAGTCGAAGGGTGATCGGTCGGCGCGCAGGCAGATCTGGTCGTCTTCGGGCGCATCGACGCCCCAGAGGCGCAGGCTGACTTCGCCGATGCGGATGGTGTCGCCGTCGATGGCGTCTTCGGCGGGAACGGAGGCGATGAAGACCTGTCGTTTGGAGACCGCGCCAAAGCCGATTGCGGAGACAAGAAGCACAGCGACGCCGCCAATGATCGCACCGATGAGACCGATGTTGATCGGGCGGATTATGCGCTCCATCGCCTCGCCGGGCGACAGCGCGAGGGCGCAGCCGATCAGGAGCAGGACGGCGAATATCACCAGAAGATCGAGCGCGGGCGCGGCGAACTGTTCGATGGTCGGCCAGTTGCCGTGGATCGCAGCCGCGAGCAGGTCCGGGTGGCGCGTGACGGTCGAGATGAGGCCCATGCTTTCGGTGGAGCTTCCGTTCCACATGGCGACGAAGATGATGAGCGCGGCGCTGGCGGTCAGCGCAGCGAGCCGCCAGAGAAGGTGCATCTGGCGCGTGCTGAACAGCAGCATTGCGAAGGCGCAAGCGAGCATGACGAAAGGCAGGACAGTCATGGCAGCATCCCCCTGCATGCTGACGCTCAAGATTACAGATCAGTTGGCGCCTGGCCAGCGGCGACCTAGTGCGGGATCGCTGGCGATCCCCAACTGATCGAACCGAGATTCTCGGGATGCCCCCCGGACAGCGCTTCGCGCTCCCGGGGTTACCCGAGAATGACAGCGCAGGGTTATTCAGACGCTGCGGGACAGCCTTGCCAGTGGCGGGTGATGGCGTCGCGCCAGGCAGTGATCCCCTCTTCGCCGGGCGAGACTTTCACCAGCTTCAGCATGAAATTGTCGTAGCCGGGGTGGTTGGGCTGGCCGAAGCGGGCTTCGATGACGTGGCCGTAGGTGGCGTCGGTGATGAGTTCGCCGCCGCGATCGCCGGCGCGGGCGTCTTCGAAGGCGGCGCCGAAGACGCGATAATGGTTCTTCGCGCCCTTGTCGGAGGCATAGAGGAAGCGGGCGTGCGCGGGGCCGAGGATGCGCAGGAGCGGCGCGTCGTCCTCGGGCCAGGCGAGGGCGAGGCCGAACATGAAGTCTTTCTTTTCGCGCGGGCCGAAAAGGGCGAACTCGGCCAGGTCGAAATCGTAGACGCGCCACGGCGCCGGCGGCGCGTCGAACACAATCGGTTCGGCATCGGCGGCGCCGAGATGGACGTTGAGCGTGCGCTTGTCGCCTGTGACGAGGTCGAGCCATGCCTGCGGAAGCTGTGTGCCGTCGCGCTGCAGGCGGCCGCCGACGAGGCCCGTGGCTTCTGTTGCGATCGGGATGGAGGCGGGTTCGGAAAAGTTCGCGGTGACGAGGGCGGCGTCCTTGCAGGCGTCGACCATCTTGGCGACGTGGAGTTCGCGCGGGCCGACAACGTGAACGAGGATGCGCTCAGGCAGCGAGCCGTCCTGGTTCGAGCGGATGTAGGAGAGGGTCGTGCCCACTGGGTGGTAAGTGGCGGGCGCGATGCTCACCACGCCTGCGCTCCCGGTGGCCGGGTTCTCGCGTGCGGCGAGCGGCAGGAGGAAGCTGAGCAGGGCCAGCGCGATGAAGCACCCGACCGAGAGGGAGAGGCGCATGCGCAGCTGGCGCTGGAGGGGGATTTCTTCTGGCCTGGCATCGCCGGTCCAGAAGGCGGTGGCGAACATGTTGGTCATCACCAGACGCGGGCGGGGCAGGTCTGGATTGCGGATGCGCTCGATCCGGTAGGACAGTCGGATCGCCAGCATCCAGCAGACCAGCGCGGCGACCGCGAGGGCGCCCATGACGAGGAGAATGCCGATGACCATTCGGGGAATTCTGGAGGTAGACGGGGGCAGCGTCCAGCAAGAACGTGCTTCAAGCGTGCATTTACCTTGGGCGACTATGATGGCGCCGAGGGACTGAAGAGGACGGTTGGGTATGTGGACGACGCGGCCGGGAGAGACGCCTGTTGATCGTGCGAAGCGACGCGCGGGCTATGCCGCTGTCGTTCTGGTGGTGCTGGCGGCGATCAGTGCGACGCAGGCGGGGGCGATCATCGGGGCAGCTCCTGGCAACCTGCTCGCAGCGGCCAGGGCGGGAGATGCGGCTGCCGTCACCATGGCGAGCGGGCTTGCGTTGATACTGGCGGCGTCGGCGATGGCCCTGACGGCAGCCTGGATGGTCTGGCGTGCGCGGTCGCGCGTGGCGATCTGTGTGGGGCTTGGCCTGGTTGCGTTGAACTTTGTCGAATACGGGCTCGCGATGATGTCAGGCCAGACATCGCTGCGCGGCGTCGTGGTGAGCCTGGTGGCGGGCGGCCTCTTGATCGCTGCACTGCGTGAAGCGAAGGACTATCACCGACTGAAGGCGGCGGCTTCCGTCTAGAGTTCCTTCGGCGGGGCGTGCGCGTCGATCTGGATCCAGGTCTGTTCGGAGAAGGCCAGCATGTCGCCGGATTCGGTGAACAGGGCGGAGCCGGCGAAGTGTTTGCGGCGGTCCTGACCCTTGCGCCAGGCGATGACGACGATGGGCGCGTCTGTCGATGGGCGCGCGAGGATGCGCGCCGACATGCGGCCGAGCAGGATCGGTTCGGCATCGATGGCGAAGGCGCCGGGGCAATCCAGCGCGGCCCACATGAATTCAGGTGCGATTAGGCCAGCGTGGTCGGCGAGGTCGGGCGTTGGTTGCCAGGGCGCGGCGACGATGGGGAAGAGGTTGGGGTTTTCCACGCCGGCTGGATCCTTGAGCCAGTCGGTGAAAATACGCAGGCCATCGCCGACGGGGCGCGCCGGGCCGCAAACGAAGCAATGCGGCAGGACGTGATCCTCCGCGCCGCGATAGGTCTGCGCGGCGACGCGGGCGGCTTCGAGGCCGGGAGAGCGGGCCTCTGGCCGTGCAAGCTGTGTGGCCCGCGCGGAGATGATGAGCGTTGGCGGTTCGTCATGCGAGACGATCTCGATGGCCTCGCCGTTCGTACGCACGCTTAGGTCTGTCTCGAGCGGGATGGCCGCGCGCAGTGTGACTTCGACGGCGTTGGCGCCCGGAATCATCTGCGCGACCAGGCCGGCGGAATAGCCGCCATTTCCGGAATCATGCGGGCCATTGAAGCGGCGCGCTATGTTCAGTTTCTGTGTTGGGTTCATGCGCTGACACTAGCTGCTTCGGCGCTGGCGGCAAACTTGGAAGGGGCTGGAGGAAGCGGCTGGCGCTTTACGTGCGCGTCTGGCAGGCAGGCGGCGACATGTGGAGTTGAGCGCATGAAGATAGTCCTGATCGCAGCGGCCCTGCTGGGGATGGGCGCGTGCCAGATGAGCAGGCCGGCTGATGACGCAGGGGCGGCGGGCGAGGCGATTGTGCTGGGGCGTGGTTACACGCTCCAGTCGACGGCGCTGGGCGAGGCGCGGCGGATCAATGTCTATCTGCCGCCGGGATATGACGCGAGCGGCCAGGCCTATCCGGTGCTGTACCTGATCGATGGCGGGGTGGAGCAGGACTTTATCCACATAGCAGGGCTGTCGCAGCACGCGACGATCAGCGGAAGCTTCCGCGAGATGATCGTGGTCGGGATCGAGACGGTGGACCGGCGGCGCGAACTGACCTTTCCGGCGACGAAGGACGCGAGCCTGCGGGTCGACTATCCGACGCATGGCGAGAGCGCGAAGTTTCGGGCGTTCATCGCGGATGAGGTGAAGCCGTGGGTGGAGCAGCGCTATCGCACGGATGGCTATGACGCGGTGATGGGGGAGTCGCTGGCGGGGTTATTCGTGGTGGAGACTTTCCTGCGGCGGCCGGAATTGTTTGACGGGTATGTGGCCGTTGATCCGAGCCTGTGGTGGGACATGGGCGCGCTGGCGACCGAGGCGCGGGCGCTGCTGGCGGCGCAGGCGGCTCGCGAGCGCGAGGTCTATCTGGCAGTGGCCAAGGGCGAACCCGCGATGCGGCTGGGGCAGACGATCGTCTCGCAGGCGATCAAGTCGGCGGCGTTGCCGGGTGTACGCTTCACCTACGCCGTCATGGACGATGAAGAGCATTCCACGATCTACCACCGCGCTGCCCTGGATGGGCTGCGCGTGGTGTTCGCAAATTCTGCTGAGCCGAAATAGCGATCAGGCCTCTACGGCCAGCCCCGCCTCGCGCCAGGCTTTCATGCCGCCGTCCATTGCGGCGGCGTGGACGAAGCCGAGGGAGCGCAGGGTGGCGGCGGCGAGGGTGGAGATCTTGCCGAACTCGCAGACGGTGACGATGCGGACGGTGGGGTCGGGGAAGGCTTCGTTGACGCGCAGTTCGAGCTGGCCGCGCGGCAGGTGGATGGCGCCGGGAAGGTGGCCGGCGTCGAAAAGGTCCTTCTCGCGCACATCGACGATGACGAGATCGTTCTGGCGTTTCGTGATGCGTTTCGAGAGTTCGTCCATAGACATGAACGGGACGGCGCCGGAGGCTTCCGACAGGAGCTGGGCGACTGACTTCTTGCCGGTCATGTTGACGCGAAGCGCTTCCGTCAGGTGGGTCGGGGCGTTGATATTGAGCGCGCGCATCATGGCGACGAATTCAGCACGATCCGACTTCTGCAGGCGCGGATTGGTCGCGATCTCCTCGCCAATCGTGGAGCCGGCGCGGCCCTTGTATTCGTGAGCGGGGTGGATGTGGGTCGCGGGGTCGAGCTTCAGCAGGCGCGAGAACAGGCTGTCGTAGAGTTGCTCCGGATCGCCGGTGGGAAGGTCGGTGCGGCCGGTGCCGCCGATGAGCAGCGCATCGCCCGTGAAGACATGATCGCGCACCAGGAGAGAGGTTGAGTCCGCCGTATGGCCGGGCGTTGCGATGGCCTGCAGGCGCAGTGCGCCGAGCGCCAGCATGTCGCCGTCGTCGAGGCGCAGGTCGACATAGGGGGCGGGGCTGAGATGGCTCATCACGACCTGTGCGCCAACCGCGCGGGCGATCTCGCGCGAGGCGGTGAAGTGGTCGGCGTGGGTGTGCGTGTCGATGGCGTAGCGCAGCGAGAGGCCGTGTTTCGAGGCGAGACCGCGATAGCGCTCAAGCGCGCTGATCTCGGGATCGATGACGGCGCCGACATGCGTATCGGTGCAGCCGAGGATGTAGGACCGGCAGCCGCCAACTTCGATGGTTTCGATGATCATGCGTCCTCCCGGCGAGGCGGACTTTGCCATTCGCAGGATGGAAAGTCGATCAATTGCCTTCCAGCATTTCAGCGATCTTGAGCGTGGTGTTCCAGTTGCGGGCGGTGCCGGTGAACAGCTTTTTCGGGATCAGTAGTTTTGACTGACCGATGCTGTCGCCATAGTCGATGAAGATGTCGCGGCCTATCACCTTCACCTGCTCACCCTTGTCATACTTCGCGCGGAAGGCTTCGAGCCATGCGGAGAACGCCTTTGTGTCCGGGCCCGCCTTTCCGACGGCGACGACAAGATGTGCGGGATCGTCTTTCGCTTTCTTCGGGAAGGGGTTGGCGCCGACGATGGCGCGCCATTCGGCGGGATCGCGGACCATCACGTCGGAGAAGAGACCGAAGGTCTTCTCGATGGCGGCTTCGAGCGAAGCTTCGAGTTTTGCAGGCGCGGTCTTCTTCGTCTCAAACACCAGGTTGCCGCTGGCGAGCAGGGTTTGCGCGTTGGCAAAGCCCAGCTTCTCCGCCATCTCGCGCAGTTCCTTCATCGTGACCTTGCGGCCGCCGACATTCACGGCGCGGAGAAGGGCGACGTAGCGGGTCATCCAACGCGCTTGCGCATCTCGACGAGGTGGAAATCGCGCGTGGTTTCGCCGGAGGTTTCGCTGAAGGGGAAGGGCAGCGCGGCGCCGGTGAGGTGATAGCCGCGGCGCTCATACCAGCCGATGAGTTCGGTACGAATGTTGATGACGGTCATCACCATTTCGTTTGCGCCCCAAAGATCCTGGATGCGGCGCTCGGCCTCGGCGATGATTACCTTGCCCATGCCGCCGCCCTGCGCGCGGGGGTCGAGAGCGAACATGCCGAAGTAGGCGGCATTGTTCGGCTCGCCGGGTTGGCTGAGCCCCTGCAGCAGGCAGCAGCCGACGATGGCTCCGTCCCGCTCCGCGACCAGGAAGCGGGAGTCTTCACGCGCGATGAGGTCCAGCACCTCGTCGATGCTGGTGCGCGGGCCCTTTAGAAGATGCGCTTCGGAGGCCCAGCTGCCTTCCGTCTCGGGGCTGCGATAGGCGCGCTCGATCAGTTCGACCAGGGCGGGCGCATCGGCGCGGCGCGCATAGCGGAAGGACGGCTCGGTCATAACGGACTCCTTCTGTCGCTAATCCATGGCGCGCGTGCGAGGTCAAGCGGGAAGGCATTGCCGCGCCGGATGGGGCGTGGTGATACTTGGTGATCAGCAAGGGGACTGCGTGATGAAACCGGCCGGAATTCTGTTGGCTGTATTGGTGGCGTCCGCGTGCGCCACGGTCAAAGACGCGGGAACGCCGCTCGGGTCGAGGGAGAATCCGGTGAAGGCGGAGATGCCTCCCGGTCAGCGCGCTTACCTCAGCCGCCTGCGCTGCGAGGATGCGGCGCCGCCAGTCTACACTAGGGTCGGCAGTTTCGGCGATGGTCCCGACGGCGACATCATCGATGGTTATCAGGTGACTTGCCCGGGAAGCGCGCCCGCGGAGACGTTGATCTTCATGGATATGTATCATGGCGGGCATGTGGAAACGCGGGCCGTGCCGGGCTTCACCATCGTGGGGCCCTGACAGTCGGACGTGGAGAGGTTTATGAGGGCGATTGTTGCGCTGTTGCTAGTCTGCGGTCTGGCGGGTAGCGCGAGCGCCCAGCAGCATCTGCCGCCTGATCCGAATTTCTGCGACCCGGCGAGCCATCCGCATGATGCGGTGGCCGCCGCGCCGTATTCGCATCGCGTGATGTTCGAGGATGAGCATGTGCGCGTGCTGGAGATCCGGCTGCCGCCGGGGGCGAGCGAGCCGGTACATATCCATGCTCTGCCCAGCGTGATCTATGGCGAGACGGGTGGAGAGGGCGGCGCCAGGTTTCTCTACACCGAATACCGCTGGATGAATGGCGAGTTCATAAAGGTGCGCGAGAACGAGGTGGAGCCATCGGCTGGCACGCGCGCCGTGTGGAGCGGACCGGAGGGGCCGCACGCCATCACAAATATCGGGCCCGTGGGCGTGAAATTCACGCGCGTCGAGATCAAGCCGGAAAGCTGCGCGCGCTGATCGGTCACGGCGCCGGGACGAATTTCTCGCCCGTGCCGGGCATGAATACGGGCGGGAGCGGGCCGACGACGCCCTGCATGAACGTCACCTTCGTCTCGATGGTCAGCGACTGGCGGATCGCCAGCGCTTCCTGCAGCTTGGCGTAGTCCGGCCCGTCGCCCCCCATGGCGGCAGCGTCGCGTGTGGCGGCCCAGTGGTCGACGCTGGCGTAGCGCGTGGTGAGATAGACTTCGTCATAGTCTGGCGAGGCTTCCTTGCCGCCGGGCGGGGGCACGACAACCCACATGCCGACGATGCGCGCGCCGATCTTTTCGAAGTACGGCCAGACGCCATCCTGCGAGGCCTTGAGGAATTGCGGGTAGGTCCCCTTCTTGATCTTCCAGTAGCGGATTGTGGTGATTTCCTCGCCGGGGATGGGCGAGACGTTGCGCACCGGGCTGCGCGTGGCGGGGCCATCGCGATTCATCTGGACCGGGCTGTTGTTGGGCGGGAGCGTGGGAGAGGCGGGTTCGGGCGTCTGCGCGCAGGCGGTGGCAGACAGGATCGCGGCAAGGAGCGTCGGGGCGAGGAGAGCGAGGCGCATGTGGAGTTCCCGGGATGTGACTGTCGCCGGAAGCTAGAGCGCTTGCGAGCGTTCGACAAACCTGTGGCGCGTTGCTGCGTGCGCGAAGAGCAATTCCGCGCGGGTGCGTCTTGCGCTGCAGGCGATCAGTCACATCTCAGTCGCAAGGGCGCCCAACTATCAACGTGCCCTTAATTGCAGGCTGGTAGCCTGTATCTTCCTGCACTCCGTACCGGGCCCGCCATGAACCTTCTCGACGGCCTCAAGAGCGACTGGATCTACATCAACGGATTTCGCCGGATCATCGGTGCGATCGGGAAGTTCGATCCCGATGCGGAATACACGCTGGCGGACGCTATCGAGGATGCGGTCGATGATCATTCCGATCGGACCTTCATCTCGTTCGAGGGGCAGGAGATCACCTATGCCGACTTCGAGGCGCGTGCGAACCGATTTGCCCATTGGGGCCTGAGCGTCGGCCTTAAGGCGGGTGACACGGTTGCGCTCTTCATGGAGAACCGGCCGGACTATATCGCCTTCTGGACGGGCATGGCGAAGATCGCGGTTAAGACCGCCCTGATCAACTACAACCTCTCGGGCGCGGGGCTCGCGCACTGCATCAACGTGGTGGACTGCAAGGCCATCGTGATGAACCCGGAGTTGGCCGCGAACTATGCGTCGGCGAAGGGGCAGGTGAAGCTGCCGCTGGGCGTTTTCGTGCTGGGCGGGGCTGTCGATGGGTTGACGCGGATCGACGATGCCGTGAACCAGGCGGCGCCAGGGCGGATCGAGAAGTCGGCTCGCGCGGGGATGAAGGGCGGCGAGGTTGCGCTCTACATCTACACGTCGGGGACGACAGGGTTGCCGAAGGCGGCGAAGATCACGGGCGTGCGGGCGCGGGGGCTGATGCGCGTGTTCAAGGATGCGACCGAGGCGGGGCACAATGAGCGCATCCTGCTGACGCTGCCGCTCTATCATGCCACGGGTGGGATGTGCGGCGTCGGAACGGCGCTGAATGCAGGGGCGTGCATCATCCTGCGCCGGAAGTTTTCAGCTTCGCACTTCTGGCAGGAGGCGATCGACAATCACGCCACCATGCTGGTCTATATCGGCGAGCTTGGCCGCTATCTGATGAACCAGCCGCCCAGCGCGCTGGAGAAGAGCCACAAGATCACCAAGGGCTTCGGCAATGGCCTGCGGGCGGATGTGTGGGAGCAGTTCGTTGAGCGGACGGGGATCAAGCGGCTGGTGGAGTTCTACGGGTCGACCGAAGGCAATGTGAATTTCTTCAATCTCGACGGGAAGATCGGCGCTGTGGGGCGCATTCCGCGACTGCTGCGCTCGCGATTGCCGGCGCGGATCGTGCGCTTCGATGTCGAGACGGAGGAGCCGATCCGCGGGCCTGATGGGCTATGCATGGAAGCGGCGCCAGACGAGGTGGGCGAGGCGGTCGGGCCGATCACGCATGAGCCGCGCCAGCGCTTTGACGGCTACAATGACGAGAAGCAGTCGAAGAAGAAGATCCTGACCGACGTGTTCGTGAAGGGTGACAAGTGGTTCCGCACCGGCGACCTGATGAAGATGGATGCGGATGGCTATGTCTATTTCGTCGACCGTATCGGCGACACGTTCCGCTGGAAGGGTGAGAACGTTTCAACGAGCGAGGTGGAAATCGCGATCTCGTCACTGCCGGGCGTCACGCACGCGATTGTCTATGGCGTGAGCGTGCCGGGACAGGATGGACGCGCCGGCATGGCCGCGATCTCTCCGAAGGACGGCGTCGATCTCAAGGCGCTGCATGCGCACATGGCGTTGCATCTTCCTGCCTATGCACGGCCGATCTTCGTGCGCTTCCAGGCGGAGGCGGAGACGACGGGCACGATGAAGTATCGCAAAGTCGATCTCGTGAAGGATGGTTTTGATCCGATGAACACGAGCGATGCGCTGTTCGTGGCGGACAATGACGCGGGCACCTATCGGCCGATCACGCTGGATGTTCACCGTGATATTGTGAGCGGCAAGATCAGGCTTTAGGGGCGACGGCGAGCCGCCGCCCCGTTTCAGCTCCAGATATCGCCCAGCGCCAGCTGCTCGATGAAGCCGAGGCCGAGCGGGTGGTTGTAGTTCGTGCCGTTGGCCCAGTCGTCGAGACGGGAGGCCAGGGCCTGAACCGATGGACCCGTGCGAACGCCCACGGCATCGAGGATACGCACAAGCTCGTGCAGGCGTGCTTCCGCGAGATCGGCGTTGTGGGCCGCCTTCGCCTCCGACAGGCGCCAGCCTGCGACATCCCAGTTGAGCGCGATGGCGGCCGGGACTTCGTCGCGCCAGACATAGACAGCCATCCGACCTTCCGCGATGCGCTGCGCATGATCGGCGAGACAGTTGCGGAATTCGAGCGCCATCGTTTCCAGCTGCTTGCGCGTGGTGACGCGCAGGAACGGAGCGGGAAGGGCCGGCGCCGCATCGCCTGGACGGAAGGCGTCGGGCGTCAGGTCTTCCTGCGCGCGGCGGAACACGTCCGTCACGGTTCCGCCCGAGCCCCAACGGCGGGCGATGCGCGTGGTCGCGTCGGGCGTACGCATGCGGATCGCGATGCGGAAGGCGCGCGCAAGATCGTAGGCTGCATGCGCCGACGGAATGACGCGTACGACCGGCGCCATGCGCAGGGCAGGCGGCAGCGCGGCGATCGGAGCGAAAGATGCGGGACGCACCTCGTCCAGATGGCGCAGCACCTCGTTCGCCATGGGCTCGGCGAGAAGCTCGAGGAAAGTGGCGTAGTCCGTGATGCGCCAGAGCTGTTCGCCCGCCTTGGAGAGGGCGCGCATCACGCCGGTGGCGTTGGCGCCGGCGATGGCTTCGGCGACGTGCGCGTCGCGTTGGAACTCGACGAGACGGCGCAGCTCGGAGGGAGACAGCTCGCGCGTGGCGCGGCCCGAGACGAGAAGAGCCGCCGCGTGACGGCGCGCGGCCGGCAGGGCGAAGAAATCGCCGTGCGGCGCCGCCCAGACACGGGCGATCGCATCGGCGAAGTCGCCGGCGATGAACGCCAAAAGGGGCGTCGCCGTGTGCGACCGCTGGGGCGCACGCTGGATGAATTGCGCGACCATGGTCGCGTCTCCTCTCGATACGCGCCCGCGATCCCGCTGGTTGGTGCAGGGCAGGCAGGGACGCACCCCGCATCATGCGGGCAAGCGCCGGTTCAGGTTCGTGAGGTCAGACGCGTCCGAGCCAATGCACGGGGCGCCGACCGGCCCCTGGGTTCAGGGGCAAACTGATTGGATTCAGTCGCCGCATTGGCTGCTGTAGCTCCGTCTGAAGAATGGGGATTGTCGGCCCCCATGCGTGACTGTCTGCCGCAGAAATCGGGCAGGATTTTGGCGCCGGGCAAAAAGAGGCTAGATGGTCGTGCATCAGAGGAGAGAGTCCATGTTCGTGCGTTTTGCATTTGCTGCTTCGGCCCTTGCGCTTGCGGTCGCCTGTGCGCCCGAACAGAAGGAAGCGCCCGCGCCTGAAGCTCCGCCGGCCGCAGCAACGCCAGAACAGCCGGCCGCGCCGCCTGTGGGCGATGCTGCGAAGTACAAGCCCGCGGGCGAAGGCGAGATCACAGTGAAGCTTCCCGCATCCGGCGCGCGCGTGAGCAGCCCGCTGATCGCCGAGGGCATCGCGATCAACAACTGGTTCTTCGAGGGGCAGTTCGTCGCCGAACTGGTAGCGGGAGGACAGGTGCTGGCGTCGGCGCCGGCGATGCAGGCGGGCGACACCAGCTGGACCGATCCAGGCCCGGTGAACTTCCGCGCCGAGCTGGCGTTCACGGTGAGCGCGGAAACGCCGGCCGAGCTGATCCTCAGCGAGGACATGCCGGAATACATCGACGAAGCGAACGACATTCGCGGCCCGGCGCGGTCGGTTCGCATTCCGGTTGTGCTGGTTCCTGCTACGCCGTGACACCCTACCGTCCTGAACGCGCGATCCTTGAGCTCGACAGCCGGTTTCACAGCCAAGTGGAGCCGGCGGACTTTCCCATGCACGCGATCCGCTGGCGCAATCAGCGCTGGGCCGGGCGCGTGGGGCTGGGCGGGTTGGGCGATGCGGAGTGGATTGACCGTTTCGGAAAGTTTGCGCCGCTTGAAGGCTCGCTCGAGAAGCCGCTGGCGCTGGCTTATCACGGGCACCAGTTCCAGTCGTACAATCCCAACATCGGCGACGGGCGCGGCTTTCTGTTCGCGCAGATGCGCGATGACGCTGGTCGCCTGCTTGATCTTGGTACCAAGGGGTCCGGCCGGACGCCGTGGAGCCGCACGGGCGATGGGCGGCTGACGCTGAAGGGCGGGGTGCGCGAGGTGCTGGCGGCAGGGATGCTGGAGGCGCTGGGTGTCTACACGTCGAAGGCGTTCTCGCTGATCGAGACGGGCGAGCAGCTGGCGCGCAATGACGAACCATCGCCCACGCGGTCGTCGGTTCTTGTACGGCTGTCGCACAGCCACATCCGCTTCGGCACGTTCCAGCGGCTGGCCTATGGCGGGGATGCCGATGGGATCGGCAAGCTGGTTGAGTACTGCATCCGTCACTATCACCCGGCGGCGCAGGGCGCGGACATGGAAGCATCGGCGGCTGGCCTTCTTCGGGAGATCACGGCTGCGACGGCTGAGCTTGCCGCGCAGTGGATGGCGGCGGGCTTCGTGCATGGCGTCCTCAACACCGACAACATGGTGGTGACGGGCGAGAGCTTTGACTACGGCCCGTGGCGCTTCCTCCCGTACTCCGATCCTAGCTTCATCGCGGCCTATTTCGACGAGACGGGGCTTTATGCGTTCGGACGCCAGCCATCGGCGGTATTGTGGAACCTGTCGCAGCTGGCGTCGTCATTGACGCTGGTTGCGAGCGTGCCGTCGCTGGAGGCGGAACTGGGGCGGTTCGAGGGACTGTATCGGCATGCGTTCCGGCGGCGTGTGCTTTCGGCGCTGGGGCTGGAGTCGAACGGAGAGGAAGCCGACCTTGCTCTTTTCAAGATCTTCTTCACCTGGATGGGCGAGACGCGGGCGGCGTGGCCGCAGGTGTTCTTCGACTGGTTTGGCGGGGCCGCCAGCGAGGCGCGCGCAATGGCTGGGCCGCTTGGCGCACAGTACCGCTCAACAGGTTTTGCGCCCGTGCGCGAAGCGTTGATCGGGCATCCGCCCGATCGCCCCGAGAGGCTGGCGCATCCTTATTTCCGCGGCGAGCGGCCGGTGTCGCTGCTGATCGAGGAGGTGGAGGCGATCTGGGCCCCGATTGCCGAGGCTGACGACTGGTCGGCCTTCCATTCTTGCACAGACCGAATCGAAATGGCCCGAGAGGCGCTCGATCACGTCCAAGGTTAAGGCCAAAATATCTCGCGAATCCCGGAGGGTGCGGTGCATTTTGGGCCATAGAACCGCTGCGGACCTACGGTTTTGTTAACCCTTATCCAGTGTAACTGCCTGAGGGAATTTCCACAGGCGCCACGGGTCCATGACGTCTACACCGCTTCCGTTGGGTTCGGGATCGCCGCCTGAGGTGATCGAGAAGTGCTTCGCGAGTGCGACCGAGCACTTCATGAACGCCGCGACGGAAGCATTTGCCCTCATCGATCAGGACGGCCGCGTTGTTCGCGCCAACATTGCCTATCGCCGCCTGACCGGACCTGCGGGCGGGGCGCACGATGCGACGATCCTTTCCTATATCGACCCCGACAAGCGTGAAGCGGTGCGCGATACGCTGCGTGCGCTCAATGAGAAGGCGTCGATCCGGACCATGCAGATGCGCTTCCGCATCGGCGGCGAGACGCGCCTGATCGATGCAGAGATGTCGTGGCTGGGCGATGCGGGGCTCATTTCCTTCGTCGGTCGCGATGTGACGCGGCAGGATGTGCTGGAGCGCGAACGCCAGGAGACGGCGACGGCGCGCGATGCAGTGGAGCAGGTGGGCGATATCGGCCACTGGCGCGCCGGCCGCGATTTCAAGCTGCAATGTTCGCCCGGCGCCTCGCGCATACTGGGCCTTGATCCGGCCGCGCCCCCACTGGTGCTGACCGACCTGGTCGACATGATCGTGCCGGAAGATCGCGAGACTGTCGTGCAGGCCGCGCGCGAGGCGTTCGACAAGCGCAAGCCGGTCAAGCAGACATTCCGGATGCGCCGGGCCGATGGATCAATGCGGCTGGTGCGTGTCGCCGGCGCGCCCTCGATCGACACGCGCGGGCAGGTGGAGGCGATGCACGGCGTCGTCGTCGACAAGTCCGATGGACATGCTGCCCTGCAGGCGGCGCTTAACGCCGATTCGACTGTGCGACGCTTCGTGCAGTCGGCGCCCATGTCGATCTGCATGTGCGACAACGAGCTTCGCGTCATGATGGCCAGCGCAAGCTGGATCGCCGAGCACAAGCTGACGGAAGCCGAAGTCCTCGGTCGCAACATCTACGAGATCCAGTCCTGGGTTCCCGAGAAGTGGCGCGCCATGCACCGCCGCGTCCTGCGCGGCGAGGCAATGAGCAACGAGAGCGATCCCTTTGAAAGCCCGAGCGGCGAGCAGCGCTGGCTGAAATGGTCGGCGGCGCCCTGGTACAACGGCGATGGGCAGATCGGCGGCATCATTGCCGTGCATGAGGATGTCACGGCGCTGGTGAAGGCGCAGCACGAGATCGAGAGCTCGAAGGAGCGCATGTCGTTCGGCATGTCGATCACCCAGATGATGATCTGGGAACTCGATTTCGAGATGCGCGAAACGTATATCGAAGGCGACTGGAAACATTTCTTCCCGCAGCGCCCGACTTTCGACTCGCTAACCGGCGGCGACAGCTGGATCCACACGTCCGACCGCGAAATGCTGGCCAACAAATGGCGCGCGCACCTGGCCGGCGGCGCGCCCTATACTGCCGAATATCGCGTCACTTTCGCAGACAACCGCGAGATCTGGCACGCAGCCTCGATCCGCATTCTGAAGACGGTGAAAGGGTCGCCCGCGCGCGCCTTCGCCGTCATCCAGGATATCACGGCGCGCAAGCATATCGAACTGATGGCGATGGAAGCCGAGCAACGTGCGCTGGTTGCGGCTGCCGCGAAGTCAGACTTCCTGTCGAACATGAGCCATGAAATCCGCACGCCGCTGAACGGGGTGTTGGCCGTGTCGGAGGTGCTGGCGCGCACAGAGCTGGACGAGCGCCAGGGCGAGATGGTTCGTCTGATCTCGACCTCAGGCAAGACGCTGCTGCGGGTGATGGATGACCTTGTCGAGTTCTCCCGTCTCGAGGGCGATGACATCAGTTTCGACGTACGGCCGTTCGAACTGGAAGAAGCGCTGCGCAACACCTGCGAAGCTGCACGGACGCGGGCGGAGGCCAAGGGACTGCGCTTCGATACCTTCATCTCCGCCAGCTGCGATGGCGTCTTCCGGGCCGACCCGGTGCGGATCGGCCAGGTGCTGGGCAACCTCCTGAACAACGCCGTGAAGTTCACGGAGCAGGGCGGCATCACCGTTTCTGCCAGCGTCGAGGAACGGCCTGATGGCAAGACGCAGCTTCGCCTCGCGGTGACGGACACCGGCGTCGGCTTTGCGCCGGAGCTGGCTGAGCGCATCTTCGAGCGCTTCGAACAGGCCGACATTTCGACGTCACGCAGGTATGGCGGGTTGGGCCTTGGCCTATCGATCGTGAAACGCCTCGTCGAGTTGATGAGCGGCGAGGTTTCGGCGACATCGAAACAGGGCGAGGGGTCGACCTTCGAAGCGATCATTCCGATCTCGCGCGACCGCATCGCCGCGCTGGGCGCGTTGACGACGGTCGCGGTTGAGGATTTCGATACGGAGACGTCGATCGAGAATCTTCGCCTGCTGGTGGCGGAAGACAATCCGATGAACCGCCGTGTGGTGGAACTGCTGCTGGCGCAGAGCGGATTGCACATCACGTTTGCCGAGAACGGCAAGGAAGCGGTCGAGAAATTCTCGGCGGGCAAGTTCGATCTTGTTCTCATGGACCTGCAGATGCCGATCATGGGCGGGCTTGCCGCCATGCGCGCCATCCGCGCGTGGGAGAAGGAAACCGGCCGCGTGCCGACGCCCATGCTGGCGGTTTCGGCCAACGCGACGGACGACCACGTTCTGGAAGCCAAGGAAGCCGGGGCGGACGATCACGTCGCCAAGCCGATCGTGCGCGAGACGCTGTTCGAGGCGATTGCGCGCCACGCTAAACCGAGCGCGCAGACCGCCGCGGCCGACGACGCCGACTTCGATCTGGACGAGTTCGACATCGCGGTGTGAGGCCGCGTCTCAGGCGCCGAAATAGTGCCGGAAGAAATCGCCGACGCCGCCGGGGACATAGACGGCCAGCATGATCAGGCCGAGCGTAAGCACGTGCAGCGCCGTGATCAGCGCAGTGATCATCACGAAGCCGGGCTTGTAGGTCTTGTGCCGAAGTACGTGCTGGGCCAGCAGTCCGCCAATGATGCCAAAGGCAAGATCGGCGAGGTGTAGACTGCGTTCGGGTGCGCGCCATTCGCGTTTCTCTGCGGCGCGCTTGTCGGCCTGGTAGAAGAGCCACGAGGCGATGCCGCCGATCACGTAGAGCAATCCGACCCAGACCGGGAAGCGTCCCAGCATGATGTTGTTGCCGAGGAGGACAATGATCGTCGCCGCTGCGGCGGTGCGCATGGAGATCTGACGCAGGCCGGGCTTTGGTTCTCGCGCGGCAGAGGCAGGCGCAGCGACCGGGGAGGCTGGTCTGGCGTCTGCCGACGAGACGTTCGGCGTCTGGGAAGCGGCATGGGCGGTTGGCGGGGGTGCTGTCTTGATCCGGACCTTGACGGCGGCGGGGCGGCCATTGGCGCCTTCGCCGACTTCGTAGGAAAGCTTGTCGCCGGGCCGGGGCCGCTCGATGCTCTTCCCGATCGATTTCATGTGGACATAGAGCTTCGATCCGTCGGGCCGGCGTATGAAGCCGAACCCCCGGGCGTCGTGCCAGTCCTCGAGTATGCCGTTTTCGCGGGCCACCCGACCTAGCTAGCCCTACTTGTTTGCGCGGTTCCTAACGAGGTCGTCGACAACGGCAGGATCGGCAAGAGTCGATGTGTCGCCAAGGTTCGCAAAGTCATTCTCCGCGATCTTGCGCAGGATGCGGCGCATGATCTTTCCGGACCGTGTCTTAGGCAGGCCGGGCGCAAACTGTATGACATCTGGCGTCGCAATTGGACCGATTTCCTTGCGCACCCAGTTCACAAGTTCCTTGCGCAGGTCGTCACTCGGGGTTTGCCCTGCCATCAGGGAGACGTAAGCGTAAATGCCCTGTCCTTTGATACTGTGCGGATACCCCACGACGGCGGACTCGGCCACTTTCGGATGCGCAACGAGTGCGCTTTCGACTTCGGCTGTTCCAAGCCTGTGGCCGGAGACGTTGATGACATCGTCCACCCGGCCGGTGATCCAGTAATAGCCATCCTCGTCGCGGCGGCAGCCATCTCCGGTGAAGTACTTGCCCGGATAGGTGCGGAAGTAGGTGTCAACGAAGCGGGCGTGGTCGCCATAGACCGTGCGCATCTGGCCGGGCCATGAATCGAGGATGCAGAGATTTCCGGCGGTCGCTCCTTCGAGGACCGTTCCCTTGTCGTCCACCAGCTCGGGGCGGATCGAGAAGAAGGGTTTGGCGGCGGAGCCCGGCTTCAGTGCATGCGCGCCGGGCAGGGGCGTCATCAGCGTGGCGCCAGTTTCGGTCTGCCACCAGGTGTCGACGATGGGGCAGCGTTGTTCGCCGACGACGCGGTAATACCACTCCCACGCTTCCGGATTGATCGGCTCGCCGACGGAGCCCATCAGACGCAGCGACTTGCGCGAGGAGGATGTGACGAACTCATCGCCTGCGCCCATCAGCGCGCGCAGGGCGGTGGGGGCGGTGTAGAAGATCGAGACCTTGTGCTTGTCGATCGTTTTCCAGAAGCGCGAGGCGTCGGGGTATGTCGGAATGCCTTCGAACATCAGCGTGGTCGCGCCGTTCGCGAGCGGACCGTAGACGACGTATGAGTGGCCGGTGACCCAGCCGACATCGGCGGTGCACCAGAAGACTTCTCCCGGCTTGTAGTCGAAGACGATCTCGTGGGTCATCGAGGCCCAGACGAGATAGCCGCCCGTGGTGTGCAGAACGCCCTTGGGCTTTCCGGTCGAGCCGGACGTGTAGAGGATGAAAAGCGGATCTTCCGCGCTCATTTCCTGGGGCTCGCAGTCGTCGGTCTCGTCCTTGGCGAGGACGGAGTAGTATTCGTCGCGTCCGGCCTTGAGCGTGATGTTTCCGCCTGTGCGCTTGACCACGATGACGGAGGTCACGGGTGAGCGGTCGCCGAGGCGGTCGATGGCTTCGTCCACATTGGCCTTCAGCGGGATCGGCTTTCCGCCGCGCACGCCTTCGTCCGCCGTGACGATGCAGGTCGATCCGCAATCCTCGATGCGGCCGGCAAGACTGTCGGGCGAGAAGCCGCCGAATACTACCGAATGGATCGCGCCGATGCGCGAGCAGGCGAGCATCGCATAGGCCGCCTCGGGGATCATCGGCATGTAGATGGTGACACGATCACCCTTCTTGACGCCCTGCGTCTTCAGCACGTTCGCGAAGCGGCAGACTTCGGAATAGAGCTCGGCGTACGAAATCCTGCGCGACACGGAAGGATCATCGCCCTCGAAGATGATCGCCGTTGTGTCGGCCTTCTGGGGCAGGTGGCGGTCGATGCAGTTGGCCGAGACATTGAGCGTGCCGTCCTCGAACCACTTCACATGGAGGTCGTTGGGGTCGTTCGTCTTCGAGACATCCCAATTGACGTTCTTGACCTTGGTATAGTGCTGCATCCAGCGCAGGCGTTTGCCGTGCTCGCGCCAGAACGCCTCGGGGTCGGCGACCGAGGCCGCGTACATCGTCTCGTACTTCGCAGCGTCCACATGGGCGTTGGCCGCGAATTCGGGCGGTACAGGATACATGTGGGACTGCGACATTGGAGGGTCTCCCGATGGGCGCCTCTAGCGGGCGATTGCCGGTGGTTGGCTTGTTATCGCATTTAGAGGAAGCGTCGGCGCGGTCAAAGGTGCATTTTGGTCGCCTGGCCCCAGGGCGCCGCGTGGCCGTACATGCCGCATGGCGGCAAAGCCATGCTGGGACATGTTGGCTGGCGCATGCTGGCGCGATCCGGCGATTGGGCGTTAGAGTGCGCCAACGAGAAAAGCCGAGACGTCTGGGAGAGAGACATGGCGCGGATTGCAGGGCTTCTTGCGGCGACGATGCTGGCGGCCCTCTCCACACCGGCCTTTGCGCAGTCGTCGGACGGCAAGCCGAGCTTTGACGGTGTCTGGACCAACGGCACCGCCACCCGGCTCGAACGGCCCCAGAGCTTCGCCCAGCTTGTCGTGCCAGCCGAACAGGCCGAGGCGATGCGGAAGGCGTCCCTCGAAAGTCGCGCGGCCGCCAATGCGCCGTCGGACCTGAACATGGGGGCGTTCAAGGACGCCAATAGTGCGGCGGGCTACAACGCTTTCTGGACGGACCCAGGCATCGGGCTCGCCACCGTCCGGGGCGAGGCGCGATCCTCCTACATCACTTTTCCCGAGGACGGCCGCATTCCCTTCCGTGATCGCGCCTGGAGCCTGAAGGAGCCGATCCGCGAGGGCGTCGAATACCGGTCGGGCAAGGGGGCCTATGAAGGACCCGAAGACCTGCCGCTCCGCGAGCGTTGCCTGATCGCGCAGAGCGATGGCGGCGGGCCCGTGATGCTGAACGGGCTCTACAACAACAATTACGGCTTCAGGCTGACGGCCGACTTCCTCGTGATCGAGGTGGAGATGGTGCACGATGCGCGCATCATCCCGATCTATACATCCGCAGAGAAGGCGCGTGCGTCGCACAAGCCATCGGCGATCATGCCGTGGTTGGGCGATTCAGTCGCCTGGTGGGAGGGCGACACGCTGGTCGCCGAAACGCGCAACGTGCATCCGGTGCAGGCCGCGCGCACGCAGACGCCGCTGTCGCCGGAAGGAACCGTGACCGAGCGCTTCAGGCGGATCGCCGCGGGTGAGTTGCTGTACCAGTTCCGCGTCGAGGACCCGGTGCACTACACGACAGCGTGGTCGGGCGAGTACTCGTTCAAGCCTGCTTCCGGCGAGATCTACGAGTACGCCTGCCACGAGGGCAATCACGCGATGGCCGGCATTCTCGGCGGCGCGCGGCTGGCGGAAGCGGACGCGCGCTAGGCGCCCGGCCTTCATTGCGCCGGGGCGGGCGATTGCTGTTCCTGCAGCATCTTGCGCGCGATGTGGTTGGCCTCGCGCCCTGAGTTCGCCGCATCGCCGGGCGTCTCGTACAGCGCGGTGAGATAGTCGAGGTCCCACTGTGTCATGCGCATCGTGCGATTAGACGTCTCGGACGCGAACAGGTTCAGGATGGTTGGGAATTCGCGCGTGTCTGCGTCGGCGTCGATCTGCGCCAGCGCCATCATGGCTACATAGTCCGACAGCGAGGCAAACGAAATCTTCCCGATCCGGTTGGCGTCGAGGATGATCAGGATGTGGGAAATGTCCTGACGTACGTTGCTGCGGAGGCGGCCCGAGCCGCGTACACGCACGGTATCACCGCGCGCAACGGCCTCGCCTGTATCGGCCAGTACTGTCTGGCTCACTTGCCACCAGCGTACCGGTGCGTCGGAGGTCTTGAATTTTTCCAGAGCGGCGCGGCCGAGGTTTGCATCGTCGGTGGCCGGCGGCAAGAATTTCCGAAGATGGTCCTGAACGAGTCTGGCGGCCAGTTCGTCGCTGTTCTGGTCGGCCATGATGAGGACGTTGGGTTTGCATCCGGGTTCGCCGGGTTCGATGCCGACGGCGGCGCCGACGAGAGATACGCGATCGATCAGGTCCTGGGCGTATTGCGGCGTCAGATTGTAGACGCCCACGCAGACCGTGTCGCCCCATCGGGCGAGGTTGGCATCGTTGGGGGCGGCGCCGACTTCCGCCACAAAGTCGCGAACTGCGTCTTCGGGCGTGCGACCGGTGATGATGACCTTGCTGTCGGCTTCCGGCTGAGCCGTCTGGGCGATGGCTGGAGAGGCCATCAGGCCAGAGACGAGCGCGACGGCGAATGCAATTTTACGCATCATAACGGCTCCGGGCATTTCCAGAATGACTTGTCCAAGATCAGGGCTGTGCCGGTGTGCTGGCGACAAATGACCAGCACTGCTTTTCCTTACCGGCATTATGCTGTCAAATAACGCACTAGTTGTAATGGGAAACGTCCATATGAGCGCTGCCACGAAGAAATCTGCGGGAGCCGCCGAGCATTTCGACGTGCTGATCGTGGGGGCAGGCATATCCGGGGTCGGCGCGGCTTATCACCTGAAGCATCAGACGCCGGGCACGACGTTCGTTGCGCTGGAGGCGCAGGACAGTTTCGGCGGCACCTGGATCACGCACAAATATCCGGGCATCCGCTCGGACAGCGACCTTCACACGTTCGGCTATCGCTTCAAGCCCTGGGTCGGGCCGCCCATCGCGTCTGCGGCAGAAATCCTGCGGTACATGGACGAGGTGATCGAGGAGAACGGTCTCAACCCGCACATCCGCTATGGCCACACCATCACGAACGCCGCGTGGTCGAGCGCGGACAATCTCTGGACGATTACCGCGACGCGCAAATCGGACGGCGCGACGAAGGTGTTCACCACGGGCTTCCTCTGGATGTGCCAGGGCTATTACCGGCACGGGCAGGGCTACACGCCGAACTGGCCGGGGATGTCCGACTTCAAGGGACGGATCGTGCATCCGCAGACCTGGCCGGACGATCTTGACTACAAGGGCAAGCGGATGATCGTCATCGGCTCGGGCGCCACGGCGGCGACGCTGATCCCGGCGGTGGCGAACGAAACCTCTCACGTCACCATGCTGCAACGGTCGCCGACCTATTTCATCCCCGGGCGCAATGCGATCGAGATCGCCGAACAGTTGCGCGCGCTCGATGTGGACGAGGAATGGGTTCACGAGATTACGCGCCGGCAGATCCTGAAGACGCAGGACGATTTCACGCGCCGCTCGAAGGAAGAACCAGAGGCGGTGAAAGCGGAGCTGTTGGCCGGCGTGAAGATGTTTCTTGGCGAGAACTACGACATCGAGAAGCATTTCACGCCGAAATACCGGCCGTGGCGCCAGCGCATCGCCTTTATTCCCGATGGCGACCTGTTCCAGGGCATTGCCTCGGGCAAGGCATCTGTGGTCACCGACGAGATCGAGCGCTTCACGGAGAAGGGCATCCTGCTGAAATCGGGTCAGGAACTCGAGGCCGACATCATCGTGACGGCGACGGGCTTCGATCTCAGCCCGCAGGGCGACATCGGCTTCACAGTCGACGGCAAGGTCGTGGAGATGAAAGACACGATCACCTATCGCGGCATGATGTTCACCGGCCTGCCCAACCTGGTGTGGGTGTTCGGCTATTTCCGCGCGAGCTGGACGCTGCGCGTTGATATTGTGGCTGACTTCGTCTGCCGCCTGCTGAAGCACATGAAGAAGATCGGGACGAAGCGGGTCGAGGTGGCGATCCCAGAAAAGCTCAAGGACATGGAGCTCCTGAGCTGGATCGATCCCGAGGACTTCAACCCGGGCTACATCATGCGCGGCATACACCTGCTGCCCCGGCGCGGTGCGCTACGTGAGTGGCAGCACACGCAGGACTACTGGCACGAGAAGGACGAGTTGCCGAATATCGACCTCGACGGCGAGGAGTTCATCTACGGCAAGGCGAAGGTGGAGGCCTAACCTACGAAAGCCTTCTCGATGACGAACTCGGCGGGGCTCGCATTGGAACCCTCCTTGAGGCCGGCCTTTTCGGTGAGGGCCTTGATGTCGTTGATCATGTCCATCGAGCCGCAGACCATCACGCGGTCGACGGCAGGGTCGAGCGGGGGGACGCCGAGGTCGCGATAGAGCTGGCCGTCTTCCATGCAAGTCGTGATGCGCTTCTGGTTGTGCCAGGGCTCGCGCGTGACGGTGGTGTAGTGGACCAGACGGTGGGCTTGCTCGCCGACCAGCGGATCATCCTTCAGCGATGCGACGAGATCCTGTCCGTATTTCAGCTCGCCGACTTCGCGGCAGGTGTGGGTGAGGATCACCTGCTCGAAGCGTTCATACGTGTCGGGATCGCGAATGATCGAGGCGAAAGGCGCGATGCCTGTGCCCGTCGAGAAGAGATATAGCCGCTTGCCTGGCGTGAGGGCGTCGTGGACCAGCGTGCCGGTCGACTTGCGCCCGAGCAGAACCTTGTCGCCCGGCTGGATCAACTGGAGCTTCGAGGTGAGGGGGCCGTCGGGAACCTTGATGGAGAAGAACTCCAGCTCCTCGTCCCAGCTGGGGCTGGCGATGGAATAGGCGCGCAGCAGCGGCTTTCCCGTGGGGCCTGGCAGGCCGATCATCACGAACTCGCCCGAGCGGAACCGGAAGGCGCCCGGCCGGGTGATGCGGAAGGCGAACATGCGGTCGGTATAGTGCTTCACCGACAGGACGGTTTCTTCCGTCGGCGCATTGGGCGATTTCGCCGTTTCGGCAGGCTTGTCGGCGGCTTGAGTCATGATGTCTGCAGGGTGTCCCGGGAGCTGGCGGACAGGCCCCCCGTCCGGGGCCATCTTTAGCAGGCTGGACCTAGGGTGTCGGCCTGTCAAAGGCAACTAATGCCAATGTTTAGCAGCAAAAGCAGGGCGGTTTGGCTGGGCGAGTCCGGCCCGCCATATTCTCGCCAGCGCCGCATTCTCTGCTGTGCCGGCAATTTGATACTGTATCTAGGGGAATGACCCGACTATGCCGGTTCTGTGCTCCTTGGCGGAGCCAGGAACTGACGGAGGCCTGAGAAAACTTGCCACGCCTGCTCAGCATAATGCTCGGGGCCATCGCCCTGATCGCGGCCGTGGTGGGCATCCGCTCACTGATGCCGGGGGATTCGACACCGAGCGTCACGGCCGATCGCGTGCCGACGCTGGACAAGGCGTTGCCGGATAGCCCCCAGCAGTACAATGGAACCGTGGTGTTCGTGCGTTCCAGCGCTGTTAGCCGGACGCTGTACCTGTCGCTTGGCGGGCGCAGCGAGGCCGAAGTGGGTGAGGTCGCCTTCGGCGCGGCCGGCAAGGTCACCACCACGCCAGGCAAAGAGGGCGACATAGTCGACGCAGGCGAGTTGCTCTGCGGGCTCGATGTGGATGGGGCGAGCGCCAAAGTGCGTCAGGCGGAGGCTGCGGCCGCCCGCAAGCGCGAGGCTTTCAGCAGCGCGCAGCAGCGTTTTGCCAATGGCTGGGTATCCGAAGCCTGGGTGAAGACGGCGCGGGCCGAGCTGGACGAGGCGCAGGCTGCGCTGGAGGTTGCCCGCACCGAGTTCAACCGGATGCAGGCTGTGGCTCCATTCAAGGGTGTGCTGGAGAAGCGGGTGGCGACCAGCGGCCAGTTCGTGAGCCTTGGTACGCCGTGCGGAACGGTTGTGCGGCTCGACCCGATAAATTTCATCGCCGGCGCCAATGAGCGGCAGGCAGCACAGATCGTGCCCAGTGCGCCCGCCAAGGTTCGTCTTCCAGATGGATCGGAAATCTCCGGGACGGTGACCTATGTCTCGCGCGTGGCCGATCCGCGCACGCGCAATTTCCTGATCAAGGTCGCAGTTCCGAATCCCGGCAACCGGATTCCCGTTGGCCGTACGGCGGAGATCAAGATCGATATCGGTCCCGGCAAGGCGCACAGGGTCAACCCAGCTCTCATGACGACAGACGAGCAGGGACGCATTGGCATCCGCTACCTCGATGCCGGCGGTGTGGTGAGCTTTGCGCCTGCCGATATCGTGGACGAGAGCGAGGACGGCGCCTGGGTCACCGGACTGCCGGACGAGGCGCAGCTCGTGGCCGAGGGGCAGGAAAGCGTGCGCCCGGGCATGCGCGTGACGCCGGTCATCCGTGAGGAAGAGGCGCCCGCCGGCGGCGGCTGAGCGGGATCAAGGTTCGCTTGGCGTGACCGCAAATCTGGCTTCGAACTCGGCGGTGCGCTCGGCAGGTTTATAGCCTGAAGCGACATAGAGTTTGAGCTTGCGAACTCGCGTGGGGCCGAGCGGGATTGTGAGATAGCCGAGTTCCTCGATGCTCGTGAAATCCTGACGGATGATGGGGCGCAGGCCTTCATTGCTGCTGACGATCATGAGGCGCGTGTCATCGCCCGCCTGCAGCGGGCCGGCTTCTTCGGCGTGGCTGTGGGGCGTGGCGCCGCGCTGCCATTGCCTGACGGGCAGCATCTCCATGTCGCGTCCATAGTAGTCGATTGCGTGCCAGAGTTCGCGGTCATCGGTCATGATGGCGCTGGCGTTTATGCCGTTGGCGCGGGCGGAGACTTCCGCCACGGTCTGTTTCCAACCCCGCACGCCCTTCATCGCGTTGGAGGCGCCGGTCGCATCGGCCAGCGAGGGCAGCACCCACATCACGCTGAAAAGAATGCCAATGAACAGGTTGAGGGCGATGCCTCCCTTGATGAAGGGGCCGACCTTCAGCCGTCCCGAGGGGCGGCCAAACACCCGGTCGATCCAGCAGGCAACCAGCACGCACGCGCCGGGATAAGCGCTGGCGGCCCAGTTTGCGTGCGCGCGGGAGATGATCTCCTGACCCATGATGACAAGGAGCGGCGGGGCCACGAAGCAGACCAGCCACAACTCCCGCGTTGACGTCCACTTGTCCTTCCGGCCGACAACGAACGCAAAGCCTGCGAGCAGGAGGAGCAGGAGCACGGGGCCGAAGACTGCGCTCTGGTCAGCCAGGAAGTCGAGCGCGTTAAGCGGGTTCGGGTTGGCGGCGGCGAGGTTGGCGTTGTCGGCCGTGTGGCCAACGGTGGCGAAGTCGTTGGCGACGTTCCACCAGAGGTTGGGGCCGAGGACCGCGAGCGATGCAATCACCAACGCCCCGCCAGCGGGCGAGAGCAGGGCTTTGCGCATGTCGCGATCGACCAGGGCTGCGAGGGCTGCTCCGCCGTAGAGATAGAGTGCGGCGTACTTGCCGAGCATGGCGAGGCCGATGCAGGCGCCGGCGAGGATCGCATTCCGGTAGGTGGGCGAGTCGCGAAAGCACCAGAGAAAGTAGAGAGCCGCGGCGGAGGCGGGCAGCAGCACGGCATCCGTCGACATGATGGCGGAGGACAGGAAGATGCCGGGCATCAGAAGATAGATCGCCGCCGCCCAGGCTCCGATGCGACTGTCGAATGCCTTGCGGCCGAGAAGGAACAGGAAGAAGGCGGCGAGGCCGTGCAAGACCGGCGACAGAAGGCGGATCGCCCATTCGCTGTCGCCGAATATGCTGGTGGAGACGGCGATGGCCCACGCGATCATCGGCGGTTTGGAGTAGTAGCCGAAATCCAGCGTGCGCGACCAACGCCAGTACTGCGCCTCGTCTGGCCCGATCTCGAGCGGCGTGGCGACCACCATCGCGATGCGCACCGCGACAAGCGCCCCTATCACTATCAGTGCGCAGCCAACCGGATTGGCTCGCCAGAAATTCTTCAGGGCATTCATCGAGGCGTGTTTCCCGCAAGGCAGTCCGGGACCCTACAGGCGCCCGGCAAAGGGCAGAAGCCGATTCCTTGGGAGGCGCACGCGTTTGCCGGACGCCGTCGCCGTTCCCTGCGGCAGCCCGTGGCGCCGAGGCCACAACGGGCGCGTAAAAGTGGACGCATTCCGGGCTCGCGAGCCTGAAAGTGAGGCGCATCACAGGCCTCCGCGGGGTGTTGCCAACCCGCACCATAGTTCGCCGAGCTTCCGTGCACGGAATTGCGCACCTTCGCGGGGCAATGCCGCAGTGCGGAAAATTTCCTAACTATCAAGGCCGCATGACGAAACGCTTTCATCCACAGCCTGTGCAGGGCCGCTTCGATGGTGTCGCGCCTCGACCAAGTCGCGCACGAAACGTGCGCAAAACGTCGCACAATGTGGGTGGCGAGCGCGTCAATAAACATTCATACGCCGGACATTGAGCGACCGCGGCCGACAGGCTATCGGCGCGCTAGAAATTGGAAGCGGAAGAGTCGCCGCTTCCTGGTGGTCGAGGGGTGACAATGATCAACTTCAAGAGACTGGCCGGCGGTGTTGCGTTTGTTGCGCTTTCCGCGGCCCTGACGCCGAGCGCTGTCGCGCAGGTTACAACCTCGGGCGCCCGAGGCACGGTTTCGGACGCAAACGGCGCGCCGGTGGGCGATGCCACGATCACGATCGAGGACACCCGCACGGGGCTGACCCGCTCCGTTCTGTCGACGCCGGAAGGTTCGTTCGACGTGCGCGGCCTCAACCCCGGCGGTCCGTACAACATCACCGTTTCGAAGGAAGGCCAGCAGCCGACTCAGGTCACCGACGTTTTCCTCTCCCTCGGCTCGACGACCGACGTCAATCTGGCCTTCAGCGGCTCGGATCTGCGCGACGTTGTCGTGATTACGGCGTCTCAGGCCGGCGCTGCGCCGATCGCCATCGGCCCCGCCTCGGTGTTCTCGGCTGAAGACCTCGCCGAGAAACCCGCGATCAACCGCGACATCAAGGACATCATCCGCAACGACCCGCGCATCTACCTCGACCAGACCGCTGGCGGCCCGGTCGGCACGGACGGCGTGCAGTGCGCCGGCGCCTCGCCGCGCTTCAACTCGGTGACCGTCGACGGCATCGGCCTCAACGACGGCTTCGGTCTCAACAACAACGGCTACCCGACGGAGCGCCTGCCGTTCCCGTTCGACGCCATCAACCAGGTCTCGGTTGAACTCGCGCCGTTCGACCCGCAATACGGCGGCTTCACGGGCTGCACGATCAACATGGTGTCGAAGTCGGGCACCAACGATTTCACCGGATCGGTGTTCTTCGACTTCACCAACAACGACATGCGTGGCGACACGATCGAAGGCCGCTCGGTGTTCGTCCCCGAATTCGAAGAGAAGCGCTACGGCGTCACCTTCGGTGGTCCGATCATCGAAGACACCCTGTTCTTCTTCGGCGCTTACGAGCGTTTCGAGGGCGTCAACCTGTTCGGCCGCGGCCCGGTCGGGTCGGGCGTGACGACCGAAGTCTCGGGCTTCACCCAGGCTGAATACCAGCAGATCATCGACATCGCGAACAACGTCTATGGAATCAGCGACCTTGGCGGCAACGTCTCGTCCGATCCAGCCGTCGACGAAAAATACCTGGCGCGCATCGACTGGAACATCAACGACCGTCACCGCGCTGCCCTGACCTACAACTACAACAAGGGCCTGAACCTCACGGAATCGGACACGGGTTCGACGCGCTTCGAATACGGCAACCACCTGTACGACCGCGGCGCCGAACTGAAGGCCTACTCGGCCCAGATATTCTCTGACTGGACGGACGAGTTTTCGACGGCTCTGCGCATTTCGTACAACGATGTGAACGCCACGGCCCTTTGCCGCGACGGAGCGGTCATCGGCGAAGTTCAGATCATCGTCGATCCGAGCCGCACCGCGTACCTGGGCTGCGACGACAGCCGTCACTTCAACGACCTCGATTATACGGTGCTCACGGTCAAGGCGAGCGGCAACTATCAGCTTGGCGAACACACGCTCGGCTTCGGCGCCGAACGTCAGACCTACGACATCTTCAACGCCTTCACGCAGAACGTTGAAGGCCGGTTCATGTTCAACTCGATCGCTGACTTCCAGGCGGGCCTGCCGACGCAGATCTTCTACGGAAACGCGGCTGGCACGAACAATCCGGAAGATACGGCGGCCGCGTTCGAGTACGACATCAACACCGTCTACATTCAGGACGAGTTCCCGGTTGGCGACAGCGCCGACGTGACCCTCGGCCTGCGCTATGACTGGTACACCAACTCGGACAGCCCGCGCGCCAACTCGTTCTTCGAGGCCCGCAACGGTTTCGACAACACCGAGAACCTTGACGGCAAGGGCATCCTGCAGCCGCGCTTTGGCTTCAACTGGGATGTGATGGATCGCCTGTCGCTCCGTGGCGGCGCTGGCCTCTTCGCTGGCGGCAATCCGAACGTCTGGGTGTCTAACTCGTACTCGAACAACGGTATCACCGCCGTGCAACTGCAGTACGGCCCCAATACCCTGCCGGGCATGGCGGCCGGCTATAACATCCTGACCAACCCGAACGGTCAGTCCGAGCGTCCGGGCGGTCAGGCCGTCAACCCGAACAACGCGCTGTGGGGCGTTCCGCAGGCGATGATCGACAACGTTGGCATGCAGGCCCCGAACTCGGCAGTCGCCGCGATCGACCCTGACTTCGAGCCGGCGTCGGAGTGGAAGTTCTCGCTGGGCGCCACCTATGAGCTCGACGCCGCGATGATCGGCCTGCCATTCCTCGGCGACGGTTATCGCTTCGACTTGGACTACATCCGCGGCGTCACCAACAACGCCTCGACCATCGTCAACACCGGCCTCGTTCGTGTCGGCACGGCTCCAGACGGCTCGCCGCTCTACAAGCGCGCCGACCGCTCGGATCCGGATTGCCTCAACCCGGCGACGGCGCCGACGGCCGCCTGCGCCACGCGCACGGCTGACGACCTGCTGCTCACGAACGCCGGCGAAGGCGGCGAGACGAACGTCTACTCGATCGCGCTCTCCAACAGCATCGACGACTGGGGTATCGACTGGTCGGTCGCCTACGCGCACATCAACGCGAAAGACACGCGCTCGATGACGTCGTCGGTCGCCGGCTCGAACTTCGGCTCCATCGCGGTGAGCGACATCAACAACCCGCAACAGGCGAAGACGAACTTCCTGATCCCGAACCGCTTCACCACGAACATCACGTGGGAGAACGAGTGGTTCGACGACTTCAAGACCCGCATCTCGCTGTTTGGCGAACACTACCAGTCGCGTCCGTATTCCTACGTGTTCGCCTCCGGCGGCTCAGTCGATACCTGGGGCGACAACAACGAGGGCCTCCACCTGCTCTACGTGCCTACCGGCCCGACGGATCCGAACGTCGTGTTCTGCTCGAACGCGAACGCTGCGGACAACACGCTCTGCGGCGGCGCGGCGACAAACTTCAACACGGCTGACTTCTTCAACTGGGCAGACTCGGTTGGCCTCGCCCGCGGCGCTCAAACCGAGCGCAACGCCTTCGAAGGCGGCTGGAACAACAAGTTCGATCTCAAGATCGAGCAGGAGTTCCCCACCGGCTTCGGCAAAGGCTCGGCGTTCCTGGTCATCGAGAACCTCGGCAACCTGCTGAACGACGAGTGGGGCGTGATCTATGAAACCCCGTTCCCGCAGCGCGTGGGCGTGGTTGAGGTCGATCGTGACGTCGCGACCAACCGCTTCATCTACCGCCGCCTCGCTTCGCCGAACATCGACGATCCGGTGGATGGCGTCTCGTTCTGGACCGTGAAGGTCGGCGCGAGCTGGGGCTTCTAGTCTCTGTCGAGTAGCGTCTGAGTGTGAAGGGGCGGTCCATCGGACCGCCTCTTTTCATTTCAGGGTCTTTTCTTGCGGCGCAACGGGCCCATATGCGCTCGCTTGTGTCGGGGTCTTGTACCCCGGCGTGCAGGTGCTAGAGCGCAGACCCATGAGCGACATGATCCTTCACCCCCCCGCGGAATGGGCGCCGCACAGCGCGATCTGGACCGCCTGGCCAGCGGATGAGGAGTTGTGGTTGGAGAATCTCGCTCCCGCGCAGGCCGAGGTCGCCGCGATGGTGAAGGCTCTGGCCGCGCCAGGGCCAAACGGTCGCCCGGGCGACCGCATGAAGGTGCTGGTCAATGGCCCCACCGCCATGCTGTCGGCGCACAAGGCGATCGGCGAAGTGGCCGAACTGATCGACGCGCAGTACGGCGACATCTGGCTGCGAGACACCGGCCCGGTCTTCTACTCGGCGGATCGCTGCGCGCTGTTCACCTTCAATGGCTGGGGCGGCAAGTACGTCCTTGAGCACGACGACATGGTTGGCGCATTCGTCGCCATCGAGGCGGGTGCGGACGCAACTCGGTGGGACCGTGTACTGGAAGGCGGCGCGATCGACTGGGACGGGGAGGGCACGATCCTCACCACGCGCGAATGCCTGCTCAACCCCAACCGCAATCCGCTGATGTCGTTCGAGGATGTACGCGGCCTTCTGGGCGATGCGCTGGGCGCGCGCGCCGTAATCTGGATCGAACGCGGTCTGCTCAACGATCACACCGACGGCCATGTCGACAACATCGCACGCTTCCTTGCGCCGGGCGTGGTTGCATGCCAGGCGCCGGCGGATGCGGATGATCCGAACACCGCGCGCCTGAACGAGATCGCGGACTTCCTGAAGACTCAACGTGACGCACGCGGGCGCATGCTGCAGGTCGTGCGGATTCCTTCGCCGGGCCGGGTCGAGAATGAGGATGGCGACATCGTCCCCGCCAGCCACATGAACTTCCTGATCGGCAACGCCACCGTCGTGGTGCCGACCTATGGCACGCCGACTGCGCAGGCCGCTGTCGATGCGTTGAAGCCATTCTTCCCGGGCCGCAATGTCATTGGCCTGCCGTCGCGCCATATCCTGTCGGGCGGCGGTTCCTTCCACTGCATCACCCAGCAACAGCCGGCATAGGAGGCGATCATGGCGCGCAAGATCACGCTCGCGGTCCTGCAGTCGGCGCTAACCGACGATGCGGCGCAGAACATCAAGCGCATCAGCGACCTGGTGCGCGAGGCTGCCGCGAAAGGCGCCAATGTCATCCTGCCGTCGGAGCTGTTCGAAGGGCATTACTTCTGCACCTCGCAGGAAGAGAGCAATTTCGCCCGCGCCTATCCGTGGCGCGAAAGCCCCGCCGTGAAAGCGATGGCGAAGCTGGCGGCTGAGCTGAAAGTCGTTATCCCGGTGTCGATCTTCGAGAAGGCGGGGCCGGCTTACTTCAACACTGTCGTGATGATCGACGCCGATGGATCGCTGATGGGCGTCTATCGCAAATCGCATATCCCTGACGGTCCGGGCTATCAGGAGAAGTACTATTTCCGCCCTGGCGATACGGGCTTCCGCGTCTGGGACACGAAGCACGGTCGCATCGGCGTCGGAATCTGCTGGGACCAATGGTATCCCGAGTGTGCCCGCGCCATGGTGCTGCAAGGTGCTGACGTGCTGCTGTATCCCACCGCCATCGGCTCCGAGCCGCACGATGACAGCCTCGACACGGCCGCGCGCTGGCGCCGCGCCATGCTGGGCCACGCGGTTTCCAACGTGACGCCGGTCGCCGCCGCCAACCGCGTGGGCAACGAGAACGGCCAGCTGTTCTACGGCACGTCCTTCATCTCTGACCACACCGGCGAGATTCTCGGCGATCTTGATCGCAAGGAAGAGGGCGTTGTCGTCGCTACGATCGACATGGATGTCGTTGATCGCGCCCGCGCCGCGTGGGGCTTCTTCCGCGACCGTCGGACGGACCTTTACGGCCCGCTGGTCAATCCGCTGAGCGAGAAGGGCTGAGCCTCCGGCCATGACCCGCGCGCTTGTCTTCGACTCGGGCGTTGGTGGGCTCACCATCGCAGACGCCCTGCGCAAGGCGGCGCCGGACTGGATCGTCGACTATGCGGCGGACTCCGGGTTTTTTCCCTATGGTGTGAAGACGGATGAGGAACTGCGCGCACGCCTGCCCCAGCTCTGCGCCACGCTGGTCGATGCGGCGAAGCCCGACGTGCTGGTCATCGCCTGCAATACGGCCTCGACGCTGTCGCTGGCTGACATTCGCGCGCGCGTGAAGGTTCCTGTGGTCGGCACGGTGCCCGCGATCAAGCCAGCGGCGGAGCAGACGAAGACTGGCGTGATCGGCATTCTCGCGACGCCGGGAACCGTGCGCCGCGCCTATCTCGACGATCTCGAGCGGCAGTTCGCGGCGGGTAAGACCGTGATCCGGCGCGGCTCCGCCGGCCTCGTGGACATTGCGGAGCGCGCCGTGCGCGGCCAGCCCATCGATCAGGAACAGGTCGTCTACGCGGTGAAGCCGCTGTTTGATCCGCCGGACGGGCCGAACATCGACATTGTCGTGCTGGCCTGCACGCACTTCCCGCTGATCCGCGAGGCAATCGCAGCGGCATGTCCGCCGGGCGTCAAGCTGATCGACACGGGCGAGGCGGTGGCGCGGCAAGTTGTTCGGGTCGTCACTCCGACGGCCTCCACGGGCGAAGCGGTTGCCTATGTAACGGGCGGGGCGGCCAACAAGGCCGCGATGCAGCCGGCTTTTGCGCGTTTCGGCTATCACATCATCGAAGTCATTGACGTCTAGGGTCGGGGCGCTTCTCTTGTCCCCAGGAGCGCCGCCATGGCCCGAGCCCGCACGTCAGAGACAAAGCTGATCAACCTCGCCCTCCAGGGCGGCGGCTCGCATGGTGCGTTTTCGTGGGGTGTACTGGACCGGCTGCTGGAAGACCCGCGGGTAGAGATCGAGGGGATCACGGGAGCGTCGGCCGGCGCGATGAATGCCGTGGCGCTGGCGGCCGGCTTTGCCGATGGAGATCGCGAGGAAGCACGCGCTTCCCTTCGTCGTTTCTGGACGGGCGTGCTGGACGAGGCGCGAAACAGCCCGCTGCGGCGATCCGCCCTTGAGGCGATGCTGGGTGGCTGGAATCTGGATACCTCGCCGCTGTTCGTGATGTTCGATCTCGTGACGCGCGTCGCCAGTCCGTACGACTTCAATCCTTTCAACGCCAACCCGCTGAGAGACCTTGTCGTCCAGCTCGTCGATTTCGATCGCGTGCGGAAGTCGAAGGTGAAGGTCTATATCTCGGCGACCAATGTGGAGACTGGTCGCGCAAAGGTGTGGGACAAGCGCGCGATGACGGTTGATCACGTGATGGCGTCGGCATGCCTGCCCTGGTTGTTCCAGGCGGTCGAAATTGATGGCGTACCCTACTGGGATGGTGGCTTCACGGGAAATCCCGCGCTCTGGCCGCTGTTCGAGAACTGCGAGACAGACGATGTCGTGCTTGTCCAGATCAATCCGATCCGTAGGCCGGGGGCGCCCAAGACGGCGCGGGACATAATCAATCGCATCAACGAGATCACATTCAACTCTGCGTTGCTGCATGACCTGCGCTCTGTCGATTTCGTGGCGCGCCTCATCGAAGCCGGCCGGCTCGATGGCACGGATTATCGCAAGATATTGATGCATGCGATCGCCGATGAGGCCTCGCTCGCGGAACTTGGCGCATCCTCGAAGTTCAATGTCGAACCGGACTTCATCGACATGCTGTTCGAGAAGGGGCGGGACGCCGCCGAGATCTGGCTGCGCACCAGCTTCCGGCATGTCGGTCAGCGTTCCACGATCAATGTGCGGAAAATGTTCCAGGGCGAGGACGATGCACTGGACGGCGGCCAGCTGAAGCCGCCACGCCGCAAGGCGAAGGCCGCCGAATAGAGGTCGCAGAATGGCTGCTTGACCCAGCCCTGCCGTGCGCCTGATCCTCTCTCCGACAAGAAGACTGCCGAGAGGGTAAGATGCTGGAACGACGCGGACTGCGTGGAGCGGCGCTGGCGGCTGTTGTGCTGCTGCTCTCCAGCTGTGTAGGTACGCCACAGGATGGCGAACAGGCGGCCGATTTCTGGTCTTGCCCGGATGGCTATGATGTCAAGGACGGCCTCAACACCAACTTCCCGTCCGGCGGCATGCTGCGCGCCTTTATCGTTGTGCCTCCGAAGGGCGCGACTGGTCCTGCGCCGGTCTGGGTGCCGACGTCGGGAACGGTGGAGTCCGCCAACGCCAACCTGTTTGTCGAGCGTTCGGGCAACAATGCGAAGCTGGCCGAGCATGGCTTCATGGTGATCGGTCCGGTGCGCCAGTGCGCGGACCAGAACCCCGACATCGGCTTCAAGGAATGCGATGGGCCCGGTTCGAACGGCTGGAACTGGAAGCCGTGGAATGATGGCCGCGCGGCCAATGCGGGAGGGGAGAAGTGGAAAACGGACGCAGGCCCCGACTCGCAATTCCTCGAGGATATGGTGCGCTGCGTCGGCACGAAGTATACGCTTGATGCTAAGCGGCTCTATCTCGGCGGCATCTCCGCCGGCGGCACGCTGACCAATCGCGTGCTCACCTACAATTCGGATTTCTGGGCGGGCGGCATGCCGCTGTCGGGAGAATGGTACATCACCAATGACGACGGCTCGCCGCTGGCGTTCAAGGACGCGGTCGAGGCGGTACGCGCGGCGCCCACGAAAATCCACCAGGGACGGATCGGGCCGCATCCGCTGCCGGCGAAACTCGACTCGCTGGTCGTCATCACCATGTGGGGCGGCGCGCCGGATACCTATGATTGCGGCCCACCCATCGGCTTCTGCGCCGACTACCGGCCGTCGACCCAGGCAGGCGCGAACTACTTCAGCTCGCTGCCCAATGTGGTGCACGTCGCCTGTTCAGGCACACATGGCCATCGCTGGCCTTCCGTGAACCGCGATGCGTTCAACCTGTGGGCGCTGCAGACGATGGCGTCGCATCCCAAGGGTACTGATCCGAAGGCCTTCAAGCTAACGCCGCCGCCTGGGGGCTATACCTGCCGGGTGGGGACCTACACGGATCACTACTAGGGTGAGGCTAGAGGAATTCGATCTCGCGGGGATCGCCGCCTTCCCAGGCGCGCTGCACTTCGGCGGCGAGGAAGAGACCGCCGATGGCGAGTACTGAAAGGCCATCGCGATGCGCGCGGTCGCGGGCGAGGCGGGCGGCTTCGATGGTGTCGGCGGCGATCGTGACGTCGGCAGCGGCTTCGCGGAAGATTGCATCGAACTGCGCCACCTCCGCCCCGGCCTTGAAGGCGCGTGTCAGTATGAAGTGGTCGAAGCGTGCGGCGACCGTGCGCGAGATTGCAGCAACTTCCTTGGCGCCGGAGACGCCGAACACCACCAGCGTCTTTTCGCGAGGCGTGAACTCCTGGAAAGTGCGCGTCACGGCTTCGAGCGCGCAGGGTGTGTGGCCGACATCAATCCAGAGCTCCGGGCTCTCCGCTACCTTCTGCAGGCGGCCCGGCCATGTCGTCTGCCGCAGGGCGCCGAGCATCGTGATGTGCCGTTCGGCATTTTCTTCAGGCTTGAGGCCGAGCCAGACCTCCGCAGCACGCAGCGCCGTGACGGCGTTGTCGACCTGGTGCCGGCCCGCGAGTTTCAGCTTCACGAGATGATCCGCCTCGGGCGTCGTGGCGGTGAAGCCGTAGGTGAATCGTGCGCCTTTGGGATGGTTGGTGACGGCGCCGAGACGGCGGCTGGCCAGCGCGGGCAAGGTCGCCTTGCCCGACAGGCCGGCGAAGGCGGCGATGCGTGTCGCCAGCTTCTCGGGGATCGATGGCGAAAGGACCACGCATCCGCCCGGCGCCACGGCGTCGATCTTGTCGTAGGCGATCAGTTCCTCCGTCGAGCCGAGCAGTTCGGTGTGCTCGAGTTCAATGGAGGTCAGCACAGAGACGCTGGCGCGCACCGCGCGCACGGGATCGTAACGGCCGCCAATGCCAGCTTCCCAGACGATGGCGTCGGGGCGTTCCTCCTGGAACCACAGCAGTGCGGCGAGGAACAGGAATTCGAATGCGCCGATACGGTCGTCTTCGGGGCGCGACTGGTTGAAGGCCAGCACGGTGGCGCTGTGGCGCTCGAAGGCTTCAGTGGGGATCATGTCTGCGCCGATGGTGAAGCGCTCGCGCACGTCGAACAGGTGGGGCGAGGTGAAGCAACCGACGCGCAGGCCCGCCGCTTCGATGGCCGATGTGATGAAGCGCGCTGTCGAACCCTTGCCGTTCGTGCCCGTTACGACAACTGACTTGCGTGCAAGCGCGGCGCGGTCGATCCGGTGCGCCTGCATGAACTGCTCCATGCGGTGCAGGCCGATGCCGTTTCCGAATTTCGGCAGACCGAACATCAGCTAAGGCATTCCTCGTACATCGACGTCCAGATTGCGTGGATGAGATCGCCTCGGCCTGCAAGTTCAAGCGTGCGCAGGCCAGGATTGCCGTTGACCTCGATGACTACAGGATCGGTGGAATCGGCCGCGCTGGAAAGGTCAAACAGGTCGACGGCGCCGATTCTGAGGCCGAGCGCCTCCACAGCCGACACGGCGAGCGCCGCAAGGCTGGGCGGCGCCTCTTCGCTCGCCGTCTCAATCCCGCCGGCGGCGGAGAGATTGCGGCGACCGAGCAGGGCGATGCGCTCGCCTTCGGCCGGAACATAGTCGGGCGCGTGGCCCGCGACCATGCTGGGCGAAACGCCTGCGGCCAGCCGTGAAGCGTCGTGCAGGGCCAGCAAATCAACGACGGTCGTGCGTCCATCTCCTATCACGGCGGGGTTCGCCTTGGCGGAATGGAAGATCGCGCGGCCATCCATAACCAACACGCGATGCTCAGGCGCGCGGATCAGCGGCTCGACGAGGAAGCTCTCGTGATGTGGCGCCATGCGCGAGGCGTAGTCGAGCAAACGCTCGGTGCTAGTGATGATCTCGGCGAAGTCTCCGCGCGACCCGAAATTCGGCTTGCAGAAGACGGGCAAGCCTAGTTGCTCGGCAAAGACAACCGCGTCGGCGACTTCGCGTCCGTGGTCGCGCAGCGCCACGCGCAGCGTATGCGCGAAGAAGAGGCCCCCGGGTATGAATGGCAGGCCAGCGGCGGACAAGACCGACTTGGTGTGAGACTTGTCGCGAGAGATCGTGTAGGCGACAGCGCTGTTGATCGGATAGGCGCACACGCCTCCGCCGCCGCCAAGCACGCTTCGGCCCCCGCGCGAGACGCGCCAGAGATAGCCACGCCCCCCGTCCAGATCCTCGAATGTCGCGCCGATGGCGGCGGCTGCCTCGCGCGCATAGCGGGTGAATTCAGGGATCGACATAAGGCGTCCGGCAATGGTTCAACGCCGCGCGCATACACGCTTGCGCGGCCTGACGCAAAGCCGGTTGGCTAAATGCTTACCAGATCCGGACGCGCTGGGCGGGGCTGAGATAGAGCCGGTCGCCGGGCTTGACGTCGAATGCTGCATACCAGGCGTCCATGTTCCGCACGACGCCGTTGACGCGATAGCGGCTGGGGGAGTGGCTGTCGCCTTCCAGCATGGCGCGGGCAATCTCCTCGCGCACCTTGTCGCGATAGGTGGCGGCATAGGCCACGAAGAAACGCTGGTCTCCCGTCAGCCCGCCAATGACCGGCGCTTCCTTGCCGCCCAGCGACAGCTTGTAGGCAGCGTAGGCGATCTCGAGGCCGGAAAGGTCGCCGATGTTTTCGCCAAGCGTGCCAAGGCCGTTCACGCATGCATCGCGGAACGGGCAATAGCCGTTGTACTGCCGCATCAGCCGGTTGGTCTTGGCGACGAAGAGTTCGTCGGTTTCTTCGGTCCACCAGTTGAACGTGCGGCCAGAGGCGTCGAACTGGCGGCCCTGGTCGTCGAAGCCATGGCTCATCTCGTGGCCGATCACAGCGCCGATGCCGCCATAATTGGCGGCAGGGTCTGCGTTCGGATCAAAGTAGGGCGGCTTCAGGATGCCGGCGGGCAAGACGAAGGTGTTGCCCAGCGGATTGTAGAAGGCGTTGACGATGTGGGCATGTGTCGGCCAGCGCGTGCGATCTACCGGCTTGGCGAGATCGCGCTGTTGCTCGCGCCATTCGAACTCATAGGAGGCGTAGATGTTCTCGACCAGCTTGCCGGGCTCGACGGAGTATTTGCTGAAGTCGCGCCACGTATCGGGGTAGCCGATCATGCCCTGCAGAGCCAAGAGCTTCTCGAGCGCGGCGGCGCGCGTCTGGTCGTCCATCCATTCAAGCGAGCGCATGCGCGTCTCGAAGGCTGTGCGGATGTTGCCGACGATGGCTTCAACCTGCTGCTTGTCCGATTCGGGGAAGTGGCGCTTCACGTAGAGTTGGGCCACTGCATCGCCCAGGTGCGTGTTCACGATGCCGACCGCGAACTGCCAGCGTTCGGGCTGTTCGGTGACGCCGGCCAGCTGGCGCGAATAGTAATCGAAGGATGCATCAGCAAACGCCTTGGGCAGGTAGGCGGCGAATTCGTGCGCGATGTGGAACTCCATCCAGAGTTTCCAGTCCTCGATCGGGAAATCGTGCACGAGATCGCCAAGGTCGGCCACGGCTGTCTGGTCCATCACGACATAGAGGTCACCGCCGGCCAGCCCAGCTTCTCCGAGGAAGCGATCCCAGTCGAACTCCGGGGCGTAGGCCTTGAGCTGGGCATAGGTCATGGAGCGCATCGACTCGTCCGCGCTCAGCGATCGGTCTTCGTCGACTTGCATTTCGGCGATGGCGTATTCGAGATCGTAGATGCGCTGTGCGCCATCCTCGGGATTCTCGTTGCCGATGAGGCGCAGGATCGTCGCGACATACTCGCGATAGCCCTCCTGCAGGTCCGCCATCATGTCCGTCTCGTCGAGATAGTAGCCGCGATGCGGCATGCCGAGGCCGGCCTGCGAGACCCACACGGCGTTGCGGTCGGGGTCCGCCGGGCTGGGCGCGACGCCGGCGCCGATAGGGGAGTTGTAGCCAATGACGCCCATGAGGCTCATGAGGTCGTCGATCGACTTTACCGCACGGATGCGGGCAAGGTGCGGCTTCAGGGGCTCGATGCCGCGCGCCTCTATGCCGGCCTCGTCCATCGCTGCGGAATAGAGATCGGCGATCTTCTGCTCGACAGTTCCCGGCGCCGGGTGCGATGCGACCAGCTCCTCGATCATCGTGCGCACGTCGCGGTCGGATTGTTCGGAGAGTTCTTCGGCCGCACCGATGGAGGCCTTGTCGGCCGGCAGGGTATTCGCGGCGAGCCAGTCCTTGTTCACGAACTGATAGAAGTCGTCGCCGGCCGGATGATTGCGAGCGGGTTGAGATGAGTTTACGCCCGCGCGCTGCTGCTCCTGCCGAAGCGAGACTGGCGCCGGCTCGACCAGCGCCGAGACGCAGCCGGTCAGCGCGAACAGCGCTGCGGTTGCCGTGGCAAGAAACCTGATGCGCGCTGATGACAAGGCGATCCCCCGAAAATGCTCTGTGGCCAAGTCTTTCCGGCGCCGCGGCCAAGTCAAGCCAACGAAAGCAAGACGGCCGCCGTTTCAGAGCGAAACGACGGCCGCAATGTGTTCAATTCAGTGTCGCGCCTACCAGATGCGAACGCGCTGGGCCGGCGGGATGTACATCTTGTCGCCGGGTTTCACGTCAAACGCCGCATACCAGGCGTCGATGTTCGGCATGACGCCGTTGACGCGGTATTCCGGCGGTGAGTGCGGATCGGTGGCGAGGCGCTGGCGGGTGTCGTCCTCGCGGCCCATGGAACGCCAGACCTGCGCCCACGACAGGAAGAAGCGCTGGTCGCCGGTGAGCCCGGCGATGACAGGCGCTTCCTTGCCGCCAAGCGACTGCTTGTACGCGGTGTAAGCCATGATCAGGCCGCCGAGGTCGCCGATGTTTTCGCCCGTCGTCAGCGCGCCGCTGATGCAGGCGTCGGGGAAGGGGCAGTACTTGTCGTACTGCGCATTCAGCGCCGAGGTCTTGGCCAGGAAGCGTTCCCGCGTTTCCGGCGACCACCAGTTGCGCTGAACGCCCATGTCATCGAAGGCCGAACCCTGGTCATCGAAGCCGTGGCCGATCTCGTGGCCGATCACAGCGCCGATGGCGCCGTAGTTGACCGCCGGGTCGGCGTGCACGTCGAAGAAGGGCGGTTGCAGGATGCCGGCAGGGAAGGTGATCTGGTTCATCAGCGGGTTGTAGGACGCGTTCACGGTCTGCGCGTTCATGCCCCACTCTTCGCGATCAACCGGTTTGCCGAGGCGTGCGATCTGGCGATTCCACTCGAACTTGCGAGCGTTCATCACGTTCTCGAACAGCTTGCCCTTGTCGATCTGCAGCGCCGAGTAGTCGCGCCACTTGTTCGGATAGCCGACGCGGACCTCGAAGTTGGCGAGTTTCTTGAGCGCTTCGGCGCGGGTCGGCGCGTCCATCCACTCAAGTGTTTCGATGCGCGACTTCAGGGCCGAGTTGAGGTTGCCAACCAGTTCTTCCATCTTCGCCTTGTTTTCCGGCGGGAAGAATTTCGCGGCATAAGCCTCGCCCAGCGCTTCACCCATATTGTTGTCGAGCAGGTTCACACCGCGCTTCCAGCGGTCGCGCTTGGCGGTTACGCCGCGCAGCGTCTTCGAGAAGAATGCGAACGAAGCATCGTCGAAGGCTTTGGTGAGGAAAGTCGCGTTGTCCGATGCGATGTGGAAGGCGAGATATTTCTTCCACACATCAAGCGGCTGCGAGTCGACCAGCTTGGCGCCGGCGGTGATGGCGGTGTCGCCATAGGCCACCATGTTCGACAGGCTCGACACGCCGGCATTGGCTGCGAACGCCTTGATATCGATGTTTGGAGCCAGCGCCTGGAAGGCGGCAGCGTCCATCGCCTTGAAGGCCTGATCCGGCACGCGCAGCTGTTCGGGCGTCCAGTGGCCCTTGGCGATCTCCGTCTCGAACGCGATCACGGTATCGGCCGAGGCGGCGGCGTTGGTATCGCCGAGCAGCTGGAAGATGGCGGTGACATAGGTTTTGTAGGCCGCGCGGTACTGCTGGAACTTCTCGGTGTCTTCCAGGTAGTAGGAGCGGTCGGGCATGCCGAGGCCGCCCTGCGCACCCCAGACGGCGTAGCGCGTCGGATCGGCGACGTCGGCTTCGATGCCGATGCTGAAGGGCGATGCCGCCCACGGCTGCGAAATCACCTTCAGCAGGCCGTCGCGATCGCTGATCGCATGGATCTGCGCTAGGTACGGCTTCAGTGGTTCGATGCCGCGCGCCTCAAGCGTCGCTTCATCCATCCAGCTGGCATAGAAGTCAGCCGCCTTGGCCACGCTGGTGCCGGGAGCCGGCTTGCTGGTCGCGAAGCCGTCGATGATCGCCTTGACGTCGTGCTCGGATTTTTCGCCCAGCTCGTCAAAGGCGCCGAAGCGCGACTTGTCTGCTGGCATCTGGAAGGTCTTGAGCCACGTTCCGTTGGCGTAGCGGAAGAAATCGTCGCCCGGCTTCACGGCCTGGTCGCGATTGCCAAGGTCGACGCCGAACTCGCCGATGGCCGGGGCGGGGGCATTCACCGCAACGCTCGTACAAGCGGCAAGAAGGGCGGCCGCGGACGCGGCCAGTAGCAGTTTCACTCGCATGAAGGGCGCCTCTGGAAAGGTTTCTGCCAGCAGGGCTGGCGACCGGCACGATTTGTCCCAGCGGGCCAATGCTGTCAATGTTTCTTATCGCAAAACAATAAGCACGCTGTCTACTGTCACACGAAAAGCAAGACAAATCAGTGTTGTCGACGTAGACGGTCAGCCATGACGAGTTCACCAGAGAAGTCGGGCCGCCCCGGTCGCCATTCGGCGGTCTTCCGTGGCCGCGCACGCGACATGGCGACGATTGCAGCCGTCGCCATCGGCGTGGTGGTGGTTCTCGTCATCGCGGGTCAAACGAGTTGGGCCGGCGGCGTCTTCGCGATCGTCGCAATGCTCACGTTCTGCGTGGTCTGGTATTACGGTACGGTCGATCCCGCGGCCGCTGCCCAGAATGACGAAGCCAACGCCGCCGCCGCAGCGACCCAGACCCGGCTTACCCAGGAAAAATTGTTCCGCCGCGATCTGATCGAGGCTCTGCCCGAACCGGCCATGTACATTGATGCACAGGGAAAGGTGGAAGCCGCCAACACCGCTGCGCGCAAACAGTTTCGTTTCGTCGTCGCCGACCCTGTCCTCAGCGCCGTTGTGCGACGCCCGGAGCTTCTTGATGCCGTTACCGCCGTCAGGCGTGGTGGAGGTCCACAACGATTTGAGTTTGTCGAACGCGCCGAAACTGATCGTTACTTCTCGTGCGTGGCGGCCCCGCTCGGTGTGGGCGTTCTGGTCAGCATGCATGACCTCACCGATATCAAGCGCGCGGAGTTCGCCCGCGTGGATTTTCTCGCCAACGCGAGCCATGAACTTCGCACGCCGCTGACTTCTCTTTCGGGATTCATCGAGACGCTGCGGGGGCCCGCGCGCGACGATGTTGAAGCGCGCGACCGCTTTCTCGAGATCATGCAGGGGCAGGCTGATCGCATGCGGCGTCTGATCAGCGACCTGCTGTCGCTTTCGCGCATCGAACTGGTGGAACATCGTCCGCCCGAAGGCGAGACCGACCTTGCCGATGTGGTCCGTGAAGTGGTCGATGCGATGGAGCCGGTGGCGGCCGAACGCGGCGTCGAGGTTCGTGTCACCGGTGCGGACAATCCTGTGATTGTCATGGGTGTACGCGATGAGCTGGCTCAGGTTGTCCAGAACCTTGTCGACAACGCCGTGAAGTATTCCGATGACAAGGGGGTCGTGCAGGTTGATCTGGCTGCAGGCATGTCGCCAGACGGCGCTTCCGCGCGTGCCGGGCGCCAGTGGGAAGACGCGGGACACATGTCCATCGTGGCCTCGCCCGGTCCAGCGCGCGGGACAAGCGCATCGCTGCGCGTGACGGACGCCGGGCCCGGGATCGAACGGCAATACCTCCCGCGCCTGTCCGAGCGTTTCTATCGCGTCGACCCCGGTCGCGGATTGCGACCGGGGACGGGACTGGGTCTGGCTATCGTGAAACACGTCGTCCAGCGCCATCGCGGCGATCTTCTGGTCGAAAGCGAACCGGGCCGTGGTTCGGCCTTCGGCGTGGTGCTGCCAATGGCTCAACGCGCCGGAGCCGGCTGATCGGGTCCGGCGCGCTCCCCGCCCAAGACTCAGTACCTGAAGGTCAGCGAAGCCGAGTAGTTCGATCCCGACTGCGAGTAGGCGTCGACGATGGCCGAGGTCGCGGCGACGCCGCGCACATCTCCCCACCACCAGTATTTCTCGTCAGTCAGGTTGAATGCGCCAACGCGCAGTGCGGCCCAATCGGTGATGTTCCAGTAGGCCGTCAGGTCAAGCGTAGTGAATGATGGCGTCTTGAACAGGTCGTCGGCGGGGGAGGCGTTGGTGTTCTGTGCGATGCGCGCGGCTTCTTTCGGGCCCACATGGGTAGCGATCAGCTGGCCGCCGAACACGCCCGAAGGATCGTCGAAGGTGAGACCGGCGACGAGCTTGTATGGGTCGATGCTCTGCAGCGGCGTGTTGGGTGTCCCGCGCACATCACCCTCCGCCAATGAAGCGGCAACGCGGAAGCCGAAGCCATTGTCCCACGCGACATTTGCCTTTGCTTCGACGCCATGAATCGAGACGGCTGTGAGGTTGATATACTGGTAGACTGCCGGGTCGCTCGGTGTGAATGAGCCCGACACAACCTGCTGCGAGATGAAGTCTTCGTGGTCTGCGACGAAGGCGAGGATTTCGCCCGACACTTGCCCGCCGAACAAATCGAGGTCGCGCGTGCGGATGCCGCCCTCCCACGATTCGCTTGTCTCGGGCTTCAGATTCGGATTGGGGAGCGAGGTGTACCCGAAGGCGAGGTTCGAGAAGGCATTGTTCACTTGGCTGGGCTCGGGGGCCTTGTAGCCCTGGGCGTAGTTGAAGAACGCGCCGATCCAGTCTGTGGGCCAGGCGACGACGCCAAGGCGCGGGGTGACCTTGCTGCCGTCCGATGGCGCGATCGGCACAGTGGTCGGGTAGAGCGGATCGGCCTTCGGAGTCAGTTCGTATGAGTCGTAGCGCAGCACGGGATGGAGGGTGAGCGTGCCATCGAGCAGCGAGATCTGGTCCTGGATGAAGGCCCCGGTCACGGAGTATTCGGTCAGCGGGAAGGCGCGCGTCGGGAACACGTCCGGCGGCGTGGGCACAGTACCCGAGCGGATGCCGTCCTGTTCCAGTTCCGAATAATCGGCCCCGGCGAGTATGCGATGGCTGGCCCAGCCCGTGTCGAACGCCATTTCCAGCTGGCCGTTGGCGCCCCACACCTCGTTGTCAAAATAGTTGTCGCGCGTGCGATCGACGGTGGGCGTGCGGTCTTCGAACGTGAACTGGCGTGTGTTGGAGTCCTGCGTGTAAACTGCCCACTTGGCCGATCGGAACAAGCCGTCGCCCAGATCCATCTCGTGGTCGAAGCTCCAGCGCGTGCGGTCGGTTGTGTCCTCGGCCAGCAATTGCAGCACGCTCGCCGTACGACCCGAGAGAACGTCCGCCGTCACAACGCTTTCGGACATGTCGTAGGTGAGGCGGAAGCGATGGATGTCACCCGGGGCCCAGACTAACTTGGCAAGATAGGCGTCGGACTGGATGTCGGTCGGGTTGGGCGTCGTGCGCGTTCCTCCCACCACATCGTTCTCGCCCTGATTCTCCTGTTCGCTTGCGTCACGACGCGTGTAGGCGAGCATGGCGGAGAAGTCGCCGGCCCTGGTGGCGGCAATGATCGAGTTCGCGAGGCTGTCGTCGGCTGAAGCATAGGCGCTGCGGGCGCGGATGCCGAAATTGCGTCCGTCCTGCACGAGGTCATCCGGATCGCGCGTAATGAAGCTCACCGCGCCGGCAACGCCGTCCGATCCATACAGCGCGGATGCAGGACCGCGGATGATCTCGACGGACTTCAGCAGGTCGAGATCGACATAGTCGCCACGGCCGTTCACCGTGGGACCGAAGGCGTAGCTGTCGGGAATGCGGACGCCGTCCACCTGCATCATCACGCGATTGCCTTCGAGGCCGCGGATGTTGAAGCCGGCATTGCGATCGCGTCCAGTGGAGCCCAGCGCGGCGCCGAAGCGGCCCGGGGAGTTGCGCACGGAGACGCCAGGCTCGAAGCGGATCAGGTCCTTGATGTCGGTGACGAGTTCGTCCTCGATCGTCTCTGCCGAGATGACCGAGACTGTCGCCGGCGTCTCATCGGCGCGCTGCTCGAGGCGCGTTGCGGTGACCGTAACTACGTCGCGGCCGTTGTCTTCAATCGTCTCGTCGATCGGCGCAGGAGCAGACTGCGCCACGGCTGGCGAGGCGCTCAGCGCCAGCGTTGCGGTGGTGATCACGGTGCCGGCCATCAGTTGGAAGCGCATCGTCAGGAGGTCCTTATGAAGGAGAATGCATCGCATTCGCATGGAAAGTCTGGAATTGGCCCAAGGGACCGAGAGGCGGGGAGAGCGACGTCTTCCGCGCTCGTCAGATCAGGGCTGAACTTCGAGGGTGAGAGACGTCGTGTAGCTCCGCACGGGCGTGGCGGCGCCCGCGGGCGCGTCGGCTGAGAGCCGTGTCCAGATCAGGTAGACGCCCGGCTTGTCGAAGGTGAGCGCAACGCTTCCGTCCGCAGCGGAGCTAACTTGCTTGCGCCAAGCAGGTTCTTCGTAGGCACCGCCTTCACGCCAGACTTCGACCTGCTGGTTCGCTACGGGCTTGCCGTTGAGCAGCACGGTGAACCTGAAGCCGCTGTCGAGATAGACGTCGTTGGGATGCGTCGTCGGCTTGAGCTGAAGCGCACCGATGACGGCGTCCACCGGAGCGCGCGTGGGCGCGCCGCGCGTAACATAGGCGTCGGCGACCGTCGCCGTCTGGCTCTGGCGCGTCTGTGCGCCAGCGGGAATCTCGCGACCCGGTGCAAAGGGCTGCCACACGCCGTCGACCAGAATCTGTGGGCCTATGCGGCCAAGGCGCTCGCCGGTGGAGAGGCGATAGGTGCCAGCATTCGGCGTTGCGGCTTCAAGGATGGTGACCTGCGTGAATTCCTGCCTCGCGGTGAACGTCGATGTCGCGCCATCGGGTCCGACAACGGTCCACGCATCAGACTTCACGGCGACCGCGGGGTTCGAGAAGTCCTCGGTGAATGAGGACTGCACCGTCACGAGGTTTGCATTCGCCGTGGTGAAAAGATTAGGCCGTAGATAGCTTGTGTCCGCGACCGCGCTGCTGCTGCTGGCGGCGATCATGGCCACGGTGAACATGCACGCGACCGGAAGGGACTTGCGCATACGAAGCGGCGGACGGACCGGAACGAGCAGGGGCATGACGAATCCCAAATGTTGCGAACAATTCGCAATACCACCCCGAATTGCACTTGCAAGTCATTTTCAAGAAGATTAGTCGGAAGCCTGATCAAGAAACGAAGGGTGTTGCGCGATGAGGACCGGACGGAAGCTTTGGCTAGCAGCAGTCGCCATCGGCGCGGCTGCCCTGATGTCGGCCTGCGCAACGGCGCCCACCGCCTCGGCTGGCGCCCGGCCGGCGGCGATGAGCGCGGGCGAGCAGGCGAGCTTTGAGCTGGATCGCAAGGCGATTTTGGCGATGGCTGGCGATTATCGCGTGCGCTTCGACTTTACCGAGACTGTCTCCTTCCTCAAGGATTACAGGGTCAAGGAGCCCAGCCGCTCGGGCGGCTATGAGGTCGTGCGCGTGATCGAGGACCGTGGCGATTTCATCAGCCTGCAGCACATCCTGGTCGTCGAAGCGGGCGAGGAGAAATTCCCGATCAAGCACTGGCGACAGGATTGGCGCTACGAGCCGGAAAGCGTGCTGATCTTCATCGGCGGCAATGCGTGGGAGAACCGCGTGATCCCCGCAGCCGAGCGCGAAGGGAAATGGTCGCAGACGGTTTATCAGGTGGAAGACTCGCCACGCTATGGCGCGCTGGGCGTCTGGGATCATTCCAACGGTATCTCGGCCTGGACGCCGCCGGCCGAGCTGCGGCCGCTGCCGCGCCGCGAGGCCACGGTGCGCGAGGATTATTACGGCGTGCTGGCGGTGAACCGTCACGCCATCACCTGGGACGGCTGGGTGCACGAGCAGGACAATTCCAAGCTGGCGCTGATCGACGGCAAGCAGGCGATCATCGCGCGCGAGCAGGGCGTGAACACCTATCGCCACTATGCCGACTTCGACGCGAACGTCGCGCTCGACTACTGGAACGCGACGAAGGATTTCTGGGCCGCCGTGCGGGCAGAATGGTCGAAATTCGAAACGCCGGGGACGACGTTTGGCCTGACCGTGAAGGGAGAGCCCGAGCCGATCTACACGCCGCTGCTCGAGCTGGCTGACAAGATCCAGTCCGGCGAGACGACAACGGATGCAGCCGTGATCGAAGCGAAGAAAGTGATCGCCCAGTTCACCACGCGCGACATCGGCACGCTCGAACAGCGGTTGGCGAAGGACGTGGCGGCGCGCTAGAACCTTCGCGGCGCTGAAAAGATACGGGCCGGAGCCGTGAAGCTCCGGCCCGTTCTGCTTGCAGGGTTTTCGCTTTGGCCAGCAGCGCTGTCGCCGCGAAGGCGAGATGGCGTCATGACCGCGCGGCTTCCTACAACAGATGCTGTTCAGCCTCGTCGCGGTGCTTCTTCAGATATTTCATGAAGGGCGTGCCGCCGGTGCCGACATCCGTGTCGTTGCCGGCGGAGTCCTTGCCCTGCTTGTTGATGTAGCTGGCGGCGTATTCGAGATGGCGCGTGCGGAAGCGTGCGATCGCGCGTACGTTAGTGTTGTAGATCTCGCGCAGGTTTGTGTCGCCTGAAGCCTGCACGAAGCCCCGCACCTCAGACATGGCGCGCACCTTGTCGACGAAGGTGCGGTGTGCGGGTGGGCGATAGATGTGCAGCTCGTCGAGGAAAGTGCGCAGCGGGTCGGCCGCGTGGCCGATGCCGAGCAGGGCGTCCATTGAAGGCACGATGGTCGACTGCGATCCGGTCTGGCCGCGGAAGGCCTGCGGCTTGCCGCCCGTCTCGGCGACGCCCTCGTAAATGAGGCCGGCGCCCAAGGCGGGATTGTCCTTCCAGCCGTGGATGTAGGGCCGCACGCGGTGGAAGTAGATGTAGGGATCGCAGCGCTCGGGCATGCGGTCGAAGATCGCGTTCACATCTTCCCAGACCTTTGCGCAACGCGCGAGGCCCTGCTCGACGGCTTTGGCGTCGCCGTTCGCAACAGCTTCGATGATCGCCGGGATTTCGGCGAGCATTGATCCGGCGCGCGCCTCGATGGCGACGTGGACGAGTACGAACCACGCCTCGTCCTGACCGGCGAGGAAGTTCTGGATCATCCAGATGTTGTCGAGGCTGATCGGGCCAGCGCGATCGAACCGGTCCCAGTTGTCGAGCACATAGGCCGAGTAGGGCAGCAGCGGCTGTTGGCCGAGGCGCTTGGCTAGCGCCCACATCGGCACGGCCAGCGGCGCGGGAAGAGAGGTGGGCGCCTCGGGCTCGCCCCAGACATAGGCCTGAACCATGAAAGAGTAGCGGACCATGGCGGCGCGGAGCTGGCCATCGCTCGCCTCGTCGCAGAAAGCTCTAAGGTCCAACACTGGCAGGCTGGCCAGATGTGTCCGGACCCGGCCCGTCAGCAGCGTCTTCGGCAGGTCACGGGCGGCTTCCTCGGGCGCTGCGAGTTCCGCTGGCAGGCGCACATCCGCTGCATCGTATGCGCAAAGAAATCCCCTTTCAGCGTTCATATCGTAGTCGGAAAGGCTCAGACGGGCTGCCATTTCGTAATTCCCTGCCGAAAATCGGCCAAAACCCGCAGAAACCACGTCGAGAGCAGGGTGTAAATGCAATCAGCCCCGGGCGCCGATGCGTCAATGGGGTGTTTATCCACAGGACAGGCCGCGCTCCAGGGAGCCTTCCACGATGTCGCGGGGACTCTTCGGTTCCGTTTTGCAGGACTGTCACAATCCGCCCCTAAATGACGGGAAGCGTAAAGACGGCTGGGCGTCAGATGTTCAAGCAGATGGTTTCCTCAGACCGCCCCGTGGCAGGGGCGGGGCTATGCGAAAACCATCCTGTCCACCGGAGTTGGAGATGAGCCGGATGGACCCGATGCCCTCTCTCCGCATGGACACAGCGACCGCAACGCGGCGGGCCCCGGCCGGCGCCGACGCCAAGATCAAGGCTCAGGCCGTATCGGTCTTCTACGGCGACAAGCAGGCGCTGTTCGACGTCTCGCTCGACATGCCGGAAAAATCCGTCACCGCGCTGATCGGCCCGTCGGGCTGTGGCAAGTCCACCTTCCTGCGGTCGATCAACCGCATGAACGACACGATCCCCGGCTGCCGCGTCACGGGCCGCATTGAGATCGACGGGATGGACGTCAACGACAAGTCGGTCGATCCTGTACTCCTGCGTGCGCAGGTGGGGATGGTGTTCCAGAAACCGAATCCGTTCCCCAAGTCAATCTTCGAGAACGTCGCCTATGGCGTCCGCCTGCATGGCACGGCGTCCTCGCGCGACCGGCTGCGAGAGATCGTCGAAGACTCGCTGCGCAAGGCGGGCCTGTGGGAAGAGGTCAAGGATCGCCTCAATGCCTCCGGCGCCAGTCTCTCGGGCGGCCAGCAGCAGCGCCTCGTGATCGCACGGGCCATCGCCGTGAACCCGGAAATCATCCTGATGGACGAGCCCTGCTCGGCGCTCGACCCCATCGCGACCGCCAAGGTCGAGGAACTGATCGACGAGCTGAAGTCGAACTACTGTATTGTGATCGTTACCCATTCGATGGCGCAGGCGGCCCGCGTCTCGCAGCAGACGGCCTTCTTCCATCTCGGCAAGCTTATCGAAACGGGGCCGACCGAGGCGGTTTTCACGAATCCCAAGAACTCGCGCACGCAGGACTACATCACCGGACGCTTCGGGTAGTGGCCGAAACGCTGTAGGGTGCGCCGAGGAGGCACAGACATGACAGAACATACAGTCAGGTCGTTTTCGCAGGATCTGGAAGAACTCTCCGGCGATCTTGCCCGCATGGGCGGGCTTGCTGAAGACATGCTATCCGACGCGATCCAGGCCATCGCCTCGCGCGATCTTGCACTTGCCGAGACAGTGGTCGCACGCGACCCGCAGATCGACCAGCTGCAGGTCGAGGTCGAGAAGAAGATCCTCCGCCTTCTTGCCCTGCGCCAGCCGCTCGCGCGTGACCTGCGCCAGACGATTTCCGCGCTGAAGATCGCCACCGAACTCGAGCGCATCGGCGATCTCGGCAAGAGCATCGCCAAGCGCGTGAAACTGATCGAGGGCATTGAGCCGGTGAACGCGCTCAAGGGCGTCGCGCGCATGGGCCGCCTCGTCACCGCGCAGCTGAAGCGCGTGCTTGACGCCTATACCGCACTTGAAACTGATGCAGCCAACCGCGTCTGGGTGCGCGACGAGGAAGTGGACGAACACTACCAGTCGCTGTTCCGCGAGGTCGTCACCTACATGATTGAGGATCCGCGCACGATTTCCGCCTGCGCGCATCTACTCTTTGTCGCAAAGAATCTGGAACGGATCGGCGACCACTGCACCAACATTGCCGAGGAAATCCACTTCCTCGTTACCGGCGAGCAACTCCCCGTCGAAAGGCCGAAAGTCGATGCCCTCAACAGCAACTGACCTGGAACGCCCCATCATGCGCCCTGCCGCCGCTACGCGGCCCTATGCCTTGATCGTCGAGGACGAGGCCCCGCTCGTCGAGCTGATCCGCTACAATCTCGTCAAGGAAGGCTATGAGGTTGCAACAGCGACCGACGGGGAAGAGGCGCTCCTGCTTATCGAGGAACGCCAGCCTGACATCGTCCTGCTCGACTGGATGCTGCCCAAGCTCGCGGGCATCGAAGTCGCCCGTCGCCTACGCTCGAAGGCCGCGACGCGCAACCTGCCAATAATCATGCTGACTGCGCGCACCGAGGAAAGCGATCGCATCCGCGGCCTCGATATCGGCGCGGATGACTACATGACCAAGCCGTTCTCCATGTCTGAACTCACCGCCCGTATCCGCGCCGTGATGCGCCGCATCCGTCCGGCGCTTGCCGAGGATGTCGTCGTCGTCGGCGACATCTCGATCGACCGGGCGGCCCACAAGGTCACGCGCGGCGGCATCGACATCCATCTCGGGCCGACGGAATTCCGCCTGCTGGACTATTTCATCCAGCACCCCGGCCGCGTGTTTAGCCGCGAGCAGCTGCTCGACGCCGTGTGGGGCTCGGACGTCTATGTCGAGACGCGCACGGTCGACGTGCATATCGGCCGCCTGCGCAAGGCGCTCAGCAAGGGCGGGGCGGATGATCCGATCCGCACGGTGCGTTCCGCCGGATATGCGCTGAACGTCTAGTCCAGTTCCTGCGCAAACAGCGCTATCGTGTCGTGCGTGAAGTTCTGCGCGGCATAGAAGCCGATGGCGCCGGCATTGTCGGTTTCGGTGGCCACCCAGGCAAAGGTGCATCCCTGCCCCTTGCCCCACTCGATCAGGGCCCTGATCATTGCTGCCGCAATGCCACGCCGCTGGCGGGATGGGCTCGTTCCCAGATTGTCGATGTAGAGGTCCGGCGCCCGGTCCGGCTGAAGGTGGATGCTGCCGCGAATCTGTCCGACGACGAGAAAATCCTCCACCGCCACGAACATGGCGTGAAGGGGATCGGCCACATAGGCCGCCAGTCTGGAAGGATCAATGGCGTGATCGAACACGTCGGGATCGACATTCTCCAACAACCTGGCGGTGGCTGGCGTCACTTCAACGATCGAAACGCCCATAGTGGTCACCTGTCCGTGGTTGGCCAGTATCGGGCGTGGGCGGCCGCCGTGTCAAAACTGCGTCCTGCTGGCGGGTGACAATTGGCCGGAATGCGGCGTAAAGCCTGCGCACAGTCGCCGGAGCCGCCCATGATCCCCCGCTATGCCCGCCCCGAAATGGTTGCGATCTGGGAGCCTGAGACGCGCTACGCGATCTGGCTCGAGATCGAGACGCTGGCCGCCGAGGCGATGGCGGAACTCGGCATGATCCCGGCGAATGTTCCAAAGGCAGTCCGCGCGCGCGGCGGCTTCAACGTGGCGCGCATCGACGAGATCGAGCGTGAGGTGAAGCACGACGTCATCGCCTTCCTGACTTCCGTCGCCGAGCATGTCGGTGAGGAAGCCCGCTTCCTCCACCTCGGGATGACCTCGTCCGACGTGCTGGATACGTGCCTGGCCGTTCAGCTGCAGCGGGCGAGCGACATACTGCTGAAGGACATGGATCGTGTGCTGGCGGCGCTGAAGAAGCGCGCGCTTGAGCACAGGATGACGCCCACCATCGGCCGAAGCCACGGGATCCACGCTGAGCCCACCACCTTTGGCGTGAAGCTCGCGGGCTTTTACGCCGAGATGGTGCGTGGCAGGAAACGGCTTGAGGCCGCGCGCGCGGAAATCTCCACCTGCGCGATCTCGGGCGCCGTCGGCACGTTCGCCAACATTGACCCGCGTATCGAGGAGATGGTCGCGGCGAAACTCAAACTCGCGGTGGAACCGGTTTCAACGCAGGTCATCCCGCGTGATCGCCACGCGGCATACTTTGCGGCGCTGGGCGTCATCGCCTCCAGCATCGAGCGCATCGCTACTGAAATCCGCCACCTGCAGCGCACCGAAGTCCTGGAGGCCGAGGAGTATTTCTCCGAAGGGCAGAAGGGCTCATCCGCCATGCCCCACAAGCGCAATCCGGTGCTGACGGAAAACCTCACCGGCCTTGCGCGCCTTGTGCGCTCGTCGGTTGTGCCGGCGATGGAGAATGTGGCCCTGTGGCATGAGCGCGATATCTCGCACTCGTCGGTGGAGCGCGGCATCGGGCCGGACGCGACCATCCATCTCGACTTTGCGCTCAACCGCCTCGCGGGCGTGATCGAGAACCTGCTGATCTATCCCGAGAACATGCTGGCCAACCTCAACCGCCTCGGCGGCCTGCACAACTCGCAGCGCGTGCTTCTGGCGCTGGTGGAGAAGGGCGCGAGCCGCGAGGACGCCTATCGCATGGTCCAGCGCAACGCGATGAAGGTGTGGCGCGATGCGAACCGGAAGGAAGGCGACTTCCTCGCCAACCTCGAAGGCGATGCCGATGTCTCGAAGCTGCTCACGAAGGCGGAGTTGGGCGAGATGTTTGATCTCGACTACCACTTCAAGGGGGTCGACGTGATATTCGCGCGGGTGTTTGGCGAGGCCTGAATGAAAATTGGGCCGGAGCCCACACCCGAGCTCCGGCCCAAGGCCATGATGGCGGAGCAGCTCGGCGCGAGGGGTCTTGCGCTGCCGCTCCAACCGGACCCCGTGGGCGCCAAGGGGGGACTTCTGGCGCGTCCGCCGTCGGAGTGGCGGAACAAGCGACGTCCGGTCGGACCAGACCGGCGGGGGCCGATCTTCTGGGTGACGATGCACGCGAGTCGCTAACGAAAGGGTCGTCGCCGGTAATCCAGCTTTACGAAACGTATTCACCATGCCGGCGGCACGCTCCGTTCCGGCATGCAACACGCTCACGAAAAACCCCGCCACCAGCATGCGGGCCAGGCGGCGGGGCGGATCGTTTGGTAAATCTGGATAGCGGACGGCTCCGCTATTTTTTCTCGGATTTGACCTGCTCGACAGCCTTTTCCATCAGCTCGGCCATCTGGCGCTGCAGCTGGTGGTCGGTAATCGCCACGCCGGCGGCGTCCAGATCGCCCTTTACCTTGCGGAAAACATCTTCATCGCCCGGGGCTTCGAAGTCCGATTTTACGACTTCGGTGGCGTAATTGGCAGCAGCTTCGCCGGACTTGCCCAGCTTTTCGGCGGCCCAGAGACCCAGAAGCTTGTTTCTGCGGGCATTCGCCTTGAAGCGAAGCTCCTGATCGAGGGCGAATTTCCCTTCTTCCGCCCGCTCACGCTTGTCGAAACCGCTCACACTTCGTCTCCCTTGGGTCGCTTGCGCCCCGTGCATCTCACGTCGATATAGCCTCTGGGAAGGGCGGAAAACACCCCCGCGACGACGGCATACGCGACGTCCCGTCCAGGATGGGCTAATAGGCCCCTTCCTACACGAGTCGGACACGGGACCATCCGTTTTCCGGCCCAGGAGACGCGATTATGGCCAAGCGCCGGAAGATCTACGAAGGCAAGGCGAAGATCCTGTATGAGGGGCCCGAACCGGGCACCCTGATCCAGTACTTCAAGGACGATGCGACCGCGTTCAACAACGAGAAGCGCGCCGTGCTGGACGGCAAGGGCGTGCTGAACAATCGCATCTCCGAATTCGTGATGCTTCAGCTGAACAATATTGGCCTGCCGACGCACTTCCTGAAGCGGCTCAACATGCGCGAACAACTGATCCGCGAAGTCGAGATCATCCCGCTCGAAGTGATCTGCCGCAACGTGGCGGCCGGCTCGCTGTCCAAGCGGCTCGGCATTGAAGAGGGCACGCCCCTGCCGCGCTCGATCATCGAGTTCTGCTACAAGAAGGACGAGCTAGGCGATCCGATGGTCACCGAGGAACACATCACCGCGTTCAACTGGGCGACGCACCAGGAGATCGACGACATCCTGGCGATGACGCTGCGAATCAACGATTTCCTGACGGGGCTTTTCGCTGGCGCGCAGATCAAGCTGGTGGACTTCAAGGTCGAGTTCGGGCGCCTGTTCGAGGGCGAGATGGTGCGCACCGTCCTGGCCGACGAGATCAGCCCCGACTCATGCCGCTTGTGGGACATGACGACCGGCGAGAAGCTGGACAAGGACCGCTTCCGGCGTGACATGGGCGGCGTTACCGAGGCCTACGCCGAGGTTGCGCGGCGCCTCGGAATCATCAAGGAAGCGGGCGGGGCCGAGATCCTGTCCTTCAGTGGCAAGTAACCCGCTTCGCGGGTTGGCAACGGCAAGTAGCCCGCTGCGCGGGCGGTAACGGCAAATAGGCGATCACGATGAAAGCGAAAGTCCACGTCTCGCTGAAGGCTGGCGTGCTCGATCCGCAAGGCAAGGCCGTGGGCGATGCGCTGGGCCGCCTCGGTTTTGGCGAGGTTGAAGGCGTGCGCGTCGGCAAGACAATCGAGATCGATCTCGCCGACGGGCTGTCGAAAGCCGATGCCGAGAAGCGCGTGAAGGACATGTGCGAGAAGCTGCTCGCCAACACAGTCGTCGAGCGCTACGCGATCGAAATCGGCTGAACGGGTTCGGCTGCGCCTACTTCGTATCGTCAGCCGTGTCCGATACGGCCTTGCCGGCAGCCTGCACGTCTTCGCCGATGCCTGCGATGGTGTTGCAGGCGGCGGCCAGCAGCGGCGCGGCGATCATGACGGCGAGCAGAAATTTGCGCATGGTCTCGTCCCCTTAAAATTGTCGGTTGAGGAAGCTGATCCCCTGGCCGCAGACTATCCGGGCGGCGCAGGGTTGGGCAAGGCGTGCGTTGTGAAGCTTATTTCGGTTCGGTGGGCGCAGTCGGCGGCGCGTTGAGCGGCGGCGGGCCGCAATCGGCCGATTGCACGCGCCCGTGGGCGTCCGGCGCACAGGCGGCGGCCTGGGCCTGTCCCGCGTCCGCTCCGCCCCCCTGGCCCGACTGGACGTCAGCAGCGGCGCTGGACACCGCTCCGCCGAGGATCTGCAGATCATTCCCGAGGCCGGAAACCGTGTTGCAACCGACAAGACCCGCCGCCAGCGCCACGCCGAGAATTGCAAACCTGTTCATCTAGCCCTCTACCTTTCGCGGATCATAGCGCATCTCACTGCCGGTGGAATCAGGCGAAAATCGGGAGGTCGCGCCGATCCAGGTGAGCCAAACCTTATGGGAACGCCATGACATTCGCACACTGGGCGCCCATCGCGCTGCTAGTCGGCTCCAACGTCTTCATGACGACGGCCTGGTATGGCCACCTGAAGTTCAAGGAGTCACCACTCCACTGGGTCATCCTTGCCAGTTGGGGCATCGCGCTGATCGAATACTGCCTCGCCGTGCCCGCCAACCGCATCGGCCATTCGGTTTATTCGGCCGCAGAACTGAAGACGATGCAGGAAGTGATCACACTGGTCGTCTTCGCCGGGTTTTCCGTCTGGGTGCTCGGCGAACCGCTGACGTGGAAACACGCCGTAGGCTTCACCCTGATCGCAGCGGGAGCAGGGGTAATTTTCTACAAGTAACGTCAGCTCTTCTCGTGCGAGCCAGCGACGCGGTGTTCGACGGTCATGGGGCGGCAGACGAGTTGCTCGCTGGGCTCGTAGACGGCTTTCATCCCGACTTGTTCCACGGCGTACTTATCCGCGGCGGGGTCTCCGCTGGATTTTACCACCGTGGCGGATTTTACGGTGCCGTTGCCGCTGGAGCAGACGTTTAGCCCGGTCTCGTAGGTCGTGATGTTGGCGCAGCCGGCCGCGGCGAGCGCGAGCACGGGAACAATTGCGGAAAGCGCGAGACGCATGGCGATCCCCTTTTTGGTTGGCTGCCGAAGGCTATGCCCGCGAGTCGGCAGGGTCAACGCAACGCCCCGGGGCGCCCTCGCGACTCGTGGCGAAACCTGCTAGAGGCCCGCCGAAAGCCGTACCGCCAAGGGCCAAGCCATGAAATCCGCCGTCATCGTCTTCCCCGGCTCCAACTGCGACCGTGACGCGCAGACGGCGCTGAAACAGGTCACGGGCCGCGATCCGGCGATGGTCTGGCACAAGGACGCGAAGCTGCCGGATGGGCTCGATCTCATCGTGCTGCCGGGCGGGTTCTCCTATGGCGACTATCTCCGTTCGGGCGCGATGGCGGCGGCGTCCCCCATCGGCGATGCGGTGCGGGCCCATGCGGCGCGCGGCGGCTATGTTCTCGCCATCTGCAACGGCTTCCAGGTGGCGACCGAGATGGGCCTGCTGCCCGGCGCCCTGCTGCGCAACGCCTCGCTGAATTTCTGCTGCCGGCCGCAATCGCTGGCGATCGCTACCAACTCGTCGGCCTACACCGCCGCCTACAAGGACCAGCGCGAGGTCGTCTTCCCAATCGCCCATCATGACGGCAACTATTTCGCCGACACCGCCACGCTGGACCGGCTGGAAGGCGAGGGCCGCGTTGCCTTCCGCTATGTCGGCAACCCCAACGGTTCGGCGCGCGACATTGCCGGCATCCTCTCCGAGAATGGTCGCGTGCTGGGCATGATGCCCCACCCCGAGCGCGCGATGGCGGGCCAGGAAGGCGGCAATGACGGCGTGAAGCTCTTCGAAAGCGTGCTTGCCGCAGCCTGATCGCGCTGCACCCCGCGACATCCGCGCGCGCCATACCTACGTATGGCTTGCCACCGTTTAGGCCGTACTTATCTACTCCAAGCACAGCCCGGAGACGTCACATGGCTATCGACATCGGCATTGAAACCAAGGCCCGCAAGAAGATCGTCGCAGCGCTGGAGCAGGTGCTGGCTGACACCTACGGCCTTTATGGCAAGACGCACGGCTATCACTGGAACGTCGAAGGCCCGATGTTCAATACGCTGCATCTCATGTTCGAGACACAGTACAACGACCTCTGGCTGTCGCTGGACTTGATCGCCGAGCGCATTCGCTCGCTGGGTGAATACGCCCCTTTCGGCGCCGAGATCGGCGCCAAGTCTAAAGTGCCTGGCGACAAGGGCGTGCCCAATGCCGAAGCAATGCTCGCCAATCTGGTCAGCGGCAACGAACTTCTGGCCCGCTCGGCGCGCGGCGCCCTGAAGGCTGCTGAGGAGGCCGGCGACCAGGCGACCGCCGACCTGATGACGCAGCGCGTCGCGGTAGCCGAGAAGACCGCCTGGATGCTGCGCTCGATGGCGGCGAAGTAGGCGCAGCGAAGTAGGCGGTCAGTGAGTCGGCTCCGCCGGCTCCATCACGGACTGAGCAATCGGCTTGAACGCCCAGGTCGTCGTCGTTGTCTTCTTGTCCGCGCCGATGCGATCTACTCGCGCGTTGATACCGCCCGCGCCGTCCGAAGCGTAGCTGATCATCAACTTTCCATCGGCGCTGCGGAACGTGATCTTGCCCGGCTCGATGCTTTCCAGCGGCGTGAAGCTCCACTTCATGCCCGAGCGTGTATTGGCGACATCGAGGCCATAAACGCCATCCGCATTCGGGCCGATGCGATGGTATTCGGTGAAGGCGTGGTCAGCTCCCATCACGGTCAGCGCCGTCCCGGTTACAACGCCGTTCACGGGACCGAGAAAGGCTTCGAACGTCTGGCTGCCATCGGCGTTGGTATGCACGCGCGTGCCCAGCATCCAGCCTAGCGAGGCCGCTTCCTCCGGTATCAAGGCTGGCGTTGTCTGGCTTGCTGGCGTGGGCGTCTGTGCGGCTGCTGTGCTGCAAAGCAGGGCCGCGGCCGCGAGGGCCGCCAGTGTGCGGATCATGACTTCCTCCCCTACGGTCTGCCGCCGTGTGAGACAAAGCTTAGACCTCAGCCTCGGGCGGCGCCAGCCTTGACCCCAGCGAGCGGAGCAGGGTCGGGGCAGATCGCCAGCCAGTGGTCTTTCTCGCTGCGCCTGCACACGCCGGGATAATCGCCCTTGGCGTTGCCGATATCGAGGATCACCTGGAAGTGCAGGTGCGGCGCCCATCCGCCATTCTCGCGTTTGGTTCCCAGCTCAGCGATCTTCTCGCCCGCCATGAAGGCCGTGCCGGGCTTGAGCCCTTTCAGGCTGTCGCGATCGAGATGGCCATACAGCGTGTGGAAGGTGAGGCCCGGAACCGGCGTGTGTTCGAGGATGATGGTCGGGCCATAATCGCCCGCCTGGTCGTTGATGCGTGAGGAGTGAACGCGACCGCTGAGCGGCGTGATCACATCTGTCCCTGCGGGCGCAAAGACGTCGAGGCCGAGATGAACCGTTCGGGGTTCTTCGCCATCGGGCGCGAAGAGCGCCTGCGTGTACATTCCGCGATCCTCGCCATAGCCGCCTGCGCGCAACGGCTCGCCCGGCCTGACATCGGGTGCGTCAAGTCTGCCGGGCTGTGCGGTCGCAAGCCCGGGAACGACTTCGATGCCAGTGGGCTTCAGCTTCGCGATCCACGCGGCATAGGCGGCGGCTTTGCTCATGGTATTGAGGGCGCTTCCGTTTTCCAGCAGGCGTCGAGCGCAGCGAGTGTTTCATCGAGCCACGCGCCGAGCGCCGTGCCGTGACCGCCGTCAAGCGAGTAGTTCAACGTGAAGTCGGCATTGGCTTGCGGGTAGACTTGCCCCGCCATCCAGAGGCGGACATTGGGCCCCTCGGGGCCGGCGACATCAAGGTCGCGATAGGGGCCATCGCCGGTGATCTTCGGAGCGAGGATCGGCTCGAGCTTTTCAAGCGCGGGGATCAGGGCGGGGCATGCGGCCTGATCGGTCCAGCGTTCGACATAGTTGGCGGCGCGGCTGTCGTCGACATAGCGAGCGGCGAGGAAGGGCGTGGCGGACTTCCCGACATAGTCCTTCATCACGCGCCGTATCTGCGACGGGGTCGTGGCGCCAGGGATGGCGGCGGGCACGCGATAGAAGGTGATCACGCGGCAGCGCGGACCTTTGACGTCGTGATAGTCCTCGGCCTTCAGGCTGGCTCCGGCGAAAGGGCCATAGTCGCCCAGCGGCACGGTGCGCGCGGCGAATTCGGTGTTGGCGCATTTGCGCAGGTCGCCCTGCGCCATCGCTTCCGGCGTGGGCGCAAACGCGACGAGCGCGCCGACAAGCGCCGCCATCCGGCTCCAGATCATCAGGACCTCCGCTCTACTCGGCGGCGACCTTAGCCTGATGCGACAGCCCTTCCAGGTATTTTTCAGCTTCCAGCGCCGCCATGCAACCAAGGCCTGCAGCCGTCACGGCCTGACGGAACACATCATCGGCCACATCGCCCGCCGCGAACACGCCGGGGATGGAGGTGGCGGTGGAGTTCGGCGCTGTCTTCAGATAGCCGCCGGGTTTCGTTTCCAGTTGGCCTTCGAACAGTTGCGTCTGCGGTGCGTGGCCGATGGCGATGAAGATGCCGTGCACCGGTTGTTCGGTCACTTCGCCGGTCTTCAGGTTGCGCAGCTTTGCCTTGGTGACGCTGAGCGGACCTTCCTGACCGATCACGTCAGCCAGCTCCGTGTCCCACAGCACGTTCACTTTCGGGTTCTTGAACAGGCGATCCTGCAGGATTTTCTCCGCGCGAAAATGATCGCGGCGGTGAACGACGGTGACCTTGGACGCAAAGTGCGTGAGGTGCAGCGCCTCTTCCACGGCCGTGTTGCCGCCGCCGACGACGATCACGTCCTTGCCGCGATAGAAGAACGCATCGCACGTCGCGCACGCTGACACGCCAAAGCCTTTGAACTTCGTCTCGCTTTCGAGGCCCAGCCATTTCGCCTGCGCGCCCGTGCAGATCACCAGCACGTCGCAGGTATAGGTCTGTCCGCTGTCGCCCTTCAGCGTGAAGGGACGGTTCTTCAGGTCCGCGGATACGATGTGGTCGGATATCATTTCCGTACCGACGTGCACGGCCTGCGCGTGCATCTGCTCCATCAGCCACGGCCCTTGGATCACGTCAGCAAAGCCCGGATAGTTTTCGACATCGGTGGTGATCGTCAGCTGCCCGCCCGGCTGGATGCCCTGGATCAGCAAAGGCTTGCGCAGGCTGCGCGCCGCATAGATCGCCGCCGTATATCCGGCCGGGCCGGAGCCGAGAATGATGATCTGCGAATGGCGGGTGGTCATGGTTCAGTCCTGTGTTTTGCCCTTCCTTAAAGGGCGAATCCGGCGTGCGGAATGGGGCATGGAGCGCCGATTCAACTATCTCGGTCCAGTATCTGGGGATGCCGGAATGCAGGAAAAGGTCCAAAGCCGGCCCTGCTGACGGTGTTGAGGTTTTCTGATATCATTTGCCTCATGAGCATTGCCCTCCCGAAACACCTGCAAGAATGGGCCGAGGCCGAAGTGAAGGCTGGTCGGGCCGAAAGCGTCGACAAACTCGCGTTTTTGGCGCTGGAGGCGCACCGGGCGCGGACCGAGGCTTTTCGCGCGTCGCTTGAGGCAGCGGTTGTGGAGGCAAATCGTGACGGGTGGCTCGAAGGCGAAGCGGTGCTGGCGGAGATGGACGCCATGATCGACATGATCGAGCGCGAGACCGCCTCCCGCAAATGAAACGCAGGCGGCTCGTGGTCACACCGCAGGCGCACCGTGATCTTCACGCGATCGTGGCGTGGTACCGGAAAGAACTGGGGGCAGCCACGGCTGCCAAGGCGCTGAAGTCGATCCGGGCCGGCTTCATCGCTGCGACGGGCATCAGTCGGATGGCGGCGCGTCGGGACGACTTGCCTGAAGGTTTCTATCGGGTGGTTGCGAAGGCCCACCTCGTGATTTTCCGGATTGAGGGTGACGAGGTTCAGGTGGTGCGGGTCGTTCACGGATCCCGGGATGTTCCGCCTCTGCTTCGCTAGGCGTGCGGGTGCAGCTTGAGCACCCGCTTCACGATCTCCTCTGCCGCCCGCGCCGCCTCCCGGATCGGATCGTAGTTCCAGGTCTGCAGGCTGCCGGTAAACCAGCGGGCGGCGCCCTGTGCGATGAAGCCCTGATGCAGCTTGTCGAAGCGAGGTGAGCCGCCGTCGAGTTTCAGGAGGTAGACCGGTTTCCCGAAAAAGGCCGGGTCGGCGATCATGTTGGCGCTCTCGCACGTAACCAGCGCGACATCGCACATCGAAAGGAAAGCGACGTAGGGGTTCGGCCCATCGCGCTCCTCATTCTCCCAGAACACTGCGGCCTTGAGCGTCGAGGCCAGCCTACGGAAGCGCACACGCGCGTGTTCAGGCGTGCGGCGCGACACCGTTATCCAGAAAGTCCGTCCTTCGGCCAGCCGCCGGATCGCGCCTTCGATCGCCGCGATATTGGCGTCGCTCATCCTGTGGTTCTTTGAATCTCCGCCGATCGACACCAGCACCTTCTGTCCCGGTGCGGCTTTCAGTGCGGCGAACCTCGCCTGTGCATCGGCAATCCGCGCATTCGTGAACCACACTGGCGGGCCGATGATCGGAAACACGTTCGGCGCAGACACAACGCCGTCATGCTCTGGCGGAATGACAAGGTCGAAGCCGCTGAGACCGACACGCGGGTTCTGCGTCTGCACAACTAACGTCGCTCCCGCCGAGAGTTTCTTCACAAGGCGCGAATAGGGAATCGAACGCCGCCCCGCCGCGATCCAGATATCCGGCCATGGCGCCTTCATTTGATTGCGCTGGTCATCCGGCAAGGCGCTCAACGGCGCCGGCCACAGATCGGGCCGTAGCATCAATTGCCAACCCTTGGGCTGCAGGATCAGCGGCGCATCGCGATGGGCGCTGGAGCGGATATGCGCCAGCTTCGCCGCACGCTCTGGCTCTCCGAGTGCTGCGGCAAGCGCCAGCGTCTGGTTCAGAATGCCGGCCCGGCCGTCTGCTACGCACCAGATCGAGGGGCCGGATTTTTCAGCTGACACGGCGTGCGAGAACTACTTCCAGGCGATGGAGACGATTTCGTACGACTTCGCGCCGCCCGGCGCGGAGACTTCGGCAGTGTCGCCTTCTTCCTTGCCGATCATGGCGCGCGCAATCGGTGACGAAATGGAGATCTTCTTCTCCTTCACGTTCGCCTCATCCTCGCCGACGATCTTGTAGGTGAAGCTCTCGCCCGTGTCCTCGTCCGTCAGCTTCACGGTCGCGCCGAATTTCACCGTCTTGCCCGCCAGTCGCGAGGTGTCGATCACTTCGGCGCGCGCAAGCTTGTCCTCGATTTCCGCGATGCGGCCCTCGATAAAGGACTGCTTTTCCTTGGCAGCGTGATACTCCGCGTTCTCCGAAAGGTCGCCATGGCTGCGCGCCTCCGCAATCGCCGCGATGATGTTCGGGCGTTCTTCGGATTTCAGTGTCTTCAGTTCCGCCTGCAGGGCTTCAAAGCCTCCAGACGTCATGGGAATGCGCTGCATGGGTAGTCCTATAGGTTTGCCCGCGATGACACGGAATCAACAACCGGGCGGCAAGGGACCGCCCGGTTCACAGGTTCAAGAGTAGGTCTGAAGCGCGCCGGCTTCAAGCGGGCGTGTTTTCAGAACGCGGATCGCCTGAACAGCAGCGCGAGCCCCTGAAATTGTTGTGTAATAAGGAATACCCTGTGCCAGCGCGGCACGCCGGATCGACGCGGAGTCGAGCAAGGACTGCGCCCCTTCCGTCGTGTTGAACACGAGTTGGACCTTCCCATTGATGAGAGCGTCCACGATGTGCGGCTGCCCTTCCGCGACCTTGTTCACAGGCAGAACGGCAATGCCCTTCGCGGAAAGATACTGGGCGGTCCCGGCCGTCGCGATAATGGTGAAGCCCAGCGCAACGATGTCCCGCGCCGTCTGTTCGATAGCGGGCTTGTCATTCTCGCGAACAGAGATGAACACGCAGCCCGCGTCGGGCAGCGACATGCCGGCCGCGATCTGGCTCTTGAGATAAGCCGCATCGAACGACGTATCGATGCCCATAACCTCGCCGGTCGAGCGCATCTCCGGCCCGAGCAGTGGATCGACGCCCGGGAAGCGCGAGAAGGGGAACACAGCTTCCTTCACCGCAAACCGCTTGCCCGAGATCGGGCCGGCGCCAAGGCTGAAGCTCGCCAGTTTCTCGCCCGCCATCACCTTGGCCGCGATGGCCGCAAACGGACGGCCGACAGCCTTCGCGACGAACGGCACGGTGCGTGAGGCGCGCGGGTTCGCTTCGAGAACATAGATTTCGTCGTCCTTCACCGCGAACTGGACGTTCATCAGACCCTTGACGTTGAGCGCTTTGGCCAGCTTGCGCGCTTGGTCGGAGAGCCGGTCCACGATCTCCTTGGAGAGCGTGTAGGGCGGGATCGAGCAGGCGCTGTCACCAGAGTGGATGCCCGCTTCCTCGATATGCTCCATGATGCCGGCGACGTGCGTCTCTACGCCATCACACATCGCATCGACGTCCACTTCGATGGCGTCGGAAAGATACCTGTCAACCAGCAGAGGCGTGTCGCCCGAAACCTGCACGGCCTCGCGCACGTAACGGCGCAGGTCTTTCTCGTCGTGCACGATCTCCATCGCGCGGCCGCCCAGCACGAAGCTGGGGCGCAGCATGACGGGATAACCGATGCGGTTGGCGGCTGCGATCGCCTCTTCGTCCGTGCGCGCAATCGCGCTTGGCGCCTGCTTCAGGCCGATTCTGTCCAGCAATTGGGAGAACAGCTCGCGGTCTTCGGCGAGGTCGATCGAATCCGGCGTGGTGCCCAGGATGGGCGCGCCAGAAGCCTTCAAACCCTGCGCCAGTTTCAGCGGCGTCTGACCACCGAACTGTACGATCACGCCGAGGAACTCGCCCGATGTCTGTTCGAGATGGATGATTTCGGACACGTCCTCCAGGGTGAGCGGCTCGAAATAGAGACGGTCGGAGGTGTCGTAGTCGGTCGACACCGTTTCCGGATTGCAGTTGACCATGATGGATTCGATCTTGAGATCGGCCATCGCGAATGCGGCGTGGCAGCAGCAATAGTCGAACTCGATGCCCTGGCCGATCCGGTTGGGGCCGCCGCCGAGGATCATCGCTTTCTTCCGCGTCGACGGCTCGGCCTCGTTCTGCGGCGGGATGGCCTTGCCATCGGGCCCGATCCAGCCGGTCTCGTAGGTCGAATAGAGATAGGGCGTCTTCGCCGCGAATTCGGCCGCGCAGGTGTCGATGCGCTTGTAGACAGGACGCACGCCAGCCGCGTGCCGCGCCGCGCGCACGTCAAGCTCCTTGCCGCCTGTCAGCTTCGCAAGCCTGACGTCCGAGAAGCCCATCGCCTTGATGCGCGTCCATTCATCTGCAGTCTTTGGTAGGCCTTCTGCCTTGATGCGCGCCTCTTCCGTGATGATCTCCGCGATCTGGCGCAGGAACCATTTGTCGATCTTCGACGCATTATGGATCTCGTCGACGGTCAGGCCCTCGCGGAAGGCTTGCGCGACATTCAACAGGCGCTTCTCTGTCGGTCGCGAGATCGATGCGATCAGCGAGCTTCGGTCGCCGCCGGGGATTTCCTGTTCGTCGAATCCCGAAATTCCGGTCTCCAGCGAACGCAGCGCTTTCTGCAGGGATTCCTGGAAGGTTCGGCCGATAGCCATCGCCTCGCCAACGGACTTCATCTGGGTCGTCAGCGTCTGGATCTGATAGTTCAGCGCCGGGTCGGCGCTCTTGTACTTCTCGAAGGCGAAGCGCGGAATCTTGGTGACCACGTAGTCAATGGTCGGCTCGAACGAAGCCGGCGTCACGCCTGTGATGTCGTTGTCGAGTTCGTCCAGCGTGTAGCCGATGGCCAGCTTGGCCGCGACCTTCGCAATCGGGAAGCCGGTAGCTTTCGATGCGAGCGCGGACGAACGCGACACGCGCGGGTTCATCTCGATGACGACGAGGCGGCCATTGTCCGGGTTCACGGCGAACTGCACGTTCGATCCGCCCGTCTCGACGCCGATCTCGCGCAGTACGGCGATCGATGCGTTGCGCATCACCTGGTATTCACGGTCGGTGAGCGTCAGGGCGGGAGCCACTGTAATCGAGTCGCCAGTGTGGACGCCCATCGGGTCCACGTTCTCGATGGAGCAGATGATGATGCAGTTGTCCGCGCGGTCGCGGACCACTTCCATCTCGTATTCCTTCCAGCCCAGCAGGCTCTCGTCGATCAGCACCTGGCTGACGGGCGACATCTGCAGGCCGCGCGTGACGATGTCCTCGAACTCCTGGCGGTTGTAGGCGACGCCGCCGCCAAGCCCGCCCAGCGTGAAGGCCGGGCGAACGATGCAGGGCAGGCCGACGATCTCCATCTGCTTCATCGCCTCGATGAAGCCGGCCTTGAGGTCGTAGGTCACCTTTCCATCAACGTTGGACAGTTCAGGCGATGCGACGATGGCCGAGCGCGGGCTGTCGAGCCCGATCCTGTCCATGGCTTCGCGAAACTTCTTGCGGTCTTCCGCCTTCTCGATCGCTTCGGCCCGCGCGCCGATCATCTCGACGCCGTACTCCTTCAGCACGCCCATCTGCTCCAGTTTCAGGGCGCAGTTGAGAGCCGTTTGCCCGCCCATGGTGGGCAGCAGCGCGTCAGGCTTCTCCTTGGCGATGATCTTGGCGACCATCTCGGGCGTAATCGGCTCGATATAGGTTGCATCGGCCAATTCCGGATCGGTCATGATTGTGGCCGGATTGGAATTTACCAGAATCACCCGGTAACCTTCCGACTTCAGCGCCTTGATCGCCTGCACGCCGGAATAGTCGAATTCGCACGCCTGACCGATCACGATCGGCCCGGCGCCGATCACCAGGATGGACTTGATGTCTGTGCGCTTGGGCATTTCACCGGGTCAGGCAAGGGGTGGCGGGCGGCAAATTGCGTCGGGGTTTATCGGCGGGGAAGGGGGGGCGCAACCCTTGTGTCCCAGATCGGTCCAGCGTCTTCTGGACGCTGCAACACTGGGAAAATTTTGCACAGGAACATGCCTGTCCGCATTGCGCTTCGTGACAAACAGATTACCTGACCGGCTCAGGGGTAGGGTGACGAGACAAACCCAGTGAAAAAGGCGATTCTCGCAGGGTTACGCGTTGTCCTGCTGGCGTTATCGCTGGCAGGTCTTGCCTATGCACAGGATGTGGCGCTCGGGCCTCCAGCTGGACCTTCCGTCGCCGCCGCAACCGCCCGCACGGCGCCCGCCACCGAGCCGGCTGACGTGTCCGGCATGCTCGCCGCGCAGAACCAGGTTCGCACCCGCCTCGGCCTTCAGCCACTCCTATGGTCAGCTGACCTCACTGACACAGCCCGCGCAACGGTCCGCACGGCTTCTCAGGGCGCCTGCACAATGGCTTCAACCGCCAACGCGGTAAGGGACCAGGACGTCAGCCTCCACTGGGCGCCCTCCATTCGACGGCTCGGTGGGGCCGACGCAGCGCAGGATATCTCGGCCGCGTATGTCGTCTCGCTCTGGCGCGAGGGGCGCCCAGCCCATGAGGCCGCCAATGGCGAATGCCCGCGTGGATCATCCCAATGCCTCGCCTACGCGCGCATCGTAGCACCCAAGAACCGCGAGATCGGCTGTGCCCGCCTGATCTGCCCCAACCAGGCCCAGATCTGGGCCTGCCATTATCGGAAGTGACGGCCGCAGCCCCGGTGTAACCGGCTCGTGACCGCCCCGCGAAAATCGACGCGCCTCCTTCCCCTGCGCCATGCCTTGGCGGCCACGCCATTTCGGCCTATTAGTTTACATTGTAAACTATAAGGGGATGTGGATGTCTGATCAGGCGCTGGAACCGCATCTCGCCTCAGGCGGCGAATGGCGGCTCGGCTGGCGCATCGTGCTGGCCGCCGGCGTTGGCGCTGCCGCTGGCCTCATCCTCTATCCCTTCGTCGCCAGCCTGTTCATCGAGCACCACACGGCCGCGTTCAAATGGACGCGTGGCGAAGCTTCGTTCGCCAGCATCGCCAGCCTCATCGCTGGCGCCCTCGCGCCGCTCGTGGGGCGGGTGGCCGACAAGATCGGCGTACGTCCGGTGATTGTCATCGGCGCCATCGGTTTTGCTGGCGCCTGCATCGGCATGAGCGTGCAGAACGGAAGCATCTGGCTCTATTATTCGCTCACTTTCCTGCTGGTGTTCTTCGGTCTTGGCACAACCAGCATCACATGGGCGCGGCCCATAAACGCTCTCTTTGTGCGCTCGCGCGGCCTTGCCCTCTCCACGGCGCTGTCGTCCGTCACGCTCACCGCCGCGATTACGCCGCCGCTGCTGAACTATGTGATGCAGGCGTATGGCTGGCGGGCTGGTTGGGTCATGCTGGGCGCGATGGCGATCGCCGGCTCAATGCTCGGCTTGTTGCTGCTTCCAAAGGTGAAGCCGCGGCCTGAGGCGATGGTCAATTCCTATCGGCTGGGCGAGGCGACGCGCACGCCCGCGTTCTGGCTGCTCGTCGCTGGCATGTTCATCATCAACATTCCCTCCGGCGGGCTGATGGCGCAAATGGCTGCGCTGGTTGGCGACAAGGGCTTTGATGGCGCAACCGTCGCTTCGGTGCTTTCCGCTTTCGCCATCTCGGTCTTCTTCGGACGTCTGATGGCCGGTTTCTGTCTCGACCGCTTCCCGCCGCAACTCGTCACATTCATCGCCATGGGTGTGCCGGCTGTGGGATGCCTGCTGCTGCTAGGTCAGTCCGCCTCCATGCCGCTCGTCATTGCTGGCATCGCGCTGGCCGGATTGAGCCAGGGCGCTGAGGGTGATGTGGGGCCATTCCTGATCGCCCGCTATTTCGGCCTCAAGGCTTTTGGCGCGCTGATGGGATGCGTGAACGCGGCCGTGGTGACCGGAACCGGCATCGGCGGCATCCTCTTTGCGCAGGTCCACGATCACACGCAGTCCTACGATTTGGCGCTCTGGACCGGGGCAGGCTGCTTCCTTGTCGGCGCGCTATGCTTCGCAGCTATCGGCGCAACGCGGCGTGGCCGAGGTGGGGGAGCCGTCGTTGATCAGGTGTAGCGCTTCGCTGTCTTCTGATCAAAGTTCGACCCTTCGCTCTTCTCGGCGCCACCATAGCCGGTGATCCGGTCCGCAACGAACGGATTGCTGCGGCGTTCCTGACCGAAGGTCGACGTCGCGCCATGGCCCGGCACGAACGTCATGTCATCGCCCAGCGGCCACAGCTTGCCCGTGATCGAGTCGATCAACTGCTGGTGATTGCCGCGCGGAAAGTCTGTCCGTCCGATCGAACCCTGGAACAGCACATCGCCCACAAACGCGATCTTCGCATCGCGATTGCTGATTACCACATGCCCCGGCGTGTGACCCGGCGTGTGGGCCACGTCGAACTTGACGCCTTCCAGTTCCAGCACGTCGCCATCTTCCAGATACCGGTCCGGCGTCACGTTGCGCAGGCCCGTCAGCCCATACCTCACAGCAGAGCTTTCGATCTGGTCGAGCCAGAACTGATCGTCCTTGTGCGGCCCGATCACAGGCACGCCAGTCCGCTTGCGGATTTCATCAGCTGCGCCTGCATGATCGAGGTGGCCATGCGTCAGCCACATCTCCTTCAGCGTGAGCCCGAAATGCTCCAGCGCCCCCATCAGCGTGTCGACATCCCCGCCCGGATCGACCAGTACGGCATGCTTGGTGGCCGTGTCCCAGATCAGCGAGCAGTTCTGCTGCAGCGGGGTCACCGGCACGATGCGAATCTGGAGTTTCGTTTCGGCGCGTTCTGACATGCCCCAAAGATGGACGCAGGCCGCTCGGAGAGCAACCACGCGCCTCGCATTTCGTTGCCGGTAGCGTTCATGGACGGTTGGAAATTGGTTTGCTAGCGGGTCGTTCGGGAAGGGGAACCGGCAGGGGCTTGGGGCTCATGGACGATCTCGAACACGCACGGCGCATGGGCCGCGAGGGCCAGCAGGCCATGGGCCTCTCCGTCCAGGAGCAGGGCGCCTATGACAAGGGCCGGCGCGAGCGCGATCAGGCCCTGAATGGCTTTGGTTCGCCTGGCGGCGGCGGTGGCGGGGGAGGAGGCGGAATCGCTATCCTTTTCTTGCTGGCGGCGGTTGCTCCGGCCTTCGCCGCACCAGGCCTCGCGCTCTGGGCGCTGTGGAACCATTTCCAGACTACACAGGGCTGGGACTGGCCCGTCCTCACCGCCATCTGCCTTGGCGCCGGTATCGCGATGCTGTGGCTTGCCGCACAACTCTGGAGACGGGTTCCGGCCCTTGTTCTGGCGCTGATGCTGTCACTCTATCTCGGCATCAGCTACGCGCTCTGCATGCCGATGATCTTCAGCACAGATGTCTGGTGGACAGGCGCGATCGCAATCGCGATGGGGGCCGTCGGCTTCTGGGTTGGTCTCACCGCGCCGAATGGGTGGCTGTCATCCTTTGTCATCAGCACGGCCGTTGCGCTCGCGCTCGGCATCATTCTCAATCTCTTCGCCCTGGAGATCGCATACCCGGCCGGGGCCCCGCTCTATGTCGCGATGGCCGTCAAATGGGCCGGCGCTGGCCTCGCTATCGGTGCGGCGCTACGCGTACTCGCGCGTCACAAGTTCGGGGTTCTCGGACTGATCGTGCTGGTCGGAACGGGTCTGTTCCTCGCGCCCGGCCTGCTAGGGGACATCGCCAACTTCGTGCTACTGCCGCCGCAGCCGACATACATCGAGATCGAAAGCTGACTTCCGCCCGCCTCCCTGGCGCGATAGCCTGACCGACAAGGGCGGAGCAGGCCATGCGCATACCCGGATACGACCGTTCTCAGGGTCTCGCCGGCATGCTCGGCGGGCGGGGTATGATCATCCTGATAATCGCGGCCGGCCTCGTCATCTGGTGGTTCTCCAGCCAGCAGACCGGCATCACCGGTCGCTCGCAGACCATCACCACCTCCATCGGCGACGAGAACCGCATGGGCCTTGAAGCCTATACGCAGATACTGGCCGAGGAACCCGTCCTTTGCGCCCGCGGCGCCACGTCCTGCGCACTGGAGGATACGCGCGAGGTCGAACGCATCCGCGCCATCGGTCGCCGCCTGCAAGCCGCTGCCGCTGCATGGGAGGCGGAAGGCGCCGTCATGACGGTGGAGGGCAAGACGGCGGGCGAGTTGCCTTCGTGGGGCGCGTTAACGGATACGTTCAACTGGCAGTTCAACGTCATCGATGCCGACACGCCCAACGCCTTCGCGCTGCCCGGCGGCTTCGTCGCTGTCTACAAGGGCATTCTACCTGTCGCAGCGAATGACGATGGTCTCGCCGCCGTCATGGGTCACAAGATCGGTCACGCGCTCGCGCGCCATGGCGGCGAGCGCGTGAGCCAGCAGCAGATCATGAGCTTCGGTCAGGTAGCTGTAGGCCTCGCCTTCGGTGACATGGGGATCGACACACAGCGCATGGTGATGGGCGCGTTTGGATTGGGCGCTGAACTCGGCGTGCTGAAGCCGTTCAGCCGCGCGCATGAGAGCGAAGCGGACCTGATTGGGCTGGAATTGATGGTGCGCGCCTGTTTCGATCCGCGCGAGACGCCCCGCCTGTGGCGGCGCATGGCAGCGCTCGGTGAGGGCGGGCGACCGCCAGAAGTTCTTTCCACACACCCCGACCCCGAGACACGTGCTGCTGTGTTTGAACAATTGATGCCAACGGCAATCGCATCATATGAGCGCCACTGTGGTTCGATTGATGCAGGTTGAGAGCATGGACACGAAGAAAGCCACCTCGGAATCGCCTGATACGGGAAGTCCGGCCGCTCGCGGGTCACACACGACGTTGAGACGCTGGCTTGCCGTTCGCCTGCGGTGGCTGCGTCATCGCCTGGCGATGGGCATTGGCTCCCTGCCGGACAAGATCGAACACGAGACCGTGCTCGCCGAAGTGGAAGACGATGGAAAGCCCGGCGGCCGGTATGTGTTCATGGTCGTGATGGCCTCGGCCATCGCCACTCTTGGCCTGCTGCTGTCTTCTCCTGCAGTCATCATCGGCGCGATGCTGATCTCGCCTCTGATGGGTCCCATCATGCTGCTGGGCTTTTCGCTTTGCGTTCTCGACTTCGATTCGATGAAGCGCTCCCTGATCGCAATCGCCGTGGGAGCCGCCGGCGCGCTGGCCATTGCGATCCTCATCGTCATGTTCTCGCCCCTGCGCGAAGCTACGCCCGAAATTCTTGCGCGTACGCGGCCAAATCTGTTCGACCTTCTGGTCGCGATCTTCTCCGGGCTGGCGGGCGGCTATTCGGTCATCAACCGGAAGGGCGCCACTATTGTCGGCGTCGCCATCGCCACGGCGTTGATGCCGCCGCTCGCAGTCGTCGGTTTCGGAATCGCCACGTTTAACCCCGTAATCGCGGGCGGTGCATTCTTCCTGTTCATGACCAACCTGCTGGCTATCGCGCTGTCCGTTACCGGCCTTGCATGGCTGCATGGTTTCGCCACCGTCCACTCGAAACGTTTTGCGCGCTGGCAGACGGTGGCGGTGCTTGTCGTGTTCGCGGGCCTGTCACTGCCGCTGGGGTTTGCGTTGCGCGACATCGCCTACGAGACCCGCGCCACCAATATCGTCCGCGAACAGGCCCTTATCCCGTTCGAAGGCCAGCGCGCTGAACTCAGCTCGATCAGCGTGCGGTTTCCTGCCGACAGGCCTATCGAGATACAGCAGACCGTGCTCGTGCATGACCGGGTACCCGACGCCGAGGAAAAGCTGACCCAGCGGTTTGAGGATCTGTTGCAGCGCCCGGTGATCATGCGCCTCAATCAGGTGCTGGTCGCGGATGACGAAACACTCGACGCAGCGAGCGTTCGAGAACTTGCTGCATCCTCTATCGCTCCACTGCGTCAGCAGGTCGAGTTGCTTGACCGGCGACGTTCGACCGCAAGTGACATTCGTGAAGCCATCCCGTTCCGCACGCAGGCGGTCGACATCGACGCCGCTGCTCTTTCCGTGCGGATTGTGCCGGCGCGCGATTCCTCGCTGGGGCTTGGCGGGCTGATGGAGGCCGAAAGCCAGATCGCGGCGCGGTTCCCCGGCTGGACCGTTCGCATCCTGCCCGCAGTACAGTCCCTGCCAGATGTCACCTTTGCCCGTGAAGCCGAATTCGACGCCGCCGCACAGAAGACCGCTGGCGTCATCGCGTGGGCGCTCAAGTCTTGGGAAGCCAAGTCCGCCAGCGTGTCCGGTCGGGCGTCTCTCGGCGGCAGCGCGTCAGCAAACCGGAAACTTGCGCTGGAGCGGGCGGAAGCAGTGGCCGCGTATCTGAAGGCTGCCGGCATCGAGGCGACAGCGGCAAGCATCTATGGCGAAGCCGGGCAGGCGGCAAAAGAACGCCGGCTGGGCCAGCTGCACTTCCAGTCAGCGGCGGTTGAGCCAAATTTCTGATCGCGGCGGCCCGTTCAGTGCGTCCGCCGGCGCGGGAGGGCCATTGGCGGGTTCTCGCTCAGCGCCTGCGCGCGCAGCGAGGTCAGCGTCAGGCGCGTTTCTTCCAGACGCTCCAGCTTTGCCGCCAGGCTTTCGACGCCATTGTAAGCCAGCCGCTTCATCTCGCGCCGGCCCAGACTCACCGTCTCGAGGATGATGCCCGAGACGAGGCTTACGCACGACAGCACGGCCAGCGTTCCGCACGCGAACAGGGTCGGGAAGCGCGGCACAAGGCCGGTCGCCATGTATTCGAGGAGCACAGGCGCGCCGAGCAGCAGGCCAGTCGCCATCAGCAAGCCAGAGATCGCGCCGAAGAACATCAGCGGCCGCTCGTCGCGCATCAGCCGCCCGATGGTGGCGAGAATGCGGAAGCCGTCGCGGAACGTCGACAGCTTGGAGACTGACCCTTCCGGGCGGGCGCCATACGGCGTCTGCACTTCGGTCGTGATCATGTCGAGCTCAAGCGCGTGGACGGTCAACTCCGTCTCCGTCTCGAAGCCAGAGGCGAGAGCAGGGAAGGATTTCACAAAGCGCCGCGAGAACGCGCGATAGCCGGACAGCATGTCGGTGAACCGGTCGCCGAACAGGTTTGCCACCAGACCCGTAAGCACACGATTGCCCAGGCGATGACCCGCGCGATAGGCGGCCTTCTCCTCCGTGATGCGCGCGCCAACCACCATGTCGGCCTGCGTCTCTATCAGACGCGACACCATGCGCGGCGCAGAGGCTGCGTCATACGTCGCATCGCCATCGACCATCACATAGACGTCGGCTTCGATGTCCGCGAACATGCGGCGCACCACATGGCCCTTGCCCTGTAGCGGCTCGCGACGAACGATGGCGCCGGCCTCGCGCGCGATGGTTGATGTGTTGTCCCACGAATTGTTGTCGTAGACGTAGATCTTCGCATGCGGCAGAGCCACGCGGAACGAGCGCACAACTTCGCCAATTGTGCTTGCCTCGTTGAAGGCCGGGATCAGGACGGCGATGTCGACATGCCGGATGGCAGGCGAAATCTGCTGCCCGACTGCGTGCAAGGCAGCCTCTGCGGCGGCAAGCCGCTCGTGAATATTCGCGCTCTTGTCGATGGCAGACATGGGGCGGCCCTGTTCCAGATTGGGCCAAGCTGCCACGTCCGGATTAAAAATCCGGTTGCCGAAAAGCTTACGAAACGTGAGTCGCTCGGAAAGGTTTTGGTGACGATTGGGGCTTGGTGCAGTTGCCCACCGCAGCGTCGCATGAGAGCGTTTTCCGGGGTGTTGATAGCTTGGTGGGACCATGACGGAGAGGTCGCGGGATTTGAATGCGCTTGGCGCCGCGGCAATGGGCGCCTTGAATCGCGGCGACGCGGCCACGGCGCGGCGCCATTTCGAAGAAGTCGTCGCGACAGGCCGCGCTCCGGTTGATGCTTGGCTAGGCCTTGCGCTCGCCTGCCATACGCTTGGCGACGAAGCCGCCATGATGGTCGCGCTCGACCGCACATTGGATATCGACCAGCATAATCTCCGCGCCCTGCTGATGAAGGCCGACGCCCTGCTGGCGCGCGGCGACAGGCGCGCGGCGATCCGCTTCTATGGCGTGCTCGTGAAGCTAGTTCCTGATCCTGCGCTGCTGCCGCCGGACGCCGCGCGCGAAATCCGGCGCGCTCATGCAGCACATACGCGTTTGAGCGGCGAGATATTCGCACACATGCAGCAGTCGCTTGCCGCATCAGGATATAGCCGCGAGCTGGCCAGTTCGCGCTTCACTCAGTCGCTGGCGCTGCTTTCAGGGCAGGCGCAGCGCTACGAACAGCAGCCACGCTCTTACTACTTTCCGGAGCTGCCCACGATCGGCTTCTACGACCGCGCAGCATTTCCCTGGTTCGATGCAATCGAGGCGGCGACGGACGATATCAGGAATGAGCTGTTCGGACTGCTGGAAACGCCTGAGGTGTTCTCCCCCTACATCGAGGCAGAGCAGAATACGCCTGTCGACCGCAAGCACGCGCTGCTGGACAGTCCGGACTGGTCGGCGGCATACGTGTGGAAGGACGGAGCGCCGGTCCCGCAGATCGCCGCGCGCTGTCCGAAGACGGTCGCAGCTGTCGAGCATGCGCCGCTGGAGCGCGTGAAGGGCCGCGCGCCGTTCGTCCTCTTCTCCAAGCTGACCCCTGGCGCCTGGATCAGACCGCACACTGGCTTTCTGAACACGCGCCTAGTCTGTCATTTGCCCTTGATCGTACCTGAAGGCTGCTGGTTTCGTGTCGGCAGCGAGGTGAGGGCGTGGGAAGAGGGCAAAGGCTTCGCCTTCAACGACACGATTGAGCACGAGGCTCGTAATGAAGGCCCTGGCACGCGCACCGTCCTGATCTTCAACGTCTGGCGACCGGAACTGTCAATGGAAGAGCGCGGACTTGTCGCCGCGCTACTCGAAAGCACAGACACGCTGTGAAGGCTTACGCCTTCCGCTCCGCCATGAACTTCGCGAAGCGCTCGAACAGGTAGAACGAGTCCTGCGGCCCCGGGCTCGCCTCGGGGTGGTGCTGCACCGAGATGATCGGCTTGCCCGCAACCGAGAGGCCACAGTTCGTGCCGTCGAACAGGGAGCGGTGTGATTCTTCAACGCCGGCCGGCAACGTGTCCACATCCACCGTGAAGCCGTGGTTCATCGATACGATCTCGACCTTGCCGGTGGTGAAGTCCTTCACCGGATGGTTCGCGCCGTGGTGGCCCTGCGCCATCTTCTTGGTCTTCGCGCCCAGCGCCAGCGCAAGCATCTGGTGGCCAAGGCAGATGCCGAGGATCGGCACGCCCGACGCCACCAGCTTTGTGATCTCCGGTCCGGCATACACCGCCGTCGCCGCTGGATCGCCGGGGCCGTTCGACAGCACGACGCCATCGGGCTTCAGCGCGAGAATCTCTTCAGCCTTCGTCTTCGCGGGAACAACCGTCACCTTCGCGCCGATGCCGGCGAGGTTGCGCAGGATGTTCTTCTTCACGCCGAAGTCGATCAGCACGACGTGATACTTGGGGCGCTCCAGATCGACAAAGCCGTCGTTCAGCGTCCAAAGCCCGTCCGTCGAGTCGAAACGCTGGCCGCTCGTCACATTGATCGCAAGGTCGGCGTTCTCAACGCCTTTCCAGCTGCGGGCTGCGTCAACCAGCGCCTTCGCGTCCAGCTTGCCGTCCGACGCGTGCGCGATCGCAGCCTTCGGCATGCCCAGCTCGCGGATGCGCCGCGTCAGTGCGCGCGTGTCGATGCCCGACAGACCGATGATGTTCCGCGTCGCCAGCCAGTCACCCAGCTCGTCCGCCGCGCGCCAGCTGGACGGCAGTGTCGGCGGCGCCTTGAACACAGCCCCGCGTGCGGCGGCCTTGCCTTGCGCCGAGCTCTCTTCCTGATCGTCCGCATTCGCGCCGACATTGCCGATGTGCGGGAAGGTGAAGAGAACGATCTGCTCGGCGTAGGACGGGTCCGTCAGGATTTCCTGATACCCTGTCATCGCCGTGTTGAAGCACAGCTCGCCAGCGGCGAGACCCTTGGCGCCGTGGCCCTCGCCCCAGAAAATGGTTCCGTCTTCGAGGGCGATCGCGCCAGTGGCCAGTTTGGTCATGGGAATCGCCTCCGGAAGGGGCCGCGCGACTCGTGAAATCCGGCCGCGCAAACGGGCGCTAAGTAGGGGGGTGGGGAGGGGGCGTCAAGGACGCAGTCTGCGACCGGCCCGTGTCACCCCGTCCAGCGCGTCGCCTTCATTGAAACCGTGGCCCGCTGGCGCTCCACGGGCTTTTCCTTCGCCGTGCCCAGATAGATGAAGCCGGCGATCTGTTCGTGCCCCAAAAGGCCCAGCGCCGCCTGCACATGCCCGTCATAGGCCGCGTCTTCGCTGATCCAGACGCCCGCCCAGCCCATGGCCTGCGACGCGATCAGCAGGTTCTGGCAGAACGCCCCCGCTGAAAGCTGCTGTTCCCACACCGGAGTATTCTTCTTGTCATGCACCGGCGATGACACCACGCACAGGATCACCGGCGCGCGGAAGGGCAGCGCCCGCTCCGCCGCCAGTTGTTCCTGCGTCGCATCCGGATCGCGTAGATGCCGCGCCGCCGCCAGTACGTCGCCGAACAACGCCCGCGCCTCGCCCTCGACTATCAGGACGCGCCACGGCTCAAGCTTGCGATGATCGGGCACGCGCATGGCCAAGCGCAGCATCGCGTCGATGTCGTCTGCGCTGGGCCCAGGTTCAGCCAGCGCCGCCACTGGCGTCGACCGGCGCAGCGCCAGCAGTTTCAGCGTCTCGGGCGAAGGATGGTTGGACGCGAGCGGCGCGCCGAACTCGGGCTCAGGCGGAAGGTTCGCCTTGATCGGCACTAGTGGTTCTCGCCCGGCGCGTGCTCATGCTCATCGCCGGCAGGCGCCACTGGCTGGGCCGGCACGTCTCCGCCGGCAAGGGCTGCGTCCACAGCGATCTTGATCGCCGGCCAAGCGCTGTCGGCTATCTTGACGCCGTTGACCACAAAGGTCGGCGTGCCGTTGATGCCCTTCTGCAGCGCATCCGTGCCCACGTCGTTGACGCGGCGAATGTTGGCCGGTTCGTCCACGCACGCATTCACCTGCGCCTCGCTGAGATTGAACTTGGCGCCCAGCGCTCGAAGCTCTGGCATCGCATCGCCAGATTGCGCGGCCGCTACCAGCTTGTCCTGGCTAGCGAACGCTTCATCCAGCACGTCGAAAAAGTCTTCCGTTCCGGAGCAACGCGCAACCGAGAATATCGCGCCGTCGATCGCGCCATGCACCGCGAATTCACGGAAGACAAACTTGATCTTGCCGGTGTCGATGTAGTCGCGCTTGACCTCCGCCCAGTAGGCGTCGTGCCAGTCCTTGCAGACCGGGCAAGTCGGCGAGCCGTACTCGATCAGGGTCACCTTCGCGTCGGCCGCTCCCTGGAAGGCGTCTCCCTCGACCAGCACGACCTTTTCGCGGCCTGCGACCGGGCCGCTGCAAGCGGTGGCCAGCGTGACGGCGGCCAGCGAGGCGGCAAGGGCGGTGGCGAGTGATTTCAGAAACATGGAACGCTCCGGAACTGCGGTGGCGGAAACCTAGAGGTTTGAGGCTCAGGAGGGAATAGGGACCAGTGGGTGGGTGCGAGGGCCGGAGCGCAGGTCTCTACTCCTTGTTCCCCAGGCCCCATTCCCTGTATTCCGCAACCATGACCCAGCCTCCGAAGCCTTGGCGTATCAAGTCCGCGCGAACGATCTACAACAACAAGTGGGTCATGCTGCGCGAATACCAGACCGTCGCGCCTACCGGCGCCGATGCGGTGTATGGCCTCGTTCACATCCACAACCTGGCGCTTGGCGTCCTGCCCATCGACGAGACGGGCAACACCATCCTCATCGGCCAGCAGCGCTTTCCCTTCGGCCGCTATACGTGGGAGTTGCCGGAAGGCGGCGGGCCACAGGATCTGCCGCCCCTTGCTGGCGCCCAGCGTGAACTGTCGGAAGAGGCGGGCCTCAAGGCCGCCCACTGGCTGCCGCTGCTTGCCGACGTCCACTTGTCCAATTCAATTACCGACGAACGGGCCTTCGCCTTCATCGCCTGGGAGCTTTCCCCGGATCACACATTTGCAAAGGACAGTTCAGAGGAACTATCCGTTCGAAGAGTTCCGTTCGCAGAAGCGCTAAAAATGGCGGTCTCGGGCGAGATCACCGATGGTTTCTCTCTTGTCATGCTGCTCAAGGCCGACCATCTGCTCCGGAACGGGGCGTTGCCCCCTGAGCTTGCGGAGCGCATGCTTCGTGGCGCCTGACGGGTCGGACGGGACTCGATGGAGGATAACATGGCGGACGGACGCTCCAGCCTGACCGAGGCCATAGGATATGCCGGCGCGCCAGCGCCAATCTGGCAACGCCTTCGCTTCGACGCGCAGCAATCCTCACAGCAGGAGGCGGCTCTCGCGAGCTATCTCAACGCCACCGTGCTCAGCCACGAGACTTTCGCCGACGCGCTGAGCTATCAGCTCGCGCAGAAGGCCGGCGGGCCCGACATGAATGCGCTGGCCATCCGCGAAATCTGCGATGAGGCCTACAAGGCCGATCCGTCTATCGTCGCCGCCGCCGAGCGCGACCTGCAGGCCGTGCTCGACCGCGATCCGGCCACGCGCTCAACGCTGCAGCCCTTCCTCTTCTTCAAGGGCTTCCTCGCGCTGCAGACGCATCGCATCGGCCACTGGCTGTGGGGCGAGGGTCGCGAGACGCTGGCCTTCTTCCTCCAGTCGCGCAAATCCGAACTCTATGCTGTCGATATTCACCCTGCCGCCCCCATCGGCTCGGGCGTCTTCATCGATCACGCCACCGGCGTCGTGATCGGAGAGACCGCCCGCGTCGGCAACGATGTCTCCATGCTCCACGGCGTCACGCTGGGCGGCACCGGCAAGGTCTACACGGATCGCCACCCCAAGATCGGCAATGGCGTTCTCCTCGGCGCCGGCTCGAAAGTGCTCGGCAACATCACCATCGGCGATGAAGCCCGCGTGGGCTCAGGCTCCGTCGTGCTGTCGGATGTCCCGGCCCGCTGCTCGGTCGCGGGCGTTCCGGCCAAGCCCGTGGGCGGCGCTTGCATGAAGCCAGCGCAGACCATGGACCAGAAGTTCGATATGGGGGTCTAGCGCACTAGCAGTCGCAGTCCTCGTACTCGTCGTCGCCGTACGAGCCGTCATAGGTCTCATCCCAGAAGTCTTCGTTCATCAGGAAGCAGCCCGAGAGCATCAAGGCTGCGAGCGCGACCAGCAGAATCTTCTTCATCTGACTCAATCCCCGAATCCCACCCGCAATTGGCCTAGCACCGCAGCGGATCGGGGGAAGACACGCGCCGGAGATTTTTTGCTGACGTTTGCAGGCTAGCGGTTCGCTGGCGGTTGCGACGTGTGAGCATCCGCGAAGTCCTTGCACCAGTCGTCATACCAGCAGTCGAGATCTTCCTTCGTCAGACAGCCGCTGCATAGCATCAGCGCAGCCAAGCCGGCGAGAATCGCGCGTTTCATCAGTCTGGCCCCCGAAGCCAACCCTGAATCTACCTAGCAGAAGTGGGATGATTCGAAATATCCCGGCGGACGAAAATCTGCAGCCAGACCGGTTTGCCAATCTGGCGGGCAGGGTTGGCGCCGGAGCAGTAGGGAGCTAAGTCTCCGCCCGAAACCTCAGGAGCTGCCCCGATGAACCCGGAAACCGTCAAGCGCATCGAGGCCTATCTCAAGCGCAGCCTGAACCCAGGCATCACGCTGATGGCTCGCCCGCGCGTCACCGACAGCGTCGAAGTCCAGATCGCCGGCGAGCATGTCGGTCTGGTCTATCTGATCGAGGACGAAGGCGAGACGAGCTATCAGCTTGAGATGACTATCCTGCAGGAAGACCTGGAAGGCTGATGCCTTCCCTTGCGATCCGGTCAATGGTGCGGAGCGCTCTTGTCGCAATGACACCCCTGTTCCTTGCGGCCTGCGCCGTCGGGCCGGCTGCGCCTGTAGCTGCTGCTCCGGTTGCCGCTTCGCCTGCTCCGGAGCCGGATGCTGCCGAGATCGCCTTGCTTGGCGAACGCCTCTTCCAGGAGCGTTGCTCGACTTGTCACGACGCCGGCCGGGCGCCGCCTCGCACCCAGATCGCGGCCAATTCTCGGCAGCAAATTCTGGAGGCCCTCGATACCGGCTTCATGGCCCCTATCGCGATGTTCATGTCCACGCGCGAAAAGACCATCCTGGCCCGTCATCTGAGCGGTGTGGCGAACTAGGTCGGTAGGGCGATCACACTTCGATTTGTGATACCCCGGCATTGTTCCGGCTCCCGCCAGGGTCTAACCTGACATTGTCAAGAAAAGAACGATGGAGGGAAAGCCCATGCTTCGCGCTATGATTTTCGGCGTGTCTCTGGCGGCGTTGGCCGCAGGCTGCACGACAACCGCCACGCCCGATTCGCCGCAAGCGACGGCCGTGACGCCGGCAGCCGTGGCCGAAAGCAAATTCGCCACGAGCGCCGACGGTACAAAAATCCACTACATGGTCTCGGGCAAAGGGCCGCTTGTTCTGGCCATTCATGGCTTCCCGGATTTCTCGGGCTCGTGGGACAAACTGGCGCCCGCGCTCAACGACGCCTATCGCTTCGTGGCTATCGACACGCGCGGTTACAATCTTTCCGGCCAACCGACCGGTGTCGCCAACTATGCGATGCCCAAGCTCGTGGAAGACGTGCAGGCCGTCATCAAGGCCGAAGGCTACGACAAGGCCACCGTCATCGGTCACGACTGGGGCGCGGCCATCGCGTGGAACTACGCCTTCAGCCATCCCGAAACGCTGGAGCGTCTGGTGATCCTGTCGGTGCCGCACCCGGCAAACATGGGCCGCCAGCTGCAGGCCGCACCGCAGAATTCGAACTACGCGCGCAACTTCCAGAAGGAAGGCTCGGAGAACAGCCTCACCGCCGAAGGCCTCGCTGGCTGGGTCCGCGATCCGGCCGAGAAGGCGAAGTATGTCGAGGCGTTCAAGCGTTCGAGCTTCGCGGGCATGATGAACTACTATCGCGCGAACTATCCCTCCGCCCCCGATCCGAACGCGCCGGCGCCGACCTTCCCGAAGATCAACGTCCCTGTGCTGGTGATCCACGGCATGAAGGATACGGCGCTGCTCTCGATGGGCCACAACGACACGTGGGATCAGGTCTCGAAAGACACCACCATCCTGATGGCCCCCGACGCCAACCACTTCGTCCAGCACGACGCGGCCGAACTGGTGAACGGCACCATCCGCGCCTGGCTCGATCTGCATCCGGTGAAGTAGGGCGCAGGCCCAAAACAAAAACGCCCGCTCGAGAGAGCGGGCGTTTTCATGTCTGTTTGGGCGAAGTTGTTACGAAAGCGCCTTGGTCACCGACGCGAGGCCCTTGGCGAACTCGTCCTCGCCAGCCTTGCCGGCGAGTTGTTCGGTGAGGATCGCGGCGGCAGCGCGCGAAGCGGCTTCCACGGCGGCTATCTTCACGTCGCGGATGGCGTCGGCCTCGGCGCGCGTGATGCGCTCCTCGGCCATCTTCTCGCGCGAGGCGATGCGGGCGACCAGCGCGGCCTCGGCGGCGGCGGCCAGCTGGGCGGCTTCGCGGCGAGCAGCTTCTACGATGCCCTTGGCTTCGCCTTCCGCTTCGGCGGCGCGCTTCTGCACTTCGGCGAGCTTCGCCTCGGCTTCCTTGCGCAGCGCTTCGGCAGCGGTCAGTTCGGACGAAATCTTGGCCGCGCGGTCGTCCAGCGACTTCGTGATCGTCTTCGGCACTTTCAGGTAGAGCACAATGCCGAGGAAGATCACCAGACCGACGAACGCCCAGAACGTCGGATCGTTGAGATCGAACGGGCCTAGCACGGGCAGCTTGGCCGCAGTGTGGGCGGCGTCAGCTGCGTGGTCTGCTACGGGAGCGTGCTCTTGCATATCAGCCTCCCATCGCGCCGGAGACGGCGGTCTTCACCGCGGCCGGCGAGGGCTTCACGCCCGTGAGTTTTTCCGCGATCGCGGCGGCGGTGTCTTCGGCAACTGCCGAGACGTTCGCCATCGCGGCGGCGCGGGTCTGGGAAATACGCGCTTCCGCCGCGGCGAGGCGGGCATTGAGCTCGGCCTCCTTCGCGGCGGTCGCAGCGGCGGTCTTCGCATCGGCTTCAGCCTTGGCCTTCGATGCCGTGTCGCGGGCATTCGCCCGTGCAGCGGCAATCTGCGCCTCAAACTGCTTCACCGACTCGTCGGCCTTGGCCGAGAGGGCGGCGGCTTTCGCGACGTCGGCCTTGATGGCGCCGTCGCGATCTTCCATCGCCTTGCGGATCTTCGGGAGGAAAACGTAGGCAGACGCGATGTAGAGCACCGCGAATGTCACGATCAGCCAGAACACCTGGGAAATCCCGGTGGTCGCGATCTGATCGAACGGAGGGAAGCCCCCTCCGGCGTGCTCTGCAGTTTCGGTCGCCACGTCAGTATCTCCCGAGCAGGGTAGGTTAGACTGCGAAGATCAGGATGAGGGCGACGGCAAAGCCGAAGATGCCCAGAGCTTCCGTCACGGCGAAGCCGAAGATCAGGTTGCCGAACTGTGCGGGGGCAGCCGACGGATTGCGCATCGCGCCGTCGAGGTAAGAGGCGAAGATGTTGCCCACGCCGATGGCGGCGCCGAGCATGGCGAGGCAGGCGAGGCCAGCGCCGACGTAGTTGAGACCTTCCATTGTATTCTCCTTGCGTAGTCAGTCGTTGGTGATCAGTGCGCCTCGCCCAGTGCGTCATTGAGATAGACGCAGGTGAGCATGGCGAACACGTAAGCCTGGAGGAAAGCCACCAGGAACTCGAGCGCCGTCACGCCAACGATAAGTGGCACCACAAGGAGGCCGCCCATCAACATTCCAATCCCGCCCAACGCAACCGCCAACGACGGTACGAAGCCCGCGAACACCTTCAGGGCCACGTGGCCGCCCAGCATGTTGGCGAACAGACGCATCCCGAGGCTGATCGGCCGGGAGAGGAAGGAAATGATCTCGATCGGTGTGACGATGAAAAGAAGCACGACGGGCACGCCCGACGGCACGAAAATCTTGAAGAAGCCGAGGCCTTTCTTGATCAGGCCGACGACGATGACGAGGCTGATCGTGAAAATGGCCATGAAGCCGGTGACGGCGATGTGGCTGGTCGTCGTGAAGAAGTACGGCATTAGGCCGATCAGGTTCGCGACGAAGATGAAGGAGAACAGCGAGAACACGAGCGGGATAAAGGGCTTGCCCGGCGCGTGGTTCACATCCTTCACGATGCCGGCGATGAAGCCGTACCAAATCTCGCCCAGCGACTGCATGCGGCTGGGGATTGTCGACGATTTCGCGGTGGCCAGCGCCAGCACCAGGATGAGCAGCAGCACGCCGATCACCATCCACAGCGCGGACGTGGTGAACGACACGTCGAGCCCGCCAATGTTCAGATCAAAAAGCTTGTTGATCTGGAACTGGTGCATCGGGTCGGTGGCAATTCTCATGCGCCGTCGCCTTCGCCCTTATCGGGGGACACGCCTGCCGCGTCCCGGTTTGCCTTGCTCGCGGTCGCAACCACATTCCGGACGCCGGCCAGGAACCCAAGCATGAGGCAGATCAGAACGCCCCAAGGTGAAACCTTGAACAGGGCGTCTATCCCCAAGCCCAGGATCACTCCCACGATGACAGCGGCCGCGAAGTCCGACGCCATGCGGAAGCCCACACCCATCCCCTTGCCAGTCCCCATGTATTTGGGACGCTCCCGGGCATCGATTTCCGCCTGAGCCTTGGCGATCCGCTTGTTCAGATCGTCATCGCTCATGTCGAAAGCCCGCCTGGGAGGGGAGAAAGTCCGGCCCTGCGTGCGCCAAAACCCCGAAAAACCAAGGCCTCGCCGCGCGCGAAGCTATATGGGCGGCTCTGAGTCCAGTCAAGCAAATGTAACGATCGCTTTGGCTTTTAAGGCCTTGTTTTAAAACATAATTTTCAAATGCGAAAACGCCGCAGCGTCGCGCGTCGGCTTAGAAGCGCATTGCTGTGTCCCAAAAAAGCCCGCTCAGACATAAGCTTCGCGCAGAGGTTTGGGGGAAATCATGAAGTTGTTGGCGCGGCTGCATTGGCTTTTGGCGATGGCCATCGCCTCGTCAGGGATAGCTTATCCACAGGTCGGGCTGCCGACCGGCGAAGAGCGTGCCGCGTTGGTAGCGGACATCCAGGGAAAGTACCCCGCCATGCCGGCCAACGTCGTGGAGTTGTTCGCCGACACCCGCCAAAGCTTCGACAAGGAGACCCGCTGCGAGGTTGCTGACTGGTTCGCCGATGCGCCTGAAGGCGTGACACCAGGCGTCGCCGAGCAGGGCGCTGTCTGGTCGGATGTCTGCATGCTCGCCGTTGACGACCTGACGCCCGCGTTCGCGGCCGATCGCATTGGCGCCGAGCGGTTCTCGGTCGATGTCGATGGCGACGTGATGACCGTGATGGCGCGGGCCGAGACGATGCCAATGGTCTGCTGTGGGCCGCAGGTCGACATGATCCGGCTCGGCGACAGCGCCTACTGGGCCCGCCGAATCCGCCTTGCGAACCTCGACCGCGCGACCTCCACCGTCATCGTCGTCGAGGCGGGAAATCCTGCAGCCGCGGCCGTGGCGTTCAACGAGGCCTATGTCTGGCGCGGACCGCACGCGCCCGCACCACACCCCGAGGCGCCTGCACTGCAGGGCAGGATCGAAATAGGATTCATCGACAGCGTTGCTCTTGGCGAACGTCGCCGCATTTCGATCTACCTGCCGCCCGGCTGGACGAAGGACACGCCGTGGCCCGCTGTCTTCATCGGCGATGAAGGCCACGCCATGTTCATGCTGCAGGTCGAATCCATGATCGCCGACGGCCGGATCAGGCCGCTCGTGCTGATCGGCGTAACGGCTGCGAAGACCGAAAGCGTGGACGAGGAAGTCTTCGGCGCTCCGGGCTATGCCGATACGCGCAACAGCCAGTACATGCCGGAGTTCGGCGCGACAGGCCGCTTCGACCGCCACACCGCGTTCATCGCTGATGAAGTGACCGCCTGGGCGACGCGCGAGTACAACGTCTCGACGCGGCGAGAAGACCGCGCCATCGCAGGCTTTTCCGGCGGCGGCACGATGGCGCTGTTTGTCGGCCTGCGGCGTCCCGATGTTTTCGGCTTCGCGATCCCTCTATCGCCCGCCTATTCGTTGGCGAAGGCGAGCGACCTCGAGCCTGGCCAGCGTGCGAGCTTTTACATGAGCGGCGGGCTTTACGAACCCAGCTTCCACCTTGCCGCCAAACGCAACGGCGCGTTGATGAAGGCAGCAGGCTACGACGTCACGGTCGAGCATCCCGCGTCAGGTCATTTCCCCGATCACTGGAAGCTTGTGTTCGGCAACGCGCTGCTGCGGTTCTTTCCGAAGGAGTAGCTGCTACGCCGCCGCCAGGCGTTCGGCGGCCTGCAGGTCGACGGACACCAGTCGCGATACCCCTCGTTCCTGCATCGTCACGCCGAACAGCCGGTCCATGCGCGACATGGTTACGGCGTTGTGCGTGATGATGATGAAGCGCGTTTCCGTCCGCGTGCGCATCTCTTCCAGGAGACGGCAGAAGCGATCCACGTTGGCGTCGTCGAGCGGCGCATCCACCTCGTCCAGCACGCAGATCGGGGCAGGGCGCGACAGGAACACCGCGAAGATCAGCGCCGTCGCCGTCAGCGCCTGCTCCCCGCCCGACATCAGCGACAACTGCCCCAGTCGCTTGCCCGGTGGCGAGGCGTAGATCTCCAGACCCGCATCCAGCGGATCATCGCTCTCGGTCAGCCGCAGCTCTGCATGCCCGCCACCAAACAGCGCGGTGAACAGCGAACTGAAATGCGAGTTCACCAGCTGGAATGCATCCAGCAGCCTTTGCCGCCCGTCCATATTCAGCGCCTCGATCCCCTCGCGCAGCTTCGCTATGGCGGCGCTAAGATCGTCGCGCTCCTCCACCTGGAAGCCCATGCGCTTGGAGATTTCGGTCAGCTGCTCGTCCGCCTCCATGTTGACGGCGCCCAGCCGGTCGCGTTCGCGGCGCAGCTGCGCCAGGCGCGTATCCAGAACATGCGCGTCGTTCGCGACGTCGTCCTCTTCGACGACATTCGTATCACCATGCTCGGCCCGCGCCGCGCGCGATTGTTCCAGGATCGCCATCACGCGGCTTTCCAGCTCGTCCAGTTCCTGATCGAACGCTGCGCGCACTTGTTCAGCAATTTCAGCCTCACGCCGAACGGCGGCTTCCAGCCGCGCCTCGCTGCGCACCAGAGTCTCGCGCGCGGTGGACGAAGCCTCGCGCCCTGCGCGCGTTCCCATCTCGGCCTGGCGCAGCGCGCCTTCGGCTTCGGCCAGCGCGTCAGCCGCATCGCGCCGCGCCGTATCGGCTGTCTCGCTCGCCGCCGCAAGATCACCCATCCGCGCGTCAAGCGTCGCCGGTTGGTCTTTCATTTGCGCGTGATCGCTTCGCGCCTGGGCCAGGTCGTGTGCGATCGCCGCCAGCCGCCCCGCGGCTTCGGACGTTCGCGCCAGCCACTCATCCCTGTCGCGCGTCAGCGCAGCGCGCATCGCCGCTGCGCGCTCCGCCTCGCGCAGGAACGTATCCAGCGCCGAGGTTGCGTTGCGCTCTGCGTCCCGCGCTGCCTTCACCTGTTCGCCCAGCGTCGCCAGCACATTGCGATCCTTGTCCGTCGGCGCAGCCCCCAGCGCGGCTTTCGCCGCAGCAACCGCCTGAGCCGCAACGTCGCGCTCGGCCGTCACGCGGGCGGCGCCATCCTTCAGCGCCGCGCCGCGCAGTGACAGTCGCTCGACATCCTGCTCGGCGCGGATCGCCGCCTCGTGCGCCTGCGAAGCCGCACGCGTGAGTTCGGGGACATTCTTGCGCGCCGCCATCAGCGTGATCTCGGCATCCGTGAGTTGCTGAGAAGCCTTGCCGCGCGCCGCCGCCGCTGCATCGCGTTCCTTCACGGCCGCCGCGATCTCGGGGACCAGCGCCGCGCGCCGCGCCCGCTGTTCCAGCTTCTCGGCAGACGTCAGCGGCGCTTCCGCCGTGCGCACGAATCCATCCCAGCGCCATAGGTCGCCTTCACGGCTCACCAGGCTCTGCCCTGGCGCCAGCCGCGTCACCAGGGCCGCGCCGTGCGAACGCTCCACCAGCCCGCACTGCGTCAGCCGTGCATGCAGCTCCGCCGGCGCCTCGACAAGCTCACTTAGAGCCCGCGCGCCAGCCGGCAGCTTCGCACCAATATCGCCATGCGTGCCCGACCAGTGGACGGGCGAGGAAACATCCGCAGGGGCATCGAGATCATCATCCAGAGCAGCCGCAATCGCGCGCTCCAGCCCCGGCGCCTTTACGCCATCCATCACGGGCGGTGCGCTCGCCACCGCCACCTGTCGCAACAGGCGATCAAGCCCTTTCAGTTCCGATTCCAGCTCGCCCACTTTCCGCTCAGCAGCCAGCAGCGGCGGCGTCAGCCGCGCCTCCAGCGCCCGCGCTTCATCGACCGCGCGCATCGCAGCCGCCAGCGCCGATTGCGCCGTCTGCGCCCTGGCTTCAGCATCGACATGGCGCGCGCGCGCATCCTTGAGAGCCGCCTCCAGCTTCGCTGGATCGCCAATGGACGCCAGCTCCTGCTGCGTCTTCGCCAGTTCATTCACCAGCCGCGCGTGCCGCTCTTCCTCGCGTTTCACAGCCGCCTGAGCCGCTGCCGCTTCAGCCTCCGCCCGCGCCAGCGCAACGCGGCGCTGGTCCGCGTCACGCTCGACCGTCTGCAGCTGCGTCATCGCGGCGTCGACGGCTGCAGACAGCTCAGCCTCGCGCTTGCCCTGCGCCTCAGCGTCCTCCGGCGGCAGTGCCGCGATTCCCGCCGCCGCGCGTTCCGCCCGCGCCGTTGCATCGTCGCGCTGAACTGTCTCGCGCGTCGTCTCCTCGATCAGGCGCGTGATGTCCCTTTCCAGCCGCGCCACCGCTTCCTTCGCCGCATCGCGCTCAGCCTCGATGCGCGCCAGCTGAAGCTTGATAACGCCAAGCCGGCCGGCCGCGTCGCTCTCCGCCGCCCGCAATGGTTCGATGACCGTGCGCGCTTCGAGTTCCGCCGCCGTCGCGCGCGCCAGGGTGGATACGGCCTGCTGTTCCTGAACCTTCGCGGCCTCCAGCGCCTTGCGCGCCTCGACTGTCTCGACAACAGCTCCGCGCCAGCGTGCGGCCCCCAACCGCGCCTCCAGCGCCGCGATTTCGTCCGACAGCGCGCGATACTTGCGCGCCTTGCTTGCCTGCCGCTTCAGGGCGTTGGCCTGCTTCTCCACCTCGGCCATGATGTCGGCCAGCTTGGCGAGGTTCTCGTCCGCCGCCTTGAGTTTCAGTTCGGCCTCATGCCGCCGCGCCGCCAGGCCGCCGATGCCCGCAGCTTCTTCGAGGATTCGCCGCCGGTTCTGCGGCTTCGCCCCGATCAGCTCGCTGATCTGTCCCTGCCGCACGAGAGCAGGCGAGTTCGCCCCGGTCGATGCGTCGGCAAACAGCAGCTGCACATCCTTCGCGCGCACCGTCCGCCCGTTGATGCGATAGCTTGATCCCGCCCCTCGGCGCAGTAGCCGGCGGATCTCGATCGTGTCTTCCTCGTTGAACTCCGCTGGCGCGCCCCGGTCGCGATTGTCGAGGAGCAGGGTGACTTCAGCCATCTCCCGCGCCGGCCGCGCCTCGGTGCCTGCAAAGATCAGGTCGTCCATCTCCCCGCCGCGCATCGCTCGCGCCGAGGTCGCCCCCATCGCCCAGCGCAGCGCTTCCAGCAGGTTGGACTTGCCGCAGCCGTTCGGCCCGACAATGCCGGTCAGCCCTTCCTCGATCGGCACATCCACCGGATCGACGAACGACTTGAAGCCCGCGATCTTGAGGCCGGTCAGGTGCAAGGCGGTTCCCGTTTTGCCCACAAAACCGGGCTTCCGGCCCCCTTACGAGCCGCTGACCCGGGGGTCAATGCTTCTCGCGGGACGGGAGGAAATGTGCCGCCAGAGGCAGGGGCCAGCTATTGGTGCGCCGGCGCCGCCGGCTCCACCGGCGCGGTCGCCCCCGCCGCCCCCGCATCCAGGGCCGCCCAGAGATCGTCGAACGTCTCCAGCTCCAGCTTCTGGCCGTCGATCACGAAGCTCGGCGTGCCGGTGATCTCCGCCGGCGCTGCCTGCACACCTGCGCGGACCAGCTCAACGATGGCCTCGCTGTCCATGCAGGTGCCGACCTCGTCCTTGTCGAGCCCGACCTCCGCGCCGATGGCCCGAAGCTCCTGCTGCAGCTTGCGCGGATTGTTCCCCGCCTCGAACAGCGCGTCCTGTTTCTCGAACAGGGTTTCGATCACCTCGAAATACCTGTCCTCGCCCGCGCACCGCGCAATCGACTCGCCCGCCAGCGCAAGGCCCACCGGCTGCGTTGGCATCATCATGAACTGCAGCTTCACCTTGCCGGTGTCGATATATCGGCTCTTGAGCTCAGGAAACACCTCGGCGTGAAACGCCTTGCAGTGGCCGCATGTAGTGGAGGCGTACTCCACCAGCGTCACAGGCGCTGCGGGATCGCCGAGAACCGGATGCCCCATGAAAGGCGAGATCGAGACTGTCGTGTGTGGCTCGAACGTGGTCGGTTCCTCGCAGGCCGCGAGGCCCAGCACCAGCGCGGCCGCTGCAAATGCGAAACGCTTCATCCTATTGCGCGGGCGTAGGGGCGGGGGTGGGCGTTTCCGTGGCCGGAGTTGCAGGCGCAGCCCCCAGGTTCAGCTGCGCCTCGATGGCGGCCTTCACGCCCTCATAGCTGATGTCCGACACCAACTTGCCGTTGACGAAGATCGTCGGCGTGCGGCGACCCTGCACTGTCGGATCGGCAGCCTTCAATTCCGTTTCGCCCTGCATACCGAACTTCTCGATCGCCTCGCGGATCGCTGGCGTGTGGTCCATGCAGGTCACGGCCTCGTCCCACGTCATGCCGTGCTTGGCGACGATGCCGGCCAAGACCCCCGCCGCCTCGCCCTTCTGGGCCGACTCCATGATGTTCGCGAAATTGCCAAACATCTCGTCGACCAGCGTATGATGCAGCTCCGGGCCCTTGCAGCGCGTCAGCGTCGCCAGCGTGACGTCGAACGCCTGCGGGTCGATCGACATGTCGCGATAGACGTATCGCAGCTTGCCCGCGTCGATGTATTCGCGCTTCAGGCGCGGATAGACCTGACGTGCAAAGTCGCGGCAGTGCGAACAGGTGAGCGAGGCATACTCGACCAGCTCCACCGTCGCCGTGGCCGCGCCCTGTGGCGTGTCGCCCAGAACAGGCGTCACCGGCACCGGCTTGAAGTTGGATACGGGCGCGGTCTCTCCGCCGCCACAGGCCGCTAGCAGCGCCAACGCCGCCAGCCCGGCGGCGATCCGGACAGAACCAGACTTGAGTGCAGACATCATGTGCAGGCTTTCCTCACCAATTGGGGTGGTTTTGGCCAAACCCGCCCCCGCGGTCAACAAAGACACGTTCCCGATGGCGTTATTGGGGCTTGTGGGCGGTATTACGACTTCCTCATTCCGGTCAGCACCGCCTCGCCGAGCCCGCTGAGCGCCTTGCGCACAGAATTGTCCTTCACCGGCGAAAGACTGCGCACCATCTCCGCCCTTTGCTCGGGCGTCAGCGGCTTCGGGATCACCAGCGCCAGCTGTTTCGCCGCCGCCGTCTGCACGATCTTCAGGGAGGTAATCTTCGATCCGGAAGCCAGGTTCACCCGCTGGATGATGTGTTCTTTGGCATGCTGGATAATCGGCGCAGCCGCCGACGGCGCGCGCAGGTGCAGCACAGATCCGCCCTTGGCCTTCGCCACCCGCAGAGGCTCGGTGATCGCCGCCAGCTTCAGCCCGACAATCTCGGACCAGCGTGATTTGAGCGTCTCCGGCGCGGGCCCGGCATCCTTCAGGATGGGCCGCAATGCCCGGTTCAGCGCAAAGCTCATCGGCTTGGCCGGCCGATAGACGGGAACCGTGCGCACCTCGGCAAGCCGGGCTTCCGCCTCCCTTTCTTTTTCGCGCGCTTCCCAGTCGGTGGTCATGCTTCTTCTTGCCACTGAACCGGTTTCATCGGAATGGCGGTTGTCAGACGTTTCCGGAATTCATGTCCACCAACAGCCTGAAAAAGTTGCTCACCGCTGTGGATCGCTGGTACCGGCGCCACGGGCGGAAGCTTCCCTGGCGCATCGGCCCGGCCGAGCGCGACGCGGGCGAAACGCCCGATCCCTATCTCGTCTGGCTCAGTGAAGTGATGCTGCAGCAGACCACAATTCCCCACGCCACGCCCTATTTCGACGCCTTCCGCAAACGCTGGCCTACGGTTCAGAAGCTGGCCAAGGCGAGCTGGGACGATGTCTCAGCCTCGTGGGCGGGGCTCGGCTATTACAGCCGCGCCCGCAATCTGCACGCCTGTGCAAAAGCGGTCGCAGAGCTGGGCGGTTTTCCACAGGATGCAGCCAGCCTGCGCCAGCTTCCAGGCATTGGCCCCTACACCGCCGCCGCCATTGCTTCGATCGCGTTCGACGAACGCGTCGCCCCGGTCGACGGCAATATCGAGCGCGTCGTCTCGCGCCTCCACGCGATCGGGTCGGACGGAACCGAAGCCGGCTGGCGCGCCGCCAAACAGGTGATCTCCGCCCATGCGCAGGCTTTGGTCAACGCTCTTCCGAAGAACCACCGCGCCGGCGATCTCGCCCAGGCTCTGATGGACCTCGGCGCCACCGTCTGCACGCCGAAGAATCCCAATTGCCTGATCTGCCCGCTGGCGGAATTCTGCGAGGCCCGCGCGCAAGGCGATCCCGAACGCTATCCAGTGAAGGCAGAAAAGAAGGCCACGCCAACACGCCATGGCTCTGCGTTCGTGCTCCTGCGCAATGATGAAGTGCTGCTGATCCGCCGTCCTCCATCGGGCCTGCTCGGCGGCATGATGATGCCGCCCACCAGCGCATGGTCGGAGGCAAAGCCGGAAGACCCGCTCGGCGAAGCGCCTGGCAAGTTTGCGTGGAATCACATCGGCGAAGTCCGACACGTCTTCACGCATTTCGCGCTTAAGCTCACGGTGTATCGTGCTGAGGTCATAGCGCGCCCAAAGGTACACGGCGAATGGCTCACGCACGAAGCCGCGCTCGCTGCACTGCCCACTGTCGGCCGCAAGGCCGTCGCGCTAGCGCTCGGCGGCGCAAGGCCGCGCTAGGCCGACTTCCAGCGCACGCGCGTCGTCAGGCGATCTCCAGTGCGAGCGACAAAAGGGCCGTGGCTAGCGCGCCGGCGCCAGCAGTCGGCACACCAAGCCAGCCGGATGAAAGTCGAGTTCGACCTTGCCGCCGAAGGCAAGGCCCAGATTGCGCGAGATCAGCGTTGATCCAAATCCACGCCGAGTCGGCGCCGAAACCGGCGGCCCGCCATGCTCCCTCCAGGTCAGGCTCAGCGAGCCATCCTCTTGCGTCCACACAATATCGACCCATCCCGCGTCGACTGACAGCGCGCCATACTTGATCGCATTGGTCGCCAGTTCGTGTAGCGCCAGTGTCAATGCATGCGCGCGGCGTCCATCGAGCGCCACGTCCGGGCCGGAAATCCTGGCGCGATCGCCATCGGCGCAATGGGGCGCCAGCGTTGTCGTCACCACGTCGGCGATCTGGGACGGCTGTGTCTCTGAATCTATCAGCAGCTTCTGCGCGCCCGCCAGCGCCATCAGGCGCGCATTGAAATCCTCAACGCTCGCCGCGTCGGCATTCCGGAATGTGTGCCGCGCCATGGCCTGGACCACCGCCAGGAGGTTCCCGATACGGTGTTTCAGTTCCTGAGTGATCAGCTCGCGCCGCTGTTCCGAACTTGCGGAGCTGGCAAGAGCCGCACGTAGCTGTACATTGTCAGCCTCGAGTTCCATGGCCAGGTCAGGGGGAAGGTAACGCTTGCCGCTCGACCGCCTGCGCGGTTCGCTCTCCATGTCCTGCCGGTTCGGCATTCTATTGTCCTGGGATCGGTCCCACCCGGGCGCACGAAAGCGAGCCCCAACTCGGCCGACGCCAATTCGATAGCACAGTAAGGACCGGACGCCTAATTGCTGAGAACGCCCTGATACTTCGACCGCAGAACCTTCTTGTCGATCTTGCCCGTCGCCGTTAGCGGCACGCTGGCGAAGATAACCTTGTCAGGTTTCCACCACTTCACGATGTGGGGCTCCAGATAGGCCTGCACTGCATCCTCGGTCAGCTCCACGCCGTCATGGCATTCGATGATCAGAACCGGCCGTTCTTCCCATTTGGGATGCGGCACGCCGATCACCGCCGCAATCTTCACGCCCGGGCATCCCACCGCGAAGTTTTCGAGGTCGATGGAAGAAATCCATTCCCCGCCCGACTTGATCACGTCCTTCTTGCGATCAGTGATGCGCATGAAGCCGGCCGCATCGATCGTGGCGATGTCGCCCGTGTCGAACCAGCCGTCCTCGTTGGTCGCATCCATGTCCTTCCGGAAATAGCGGCGGATGGTCCACGGCCCCTTCACCAGCAGCGCGCCCGAACTCTCGCCGTCCCACGGCAGGTCCTTGCCATCCTCATCCACGATCTTCAGCTCGATGCCGAACTGCAGGCGGCCCTGGCGCGTCCAGATCGCCTCGTCCATCGCCTCTTCGCCGGCTTCGGCCAGTTCCGGCGTCGGCGTCGCGATCACGCCTAGCGGGCATGTCTCTGTCATGCCCCAGATCTGCAGGACACGAACGCCGTATTTCTTCTTGAACCCTTCGGCCATCGCGCGCGGAACGGCCGACCCGCCGATCACCACGCGCTGAAGCTTGGCCGGCCTCTCGCCGGTCTTCTCTATGTGCGAGAGATACATCGTCCAGATCGTCGGCACGCCGCCCGAAAACGTCACGCCCTCGCGGACGATCAGTTCCTGCAGGCTGGCCCCATCCATCTTGTCACACGGGAACACCAGCTTGCAGCCATTGATCGGCGCAGCAAACGGCAGGCCCCACGCGGTTGCGTGATAAAGCGAAGAGCAGGGCATCACCACGTCGAATGCGTCGAACCCGAATGCGCTCGCCAGGCCCGACGCCATCGCATGCAGCACCACCGCGCGATGCGAATACAGCACGCCCTTGGGATCTCCCGTCGTTCCGGAGGTATAGCAGAGGAAAGCCCCGAGATTTTCCTCAACCACCGGCCAGGCAAAATCCCCGCTCTCCTTGTCGAGCAGGCACTCATACCCCACCGCGCCAACCGTGCCGGGCGTCAGCCGCGCTTCGTCCGACAGCATGACATAGGTCTTGATCGTTTTCAGATGCGGCGCGATCCGCTCGACGACGGCGAGAAAATTCCGGTCAAACAGAAGCACCGAACTTTCGGCGTGGTTGATCGTGTAGATGATCTGGTCGTCAAACAGCCGTGGATTGGCCGTGTGCAGCACCGCGCCGATCCCGGGCACGGCATAGAACAGCTCGAAGTGGCGGTGCGTGTTCCAGGCAAGGCTGGAAACCCGATCGCCATGCTGCACGCCCAGCCGCTTCAGCGCCTGCGCCGCCTGGGCCGCGCGCTTAAGCGCATCGGCATAGGTGTAGCGCCAGGTCGGCTCATCCACGAGTCGGGAGACGATCTCCCGCCGCGCATGCGCGCGCGCCGCGAATTTCAGGATATCGACGATCTGCAGCGGTGGTGTCTGCATCAATCCGGCGGTCATACTTGCTCCCGTCATTCGAGACGTTGAGACAGGCTACTGCCCAAATTCCGCCAGTGGAATTGCTCCGGGCCGAAATGATGCGGCCCTGATGGAAATCGTCCGATTCCCACCAGGGCCGTACCCGGCAGCTTGCGATCATGCGCCCTCGGAGGGATAGGCGCGGATCAGCGTATGGCCGCCTTCACGGCAGCCGCCGTGATCGGGATATGGCGCAGCCGCGCGCCAACTGCGTTGTAGATAGCGTTGCCGATGGCCGGGCCAACAACAGTCGTCGCCGGCTCGCCAAGGCCCACCGGAACCTCGACGCTTTCGACGAACGAGATGTCCAGTTCGGGCGTGTCCGACAGGCGCAGGGGCGTGTACGCGCCCAGGTTCAGCGCCTTCACATTGCCGTTCTCGAACTCCGTCCCTTCGTGCAGCGCCAAAGACAGGCCCCACAGCGAGGCGCCCTGCATCTGGGCCAGCGCGCCGTCCGGATCGACGATCGTCCCGGCGTCGGCGACAAGCGTTAGCTTCTCCACCTTCACCCGGCCCGTTGCCCGATCAACATTCACGCGCGCCACGCACGCCACCCAGGTCGGCATGTTGCGCTCCTGCCCGAACGAGGTGGCAAGGCCCAGCCCCGTGTCGGCCGGCAAGGGCTGGCCCCAGCCCGCCTTCTCCGCCGCCAGCTTAACAACATTGGCCTGCCGCGATGCGCCGCCTACCGAGTTAGGCGCGGCGCCCGCATTGGCGCCTTCCGCGCGCAGCAGGTTCAGCCTGAACTGCACAGGATCAGCCTTCACCTTGTGCGCGGCCTCATCCATGAAGCTCTCGAGCGCCCAGTTGGTGAAGCCCGGCCCGACCGAACGCAACCAGCCAGGCCTGAACGTCGCGTTGGCGAGATCGTTCGACACAGCCCGCACCTTGTGCGCGCCCACCGAATACCAGTGGTCCGCCCCGCTGATCGCGAAAGGATCATACGGCGCGCCCCCTTCGCCCGGCGGCATGAAGGCCGGGATCATCACTTGCGTGGGCCAGCCGCACGCCACGTGCTGTTCCATGCCGATGACATTGTTGTCCTTGTCGAACGCCATCCGCATCTTCTGCACCGAGGGCGAGCGCACAGAGTCGAACTTCGAGTCCGCCTCGCGCGACAACACCATCTTCACCGGCTTGCCGATGGCCTTGGAGGCAAGCGCCGCCCCGACCGCATAGTCACCATTCAGCCTGCGGCCAAAGCCGCCGCCCAGCCTGTAGGTCTTCATCACGATGCTGGTCTCGGGCACTTCAAGGGCCGTCGCCAGCCAGGGCAGGACGAGCGACTGCCACTGGTTGCCAGTGTGGATTTCCCACTTGCCGTCCTTTTCGAAGGCCAGTGCGTTCATTGGCTCCATGGGGAAGTGCAGGGCGGTTGCGGTCGTGTATTCCGCATCCAGCGTCGACTTTGCGGAACGGAACACCGGCGCCGTGTTGGTATTGCCCGTCGCCAGCACAACGCCCTTGCTGGCGTCGTTGATCAGCTTGCGGCCGTGATCCTGGATGTCCTTCTCGGACACCTCCATCGTGTCGGTCGGCTGATATTCCAGCGTGATCGCCTCCGCCGCCTTCTTGGCAGCCCACCACGTCTCGCCGATCACCACGGCCCAGCCGGGGACGGTGTTGGACGGGTCCTTCAGTACGACGGTCTCAAGATAGCCTTTGATCTCCTTGGCGGCGGGATCCATCACATAGTTGACCTGGCCGCCATTCCGCGTCGGCGGAATGATCGGATAGCCGTAGACCATCCCCTCGACAGTCGCGTCGATGCCGAACTTCGCAGCGCCGGTGGTCTTCTCGACGATATCCTGGGACATCACCGGCTTGCCGATCAGCTTGCGCTGGTCCACCGGCTTGATGGGCAGCGCGTCGATCTCTTCCTGCGTGAAGGTCTTCGTCAGCCCGCCCTTGCGGACGATGTCCTTGAAAGAGATTTTCTTGTCGCCCGAGACAACTTCGCTGTTCGCAACCGAACAGGACGCAGCCTCGACGCCCAGAGCCTTCGCGCCGGCTTCGATCATCGCAGCGCGGCCCGCCGCGCCGGCCTTCGAATAGAGCGGATAGGATTGCCACACGGACCACGATCCGCCCGTCACCATCAGGCCCCACTTCGGATCGCTATCGACGTGGTTGATGCGGACATCCTCCCACTTCGCATCAAGCTCGTCGGCGAGAATACGCGCGACCGATGTGCCGACATGCTGGCCCATCTCGGCGCGTATGATGTTTACCGTGACGAGGCCGTTGGCGTCGATCGAGAACCATTGCGTCGGCTCATACGCCGGCGCGTTCGGATCGCCAGTCTCGCAGGCGGTGAGGAAGGAAAACGCAACGCCGGTTCCTGCTGCGGCAACAAGAAAGCCGCGGCGGGAGAGGGCGAGCGAACCTGATTCAGATTTTGAAAGGCGTGTCATGTGATCAGCCCCCCTTCATCGCGGTGGCGGCCTGCCGAACAGCAGCGCGTATGCGCGTATAGGTCATGCAGCGACACAGGTTACCGGTCATCTGCGCGTCGATGTCGGCATCCGAGATATCGGGATTGTCCTTCAGCACGGCGGCCGCCTGCATGATCTGGCCAGACTGGCAGTAGCCGCATTGCGGCACCTGCAAGTCCTGCCACGCTTTCTGCACCGGATGCTCGCCCTTGGGGTCGAGCCCTTCGATGGTGACGATGTCGAGGCCCTCGGCCGCGCTCACCGGCATCACGCAGCTGCGCTGCGCCTTGCCGCCGACATGCACCGTGCAGGCTCCGCACATCGCGATCCCGCAGCCAAACTTGGTGCCGGTCAGCCCCTGCTCATCGCGGATCACCCACAGCAGTGGCGTGTCTGGCTCCGCGGTGGACGTCACCTGCTTTCCATTGAGCTTGAAAGTCGTCATGCGCAGTACCCTCCGCCTGCTGCTGGCCGGCCCGGTCAAGCGACCTGCGCCGCCATTTTTGCGCATGATTGCCTGTTGGCGGCGCCTGTCCAGCGGGGCGAAATCCCTAGGTCCGCATGGAAATCCCGAAGTTTCTGCAAATTACGCTGCACCGAGAAGGCGCTGTCCATGGCGCTATATTTGTGCGGGAATAACGAAATTATTTCACTCGCGAACGGTTCGCAGCGCTTCCGTCCTGAGTCAGCATATCGCCTGTTCAAGGGAGATGCGGATGCTTGATCATGTGGGCCTGAAAGTGACCAGCCTTGCTCGCGCGAAGGCATTCTATGATCACGCGCTGGCCCCGCTTGGTGTCGCGCCACTCTTTGAAGCGCCGGCCAGCGAAACTGGCGGCACGGCCTTCATCGGATATGGCGAAGGCTTCAAGCCCTATTTCTGGATCAACGAGCAACCGCGCGCCACCGAGCTGATCCACGTCGCGTTCGCCGCGGACACGCGCGCGAAGGTCGATGCATTCTACGCCGCCGCACTCGCCGCGGGCGGCCGCGACAACGGCCCACCGGGCCTCAGGCCGGAATATCATCCGACCTATTACGGCGCCTTCGTGCTCGATCCGGACGGGCACAACATCGAAGCGGTGTGCCACGCTCCCGCGTGATGGAGCGCCCTAAACGAAAAAGGCGGATGCCGAAGCATCCGCCTTTCCCAAGTTGATTATGCGCCAGCCTCAGTGCGGCGCGGGAGCCGGAGCGGCCGGCGCCGGAGTGGGCGCTGCGCCCGGAGCCGCGGGAGCCGTTCCATCCGCCGGCGGGGTTGCGCCATCGGCCGGAACCGCCGCGCCATCCACCGGAGCGGCGCCCTCGGCCGGAGCAGCTTCCTGCGGCGGCAGCGGCGCGGGCAGGGGCACGCTCTCGCTGCCCAGCGTGCGCAGGTAGGCGATCAGGTTGATCCTGTCGGCTTCCCCCGTGACGCGGCTGTTGATGCCCGCGAAGTTCATCGCCGTGCCCGAGGCAAAGCCTTTCGGGCGCTCGATGAAGTGGTCGAGATTCTCATAGGTCCATGTGGCGCCTGTCGCGCCCAGTTCGCTCAGCGAGCCTGCGCCCGTCGAATACTTGAATCCCTCATGCGAGGCGACCGGACGGCCCAGGACGCCCCACAGGTTCGGCCCCTGCAGGTTGCCGCCGCCCTGTTCGAACGTGTGGCACTGCACGCATTTCTTGTGCTGATCGGCGCCTTTCGCGACGTCGGCGTTGGCCAGCAACAGGCCGTAGTCGCGCGGGCCCGCCACGACCGCAGGACCAACCGGGCCCGACTCGATCGGCACATAATAGCCAGCGAACTCATGCTCTTCGTGATGGAACATGGCGTGCGAGGCCTCGTTCAGGCCGATCACGGCCAAGGCAGTCCCGAGGACGCAGAACGCGATCTTGTTGAAGCCGAGATCACTCATGGCCTGATGCCCCTCTTGCCGGGCGCCCAAAACATACGATTCGAGCCCGCACTCGCGGCGCTTTCTGGCATTTTAGCGAGGGTGCGGCAATCAGAGAAAGCCCGGCGAAATGACGCATCGGCCTGACCCTAAGCCCCTATGCCTGTTGCTCTCTTTGCCGCGCAGGGGGCATAGAAGCGGCCATGAGCAAGATCGCATTCCAGGGAGAGTTGGGCGCCAACTCCCATATCGCGTGCCGCGATGTCCACCCGGAGCTTGAGCCCCTGCCGTGCGCGACATTCGAGGATGTCTTCCAGGCCGCCGCCACGGGGGAGGCGGAGCTCGCCATGATCCCTGTGGAAAACTCCATCGCGGGCAGGGTGGCGGATATCCATCACCTGTTGCCCACCTCGCCCCTCATGATCCTGGGCGAACACTTCATGCCAATCCGCTTCCAGCTGATGGGCCTGAGGGGCGCCAAGCTCGACAACATCAAGGCCGCCCACAGCCACATCATGGGGCTCGGTCAGTGCCGCAACTTCCTGCGCTCGCGCGGGATCGTTGCGAAGACCAGCTCCGACACGGCCGGCGCTGCCCGCGAGGTGCGCGACCTTGGCGATCCCACCCAGGCCGCGATCGCCCCGCGCCTTGCTGCGGAGGTCTACGGCCTCGATATCCTCGCCGAGAACATCGAGGATGCGGCCCACAACACAACGCGTTTCGTCATCATGAGCCGCGACGCACAGCCGCCGGAATATGTGCCCGGCAAGGCCTGGGTCACGGCTTTCGTCTTCCGCGTCCGCAACGTGCCGGCCGCGCTCTACAAGACCATGGGGGGCTTTGCCACCAACGGCGTCAACATGACCAAGCTGGAGAGCTATCAAGTCGGCGGCTCGTTCAACGCCACGCAATTCTATGCCGAAGTTGAGGGCCACCCCGACGAGCCGCCCGTACAGCGCGCGCTGGAAGAACTCGGCTTCTTTTCCACCCAGGTCCGCCACCTTGGCGTGTTCGAGGCCCACCCCTACCGGCAACGCTCGCACCCTGGCTGAGCCCTCTCAGCAGCGGGAACGGACAGCCATTACGATCCGCCTACGGAACATTGCGTTCCAGAGCCCGTTATCAGGGCTCGCCACCGAGAGGCCATAATTCGGGGGTGGAAATGATGTTTCCGCGCGCGACCGACCGTGGGCAAACCGCGAAAATCAGCTGCAGCCGCTGGGCTTTCTGCTCGGTAAAGCATTCCGCAAGTAATGAATTCGGTCTGCTCTGTATTGACACCATTTGGACACAAGTATTGCAGCGACTTGCGCTCGCAACGACAGGGTGTTGCTTCGCAGTCACCTAACGATTTTTAATCGGCATCTTCGGCGGAACTGGTTTGAGCGATGCCTATTTAGACGGCATACCACCCGCTGCTGGGTGGATGTGAGAGGCGCTGGCGGTGACTTCAAGGAAGCCGCCAACGCAGCTCGGGACTACAACCAGAGCGGGTCTCACCGTGGGCATCACGCAATGCCTTCGGAACCCTGCTCCAGAGAAACAACTGGAGTCTTCCCCATGAAACTGAAACTTGCCCTCGCCGCCGCGACCGTCCTTGTCGCCCCGGCTCTCATGACCGCCAACGCACAACAGTCCAGCGCCTACGTGTCCGGCGGCTACACCCAATTCGACGGCGACGGCGGCGCTGAACTCGGCGCCATCACCGGCCGGGTCGGCGTCGGCATCACCCCGAACTTCGCCGTCGAAGGCGAAGCGTCCTTCGGCGTTGACGACGACTCGGGCACCGAGCTCGACAACGAGCTGGGCATCTTCGCGGTCGGCAAGCTGCCGATCTCGCCGGCGTTCGATATCTTCGGCCGCATCGGCTACGCTCAGATCGAAACCTCGCCGGGCGGTTCGGAAGATGGTCTCGCCTACGGCGCTGGCGGTCAGTGGAACCTCACGCCGGTTGACGGCATCCGCCTCGACTACACGCGTCACGACTATGACGCCGGCGATGTCGACGCGATCTCGCTCTCCTACGTCCGCGGCTTCTAGACCGCCTACGTAGATCAGACGATCTGATACGAGGCACCCCGCAGTCGCCCTGCGGGGTGTTTTCGTTTTGGGCGGGTGCGCCTACACGGGCGCAGGAGCCCAGCCATGCCCGAGATTCGGATCCAGCAGATCGCCCCCGACGACGCGCCGTTGCTGGACGCGGCCGTCGCGCTCTATCGCGACTCGATCGAGAAATCCGAACAGCGACCCGAGCCCGTTTTTCGCGCGCTCATCAATCGGCCGGACTATCGTTTCCTCGCCGCCCGGCTCGACGAGGAGCTTGTTGGCGTCGCGGTGTCGTGGGCGCCTGAGGACGCCGATTTCTGGCTGTTCGAATACGTTGCCGTGGCCGAGCGGCTGCGGGGCAACAATATCGGCGCAAACCTGTTCGTCGCCAGCCGCCTGATGGCGGGCCAGGAGCGTATCGCGCTTGTCGAAGTCGACGCCTTTACCGGCGAAGAAATCCAGGCAAAGCGTCTCGCCTTCTATCGTCGCCTCGGCTGCCGCCGTCTTGCGGGCCTCGACTACATCCTGCCCCTCAATGCGTTTGGATCCCCGCCCCCCATGTGGCTGTTGGCGCTGGCGCAAGAGGAAAATCTTGCCAGCGTTTCCGTCATGGAGGTCGAGGACTGGCTTCGTCGCATCTATTCCGAAGTCTATCTCAAGCCCCTTGATGACGCGCGCCTTGCCACGATGATCGATCCGTTGCCTGACGATGTGGAACTGGTCGGCATCTAGCTCCGCTCCAGCCACGCCTTGATCACGTGGTGCGCCACGGCGAAGCTCGGCGGGGCGAACGCTTCGGGGTGTGTGCCGGCCATCATCGCGGCGGTCTCCTCGCGCGTGAACCAGCGCGCGGTTTCAAGTTCGCTTGTGTCGACTGTGATATCCTCGCCGTCGGCCTCGAGGATCAGCCCGATCATGAGCGAGTGCGAGAACGGCCAGGGCTGGCAGAACAGGTAATCCGCCTTGGTCGTGCAACGTACGCCTGCCTCCTCGAACATTTCGCGCGCGGCGGCCTGTTCGATCGTCTCGCCCGGTTCGATGAATCCGGCGAGGCAGGACCAGAAGCCCGGCCGCCATGCGGCCTGCCGTCCCAGAAGGCACTTGTCGCCGCGCACGGCCAGCATGATCGCCACAGGATCGACGCGCGGAAAGTGTTCGGCCTTGCAGTCGTCGCACACACGCTTCCACCCAGCTTCCACGATCCTCGTGCGATCGCCGCAGTTGGCGCAGAAGCCGTGTTTGCGATGCCACTCGAAAATCGCACGCGCCGTCGCCGCCGCTCCACCTTCGAACGGCGTGAACCCCTGCGCCGCCGCGCGAAAATCCTCAAACACGCCCAGCCCTGCGATCGGCGAGGAGTCGAGGCTGAAGGAGGAGGGCAGTTCGAGCGCAAACACCGGCGAGCCCTTCACGGTCTCGCCCAGGAAGACGCGCGTGGCCTTGGGGCTCAGCATCCCTGCCTGCGGGCCCAGCCACAGCATCGGTCGCGCCGGCGCGAGCCGAGCGCCAATCTGTGCCGGCCCGCTCGGAGGCGCGGAGCCCTCGACCAGCGGCATGCCATTGCGCATCAGAAGGACCTGCGCGGCGTCGGACGCAAAGGCCTTTTCCAGCCACGCCTCATCGCGTCGACGATGCGCCGCGCGATCCAGTCCTGCAGGAACCAGCGGGATGTCGGCAGCGGCTTTTGAAAGGGGCACTACAGCTTCCTGATGTTCGACCGAAAGCTGCGTATCGCATGGCGCCGCGCCATCGCGCCATAGACCCCCAGCGTCACCAGATTCGCCGCGCCCGCCGCCGTCCCGCCACGCGTGAGCGCTGGAGCGCCGCCCGAGCCAGCCTTGCCGATATAGGCGGCGGGGTCCCTCGGCGCGCGCTCGCCGGGGTCAACTGCGTCATTTAGCAATTCAGAGATCGCCGCATCAAGGCTGTGTTCGCGCTGTTCCAGCGTTTCGGGGGGAGGCTGTGCAGGCCTTATGGGACCCTTGCCAGCCAGTTCCGCCAGAAGATCCGTGATCTCCTCGATGCGCGCCATCGGTTCGGGATGGGCGCGGATCCATAGCCTGTCGGCCAGCGCGGAAAGGGCTGCGCCATCGGGCTGCACATTCTCGATCAGCAGGCTCACCACTGGCCGCGACAGCCGATCGGCTGCGCTCGCAAGCTCGCGCAATTCGCGCCCGTCATTGGCTTCCGAGGAGATCAGCAGCACGATCATCCGCGCCTGTTCGGCCGCAGCCTGCGGAGCAGTAGTGCGTCCCGCACCGATCGCCGCATCGTACTGCACCGAGAGTCCGCGCGACTCCAGCCGCCGCGCCAGCGCGGCGGCGATCTCCCGGTCTCCCCGGCGATATCCTACGTGAATGTCGAATGGCGGCGTGGCCATGTCCCGGTCCCGGCCTCGTGGGCGGCAAGTTTCCGCATGATTCCCCGGCCCCCGCCAGACATGGGCGTCCGAAGGGAACTTCCTGGGCGCAGCCCCCGCATTGCGCTCCCCCGCCGGCCTACCTATAACCCGCCCCGCAGGCTGGCTGCGGACGGGCGGTTCGCCAACCCGGTCAGGTCCGGAAGGAAGCAGCCGTAACGAGTTTAGCTCGGGTCGTGGCCAGTCTGCACCGCTCCCCCGCATGCAGGCCGTCCAGCGCTCTGTTCCACAAGACATTTCGCGGTTTGCCGGACGCGGGTTGGATTCTCCCCGCCCGCTGGTCCATATAGTCCGCATGGCCGGAAAGAAGCCCCCGAAACCGCCAGAAGATGGCCCAGACAACGATGTCGCCGAGCCGCGCGACACGCTGACCGCGTCGATGTTCGGTGACGACCCGCCAGTGGGGCCGGCGGCCTACCAGGTGCTGGCCCGGAAATACCGACCGACGCGGTTTGAGGATCTCGTCGGACAGGAGGCGATGGTCCGCACGCTCTCCAACGCGTTCAAGACCGGCCGCATCGCGCATGCCTTCATGCTGACGGGCGTGCGCGGGGTCGGCAAGACGACGACGGCGCGTCTGCTGGCGCGGGCCCTGAACTATGAATCGAAGGACGTGCATGGCCCGTCCATGCAGCTTGATCCGCCGGGCGTTCACTGCGCCGCCATCATGGCCTCGCAACACCCTGATGTGCTCGAACTCGACGCCGCGTCGAACACCGGCATCGACAACATGCGCGACCTGCTCAGCGGCTCGCGCTATGCGCCGGTCAATGCGCGCTACAAGGTCTATATCATCGACGAAGTTCACATGCTCTCGACTGCGGCGTTCAACGCGCTGCTGAAGACGCTGGAAGAACCGCCGCCACATGTGAAGTTCATCTTCGCGACCACCGAGATCAGGAAGGTGCCGGTCACCGTTCTCTCGCGCTGCCAGCGCTTCAACCTGCAGCGCTTCTCGACGGAACAGCTCAGCGACCACCTCGCCAACATCTGCCGCCAGGAAGGCGCGAAGGTCTCGGCAGAAGCGCTCGCTCTCATCGCACGCGCCGCAGAAGGCTCGGCCCGCGATGGTCTGTCCATTCTCGACCAGGCCATCGTGCAGGGCGAAGGCGGTGAAGTCTCCGCCGACCAGGTTCGCGACATGCTCGGACTTGCCGATCGCTCGCGTGTGCTCGACCTGATGGACCGCATCGTCGCCGGCGATCACAAACTCGCCCTCGAAGAGGCGATGAACCTGCTGGAGCAGGGGGCCGATGCGCCCGTCCTCATCAAAGACCTGATGGACGTCGTCGTCGAAATCTCGCGTGCGCAGGCGCTGAAGGAGGCCTACGCCTTCGCCGGCCCGCCAGACTGGGCCCGCCGCACGCAGGAACTTGCGGCGCAGACTTCGCCTGCGCTCTCGGCCCGCATGTGGCGCATGCTGCTGCAGGGGTTCGAGGATTGTGCGCGCGCGCCCGATCCGCCGGCCGCCGCGCAGATGGTGGTGCTGCGTCTCGCCGCCGCCGCGAGCCTGCCTTCGCCGGAAGATGCGGCGCGCATGTTGGCGGGCGGGGCCGCTGTGTCGCCCCCAAAGTCCCGGCCTGAAGCAAGGCCGCCGGCCGCCACGCCGGCCCCGACTGCATCCGTGCAGGCATCGGGCGCATCCTCGCCGGCCATCGCCCGCGCGCCGATCATCGATCACCAGCCGCACGAAGGCGTTCGCCTGTCCTCCTTGCGCGAGATCGTGGCCGAGCTCGATGCGCGCCGCGAGATCGCGCTGAAATACGAGATCGAGCGCTTTGTCCGTCCTGCTGAAATCGCGTGGGGCCATTTCCGCTACACCGCCGCGCCGAACGCGCCGAACAATCTCTCGCAACGCATCAAGGATTGGCTGGAGGATGTTTCCGGCGTCGAATGGGACGTGCAGCAATCGAACGATGGCGGGCCGGAAAGCGTTTCCGAAAAGCGCCGGCGCATGGCTGAGGAGAAGCTCGCGGCGGCTGCAGCCCTGCCGAAGATCGCAGAGGCGCTGCGCGTCTTTCCGGGGTCGAAGGTGCTGCGGGTGGACGACGCCGCCGAGGCGGACGACATTGACGATGGCCCGGCCGCGCCCAATGTCATCCATGTCGATTTCGGATATCGCGAGCGGGCCGAGGAAGTGATCCCCGATCCCGTGGAATACGACCCAGACGACGAGGACGACGATTAGATGAAAGACCTCTCCGACATCATGCGCCAGGCGCAGGAGATGCAGAAGCGGCTCCAGGAAGCGCAGGAGCGCATGGACCAGCTGTCAGCCGAGGGCGTGTCGGGCGGCGGCATGGTCAAGGTCACGTTGAAGGGCAAGGGCGAACTCCAGGCGCTTTCCATCGATCCCTCGCTGATGACGCCCGGCGATCGCGAGATGGTGGAAGATCTCGTCAAGGCGGCGCATTCGGATGCGCGCCGCAAGCTCGACGACGCCATGGCGAAAGCCATGAAGGACGCCACCGGCGGGCTCGGCGGCATGCTGCCCGGCTTCAAGCTGCCGTTCTGATACTCGCCCTCACATGACCCGCGCGAGCTTCCCTTACGCCTTCTGGATCAAGCACGGGCTGGTGTTCATCGCCGCCATCGCCCTCGTATGGCTTGCCGGCATGCTGCCCGGCCTGATCCTCGGTCAGCAGTCGACCGCGCCGCCCACCGCCACGCCCGACGCAGGCGGACTTGTGCTGGGCCTCATCAGCGCCTGGCCGATCTACATCGCGCTGGCCATCTGCCAGGCGCTGACCTTCCAGTATGTCAAGCGCTTCAGCACCCCGGTTTTTCTCGCTGGCGTGTTCACGCTCGCCCTGCTGCTGGCCTGGCGTTACGCAACCGCGGCCCCGGTCTGATCGCGGGCTCATCGAGAGACCTCCTCCGTCACGATGCTTCGCATCGCGCCACCTCCCCCAGTCGCGTGGCGACTGGTGGAGGCTAACACGGGCGCCTCTTAGCGGCGTGATGGAGGGGGTCTAGCGGTGGCGCCGGGTCAGCCGCCTTCGCGATAGCGGCGGACGGCTTCGGAGCCTTCGACCTTTGGCATCTTGGTCGGGCTTACATGCTTCACGGTGTCGGTCTTGCGCGGCGCAGGGCGGATGCGGCGGTAGATGCGCCAGGCGAGCACGCCGAACAGCAGCAGCGCGCCGCCATAGAAGATCACCGGCTGCCACACCGGATGGGACAACAGATAAGGGATCCAGTTGAAGCCGCCGGGGATGAAGGAGAGCACAAGGATCACGATCGGCGTCAGGATGGCGACGACAAGAAGAACGATCTCGCTGAACTTAATTTCCATGGCGGCAATTCTAGCACGGAGCGAAGCGGGCTGGCCACCCGCCGCGCAACGGGTTTCCCCTCGGCCCGATCTCGCACTAGAAGGGCGCCATGTCCTTGCGCCTTGCCTTCATGGGTTCGCCCGAATTCGCGGTTCCGACGCTGGAAGCGATCATCGCCGCCGGGCACGAGGTCGTGTGCGTCTATTCGCAGCCGCCGCGCCCGGCAGGGCGGGGGAAGGAGCTGCGGCCGACGGCTGTGCATCTGGTTGCTGAGCGGCACGGGATTCCTGTGCGCACGCCGGTGAACTTCAAGGCGGAGGAAGACCGCGCGGCGTTTGCGGCCTTGGGTCTCGATGTGGCGGTGGTGGTGGCTTATGGGCTGCTGCTGCCGAAGGCGATCCTCGATGCGCCGCGGCTGGGCTGTTTCAACCTGCATGGCTCCATCCTGCCGCGCTGGCGCGGGGCGGCGCCGATCCATCGCGCCGTGATGGCGGGCGATGAGGTGGCGGGCGTGCAGGTGATGAAGATGGATGTCGGGCTGGATACGGGGCCGGTCATGCTGACGGCGACGACCCCGGTCACCGAAGACGATACGATGGGCGATATTCATGATCGGCTGCGCGTCGCCGGCGCCGCCCTGATGGTCGAAGGACTCGCGCGACTGGAGGCGGGCACTGCCGCGCTGGTGGAGCAGGCTGCGGAGGGCGTGACCTACGCGGCGAAGGTGTCCCCCGAGGAGGCGCGGATCGACTGGAAGCTGCCGGCGAGAGTTGTGGCGGCGCGGATACGCGGCATGTCGCCGTTTCCGGGCGCGTGGTTCGAGCACGAGGGGCAGCGCATCAAGGTGCTGCATGCGCGTGTGGACGATGGCGCGGGGGAGCCCGGCACGGTGCTGGATGATGCGCTGAAGATTGCGTGCGGCGAGGGCACGGTGCGGCTGACGCGGCTGCAGCGGGCGGGCAAGGGTCTGGTGACGGCCGACGACTTCCAGCGCGGCAAGGCGATCGCGCGCGGCCAGAAGCTGACATGAAGGGTGATCGGATGGACGGCGTCAAACTGAGGCTGGCGACAGAGGCCGACCGGCCCGCGATTGCGGAGCTGAACACGCGCGCCTTTGGCCGGCCGGACGAAGCACGCATTGTCGCCGACCTGGAGAAGGCGGGGGATGTGCTGCTGCAGGTGGTGGCGGAAGAGGACAGGCGCATTGTTGGCCACATCCTGTTCTATCCGATGGGGGTGCGCGGAAAGCTGGGCGGGGCGGGGCTTGGTCCGATGTCGGTCGATCCCGCCGTGCAGCGCAGCGGCATTGGCTCGCAGCTGATCAAGACCGGGCTGGGGATCATGAGGGAGTCGGGCGTGCCCATCGTCTTCGTGCTGGGGCACGACACATACTATCCGAAGTTCGGGTTCTCGGTGGAGGCGGCCGAAGCGTTCGAATGCAGATACAAGGGCCCGCATTTCATGGCCCTGCGCATGCGCTTTGGCCCGCCGATGTCGGGCGAGCTGATCTTCCCCGCCGCGTTTGGAGCCTAGATGCCGCGGTATCGCCTTCTCATCGAGTATGACGGCGCGGCCTATTCCGGCTGGCAGCGGCAGGACAACGGACCGTCGATCCAGAATGCGCTGGAGGAGGCGGCGAGCGCGCTGGACGAGGCGCCGGTGCTGGTGATCGGAGCGGGGCGAACGGATGCGGGCGTGCACGCAACGGGGCAGGTGGCGCATCTTGATCTCGTGAAGCCAATCCGCGCCGACAAGGTGCGCGATGCGATCAATGCTCATCTGCGACCGCATCCCATCGCGGTGCTGGAAGCGTTCGACGCGGCGCCGGATTTCCATGCGCGGTTCGATGCAACCTCGCGCAGCTATCTCTATCGCATCATCAATCGCCGGGCCGACCTGGCGCTCGACCGCAATCGCGCATGGCGGCTTGCCGCGCCGCTGGATGCCGAACGGATGCATGATGCGGCGCAGGCGCTGGTGGGACGTCACGATTTCACGACGTTTCGTGACGCAAATTGCCAGGCCGACACGCCGGTGAAGACGCTGACGTCGATCTCGGTTGCGCGGCATGGCGAGGAGGTCGCGGTACGGACATCGGCGCGATCATTCCTGCATCGGCAGGTGCGTTCGATGGTGGGCTCGCTGGTGGAAGTGGGGCGCGGCCGCGAGAGCGTGGAATGGATCAGCGAGATACTGGCGGCGGCGGATCGGACGAAGTGTGGTCCGGTTGCCCCGGCCGATGGACTTTATCTGACCGGCGTATCGTACGAGCCGCTGAATTAGTCGGGCAACACGGCCCTGCTACTTCTTCTCGGTCTCGGCCGGCTTTTCAGCAGGCGCTTCGGGGGCGCCGTAGTCCTTCTTCCAGCGTACCGAGATCTTGGTGTCGCCATTGCCGGCGGCCGAGGAGATGATGGCGAGGCCGTCGATCGGCTCCCATTCGACTTCGGCCGCGACGCCGCCAACGCCACCCGTGCCGACCTGGAGATAGACATCGTCTGCGATGTACTTGCCGGCGGAAACGGTGGCGATGCCTTCTTCCGCGCCGACGGAAATGCGATCAAGACCAGTGGCCTGGCGGACCAGCCCGATGGGATCGAACACGGCCTGGCCGCCTGCAAGCTGAGCAAGGCCGGCGGCGAGCTGGGCTGCTTCAAGGCCGGAGAGTTGCGCGGCGGAGCGGCCGAAGAGAACGCGCGCCAGCACTTCGTCCTGTGGCAGGGAGGGGGTCGATTCCAGCGTGAACTTGGGATCGACCGGCGTGCCTGAGACGCGCACGCTGGCGGTGATGTCGTCGGCAACACGGTCGGCTGCGATGTCGATGCGGGCCAGGCGGATGGGTCCGTCGAGCGTGATCGTGCCGGTGTCGAAGTTGAAACGCCGGCCGCCGAGGTCGAGACTGCCGCGCACCATGGTTGCGGTTCCTGCAATCGATGGATCGGCGATGGCGCCGGTGATGCGGAGGTTGGCGGCCCATTCGGTGTCGAGGCCGCGACCGAACACGACGATGCGCCGGTCCGCCCTCACCTTCAGATCAAGCTGCACGGGGCGCTGCCATGGCGCCTTGCCCGTCTCGGGGGCTTCTTCGACCTCGCCCTGGAAGTTGACGCGGCGCAGGCCGGGGAGGGTGGGAATGCTCGCCGCCGCCGGCTGCTCGACCGAGATGCGCGCCTGGTCGATGGTGAAGTCGCCGGTCACGGTGATTGCATCGGCGCCCAGTTCCAGCGCGCCCTCGCCCGAGACTATGGCGAAGCGATCGTCGCGGCCGAGTGCGCGCAGGTCACGCGCTGTGAACGTCATCTGCCCCGCAGTGTCGCCCGTCCAGTCGAGCGCGCCAAGGGCGGTGAGGCGGCCGCCATTGCCGTCGGTCGCTTCGAACCTGGTGATGCGGGCGGAGCGCTGGTCGAACACGCCGGTTGCGTCGATGTCGTCGAGCAGCAGGCCGGTTTCGCCGTGTTCGTAGGCGGCGTCCTTCATTTCGAAGCCGCCCGTCAGCGTGATGGCCGAGAGCGTGCCGCCAGCCTGCATGTTCGCCTGCAGTTCGCCGCGCATCGATTGGTTCTCGGGCCCGATCAGCGCCCACACCTGTTCGGCGCGGCCTGTGAGCGCCACTTCGGAGGCGAGTTGCGCGTCGGGATCGACGCCGACATCGAAGCCCTGGCCCACGCGCATCGGCAGGCGCGAGCGGGCTTCAAGGCTGAAGCCCTGGCCGGCGCCCGTGCTCTCGCTGGTGAGCACGCCATTGCGCAAGGCCGCGCGGATATCGAGGCTGACGGGGTTTGCGGTGACGCCGACCGGGTTGGCATCATTGATGGCGAGGTGAAGATCGCCCGTTGCGCCAGCCGCGCCATTGCTGAAGGCGAACTGTCCGGTGACCTTACCGTTCACTGGCGCCATCCGCGCCAGGCGGGACAGGGCACGGAGGTTTACGTCGAGCAGCTCGGCGCGCGCGGTGGCGGTGGTCCCGGATGCGGCAAGCTGCGCATCAAGTGTTCCCCCGAACGCAGCCAGCAAGGCCTCCGCCGACCAGCCATCGGGCGCAATGCGCCATTGGGCGGGCTGCGACGTCTTCACGGCGAGGCCGTCGACATCGCCATTGAGGGTGGCTTCGCCTGCCCATGCCTCGCCGTCGCGGCGGCCCGAGAGGTCCAGCGCAAGCTGCCCAGGCGCCGGCACGCGGCCACGCACATTGGCGGTGAGGTTGACGCGGTCATTGTCGGCCTTGCCTTCGAAGGCGATCAGGTCGATGCGCGCTGTTCCACTGCGCAGATCGGCGATGGTTCCTGAGATTTTTGCGTCAAGCGTTTCGCCCATTGTGACGTCGCCCGTGAGCGTGAGGGCGCCGCTCTGGATGCCGGCAAGGCCCGTGAGGGGACCGATCGCCGTGAAGGTGGCCACGACGCCATCTTCGCCGAAGGAAAGCCGCGTCGCGCGTGCGCGCAATTGGCCAAGCTCGGCGATGAGATTCTTGATCCGGGTGTCGCCTTCGCCTGAGGCGATCTCGCCAGTGGCGGCCAGGCGCTGGCCCAGCGCGTCGCCTGCAAGCGCAAAGTCGCCGGTGAGCGCCTCGCCCATGACGAATGTTGCGTGACCTGAAACGCCCGAGATCTCGGTCCCGGCGACGCTGATGTCTGCGTCGGAAAGGTCTGCATCGATACGGGGCGTCTCGATGGCTCCTGTGATGTCGGCGGTGAACGTAGCGCGGCGGAAACTTGCGCCGCCGAGCTCAAGCGGGCGGCTGAGGCGGCCGCTGGCTGCAGCGCTGATCTGGCCTGTGTCGCTGATGCGTCCGGTCATCCTGGCGTCGAGGCCGGCGGATTCGAGCGTGCCGGCTTCGAGCGCGAACCGCCCGCCGCGAACCACGCCTGCGATCTCGACATGCGGCGTCGGGCCGATCAGGGCGTTGAAGCCTTCGATGTCGGAAGAGAGGTTGCGGCCATCGGCGGCTGCTTCGATGCGGAGCGGCGCGCTGGTTGATGACTGGCGCAGGCTCCAGCGGGCATTGGCGCCGCCGGAGATCGGCGCGAGATCCTCAAGGCGCAGCAGGCGCGCCGAGCCGTTGAGATCCATCGCGCCGGTGCGGCTGGAGAGCGTCCCGCGCGCTGTGGCCGAGCCGGCCGCGCCTTCGATGCGAGTGTCGTAGAGTTCGAGAGCGCCGGTGCGCATGTTGAACTCGCCCGCGGTGGCGCCGGTGTAGCGCCCGGGAGCAAGCTCTGGCAGCGCATCGATGCGGGCGCCCTGGAGCGCAAAGGCGTTGGAGCGCCAGGAGATAGCGTTGCCGTTCTTGACCACGCGGACCGGGCCGGAGACGGCGGCGGCCGAACCCGACGGGAAGGCAAGCTGCGTCGCGGCGACATCGCCGGTCCAGGTGAAGTTGGCGGGCAGATCCAGCGTCAATTCGCCCTTCGCGTCGGCGAGGCCGGCAAGGGGCGGGGCGAGGCGGGCGAGGTCGAGGCCTTTGGCGTCGATCGCGACGGGCGAGTTGAGCGTGAACGTCTCGAGATCGGCGGTGGCGGCCAGCGTTGCTGTACCGGCCGCCGCCGAGACGTCGAGCGTGAAGGGGGCCGCGTTGAGGTTGGCGACAGTGGCGCTGCCCTTGAACGTGACTGCGCCGCCGGTGCGTTCGAACAGGGGATCGAGGAGCGGCCAGTGCTCGCCGCGCAGTTCGCCGGCCAGGGTGGCGACGTCGTCGCGACGGGCGATGCTGATGTGCGCCGCCGCCAGGCCCCCGAAGGACAGCGTGCCCTCGCTGTTGAAGCGTTCCACCGTGCCGTCGAGCTTGCCAACGAAGCCGACGGATTTGTCTTCCGGTCCCTGCAGCAGGCTGGCGATCAGGCCATCCTGCGGGCCCGCAATGTTGGCAAGGCCCTGGAGCGCGCCTTCGCGTGTCCATTCGAGGGTGATGTTGGCGGTGTCGGCCGGGCCGGACTGCGGCGACAGGGCAAGGCGGGCAAAGCCTGCGCCGCTGCGCGGGCTGGCGATAGCGCCGCCGAGGGCGTAGCGCGCCTCGACGCCAAGCAAGGGTTGGTCGAGGCGCAGGGTCTCGACAGCGAGTTCATCCAGGCGGATGCCCACGTCGGGACCGGGGCCGCCGCTTTCCTGCACCGCGACCTTCGGCGTGCGGAACACATCGACGATGCGCACGCCGATCTTGCGGATTTCCAGTTCGCCGACGAACAGCGCGGTGGGCGTCCACTCGATGCGGACATCGCGCGCGCGCAGCCACACGCCTTCGTCATCGACCAGCGCGATGTCGGCGAAGGTTGCAGCGTCCAGCGGATCGCCCTTCAGTCCCGAGATGCGCACTGTGCCCAGGGGGCCGAGCTTTCGGCCATCGATCTGCGAGGTGATGAACGAACGGCCCGCGTCGCTGGTGATCCAGAAGCGCAGCACGACGGCGGTGGCGAGAAGCAGCAGCACCAGACCCATCAACCAGAAGCTGATGAGCAGCCAGAGCGGCGTCTTCCTCCTTGCCGGCTTCGTCGCTGGCCTTGTGGTTCCTGTGTTGTCCATCAGAATGCCTGTCCGATGGAAATGTAGATCTGGAAGTCGGCGTCGCCTGCTTGCTTGTCCAGCGGAATTGCGATGTCCGCGCGCAGAGGTCCGAAGCCCGTATAATAGCGCAGGCCGACGCCCGCCCCGAGGCGCATCTCGTCCAGCGGCGGTTCGACGTTCGAGCCGGCCGCGCCAGCATCGAGGAAGGCGACGAAGCCCAGCGTGTCGCTCTGGCGCCAGCGGATCTCGCCGCTGATCTCGGCCAGCGACCGGCCGCCGACAAGCTCGCCCGTCGGATCGCGCGGCGATATGGACTGGTATTCGTAGCCGCGCACCGATCCCCCGCCGCCGGCGAAGAACAGGCGATCGGGTGGCGCGCCGTTCGGGCCGGCGATGACGCCAAGACGGCCACGCAGAGCGCCGATGAAGTCCTTGGTGCCGAGGTCGGAGTAGATCGAGGCTTCGCCGCTGATGCGGGCGAACAGGATCTCGGTGTCGCCAAACGTGTAGCCCGGCTCAATGGCGATGCGCGCGCGGATGCCGTTCTGCGGGTCGAGGATGTCGCGCACACCCACATACTCCGCCGTGCCCGAGCCCGAGAGGATGTAGACATCGCGCCGTCCCGCGCCCGCAATACGTGCGGTCTGGTCGAGAATGCTGGCGAAGCCCGCCTCGACGCCGAGCGAGGCGCGCACGCGCGGCGTGAGCTGTTCCTCGATCGTGGCGCTGATGTTGGCGCCGGTCTGGTCGAAGGCGTCGGTCTCGAAGTCCTCGACCTCGGCGGCCAACTGAAGATTGCGGCCGTACTTGCCGATGTTAGGCATGCGGTAGCTTGTGCCGATGCGGCGCTCGAGCGTTGCGACCTGTCCGGTTACGCGCAGGCGATCGCCCCAGCCGGTGAAGTTGCGCATCTCCCACAGGCCGTCGACGCCGACGCCTTCGCTGGTGGACGCCGAGGCGCCGACCGAGATCGTGAAGCGCTCGCGCTCGCGCAGCGCGACATCGATGTCGCGCGGGACGAGACCGTTGGCGTCAGGTTGGCCGGCGCCGTCGAGACTGACGGCCGCGCTGTTGAAGAGACCGGTCTCGGCAAGGCGGCCGCGGAACTCGTCCAGCTTCTGCGGCGTCACCCGCTCGCCATCGGACCACGGGCGCAGGTTCTCGATGAACTGCGCGTTGGTGAGGACGAGGCCTGTGATGCGCAGGTCGCCGAACGATGCGCGCAGGCCGGGGCGGACACGAAAGGTAAGCTCGACCGTGTTGGTCTCTGCGTCGGCCAGTGCGTCGACCGGTTCGGCGCCGGCGTCGGGATAGCCGGCCTGGCGCAGACGGGCGACGATGGCGTCCCCGGTTTCGATGACAGGTTGCGCGCGCGCCGGTGCGCCAGCGTCGAGCGGGGCGAGCAGGGAGTCGAGTTCGGCGCGCGTGGTCTCGTCGGGCGGGGCGTCGAGATATTCGATCCGGCGCGAGACGTAGGTGAAGCGCGGGCCGGGCGTGACACGCACGCCGCGGCTGAATTCGTTCTGGCCCTCGGCGAAGGATTCGACCTCGGCGCGGTAATACCCTTCGGACTCGAGCAGGGTGGCGGCAAGCTGGGCGGCGCGCTCGGCCTGGCGGCGCGCCTCGAACAGGGTTTCGGGTTTCGGCTCCTCGCGCTGCAGCGCCTTCAGCGGATCGGAGAGATCGGGCGGCAGGTCGTAGACGGGAACCCGGCCGGCCTCGAATGATCCGGGCTCGGACGATCCATCCGGGGCGGACGGGTTGATCTGTGATGGGTCGGGCGGTTGCACGTCCTGCGCGAGTGATGGGGGTGAGGCGAGTGCGACACACACGGCGGCGCACGCGGCCCGCAGGGCCGCAAGGGCGCAGTCTGCGTATGCCTTGCCAGACGCCATTCACTCAACTCGACCAGCCCCGCCGGAAAGGGGCCTGTTTTCAGATAGTCCGCCGCCGCGCGCGCGACAGTCGTTCAAAGCAAGCAATGCGCCGCGGGAAGGAGCACGGTGATGATTAATTCACCATGCTGCGATGTGACCGGAGAATTACGGCTGTATCGCGATCAGGCCGCGGCGAAATAGCTGGCCAGAAGGCGGTAATATATCCGGCAAAGCGTTTCGATTTCGTCGACCGGGATGCACTCGTCGACCTTGTGCGCCATTTCGTTTCTTACACCGAGTTCAGCAACGGGGCAGACGTCCTTGATGTAGCGCGCATCGGACGTGCCGCCCCCGGTGGTCAGCTGGGGCTCGCGGCCGGTTTCGGCCTTCACGGCGCCGACGATGAGATCGGTGAGTTTTCCGGGCTTGGTGTAGAACGCCTCGCCCGTGACGCGCATGTCGAGCGAGAGGGTCACGCCATTGTGGCCGGATCCGACCAGCTGCTGCAGGCGCGCCATCAGGTCAGCGCCGGTATGGTTGGGATTGAACCGGATGTTGAACTTGGCGATCGCCTGCGCGGGTATGACGTTGTGCGCGGTATTACCGACGTCGATCGTGGTGATTTCGAGGTTGGATGGCTGGAAGCCGGGACTACCCTCATCAAGCTTCATGGTGCGCAGCTTCTGCAGCGCATCGAGCAGGACGGGCATCGGGTTTGCCGACTTCTCGGGGTAGGCCGCGTGGCCCTGACGGCCGACTGCCTTGATTACCGCGTTGAGCGAGCCGCGCCGGCCGTTCTTCACGATGTCGGCGATGACGTCTTCCGAGGTGGGCTCGCCGACGATGCAATGGTCGAGCTTTTCGCCGTCGGCGATGACGGCGGGCAGGAGGCGGCGCGTGCCGTGGAGGCCGGGGCCTTCCTCGTCGCCCGTGATCAGCAGCGAGATCGAGCCATCCGGCCGGCCATGATCGTCGAGGTATCGGGCCGTGGCCGAAACGAAGGCGGCGATGGCGCCCTTCATGTCGGACGAGCCGCGACCGTAGAGCACGCCGTCACGAATCTCTGCGCCGAACGGATCGACCGACCAGCCCGCATCATCGCCGACCGGAACGACATCGGTATGACCGGCGAAACAGAGGTTGGGCTGGGCCCCGCCCAGCCGCGCATAGAGGTTGTCGACGCCCTCGAACGGATAGCGCTTAGTGCGGAACCCGAGGGATTCCAGCGTGTCCGCCAGAATATCCTGCGCCCCGTCGTGGCAGGGGTTCACGGTTCGCTCGCGGATGAGCGCCTGGGCGAGGGGGATGGGGTCGTGCAGGATATCGGTCATGGGGAGGGGTTTAGCGCGCCGCGGTAGTGCTGGAAAGCAAGCGGTAGGGCCCCATCCTGTCGCGGCCATACCCCTGGATTAGCCCGGTTTTACTTGCCGCTTGCACGCCCCAGCAGGTATGACCATGGTAAACGCGCGCCGGAGAAACCCGGTGCGGTGACACACCCGGTGCGATGAACGAGGGGCCGATGGGCGAGACCTCCTCAACGCGAGACGCCTTCGCCCGGCGCGGCGCGCCGGGAGCCGACCGTATGGGACCGGCCGCAGATCATTTCAAACGCGGCGCCGACAAGACGGCAGGCGACCATTTCCGGTCGGCTGGCGGCCCCACCTTCGATCCCGTCCGACCCAAGCAGGATGCCTTCGCTAAGAAATCCGGGGGGGTGAAGCCAGCGCCGCAGAAGCTGATGCAGGCTGCGAAGCCTACCCCAACCAAGCCTGCTTCAGTAAAACCTGCTTCAGTAAAACAGGATGCGGCAAAACGAGATGCGCCTGTGCACGCGGCTGCGTTGGCGCCGGTCGCGGCCGAGGGCGCGCCAAAGCGCGGCGGTCTGCAACTCGTGCCCAGCGACGTGCCCAGCGAAGCGAAGCCGCAGGCGCCGATCGATGATCTGATGCTTGTCCCAGCGCACAGGACAGAGGCGCACAGGACAGAGGCGCACAGGACAGATGCGCACCGGTCAGAAACGCTAAGGCCGGAAGGCGCAAGGCCAGAAAGCACAAGGTCAGAAAGCAAAAGGATCGAGAGCGAGCGCGCTGATGCTGATGCGCGCCCGCGTCCGGCGGGCAAGACGTCGTCGCTCGTGCTGGTGACGGGCGGCGGACTTGCTGCGGCATCCTCGGTCGACACGCTGGACAAGCCTGCGCCGGTGGAGACGCCTCCGCCGCCGCCGAAAGCGGAAACGCCAGCGGCGCCGGCTGCGTCTGAGCGTGTGCGCTCTAGTGGTGGCGATGGTGGCGGGACAGGCGGCGGTTCGGGCAGAAGCGGCGCGGGAGGCGGCGCCGTGGTGGCCGCCCGCAAACGCGGCATCGACCAGGACGACATTGTCGGCATCGTGCTCGGCGTGGTGATCATGGCGCTGCTCCTGCTGTGGCTGCTGCGCGGCAAGGACGGCAGCGAGGAACTCGCGGGCGACGATCCCATGGTGTCGACGCAGTTTGCGGCGACGGACACGGGACCTCCGGAAACGTTCACGCCGCTGGTCGATCCGTTCGGCGATGATGTGATCGACCTCACGCCCAAGGGGCCGATACCGGAGGCGGCGCCTGAAGCCGCGCCCGCGCCTGCCGATGCCGGGAGTTCGAACGGGACTGAAACTGCCGTGCTGGAAACAGCGCCACAGCCACCCGCGGCGGCGGCAGCGCCTGCACCTGTGCGCCCTCCCGCGCCAGCCGCTGCAGCGACGCCCCCACCCGTTGCAGCTGTTCCGCCCTCACCCGCGGCGATCCCAGGCCTCACGTCGCACGCGTGGTTCTGCACCGGCAGCGCCGAGCTGACCGAGGCGGCACGCGGCGAGCTGCTGGCCAGCGTTTCGGCGTTCCGTCCGCATGCCGGCGAGCCGCTGGTGGTGCATGCGTTTGCCGACACGCGCGGCACGTCGGTCTACAATCTGGCGCTGTCGGGCGCCCGGGCGCGGGTGGTGGCGGATTTCCTGCGCGCCAACGGCATGTCGGTGGTGGAGTTCGAGGGCAAGGGCGAGTTGCCAGGACTGGCCGACGATCGCAACTGCGCCAACCAGCGCCGAGCTGATATCTTCCTCAAGGCCGGCAGCGAATATCGCCCTAGCGCGGCGTGCATTCCGCCCGAGGAAAAATCAGCGGCGATCTGCAGTTAGGGCGGCGCGTTCCTTCGCCAGTCGTTCAGCGCGCTCGCGGGAGAGCGTGTCGCGCTGGGCCTCGTCGCGCTTGAGCACGAAGTCCTTCAGGAACCAGGCGCACAGGAAGACGCTAACCGCGCCGGTGAGCGCGATGAACAGCTGGCCGCCGAACATGCCCGCGTCGGCGTCAACCGAGACGAACAGGAAGGCGTTCATCATGCCGATGATGGCGGCGGCGCTGTAGAAGCGCGGCGTGTCCGGCGCAAAGGGCGAGAGCAGGGCGACCCAGACGCCAGCGATGCCGCCGGCAAGCGCCGACGCTGCATAGCCCGCCACGATGGTGTCGATGGTCATCGCGACGGCTGCGGGAGCCGAGGCGCCGCCTGTGGCGATGGCGCTGCAGACGAGGGCAATAAAGGTGCTGCCCCAGACGAGAAAGAGGCCGATCATCGGAGCCAGCAGGGCGAAGACAAGGGCCGACGGCACGATGGTCGCGCCGATGTGCTGCATCACCGCGCGGCGATGCGCGGCGGAGCGGAAAGCGGGTGTGGCGGACGCAGTGGCCATGACGGCCAATCTACGCGCGCGGCCTTAAGGCGGGCTGGCGGTGATCGGTGAAACTTCATCGAATCCGGAAGGGACGCGCTGGAATTCGCAAGCGCCGCTGCGGCATGGGGGGCGTGCGGGGTCTTCGGTCGCCCCGGCGTCCGTGTTAGAAAAAGGTGTCCTGGCGAAAAGAGACAAAGATCCAGAAAAGGACAAAGACAATGAATGCCAGACTGTTGCTGCCATGCGCCCTCTCCCTGGCGCTTCTCTCCCTCCCCACCGCGATCGCCCAAACCCCGCAGGCCCCTCAACAGCCGACGCCGACATACGTGGCGCCGCGAACGTCCTTCGGCGATCCCAGCTTCGAGGGCGTGTGGAACCAGAATTTCGTGATCCTGATGGAAGCGAATCCGCGCGTGCCCATGCTGGTGCTGCCCGAGGCTGATGCGCAGGCATTCGCTGCGCAGGCTGCGGCCGGCATCGGCAATGCGCTCGACCAGAGCCTCGATCCGGAAGTGCCTGAACTGATGAAGGTGACCGATGGCCTGCCCATCGTTCGCGGCGAGCGGCGCACGCGATCAGTCGTGTTGCCTGCTGACGGAAAGATACCCTACACGCCCGAGGCCCGACGCGAGGCGATGCGCGGGCCGCAATCGCCCAAGTATGACAATCCGGAGGAGCGGCCGAACTGGGAGCGTTGCGTCACCAGTCTCGGCCTGCCGCCGGTGACCGGCATGGGGACGACCAGCGTCAATCCGCGCCGCTTTATCCAGGTGCCCGGGCAGGTGGTGATCCACACCGAGTATGGCGACGAGGCGCGCATCATCCCGCTGACGCGCGAACACAAGCCGAAGGCGCTGCATTCCTGGCTGGGCGATTCCATCGCCTGGTGGGAAGGCGAGACGCTGGTGGTTGAAACAATCGGCGCTCCGGCGAACGATCGCGTGCGGTTCTTCTCCAACCTGATCGTGACCCCGGATTCAGTCGTGACCGAGCGCTTCACGCGCGTGGCGGACGGCGAACTGCTGTATCAGTACACGGTCGTCGATCCGGCGATCTACACGGCGCCGTGGATGGCCGAGTATTCGCTCTATCGCACCGATCGTCCGATGCTCGAGCATGCCTGCCACGAGGGCAATCACTCGCTGCCCAACATCCTGCGCGGACGGCGCGTCAGGGAGGGGTGGTTGCGGGGAATGCCGGGTTAGGCGAACTCGACCCGCATCTGGTCCACAGTGCGGATGGCTCCGGGGTTCAGCCTCGGCGCCTGTCCCACGATGCGCGTGTTGGGGGCGAGCCGGGCGATGGCGGCAAGCACTTCTTCCAGTTCAACGCGCGCGAGCGCTTCGCCTGCGCAGCGATGCGCGCCGGCCCCGAAGGCGAGATGCCAGCGCTGCTGGTCGGTGCGGTGGATGTCGAAGCTTTCGGGGTTTGCGTAGACTTCGGGGTCGCGCAGCACCGAGAGCAGCGAAACCGCCAGCATCGCGCCGCCGGGAATGAGATAGCCCTCAACCGCCATGTCTTCGATCGCGACGCGCGGAATGCCTGAAACCACGGGCTCGTAGCGCAGGCCTTCTTCCGACGCCTTCTTCTTGAGGCCGTCCGGATCGGCGACGAGCGCGCGCCATTGCTCGGGATGCTGCAACAGCTGGAACAGCGTCATGCACATCGCGTTGCGCGTGGTGTCCGAGCCGGCGAGGATGAGTCCGACAACCTGCGCGCGGATTTCGCCTTCGGTCATGTCGCCAGAGGCGGCCGTCGCGGCGACATACTCCGACAGGAAGTCGCCGCGCGGATTGGCGCGGCGATCGGCCAGCAGCTTGTCGACATAGGCGCTGAACTCGGTGAGGCTCTTCTCGATCTGCGGACGGCGGGCGACGTCGATAAAGCCGATGGCTTCGGCCGTGTCCGAAATCCACTGCATGAAGACCGGCAGGTCCGAGCGCGGGATGCCGAGAATGTCAGCGATGATGCGGGCGGGAATCTGCGCGGCGAATTCATTCACATAGTCGAACGGGCCCTTGCCGAGGCGTTCCTGGATCAGCTCCGCAGCGATAGCAGCCGCCTTGGGGCGCATCGCTTCCATCAGCTTGAAGGCGAAGGTGCGAGCCACGGGCTGGCGGCGGCGCTGGTGGACTTCGCCATTGGCGAACAGCATCACTTGCGCGATGAAATCGTAGATCGGTCCATCGAACACGCCCTGCAGGATCTTGCTCTCGGTCTCGAGCTGGCGTGTTTCCGATCCGACGACTTGCTCGACGGTGCGCGCCCGCAGCGCCAGCACCATGTGGCCAAACCCGATCGGCACCTTCACGAGCGGCGTCGCCGCGCGCCACTGGCGGAACATGTCGTAGCTCGACGCCTCGGGCGAGTTCTGCGCGAAGTCGACCGTGGGTATGTCGTTGTAGCTCTTGAGCGTGAGTGTGTCGGCCATGTCTGGCTCCGGGGAGGGGTCACTTGACAGTGTCAGGTAGTAGCGGATTTTCGGCCCGCCGGGAAGTCGCGATGGCAAGGCGAGGCGAAATTTCGCAGGCGGACGCGATAGCGTTCACGACCTCAGGAAGTTCGCCACCTCTTGGGTGAAGACTTCGGGTTGATCGAACATGATGAAGTGATAGCTGCCGTCGACACGGATCAGGTTGGCGGCGGCGAGGCCAGCATAGGGCGTGGCGTACATCTGGTCGACCATGTCGGCCGGACGACCCATGTCAGCGTCCCACGCATAGAGCACGGTGACGGGCGCGGTAATGGCTGGCAGGCGCGGGCGGGCGTCGTCGAGCGTAACTTCATACATCGCTTGGGCGACGACGCGGCGATCAGACGTCAGCGACCAGTCGAGCAGGGTTGGGCGCGCGGCCTCCGCCTTCGTCATGATGGCCATGGTCTGCACCTGCGTGGCGGCGAACTGCTCGTCGGTCATGGCGAGAAGCTGGGTGCGGTTCATCTCCGCGTAGGGCGCGGACATCTAGACCGTGGCGGCGGGGTTGAACAGCAGCGAATAGAATGGCAGCGCGTCGATCACCATGACGCGGCCGATCTCATCGGGTCTTGCCGCGGCGACTTCAAGGCTGATGAGGCCGCCGATGGAGTGGCCGATGAGGGCAGGCCTATCGAGGTCTGCGGCGTAGGCGGCGATCTCATCGATCAGCGGCTGAAGTACGGGACCTTGAGCGTTTGCGCCGGCAGGCTCGCCTGCAAAGCCGCGTATGTTCAGCACATGCACGCGGTGCGTCTCGTCGAGCTGGTGCACCGTGGCGGACCAGACATCGCGCGACGAGGCGAGGCCGGGGATGAGGATCACCGCGGGCGCGTTCTCCGGGCCGCTGACAGTGGCGGTGAAACGCTCCTGCGCATCTGCGGCGGGCGCTAGCATCGGCAAGGCGAGGGCGATCGCCGCGATCGCGGCGTTGAAGATCGTGTTCATGGTCGTGATATCCTGTGGAGGTCTATCTATTCAGCCGCCTTGTCGAAGCCGCCAAGTTCATCGTCGAAAATCTCGTCGACGCGCTTGCCGAAGAGGCGGGCTATGCGGAAGGCGAGCGGGAGGGAGGGGTCAAACTTTCCGGTCTCGAGCGCATTCACGGACTGCCGGGAGACGCCGAGAGCTTCGGCGAGGTCGCCCTGACTCCAGCCGCGCTGGGCGCGCAGCACGCGAAGATCGTTCTTCACTTGACGTTCCCGAGCGGAAGGCAGCGCCCGAAGCCCATGAACACCGCCCACATCGGGAAGGCGATCCACATTTCGAGATGCGGCACGGCGCCGAACATGTCGAGGAAGCCGATCGTGGTGCAGGCCATCAGCGTGGCGCCGGTGGCCCAGGCATAGGAGCTGTAGATGCGGGCGCGCATGTATTCGTCATCTTCCTCGACAGGCAGCAGGAAGATGGCGCGGATGGCGAAGAGGATCGGGACGGCCGGTGCGATGGCCACGAGCCAGGCGATCGCGCCGGTGGGCTCGGCCTCCTTCGCGTAGCTGATCGCCGCCATCAGCAGGATCACATAGGCGAACATGGCGGGGAGGAAACGGCGTGCGTAGCGGCGATAGGGCTCGCGCATGCGCTCTCCGAAGCCGCGCTTGCGGCGGACCAGGTTCGGGATCATCGAGACGCCGACCAGAGCCAGGGTGAAGGCGATCACGGCGGCAGGCGCGGCGATCCGCCCCCAAACCGTGTCCATGTGCGGGAAGAGCAGGAAGAGCGTGCCGAGGAAGGCCGCCATCACCACTGCCATGGCCGTGGCCCATGCGGCCCAGAAGCCGGCGCCAAGCTTCGCGCTCGGCTCAGGGGCTTCGGTGAGGGTGGTTTCGAGCGATGAGGCCATGTCAACTCTCCTTGACTGAGTGTCAAGTAAACCCGACATTATATACGTGACAAAGCATGACGAGCGAGCTACCCAAAGACGGACAGGCCGGCACTGAAATCCAGATCACGCCCGAGATGATCGAGGCGGGGCTTTTTGAATTGTCGGGCTATCAGCCCGATTTCGAGAGCGGACGGGAGTTTATGGTGCGTCTTCTTCTGGCGGTGGGGGAAACGAGTAAGACATTCCGCTTTGTGCGCTCAACTCCATGAGTTTGCCGGTGCTGGACAGCACGCGGACTTGAAACGCCATGATCTCACCGACAGAGATTTGCTTTGCGGAGTGGTACTGAATCGCGATCTGACGCGCCTGTGGTTTCACGAGCTTCGTTTTGTGCTGAAGGCGCAGGATAGGTTCGCCAGGTACGGCGGTGTCCGCCGCAAGCCAGTAGTCATGAATGTAGCGGTTGCGCTCCGGACGAAGCTCCTCGTCAATCGTCTTTAGTGCGTCGTCCAGCTTGCTAAACCACTCGTCAGAGGGCTTCTTTTTGAAGCCAATTACTTTGATGGCGGCGATTTTCTCGCGGAAGTCCATCGTTGTGACGATGACGCTGGCGGTTGTTTCGCAGGTTGATTCGAGAAGCCCGAGCAAGAGTATGTCGATCAACAATTCGAGCTTCGTCCAGAGGATACAGACAACGCCCACTTCCTCTGCCTGCTCCCGCCATGGCAGTTTTCTCAGGTCGTCCAGAATTTTGTGAAGGTCGCTGTCTACCATGTCCAACCCTTCCAAAGACACCAAGTTCAACGAGACGCTTAAGCGGATGCTCGACGCAAAGCCGAGGGCGAACGAAGATCTGAAAAAGAAGAACCAGCCGAAGCCGCCGACCAAAACGCAGCCGAAGCGTCCCCGCTCCTCTTAGTGCGTGGTTTTGCGGCGGATCAGTGTGCTGATCCCCTTCTCTATGTTGCCGAAGAACCTTTCGATCTCGCGAGCCACACGGCTCGCCTGCTTGGCCCTCTGTTTGGAGAGTCCGGACAATGCCACGCGCTGCAGTTCAGCCAGCCACTCCTTGCCGTCTTCGCGATTCAGGCGCTGTTCGCCCAGCGCGACCGACAAAGCGAGCTGTAGAGCGCGCACCTCATCCTCAAGCTGCGTCAGGCGATCTAATGGACCTTGACCGGGCTGTGACGGCGGCGGTGTCGGAGCTTTGCTCATTGCGTGTCCCTCCCCAAGTAGGCGCGAAGAAGAAGCGGGCTGCCGAAACAGCCCGCTCCCCTAGAACAGGATTACGAGAGCAGCTTAAGCGCGAGGAAGATCGCTAGGATCAGCCTCATGGGCTTCTCGGTCGTAATCGTTACCGTCAGTTTCATGGAGAAACCTCCGGGTAGTGGCGCCACATACCCAAGGGTTTGTGGGATGGCCCCTGATGAACGGATTGGCCGCCGTTCGCAGGTTCATCGGCCTGCCGTCGCTGGCCTAGAAACAGCGGCGGCAGCGTCGCCTGCCTCCCGAGTCGGTTCGGTAGCGGGGTTTGAGCCCGGCCTACACCAAAACGGGTGCGACTTGTGCACGTGTTCTAGCCTCCCCGCTTTTGGCAAAAAACGGAACCAGAGTGTGCAAACACAGGATGCTAGGAATCGCTAGGTGAGTCGATACCTCGCGAAGCAAGCCAGCGCGCGTAGGAGCGCGCCAACTGCTTAGGCGAGCGAGGTTTCACCAATCCGCCGATAGGTCAGGCGCTTGCCGCCTGTGGCTTGAAGCAGGGAGATATGGCGGTCGCGGTCATTCCAGCCGAGAGCGGTTCGGCGATTGTAGCGGAAGTCGAACTCACGGAGGTAGCGGTGCAGGTGGGCTTCGCCGCAGTGCTGGTAGATGCCGATCATGCCGCGCTTGAACACGGAGAACACGTTCTCAATCGTGTTGGTGTGGACCTCGCCGCGAACGTATTCCTTCCTGAAGTGGTTCACGGTGTCATGCTCTGCGAACTCGCGGCCCGGAACGGTGTAGATGCGCGACTCGTCGGTGAACAGTTTCGACTGACGCGAGGCGTTGCGCACGAGAATGTCGCGGACTTGATCGCGGTTGGCGATGCGAACGTGGAAGGAGCGGACAGCGCCGCCGCGCTCGACCAGCGCAACAACAACGCGCTTGTCCACGGAGCCGCGTCGGCCGCGTTGTTTCGGGAGCGCGCCGGGCGCGTCGGCGCGGAAGGGAGTGCCGTCCTTGCGCACGGTAGGTTTCACGTCGCGCGTGCCGATGTAGGTTTCGTCGGCTTCAACAATTTTGCCTTCGCCGCCGAGCGGGCCTGACGAGGAAGTATCCTCGACCATGGCTTCACGGATGCGGTGGAGCATGAACCACGCGGTCTTGTAGGTGACGCCGAGCGTGCGGTGGATTTGGTGGGCAGAGATGCCCTTCTTCGATGACGTGACCATGTAGGTAGCGGCCAGCCATTTATTGAGTGGGATTTTGGAGCGCTCGAAAATGGTCTTCACGGTGATCGTGAATTGCTGGCGGCAGTGGTTGCACTGATAGAGCCCTTTGCGCTCCACGCCTTCGGGATGAGCCTTGGAAGGCTGGGCGCGGGCGCCCTTGATGGGCGTTACCTGTTCGGACGTTGCGCGGCAGTGCGGGCACACCGGCCCATTCGGCCAGCGCTGCTTCTCCAGATACTCGCGAGCCGTGTCTTCATCCGAGAACATGGGGTGCGTGAGGTTCATCGCCGTAACTCCTTGTCCCTAGAAGTGGGGCGGGAGGGCTGCTTTGTCAAGTATATAATGTCGAGTAAACCCGACAGGCCAAGGTGTCAAGCAAACACGACAGGCAGTTTTTGAGGTTGTACGAAATCAGCAGAATTTCAGGGTGGTATGGGCTTGGACAGTGGTGACAGAAGGTCCGACTGATTACCCTTGCCGACTTGTGCCGGACGGCTCGCGACCGCATGCAGAGGCCGAGAGCCAGCCGGAGGGACGTGCCGATGATTGATCGCAGGCGTGCGCTGATTGGGTTGGGCGTGGCGGCGGGGGCGCTGGCCGTCGCGCGTGGACTGCCGGCTCAAGCGGCGCCATCCGCGCTGAAGAAGCCGCCGCGGCTGAAGACAGGGGATACGGTGGGTCTGATCTCGCCGGCGAGCCCACTGGGCGACCAATTCGACATGGCGCTGGTGACCGACACGATCCTTGCCATGGGGCTCAAGCCGAAGGTGGGCGCGCATGCGCTCGATCGCGCGGGGTATCTGGCGGGCGACGACAAGGCCCGGGCCGACGACCTCAATGCGATGTATGCCGACCGCGATGTGAAGGCGGTGTTCGCGGTGCGCGGCGGATGGGGATGCGCGCGCATTCTTCCGCACATCGACTGGGGCGTGGTTGGCGCCAATCCGAAGCTGCTGCTGGGCTATAGCGACATTACGGCGTTGCACATGGCGTTTGCGGCGAAGGCTGGGTTCGGCACGCTGCATGGTCCGAATGCGGGCGGGGCGTGGGGCAAGCTGTCGTGGGACAATTTCCGTGCTGTTGCGTTTGACGGTGCGACGCCGACCTACGCCAATCCTGTCGGCAAGGAAGACAGGCTGGTGCAGCGCGCCGGGCGCATCCGAACGCTGCGCGGCGGCAAGGCGCGTGGGCCGCTGCTGGGCGGAAATCTGACCGTGCTGACGGCGCTGATGGGCACGCCTTATCTGCCGGACTTCGAGGGCGCGATCCTGTTCCTCGAAGATGTGGATGAGGCGGAGTACCGGATCGACCGGATGCTGACGCAGCTGTCGCTTGGCGGCGTGCTGGAGAAGGTCGCGGGCGTCGTGTTCGGCAAATGCACCGACTGCACGGCAAGCGGCGGCACGCTCGCCGGCTTCACGCTTTCAGAAGTGCTGGAGCATCACCTCGCGCCGCTGGGCGTGCCGGTGTTCCAGGGCATGGAGTTCGGCCACATCGACAACCAGTTCACCCTGCCTGTCGGCGTGATGGCGGAGATCGATGCGGATACGGGCGTGATCAAGCTACTTGAGGCGGCGGTGAGCTGATTGCCGGAAAATTGTGGCCCGCCTCCTGATTGCGGGGACCACTCCACAATCCTGAGGCGGGCGGCGCGTGGCGGTCTCCAGGAGGCCATCGTCGATGGCGGCTCAGGAAGGCGCACCTCGCGCGTTCGTATGGGGCGCGTTCAGTATGAGGCAACCCCGAAGCGATCCGGCCCGGTCTTTCGACCGGGCCGGGACAGTCCTTAGTTGGCGTCGACCAGCCCTTGTTCGCGTGCGGCCTCGCGCATCGCTTTCTGGAGCTTCTCGAAGGCGCGAACCTCGATCTGGCGGATGCGCTCGCGGCTGACATTGTATTCGGCCGAGAGGTCTTCCAGCGTGGTCGGTTCTTCTTTCAGTCGCCGCTCGGTGATGATGTGACGCTCGCGTTCGTTGAGCGATTCCATCGCACGCTCGAGCAGGCTCATCCGCGCGGTGAACTCGTCGCTTTCCGCCATCCGTTCGGCCTGGCCTGGCGTCTCGTCCGCGATCCAGTCCTGCCATTCGGCTTCGCCTTCCGTGCCCGCGATGGGGGCGTTGAGGGAGGCGTCGCCGCCAGCCGACATGCGGCGGTTCATCGAGGTGACTTCTTCTTCCGTCACGCCGAGGCGGCGGGAGATTTCAGCCACATTCTCCGGGCGCAGGTCGCCGTCTTCCAATGCGCTGATTTCACCTTTCAGGCGGCGCAGGTTGAAGAACAGCTTCTTTTGCGCGGCCGTGGTGCCGAGCTTCACCAGCGACCATGAGCGCAGAATGTATTCCTGGATCGCGGCGCGGATCCACCACATGGCGTAGGTCGCCAGGCGGAAGCCCTTGTCCGGGTCGAACTTCTTCACGGCCTGCATCAGGCCGACGTTGCCCTCGGAGATGACTTCGCCCATCGGCAGACCATAGCCGCGGTAGCCCATGGCGATCTTGGCCACGAGGCGCAGGTGCGACGTCACCATCCTCTCGGCGGCTTCGGGGTCCTGGTTCTGGGCCCAGCGCTGGGCGAGCATGAACTCTTCGTTCTTCTCGAGCAGCGGGAATTTGCGGATTTCGGAGAGATAGCGCGACAGACCCTGTTCGGGAGAGAGCGTCAGTGAGTATCCAGCCATGTCCATCTCCTTTTCTTTTTTATCGCCCACCCCATTTGGGAGGGGAGGCGGGCGGTCGTCTGGTCGGGCGTCGACGGGATCTTTGCCCGATACGATCCCCTTCTAGCGATGGTTCTCGGCAGGATTATGGTCCCGCCCCCGTCCGTCCTTTCAGCTAAATGGTAACACGTCCGGGGCGGTTAAAGGGCCCCGTTCCCCAATTGTTTCTACGCAAATGGTGCAGGGCGGCTAATAGCCGACCCACCCGCCCGGGATTGCGGGCTCTCCTTTGCAGCCTCCGGCTCGCCATCATTGGAACCAGATGGTATCATTGCCAGTAGAAAACAGGTTCCGGGCGGCGCTCCCGGAGTCCACGACATGGGGGAGGCTCGAAACATGCGCAATGCCCTGACGCTCGCGTCCGGAATGATTCTGGCTGCGGCTGGTCTGGCTGCCCCGGCCGCCACGGCCCAGCAGCCGGAAATGGTGATCACCTACCTGGACAAGACCGGCGACGGGAAGGTCGACCTCAACGAGTACCTCACCTACCAGCAGCCGCGCCTCGCGCAGTTCGACAAGGACGCGGACGGCGAACTGAACCTCGGCGAGTTCAAGGAGTCGCTTCAGGGCAAGGCCAAGATGAATGCGCAGGCCGTATTCAAAGCCTCAAACGCCGAGGGCGGGCGCTCGCTGACGCAGCGTGAATTTCTCGGCTACCACGCCTTCGTCTTCAAACAGTACATCGACACCAACAGCGATGGATTCATGTCTGCCGAGGAATGGCAGAAGGTCGTCGGCGCCGGCTGAAGCGACCCACGATTCACCCTTTCAGGGAGTTCAGTGGCGTTGCTCGCGCGCCAGTGCCACAGATGCGATATTGCGCGTCTTCAGGTGGACGGAGGGGCGGCATGCACGCAGCACGTCTTGTTCGAACTGGACGCCGATGGACCGCCCTGGTGATCGCGAGCGGCGCGCTCGCCCTCGCCGGATGCACGACGCCAACGGTCGGCCCTGATCCCGCCGATGCAGGCGCTCCATCCATCGTCACGTCTGCCGCCGTCGCGGCCGGCGTCGGCGGACCACGTCCGCGCTTCTTCGTCGAATGGAAGGCCGACCTGCCCGGACTCACACGTCGTCCGACCGTCGCCAAGGAAACGCGGCCGCCCGAGTTTCCGGCGAGCGCTGTGCGGGACGGGCTTTCGGGCGTCACCACGCTTGAGGCATGCGTGACGCTGGACGGCCAGCTTGCCGATATCCGCGTGGTGCAGTCGTCCGGCTTTGCGATCCTCGATGCAGCCACGCTGGACTGGGCGCGCGAGGCGACGTTCCTGCCGGCCGAGATCAATGGCGAGCCGTTCGCCGTGTGCGGCTATCGCTTCGACCATGTCTGGCAGGTGAACGAATAGCGCTCTGCTTGAAGACATGCGCCAACCTCACTAGCCTTTGCGGGCGAAGAGGTTTGGGGGACGTATGCGCGCGCGATCACTGGCAATGGCGGCCATGCTGGCATGTACGGCATGCGCGGAAACGCAACAGAGCAGGCCGCCTCCGCCGATGGCGCTGATCTCGGACATGCTGTTGAGCCTGTCGCTGGTGCAGGCCGACGGAGCGATCCACATTTTTGATCCCGGCATTGTGGCCCGGCCAGCCTTCGACCCCGATCGCTCGGCAATGCCGGAATATCCGGTCGAATCCCTGCGCGCCCGCGAGCATGGCGAAGTGACGCTGGAGCTGTGCGTTTCGGAGGCTGGCGTCGTCGTTGACAGCGCCATCGCGAAGTCGTCCTCCTACGCGCGCCTGGATCAGGCCAGCCTCGCATGGGTGAACGCGGCGACCTTCACGCCTGCACGGACATCCGAGGGGCCGGTGGCGGTTTGCGGGTACCGCATGTCCTATGTGTGGAAGCTGGAACAGTCGGCGTCTCCCGTCATGCAGCTTCTGTCCAACGCCTATGCATTGGGCGTCTCGCCGATCGCGCCGGGTCCGGGCGAGGTGTGGCTTCAACTCGATGCCGCGCTCGGCGACGTCGAGCGGCCAGTGGTGAAGTACGAGCCGCCGCGGCCGGTCCATCCGGAGCAGGCTGGCGCCGCGTCGGCGCCCTTCACCGTGGAGCTTTGCATCTCCTCGGAAGGGCGGCCTGTGGCGGTCGAAGGATTGGTGGCGCTGAGTCCAATGGAAGGCGCCTATGCCATCACCTGGCTCAACGGGCTGCGTTTCGCGCCGGCAATGAGGAGGGGCGTACCCGTGAATGTGTGCGGCTTCAGCTGGCAGATGCGATGGCGCCAAGCCAGCTAGCCGCGTGACACTTGCTGTTAGCGTAGGTTGGTTCCATTGATCCGTGCGCGCGAAATCGTGAGCGCGGAACCTGTTAGTCAGCTTACATTCATCGGCGATCCACGATAGCGCCCAAGGCGTTGGGGCCTTGGTTGATTCTTTCGTGGGGCATTGCATGATTTCCAACATTTCGAGCTGGCGCGCTGGCCTGGTTTCGGTCGCCGCCCTGTCGCTGGCCGCGTGCGGCGGACCGGCAACTCCGGCGGCCACGGATGCCGCCGTCGCGGGCGAGGCCGGCGCTCCGATTGCCGAACAGAATGGCGCGCCGGTTGCCGAGGCTGCCGCTGTGCCAGCGGCCGAGCCGGGCGCACTTCCGCTGATTCCGTCGCCGAGCTGGTTCCCGGCTGACTGGGATCAGAATGTCTATAGCGGCGCGGACTATCCGAACCAGCCGCCGGATGTGAAGCGCCAGCAGCGCCAGTACATGATCTTCACCGCGCCGATAACGCTTTGGGCGGTGGCGCACGACACGCTGGTGGACGAGAGGTTCGAGCCGATCTGGGTTTGGTATGCGGCGCTGCGCTCCTGCGAGAAGGGCATCGAGATGTCCGAGGATCTGGGCGGCGAATTCGGCAATCGCGAGCGCGGCAAGGCCTCGCTCACGCAGGCGCGAAACGAGCTGAAAGCGTGGGCGGCCACGCAGCCGCAGGAGCTCACCATGTATTTCGGCGCCGAGCTCGCCCAGTGGGACGAGACCACCGGCAACTTCATGATGCAGAACCTGACCAACGCGACGACGATCCGCCTCAAGGACGCGCTGAGCATCGATCCGTATTTTGACGGCGCCAGCGTCGAGCTGTGGTCTGACTTCAAGGTGCGCCGCCAGTCGATCAACCACTTCCAGGCCTCTCTGGCTGCGCCTGACTGCATCTCGAAGGACGGGAAGATGGTCTACAAGTTCCAGAAGGACTCGCAGTGGTGGGTTGTGTTCGGGGACGTGGATCGCGGTGCGGGCGGCCTGCCGCTCTACAAGTCGCATGAGCTGCTTCCCGCGATCAACATGACGCGCGAGAACGCAGCCGCGTTCGCCCAGCGCAATCCGCAACGCAAGGTCGAGGTGGCGGTGACGTTCACGCCCACGGGGTCGAGCTTCGTGAAAGGCATCGACCAGTCAGCGATCCGCAACAAGTTCAAGCAGGTCACGATCTATGACGCGCTTGATGGTTCGGTGCTGGCGAGCGAGACATACTGATCAACCTGAAACTGACGGAGCGCGCTCGTCTCACGATGGGCGCGTTTCTTATTTCGGCATCGCCCTCAGCGCGTCAATCAGGTCCTGCATGTCCGCAGGCGGGGGGCGTTCAAAGCGGAGTTGCTTGCCGGTGATGGGGTGCACGAAGCCGAGGATGGCGGCGTGCAGGGCCTGGCGTTCGAACGCTTTTGCCGTGGCGGTGGCGCGTTCGAAAGCGGCGCCCTTGCCGTCGGCGCGCAGCCAGCGATGCTTGCCGTAGGTCTGGTCGCCGAGGACGGGGGTCTGGATGTGCGCCATGTGCACGCGGATCTGGTGGGTGCG
>DLHI01000017.1:2256-15455 GCA_002483135.1 Hyphomonadaceae bacterium UBA7672 | reverse complement strand
GCGCGGAGCCGATCCCGCACGCCTGCCGGACTACGGACTACGAGCGACGGACCACGCGGTTCGTCCGCGCCCTCAGCCCTCCATTTGAAGGGCAGAACGACAGCAAACCTCCAGACGCAAAGGCGTCGTGGAGCTCTTGGCGTGTTCTGCGCCCTGCGCCACCGCGCTCGCTTACCCTTATTGCGCACGCGGGCACGTCCATTAGGGTAGCGCCAGATGTCGAGAGGAGTTGGGGATGCAGAAGCTGGTCGCTGGCGTCGTCGTGCTGGCGCTGATGTGTGGAAGCGCTACGGCCTTCGCTCAGCCGCTGACCTTCGAGGATATCCCGAAACATATCGAGGGAAGCTGGGCCTTCATCCCATCCGGCTGCGCCGCGCCCGCGCTCATAGTCGCCCCGGCTGAACCCCGTGGCTTCCGGTTCAGCTTCCAGACTCCAATCAAGCGCGATGAGATTCTGGTGGGTAGGCCACCTCCGCCAGCCGCTGTCGTCGCAGGGCGGACATTGGATCCCATGCAGGTCACCTTCACTCCGAATCCCAAGCTCGGGACCCCAAGTGAATCGAAGGCAGACCCCGATATTGATGTCGCGATGCCCGGCCTGAACGTGATGACCGTAAAGTTCAGAAACAACGGCCTGCAGTTGCGCTGCACCCGCTGCGCCGCCGCCGGCATCGGTTGATCGCATGGCCAACTGGACGCTCGGCATCATCGGCGGCTCCGGGCTCTATCAGGTTCCCGGCATCGAGGGCGGGCGCTGGCAGGGCATCGCCTCGCCCTGGGGCGAACCATCCGACCAGGTATTTCGCGGCAAGCTGCACGGCATTGATGTCGTGTTCCTGCCGCGCCACGGGCGCGGCCATCGCCTCGGCCCGACGCAACTCAACTACCGCGCCAATATCGACGTGATGAAGCGTGCGGGTTGCACCGACCTGATCTCACTGTCCGCCTGCGGCTCGCTGAAGGAGGAATACGCCCCCGGCGATTTCGTTGTGGTTGACCAGCTCATCGACAGAACCTTTGCCCGCGAGAAGAGTTTCTTCGGCGAGGGTGTCGTCGCTCACGTCTCCATGGCGCATCCGGTGTCATCGCGGCTGGCCGCGCTGGCCGCAGAGGAGGCGAGCGCGCTTGGCGTCACAACGCATTGGGGTGGAACCTATCTCACCATGGAGGGCCCGCAGTTTTCGTCCCTGGCCGAATCGAAGCTTTACCGCTCATGGGGATGCGACGTGATCGGAATGACCAACATGCCCGAGGCGAAACTCGCCCGCGAGGCGGAACTTCCCTACGCAACCGTCGCCATGGTCACGGATTACGATTGCTGGCGCGAGGAAGAGGAGGCGGTCTCGGTGACTGACGTGCTGAAAGTCCTGCACCACAACGCCGAACGCGCTGCGGCCCTGGTTGGCCGCATAGCCGCCCGCATGGCCGCCGCGCCCCGCACACCAGACCCGGATGGCATCGACACCTGCCTCGACCACGCGATCATCACTGCGCCGCAGCATCGCGATCCCGCTATGCTTGTTCGGCTCGATGCCGTCGCCGGCCGGGCGTTAAGGGCTTGACGCAGCTTGCCTTATCGGCGGACATCCGGTCCGCGGGCTGGAACGGACGTCTATGATCCCTGACAACTTCCTGTTGTTCATGGTCCTCACCACGTTCGTGAGCCTCGCGCCGGGCCCGAACGTGATGTTCATCATGTCCCAAGCCGCGCTGCGTGGGCATCGCGCCGGCATCATGGCGGGCTTCGGAATCCAGGTCGCAAATCTCGTTTACTTCGCGCTGACGGCGCTCGGCCTCGGCGTGCTGATGCAGACATCGGAACTCGCCTTCTTCATCGTGAAATGGGCTGGCGCTGCGTGCCTGGCCTTCTTCGGTGCGGCGGCGATCTGGCGGTCCTTCCGCGGCGAGCCGTTGGTCGAGCCGGGTCAGCCTTCGCCCGTGATGGCCGTGGGCCGTGGCGCCTTTCTCGACGGACTGATGATCGGCTTCGGCAATCCCAAGACGGTCTTCTGGTTCATGGTCTTCCTGCCGCAATTCATCAACGCGCAGGGCAACGTCCTCTCGCAGACCGTGTTTCTCGGAACCATTGGCGCGATCATCGATCTCGCAGTCCAGTGGCTCTACACTCACCTCGGCGGCCGTCTCTCACGCTTCCTGGGCAATCCGAACATCCGCAAATGGTTCGAGCGCGGGGTCGGCGTCGTCTTCCTCAGCCTTGCGTTGCTCGTCGTCTTCACATTTAGACAGGGCGCACACTAGAACGGGATCGAGCGATGACACGCCCACGCCTGCACATTGGCGACTTCAACTACTCTTCCTGGTCGATGCGACCGTGGCTGGCGCTGCGCCATGCCGGCGTAGATTTCGAGGAAGTCTCTCACGCTCTGCCCGAGATGGGTGGCAAGCCCAGCTTCGGCGCCATCTCCCCGACAGCGCGTGTGCCCGCGCTCGATCTCGGCGCTGGCGTCGTGATCGCCGAAAGCCTCGCCATCTGCGAGTGGGCCGCCGAGCAGCAGCCCCTGATCTGGCCGAAGGACCCAACCGCCCGTGCTCTCGCGCGCGCCGCCGCCTCAATTATGCACTCGGGCTTCCCGAACCTACGCAACGACGCGCCCATGAACATCAAGCGCCGCACGGACGCGAGCCGCATGACCGCCGATGGTCTCGCCGATGCGGCGAAAGTCGATGCGCTCTGGTCCGGATGGCTCGCACGTTCGGGCGGGCCGTTCCTGTTCGGCCAGTGGTCGATTGCGGACGCGATGTACGCCCCCGTCGTCACCCGCTTCGTCACCTACGCCATCCCGCGCTCACCCGAAGCGCAGGCCTATATCGATCGCATGTGGGCCGAGCCGCACTTCGCCGCGTGGGTCAAAGGTGCTGAGGCCGAAACGCGCGCGCTGCCGAGGTCGGATCAGGCCTAATCCAGCTTCACCATCACCGGCGCGCCATAACCCAGCGCGGTAAGGCGCGGCGCCTGCGTTGCCGCATCGCCCACGACCACGATGTACATCTTGTCCGTGGTGATCAGGCGCTTGGCGAGGTCCCGCACCTGTTCGAGCGTCAACCCCTCCAGCGCTGCGGTCTCCTGCGCAATATAGTCAGCGGGCAGGCCGAGGTCGCCGATCGTGGCGAGCATGCTGAGCTTGGCGTTGAGGCTCTCGAACGACCGAGCCCGGCTCTTGGCGAGAGATGCGCGTGTGAGGTCGAGGTCTGCCGCCGTGAACGTCGCGCCATAGTCGCGCACGATGTCGCGCATTAGCAGCGCGGCCTCCAGCGTCACATTCGAACGCACCGGACTGGACACGCGGAACTGGCCCGATGTTTCCCCGCCCTGGAAGGCTGAACGCACACCATAGGTATAGCCCTTGCCCTCGCGCAGCTGCTGTGTGAGGCGGGAGGCGAAGCCGCCGCCGCCGAGGATGAAGTTCATCGCCGTCGCTGGATAGAAATCCGCCGCCGCGCGGGCCGGGCCCGGATTGGCCATGATCAGCACCGACTGCTTGGCCCCCGGCACGTCGTAGAAATAGATCTTCGTGGCGCCCGGGGCCGCGGGCGTCGTGGCCGCAACCGGCGTCGCCGTTCCTGCGGCCCAGTGTTGCGCAAGACCCGCTAGCGCGGCCTCCGCCTCGCTCTGGCTCACGGCCCCGGCTATGCGCAGCCGCGCGTTCGACGGCACGAGACCAGCCGCGTGGAAGGCCGCAAGGTCTGCAGGCTGGAACGAGGCGACGGAAGATTCCGTGCCGAGCGGACCCTTGCCGAGAATATGGTCTGGTCCCCACACGAGTCGCGAGAGCACGCGCTCGGCGATCACGTTGGGCTCCGCGCGCTCACCCTGGATTTCCGCCGTGACGGCGGCCTTGACAAGATCGAGCTCTGCCGGGTCCCAGCGCGGCTCCAGCAGCATTTCCTCCACCAGCGTCATGGTCGCAGCGAAGTTGCGGGCCAGCGTCGTGCCCGAAACGTAGATGCGTTCGTCCCCTGCGACGGCGCGCACCTGCGCGCCCAGCGTCTCGATCGCATTCTCGAACTCGGCGCGTGTCTTCGTTTTCGTGCCCCGCATCATCATTTCGGCAGTGACATTGGCGAGGCCCGGGCGCGCTGGGTCCTCACGCAGGCGGCCGCCGTCGATGGCGAACTCGAAGGCGACGATGGGAAGCTCGCGGTCTTCAATTCCCGAAAGCGCAAGGCCGTTGGAAAGGCTCGCCGTCCACGGCGCCGGCGCCTTCACGACAGGCGTGGGCCCGAAGGGCGGCTCGACGGAGCGGTCGAAGCTGGAGGGCGTCTTGGCGAGTTCGGTCGGACGATCCGCGGCGGCATCCACAGGCGCCTCTGCGCCTTGCACAATGGGTTCCTCGACCACCTTGGCGACCCCCGCGCCTTCAAGCGCCAGCGCAGCCTGGCCCTTCGGCACGAAGCTCGCGGCGAAATGCGGCTTGCCCTTGACATAGGTCTCGTAGACGCGCTTCACGTCTTCCGCCGTCACGGCGCGCAGGCGGGCGAGGTCCTCATCTGCAAAGTCGGCGCGGCCGAGCAGGCCGTCATAGCGCGCAAGCTGCGCCGCCCGGCCGTTCACCGTGCCAAGGCCCGCAAAGAAGTTTGATTCCGCGACCGCCTTCACGCGCGCCAGAGCTTCAGGCTTCACGCCATCCTTCTCGAACGCGGCGAAGCCCGCATTCACTGCGGCCAGCACCTTGTCGAGGTCGACGCCGTCGAACGCGGTGATGTTGATGCCCGCAATGCCGGCCAGCTGTCCGTCGTCGACCAGCATGCCGACGCCACCGGCAAGCTTGGCGTCTTCCACAACTGATTTGTTGAGCGGCGCTTCCTGCCCATCGGTGAGCAGAGTGAGCAGCATCGTCATTGGCCACACATCCTTGTCGAAGGCGGGCGGCGAAGGCCACGCCAGCGTCAGCTGCGGCAGCGTCGCGAAATTATCCTCGTGCACGAGGCTCACAGATGCAGCGAGCGGGGCAGGGCGCGGCGCGAGGCGCTCAACCGCCTCGCCCTTTGGAATGTCGTTGAAGTATTTCTCGACCCACGCCTTCGCCTGCGCCGGATCGAAATCGCCCGACAGAACCAGCGTCGCGTTGTTGGGTACATACCAACGGCTGTGAAACGCGCGCACATCCTCCAGCGTCGCCGCGTCGAGGTCTGCCAGCGAGCCGATCACGGGCCAGCTATAGGGATGGTCCGCCGGGAACATCGTCGCCGACAGGACGGGGAAGAGGTGGCCATACGGCCGGTTGTCGTAACTCTGCCGCTTCTCGTTCTTGACGACCTGCTTTTCCTTTTCGAGCACGGCCGGCGTCACTGTGTTGATGAAATAGCCAAGCTTGTCGGCCTCGGCCCAGATCATCTTCTCCAGTGCATCGTTGGGGATGGTCTGCAGGTAGATGGTCTGGTCGTTGTTGGTAAAACCGTTGGCGCCCGAGCCACCCACGCGCGCCGTCAGCTTGTCGAGGCCACCCGGGCCGAGGTTTTCGGAATCGAGGAAGAAGAGATGCTCAAACATGTGCGCAAAGCCGGTGCGTCCCGGTGTCTCGCGCGCCGACCCCGCATGCGCCGCCAGCACCACGGACACAACGGGGTCAGACTTGTCGATGTTGAACACGACGCGCAGCCCGTTCTCGAGCGTGAACGTCTCGACCGGAACCAGCGGCGGCTCCTTCGCCGTCGTCGCCTCAGGTCCGCAGGACGCGGCCAGCAAAAGCGCCGCTGCGGCGAACGCCGACCTGAAAATGCTGACCATAATGCCGACTCCTCGATGAGGGGGCGAGATCAGCACGCGGCCGCCACAGGGTCAAATGTGGGAGATCAGAAGAACTTGTAAGACAGGAACACGCCGATGCTTGCCTGGTCTTCCGATCCGCGCAGCTGCACCAGCGGATTATCGGCGGCGTCGCCTTCCAGCCGGTCGTATCCCGCGACGATCACAGCCGACCACTCGTCGGTGAACGGCACGATGGCCGTTGCGCCGATGCCATAGGAATGCAGCCCGCCTTCCGCCTCGAACACGGGCAGGCCGGAGGCAAGCGACTGCGCGGCGTCCACGCTGAAATAGGCTCCGTTGTATGAGTCGTCGACCAGCTTTGCCCGCGGTCCCACCGACCAGATCACCGGCGGCCCGAACAGGAAGCTGCGGCCAGACCATTTGACGCCGAGGTCCGCAACGAAGCCCTCGTGCCCGGTCACTGCTTGCCGCGCCTCGGCGCTGAGGGTCACCGGGCCGATGTCATAGGCAAGGAAGCCGCCCAGCTCGATGCTGGTGTCGACATCGCCGAGGCCGATCAGGTCCGTCGAGTCATCGCCGCTGATGGCAAATGGCTGGTCGGCATCTTCATCGCGGGAGAACTTCACGCGCATGATGGGGCCGGCCTCGAAGCCGGGATCCTTGATAACGCGGTAGCCGATGCCCTCCTGCACGGATGCAAAGAACCGGTCGCCATAGCTGACCTGTATGTTCGGCAGGATGGACAGCCGCGTATCGTCGTCGCCCTCATAGGTCGGGGAGTGCAGGGCGCCGGCCCCCACGATGAGACCCCATCCGTCATCCGCTGTGCGCTCCTGCGCAAATGCCGGGCAACAGGCCACTGCCATCAGCGTGCCGGTAGTGAGGATTCGACGCATGGAGAACTCCCGCATAATTGGCAGGGATACGCAGCGGCGCCCGATCTGGATCGCTGGGCCGCTGGGAAGAAGGCCGAGGGAACCCTCATCTTTCGCCTGTCGCATACATGTTCTACTCAGGCGGAACACTGACCAGGGACTGACGATGGAACTCAAGGACGCAATCCGCACCATTCCGGACTTCCCGAAGCCGGGAATCCAGTTCCGGGACGTGACCACGCTGATGGGCAATCCGCGTGCGTTCCGGCAGGCTGTGGATGAGCTGGTCCAGCCCTATGCCGGCGCCAAGATCGACAAGGTGGCCGGGATCGAGGCGCGCGGCTTTATCCTGGGCGGGGCCGTGGCCCACCAGCTTTCCGCCGGCTTCGTCCCCCTGCGCAAGAAGGGCAAGCTGCCCCACAACGTCATCACCGAAAGCTACGAGCTGGAATACGGCGTCGACGCCATGGAAATGCACACCGACGCCATCGAGCCGGGGGACCGGGTGCTGCTGGTCGACGATCTGATCGCCACGGGTGGAACTGCGATGGCCGCCATCAAGCTGTTGCGCAAGGCCGGCGCGAAGATCGCCGGGGCGGCCTTCCTTGTCTGCCTGCCCGAACTGCAGGGAGATTCCAAACTGGCCGGGCAGGGGATCGACGTTACATATCTCGTCTGGTTCGCGGGGCACTGAGCCTCAGCGCACGCTGGCCAGCATGGCGCGGGCCTGGTCGATCTCGGCGCGGGTGACTGAGTTGTCGCCGTTGGCGTCGATGCGGTCGAACGCCGCTGTCGGGCCGTTGACGAATTCGGACTGACTCAGCTTGCCGTCGCCATTGGCGTCGAACGCGGCTTTCAGCTTGTCGAGAGACATTTCCGGCGGCAGCCGCTTCTGGACGAAGCCGGGAATATCGCTTTCGGTGACATAGCCGTTCTGGTCGCGGTCGAGGCGGCTGAACTGCGTCGCGCGATGAGCGGTAAACTCGGAGCGCGAAATGGCTCCATCGCCATTGGTGTCGGCTTTCTCGATCTGCTCGAGCAGGCGTGCGCCGTCGCGATCCTGCGCCTGCGCCGGAGCGCATGCGGAAAGAGCGAGTATGGCGATGGGGAGAAGACGAAGGATCATGGGTCGTGCTTTCTGTCTGTTGTCGGAAGCAGGAGGGGGCCGCCGGCCGGGGAGGATGGGGCGGTTGACCGGCGGCCCGCTGCATCAGCGCGTCGGGCAGGCGATCACCGCGCCCGATGCGTCTGTGCAGGTCACGGTACGGCTGCGGCCCGTGTCGGAGGTGTAGGCGCCATCGACCGACACCGAGCCGTTCTGGCCGGTGGCCGTCGTGGTGCGGCCCTGATCAATCGTTCCGTCGGCCGAGCGCGTGAAGCCGCCCGAGGAATCCACCGCACCGTTGGCGCCTGAAGCGTGCAGGCCGGACTGATGCGACATCGAGCCGTCGGCGCTGCGTGTCGTGACGCCGGCGCGGCATCCCTGGGCGCTCTGGCCGCGCGCGCAGTTGGCGCTGCCGGCGGCGACGTTGCCCTGGCCGTCCGCCACAACGCCACGGCCGCCGACAACGCGGCCGCCATTGGGACCCGCGCGGTCATGGACCTGTCCGGCGGCGGCGCCGTTGTCGCCGCGAACGCCGCCACGGCGAACCTGGGCGTCAGCCGCGTCGATGGCGAAGGCGCCCATGGCGAGCATGCTTGTCATGGCGAATGCGAAACGTTTCATTCTGGGTCTCCCATTTTCCGGGCCGGCCCGATGCCGGCTGTCATGGGAGGAAGATCGGCCCCGCCTGCAACGCAGTGATGTCCGCGAGCTCTCACTGTGTTTCGAGCTGCGGTTAATTCGGGGGCTGCTGCTTACACGATGTTACGAGCATGAACGGACATTCAATAAACCCCGATATATACTGGGAAAATGTCGACACCTGACCTCGTTGCGATCGTTGAGGATGACCGGGAAATCCGGGAGCTGGCCCATGCGCTGTTCACACGCGAGGGCTTCGAGGCGGTGGCTTGCGAGAATGCCGCGGCGCTCGATGCGCTGATGGCGACGCGACGGCCTGCGCTGATCGTGATGGACGTGATGATGCCGGGCGAGGACGGACTTTCAGTTTGCCGCCGTCTTGCGGCCAATGGCGGCCCGCCAGTGATCCTCGTCACCGCGCGCGGGGAAGACATCGATCGCATCATCGGGCTGGAGGTCGGCGCCGACGATTACCTGCCCAAGCCATTCAACCCGCGCGAGCTTGTGGCGCGCGCTCGCGCCGTCCTGCGCCGCGCGTCCCGTCCCGCTGGCGACATCGTCGAGCGGACGCCTGCGAGCGCCGCCGAGATCTATCGCTTCGAAGGCTGGCGCCTCGATGCCGCCTCGCGCGCCTTCATTGACCCGACGGGCCAACATGTCGAGCTTTCAGCCGGCGAGTATGACCTGCTCACCGCCTTCGTGCAGCATCCCCAGCGCGTGCTCAGCCGCGATTTCCTGATGGACTGGACCAAGGGGCGCGAGGCCACCGCGTTCGACCGTTCGGTCGATGTGATGATGTCCCGCCTGCGCCGCAAGCTGGGCGATGATCCCGCCGCGCCGCGCTTCATCCGCACCGTCCGCAATGGCGGCTATCTGTTCGCCGTTCCGGTGGCCAGAGGCTGACATGGCGCCGATAGGCAGCTCCATCTCGCTTCGACTGATTGGCTTCCTGCTGGCCGCCGTCGTGCTGTTCAACCTGGTAATGGCGCTGGCGATCTTTGCCCCGCTCGGGCGCAGCCGAGGCGAAGACGCACGCCTGCCTCTGCCGCGGCAGATGGCGGCGATTGTCGACGTGCTGGATGCAGCCGCGCCCGAAGACCGGCCGCGTATCCTCACCGCGTTGAATTCGAACACACTCGCCGTCGCCATCGTCGATGCGCTGCCCGTGCCCGAAGACGGCGAGGCAGGCGAGGGCCGTGGCCAGCCCGCCTCGGCCCCGCTGCTCATGCGCTTCCTGGACGCCTATGACCGCGCCTTCGCCACCCGCGACATGCATGTCGATATGCAGCGCCAGGGATTGCTCGATCGGCTCGGCGGCGGCGGCGACGGCTGGAGCGCGGTACGCATCTTTGTCGGGTTGGCCGACGGAAAATGGGTTCGCATCCAGCCCGTGCGCGGCGCACTGATGTCCGGTGTCCTGTGGCGGGGTTTGCTTATCGTAGGCGTCACCGGACTGATCGTCATTGTGTTGCTCGTCATCGCCGTACGCCAGACTGCGCGCCCCATCGAGAAACTCGCCTCGGGCGCCCGCACATTCGCGGACAAGCTGGATGCGCCCGATCTCGACGTGAAAGGTTCGAAGGAGTTGCGCGATCTTGCGGCGGCCTTCAACGACATGAAGACACGCATCCGCTCGCTCGTGCAGGAGCGCACGCGCCTCGTCGCCGCCATTGCGCATGACCTGCGCACCTACCTCACGCGCCTGCGCCTGCGCGCTGAGTTCATCAGCGATCCCAAACAGCGCGAGCGCGCCGAAGCCGATATCGAGGAGATGAGCGCGCTGATCGGGGACACGCTGCTGTTCGCGAAATCGGTGGAGCGCCAGTCAGACCTCAACGGGTCGACGGACGCCGTCGCCGAAGTATCCGCTTTCCTCGCTGCCCGCCGCGAGATGGGAGACCCTGTATCCGGCCTCGATACGGACGCTGGTCCGCTGGAGGCGCGGATCGATCCTGTTGCTCTCCGCCGCATCCTGTCGAATCTCACCGACAACGCCATCCGCTATGGCGGGCAGGCCGAACTCTCGGTCCGGGGCGAGGGCGGGCGCGTGATTATCGAGGTGGCTGATCGCGGCCCGGGGATCGCCGCGGACGATCTCGATCGAATGCTGGCCCCGTTCGAGCGGCTGGAGCCATCCCGCGGGCGCGAAGCGGGCGGGGCCGGGCTGGGCCTCGCTATCGTCAAGGCGCTGGTCGACCACCACGGGGGCGATTTCACGATGTCCAATCGTCCCGGCGGCGGCTTGGTTGCGCGGGTGTCGATGCGCGCCGCAGGGTGAATCCGGGCCCGGATTTGGCCCATTTACCCTTCCGGAACGCTCGCGGGGCAGGGTGCCCCATGAGGTCCGTCCGGTGGGGCATTGACCCCGGACGCCCGGACCGCCACCTATGGCGGGCACGACCCAATTGGAGCTTCCATGACGAATCGCCCCGACTTCTTCCACCTCGACGAGGATGAGGAGGACGACGCCCCCGAGGGCAAGAAGGAAGAGGCTTCTTCTTCGCAGCTGGAGAAGGCGCTGTTCGAATCGCGCACCATTCTTCTGACGGGCGAAATCAACGACAAGGCGGCGCGTTCGGTCTGCGCCCAGTTGCTTGCCTATTCGGCCGTCAGCGACAAGCCGATCCTGCTGGTGCTGTCCTCGCCGGGCGGCCACGTCGAAAGCGGCGACATGATCCATGACATGATCAAGTTTGTTCGCGCGCCCGTGAAGATTCTCGGCACCGGCTGGTGCGCCTCGGCCGGGGCGCTGATCTTTGCCGCTGGAAAGAAGGAAAACCGTTTCTGCCTGCCCAACACCCGCTTCCTGCTGCACGAACCCCGCGGCGGCGTTGGCGGCCAGGCGTCGGACGTCGAGATCCAGGCCCGCGAGATCATCAAGATGCGCGAGCGCCTGAACAAGATCTTCGCGGCGGCCACCGGCCAGACGCTGGAGCAGATCAAGAAGGACACCGACCGCGACTACTGGATGAGCGCCGAAGAGGCCAAGGCCTATGGCCTTGTGGGCAAGATTGTGACGTCCCACTCGGAAATCCTCTAGGTCCCGTTCGATTTCATGCTTTCAAGCCGGTCCTCGCCGCGGGCATAGTCCGCCGCGATGACATGGGTTGAGCGGGCTCAGCAGGTTGCGGACTGGCCCGGCTGGCGCAGGCATGCGCCCGCCGCGGGCTCCGTCGCTGTTCACCTTATCGCGCTCGGCCTGATCGCCGCCACGCTTGGCGCAGCTTCCGGCGCGCCGACTGCAAGTGCGCCTGACGAAGAGTTCCTCGCCATCGACCTCGTTGCCCTGCCGCCGGAGGAGCTGGCTCCGTTGGAAGCCGGTGTGACGCCGCCACGCGCGCAGGCGCCACGTCCCGCGACGCCAGACACAGCGCCCGTCCTCACCGACCCACGGCGCAGGCAACAGGCGCCCGGCGCACCCACGACGCCGGGTGCTGCGGCGGACGCCGACAGCGTCTACCTGCCGCCTTCCATCCTGAAGCCCTCTGGTCCTGCGGGCCTCAAGGGCCTCATGGCCGATGAACGCTGCTCAGACCCGCGCCCCGAGCGCAGGCCGAGGGATTGCGCCACCGACCTCGCCGGCAGGGTCGGCAACATGGACAGCGTCCTGCCACGCTCAAAGGCTGATCTCGCCCAGCACTTCGCGGACTACATGCCAACCTGCGCCTACCGCGTCGGGTGCGAGCCGGGCGAACGCAGGACAAGCACGGGCGCGCATGCGGTGGACAACAACGGAATGGCCGCAGGCGGGGCGGCCAGTCTCGGCGGTCTCCACGACAGCGTCGGCCGCCTCGGCTTCAACCCGGATCACACCGACCCGGGCTTTGGCGACTGATCAGTCGAAAATGTCGAAGAAGTCGAATCCGCCCCGGCGACGGCGGCCGCCACGACGATCGTCGTCATCGTCGTCGCCGTCATAGCGATAGCGCTGGCGTTCGTTGTCGTACTTGTGGTCGCGCTTCCAGGTGTCCGGGTCGCGCTCGAAACTCTTCACTTCCTCCTGGAAGCGGCGGTGCGCCTGCACGGATTTCTCCGATTCCTCGCGCTCGGCGACCAGCAGCTTGTCCAGCTCGCCCCGGTCGAGCCAGACGCCCTTGCAGGTCGGGCAGATGTCGATATCGACGCCTTCGCGCGTGATTTTCTGCATCTGGGAATTGTCGTTCGGGCACAGGAAAAGCGGCACAGACTCACTCCGGTTGGATAACTCCCGCATGACTTGGGTGGGCGCGCGCCAGAAGACAAGTTTCGTTCTCGTCAGGCTGATGATAACTGCGTCAGCAACCGGGTCCGGGAGCGTAACCTGAATTACCGCCACGCCTTCCATGCAGGGAATTTCGCCGACGTCGTGAAGCACGTCGCGCTCGCCCTGTGCTTCGATCGGCTGAACCAGAAGCCGGCGCCTTATCGATACATCGATACCCACGCCGGCATCGGGGCCTATGACCTGCAGGGCGACGAGGCCGAACGCAGCCCGGAATGGCGGGATGGTGTTGGCCGTGTGTGGGAGGCCGAACGCGGTGCGCCCCAGAACGTGCGCAGCGCGCTTGCTCCCTGGCTCAACGTGCTGCGTGGAATGAACACAGGCAGCCTGCAGCACTATCCCGGCTCTCCCTTCATCGCCCAGCGCATGCTGCGTGCGGACGACGCGGTGCGTCTCTGCGAACTGCATGAACCAAGCGCAGACCTCCTGCGCGAGGCCATGGGCCGCGACCGCCGCGTGAAGATCGAACAGCGCGATGGCTTCGAGGCTCTTTCAGCGTGGCTGCCGCCGCCAGAGCGGCGCGGCCTCGTGCTGATCGACCCGCCGTTCGAAGTCGGCACGGCGACGCGCAAGGCGGATTTCGACTGG
>DLHI01000017.1:0-2248 GCA_002483135.1 Hyphomonadaceae bacterium UBA7672 | reverse complement strand
GCGCGCGCGGCCATCAAACGCTGGCCGCAGGGAACCTACGTGTTCTGGCGCCCGATCAAGGATGTGGAACAGGTCGCCGACTTCGACGCCGAGCTCGCCTCCATGCTGATCGAGGACGGCGGCATCGAGCCCGCCAAGGTTCTGGTCGCCGACCTGTGGATCCGCGCCATCGGCGAAGGCAAGCTCGCCGGCGCCGGCATCGTCATCGCCAACGCCCCCTTCGGCGTCGCCGACCACCTCCGCGCCGCGCTGCCTTGGCTGTGCGAATTGATGAAGCAGGGCGACGGCGCAGGCTGGCGACTGGAGACGCCGACGGTGAACGAACAGGAAGACTAGCGCTTCGCAAACCAGATCGTATGCCGCGGTCCCTTGCCGTTGCTGCGGGCACGGACGGTGGCTTCTTCGATCTTGAAGCCTGCGGACTTCAGGCGGCGCGTGAAAGCGGCGTCGGGGGCGGCGGACCAGATTGCGAGAATGCCGCCGGGTTTGAGAGCGGCTTTCGCGGCTGCGAGGCCCTTCATCGAATACAGACCATCATTGTCTGCGCGCACGAGGCCGGAGGGGCCGTTGTCCACGTCGAGCAGGATGGCGTCGTATTGCGCGGCCGCGGATTTGATCTCGGCAGCAACATCTCCTGCGATCAGGCGCACGCGCGGATCGTCGAGACAGCCAGCCGTCAGCGCAGCCATCGGCCCGCGTGCCCATGCTATGATTTCCGGCACGAGCTCGGCGACCGTTGCGCGTCCGCCGTCTCCTATCTGCCCGAGCGCAGCGCGCAGGGTGAAGCCCATGCCGTAGCCGCCGATCAGCAGGTGCGGATTGGCGTTGGCCCCCAGCCGCTCGCAGGTCATCACCGCGAGCGCTTCCTCGGAGCCGCCGACGCGGCTGCTCATCAGCTCATTGTTGTCGACCATGATCATGTGATCATCGCCATGGCGGAACAGGCGCAGTTCCACGCCACCGGGAACCTTTGCCGTGCCGACCAGTTCGCGAGGCTTCATCACATGGCTCCGGATCAAGCGGCAGGCGCGCTGGTGAGCGCAAACCACACGGCAACGCCTGCAAGAAGCACCGCGAAGATGCGCCGGACGATCAGCTCGCGCCCCGGGTCGGCGAGGGCCTTCTGAAAGCTTCCTGCGAAGGTCACGATCAGGCCATGCGCAATCGTCGCGATCGCAAGGTACACCGCCGTCATGATGATCTGTGTCGTGGTTTCGCCGGGGCCGGCAAAGCCGGGGATCATGACGATGAAGACTGCGGCTGCCTTGGGGTTGAGCAGGTTCACGACCAGCCCGCGGCGAAAATGGCGGCCCTGGTCCGACCGATTGGCGCCGTCCTTTTCCCCGACCCATGCTTCCCACGCGAGATATAGCAGGAAGAGGATGCCGCCCCAGCGGATCGCCTCGTAGACAGCAGGATAGGTCGAAATCAGCGCCGCTGCTCCGGTCGCGGCGACAAGCGCAAGCAGGCTCAGTCCGGTGGCAATGCCAGCGACTGCCATGAAGCCCGCCGTGCGTCCTTCGCGGGCAGACAGCAGGGCCAGCCAGGTCATGTTCGGCCCCGGCGTGATTTCCATCACGATCGCGGCCAACAGGAATTCGGCGAAGCCCGGCTGCATCCGCCTCAGCTCGCGTAGTCGTACGGTCCGCCTTTTTTCAGCGCGTCCTGATACGAGCGCCGCGCATGGATGCGGTCGAGGAACGCTTTCACCATCGGGCGCGACTTGGCGTCGGCGCGCGCGGCTGCTGCTTCCAGCGGAAAACTCATCATGATGTCGGCAGCAGTGAATTCATTGCTGGCAAACCACTCGGACTTCGACAGCTCGGTATCCCAGTAGTCGACATGCATGCGAATCTGCGGATCGGAGATGCGTTCCTGCGCCTTGGCCATCACCGATTTCACGATGCCCTTCATCAGGCCCGGCGCATTCATCGGAATGCGTGTGAAGATCAGCTTGAGTAGCAGCGGCGTCATCGCCGAGCCCTCGGCATAGTGCATCCAGTATGTATAGCGCAGGCGCTCCTTCGACCCCGCAGGCGGGATCAGCTGGCCGCGGCCATAGCGTTCGAGCAGGTACTCGATGATCGCTCCTGTTTCGGCGATTGTGATGTCGCCATCGGTGATCACCGGCGACTTGCCGAGCGGGTGCACGGCGCGCAGCTCCTTCGGCGCCTGCATGGTCTTCGCGTCACGCTCGTAGCGCTTCACCTCATAGTGGCAGCCAAGTTCCTCGAGCAGCCAGAGCACG
>DLHI01000010.1 GCA_002483135.1 Hyphomonadaceae bacterium UBA7672 | reverse complement strand
CGGGCCGATGAAGAAGCCGTTCTCATAGCCCTGCAGCTTGAAGCCGCGACCATCGACGACGAGGTCCGCGCCTTCGTCCTTGCCCATCTGGATGTAGTTCGCGATCTTGTCGCGGTGGGCCTTGTTGACCACGGGGCCATATTGCGCGGCGGGATCGGTGGAGATGCCGACCTTCATGGTCTCGATCTCGGCGATCATGCGCTCGCGCAGTTCGTCGGCGGTCTTCTTGCCGACGGGCACGACAACCGGAAGCGCCATGCAGCGCTCGCCAGCCGAACCGAAGGCCGCGCCGGAGAGGTCTTTCACGACTTGATCCATGTCTGCGTCGGGGAGGACGATGCCGTGGTTCTTGGCGCCGCCCATCGCCTGCACGCGTTTCCCGTTCGCAGCGCCGGTGTGATAGATGTAGTGCGCGATGTCGGACGAGCCGACGAAGGAGACGGCCTTGATCTCCGGGTGATGCAGGATGGCGTCGACCGCGACCTTGTCGCCATGCACGACGTTGAGCACGCCGGTGACGTCGAGGCCAGCAGCAGCGCCGGCTTCCATGAAGAGTTCACCGAGGCGGACGGGCACGGAGGGATCACGCTCGGACGGCTTCAGCACGAAGGTGTTGCCGACGGCGATGGCGACGCCGAACATCCACATCGGGATCATGGCGGGGAAGTTGAACGGCGTGATGCCGGCGACGACGCCCAGGGGTTGGCGCATCGAATAGACGTCGATGCCGGGGCCGGCGCCTTCGGTGTATTCGCCCTTGAGAGCGTGCGGGATGCCGCAGGCGAACTCGATCACTTCGAGGCCGCGCTGGATATCGCCCTTCGAGTCCGCGACGACCTTGCCGTGTTCCGACGAGAGCAGTTCAGCGAGCTGCTGCATGTTGGCTTCGACGAGGCGCTTAAACTCGAACATCACGCGGGCGCGGCGTTGCGGGTTGGTGCCGGCCCAGCCCGGCAGGGCCTTCGCAGCCGCCTGAACGGCGGCGTCGACATCGGCTTCGGTCGCGAGGCCGACCTTCGCCTGCACTTCGCCCGTGTTGGGGTTGAAAACGTCACCCTCCCGGCCCGAGGTCGCCTTGACCGATTTGCCGCCGATGAAGCCTTCGATACGCCGCATGTGCGCAACTCCCAGTAGAGATCGTGTTACTGGCGGTTCCCTACCCCTATCCGCTTGACCGGGCCAGCCAAAACACCGATCTCCCGCACAAATGAAAACACCTCCCCCGCATGACGCAGCGCCGTCAATCATCCGCCTCCCCCGGCCACCAAAGGCTGTGGTCTTCGACCTCGACGGCACGCTGATCGATAGCGAAGCGCTGGTGCTGGAGGCCTACATGGCGGCGGCAGACCGGCATGGCGTGCCGTTCACGCATGATCAGTTCCTGTCGCTGGTGGGGCGGCATCGTCAGCACAGCGAAATGAAGATGCGCGAGTACTTCGGGCAGGCGTTTCCGCTGCAGGAATTTTACACAACAGTTGGCGAGTTCGTGGGCGACAGGCATGCGCCGCTGAAGCCCGGTGTCGCCGCCCTGCTCGACCGGCTGGAGGCGTCGGCGATGCCGTTCGCGCTGGCGACCTCGTCCGGTCCGGGGTGGGTGGAGAAACATTTCCGCGCGCATGATTTCACGCGGCGCTTCCACGGCGTGGTGACCCGCGAGGACGTCACGCACGGCAAGCCGCATCCCGAGCCGTACCTCAAGGCGTCCACTATTCTGGGCCATCGGCCAGGCGATGTGCTGGCGATCGAGGACTCGCCTACAGGAGTCGCCTCTGCGCACGCGGCGGGCCTGATGATCATCATGATCCCCGACCTGATCCAACCCGACGACGAGACGCGGGCGCGTGCGATCCATGTCGGCAAGTCACTGGAAGATGTGTTGGGTCTTCTGGACTAGTTCACTGCCCAGGCCAGGCCTTGTCGATCGGCAGCGACGGATTGGCGGTGATCTTCAGGTCGGCGCAGTGGTGATAGCTGAAATCGCCTTCCTTGTTCAGGCCGTGCTCTTCCATGAACTGCAACACCTGGACCGTGCAATTGTCGCAGTTGATGTTGGGTAGCCTGATGTCAGTTTCCCAGAACGTGTCGGGCGCGGGACGCTCGCGATGTTCAAACAGGCCATCGGCCAGGACGGGCGGCTTGGGCGCCGGATCGATCTTGCCCGACACCGAGTAGGGACCACGCGGCGTCTCGCGCGTTTCGGCCACGGGATCGGCGGGCAGCTCGCTGCGATCAAGCACCGACAGCGCGACGCGATAGTAGCCCGGGTGATAGATCGTTTCCTTGATCTTGATGTGCAGCAACTCGCCGCCGGTCATCGCTGTCACCTTGCCGGTGGGAGTGCCCTTGGTGATGTCGGACGTACCGCAGGGCGCGGCCTTCTGGGGGTCTCCGAGGACGTTCACCTCCACCCACGCATCGGGCGCCAGAAGGATGAAGTGCGCCGACGCAGGTGCGGCGGTCAGGATGACGGCGGTGGTTACAAGTAGAGCGGCGCTACGGAGTTTCATGGATGCAAGCCCTGTCCAGCGAATGAGCGATTACTCACATTCCCTGCGGACAGAAACAAGGCCCGGCTGAACACGTCGCCGCGACTGCCGAGGCCAGCTTGCCGAGGAGCGCAGATCAGCGTCTCCTCGCATTGGCGTTACGGAGCCAATCATATGCGGTTTGCCAGCCTGATCCTGTGCCTACTTTCCGCGGCCGCCTGCTCGACAGGCGCAGATCTTCGCTCGCGGCATGGGTCGCCGCTTTACACGTTCGACTGCAATGACGGGAAGAGCTTCCAGCAGCGCCAGATCATCTCGGGCGAAGTTGAGGTGACAGCCGGCGGTGTCACGCGCGATGTGACGACAGCGGATGGCGATCTTGTGCCCGGTGGACCGCGGCTTGAACCGGTCGACGAGGCGACCCGCCTCACCGGCATGCCCGGCGGCCCCTATGAAGCGTGCTTCATGCGCGAGGGTGACTAGCGCTACAGTCCCATCTGGCGGCTGGCGAGGTCTTTCATGATCTCTTCTGCGCCGCCGCCGATGGCGTTCACCTTCACCTCGCGATAGATGCGCTCAACCTTTGCGCCACGCATGAAGCCGGCGCCGCCGAAGATCTGCACCGCTTCGGACGCGCAGTGAGCCATGGTCTGCGTCGCCTGGTTCTTCAGCATGCAGATTTCGGCCACGGGGCTTTCGCCTTGCGTGAGGCGCCAGGCCAGCATCAGCAGCATCGATTCCGTCGCCACGACTTTCTGCATCATGTCGACCAGCTTGTGGCGGATCACCTGATGCTGGGCGAGCGGCTTGCCGAATGTCTCGCGCTGCTGGGCGTAAGCCATCGCCTCGTCCACGCACACGCGGGCGTAAGCGGCGCAGGACGCGGACATGCCCATGCGCTCCGAGTTGAAGTTGCGCATGATAAGCGGAAAGCCGCCGCCTTCATCGCCGAGCAGGTATTCGGCGGGCACGCGGCAATTGTCGAAGTGGAGCGTAGCGGTATCAGACGCCCACCAGCCCATCTTCTTCAGCTTCGTTCGCGACAGGCCTGGCGTGTCGCCGGGGATCAGCAGCAGGCTGACGCCGCCCGGCCCGGCCCCGCCCGTGCGCACCGCGACGGTGAGATAATCGGCGCGCATGCCGGAGGTTATGAACGTCTTCTCGCCATTGACGATGTAGTGGTCGCCATCGCGCCGCGCGGTCGTGCGCAGGTTTGCGACGTCCGATCCGGCATTGGGCTCCGTGATAGCCAGTGCGGAGATCTTCTCGCCCGCGATGACCTGGGGCAAGACGCGCGCTTGCACCTCGGGCCTGCCTGCAAAGGCGATGGGCGGCGCGCCGATGCCGTGGCTCATCAGGCTGGCGTTGACGCCGCCTGCCCCGTGGCGCGCCAGTTCCTGCGAGACGACGATGCGCATGAACTGGTCGGCCGGGGTTCCGCCAAAGGCTTCGGGGAAGCCGAGACCCAGGAGACCAATGTCCGCCGCCTTGCGATAAAGCTCGCGTGGGAATTCCCCGGCCTCGTCCCATTCGCTTGCGAAGGGTTCTATCTCCTTCGCCACGAAGCGGCGCACGACAGCGCGGAAGGCTTCGTGCTCTGCGGTGAAGAAAGGACTCTTGCCGGATTTGATCATGCCTGCAGTCTAAGCAGAGCCGCCGCGTACGCGTCGATTCCCTCCGTGGCGGAAGCTGTCACGATTTCAGTCTTGACCTAGCGGCGGGATGCTGGCCCGTTGCCGTCAGTTTTTCGGAGCTCCAGTTTATGAAAACCCGCGCCGCCGTCGCATTCGAAGCCAAGAAACCGCTGGAAATCGTCGAGCTTGATCTTGAAGGGCCCAAGGCGGGCGAGGTCCTGGTCGAGATCAAGGCGACTGGAATCTGTCACACCGACGCCTACACGCTGGACGGGTTCGACTCGGAAGGGATCTTCCCGTCGATCCTCGGCCATGAAGGCGCGGGCGTGGTGGTGGAAGTCGGCGTGGGCGTCACGTCACTGAAGCCGGGCGACCATGTGATCCCGCTCTACACGCCCGAATGCCGGCAGTGCAAAAGCTGTCTCTCGCAGAAGACCAATCTCTGCACGTCGATCCGCGCGACGCAGGGCAAGGGCCTGATGCCCGATGGCACCAGCCGCTTCAGCTACAAGGGCCAGACCGTCTATCACTACATGGGTTGCTCGACGTTTTCGAATTACACCGTCCTGCCCGAGATCGCGCTCGCGAAGATCCGCGAGGACGCACCGTTCGACAAGGCCTGCTACATCGGTTGCGGCGTCACCACGGGCGTAGGCGCTGTGGTGAAGACCGCGAAGGTGGAGCCCGGCTCGAACTGCATCGTGTTTGGCCTGGGCGGCATTGGCCTCAACGTGATCCAGGGGCTCAAGATGGTGGGCGCCGACAAGATCATCGGCGTCGACATCAACCCGTCCAAGCGCGAGTGGGGCGAACGCTTCGGCATGACGCACTTCGTCAATCCCTCGCATGTCACCACCGATCTGGTCGCCCACCTCGTGGCGCTGACAGATGGCGGGGCGGACTACACGTTCGACTGCACAGGCAACACCAAGGTGATGCGCCAGGCGCTGGAGGCGTGCCATCGCGGATGGGGCGAGAGCATCATCATCGGTGTGGCAGAGGCCGGGAAGGAAATCTCGACGCGGCCGTTCCAGTTGGTGACCGGCCGTGTGTGGAAAGGCTCGGCCTTCGGCGGCGCGCGCGGCCGGACGGATGTTCCAAAGATTGTCGACTGGTACATGGACGGCAAAATCGAGATCGACCCGATGATCACGCACGTGCTGAAGCTCGAAGACATCAACAAGGGTTTTGACCTGATGCACGCGGGCGAGAGCATCCGGAGCGTGGTGGTATTCTAGTTTGATCGTCGGATTTGGCCGCCGGTTCTTCACGTCGCCGACTTAGCCGGAGCGGCGGGGCAAGGTAGACAGGATGACCGCAATGTGAACTTCCGCACACTGTTCGCTGCTGCAGCTGTCTGCATTGCGACTCCGATGGCCGTTGCACAGGCAAGCCCCGAGGCGACGATCGCGCGCTTTGTTGAACTCGCCAATGCCGGGAAACTCACGACGGCCGAAGGCCAAGCCATCCTGACGGGCGAGGCAAAACGCTTTGCGACCGACGCCAAGAGCGCCTTGTCAGCCGCCGACCGGTTGACCGTAGTGAGCCCTACCCTCGCTGTCGCGCGGATTGTGTTGCGTGGCGGCGCAGGCGAGGAGGCCGACGCCTATTTCTATCTCGAGAAGGCAGCTGCAGGCTGGGCGGTTTCATCTTACCGCGCCATGGCGCTCTCCGGCATGGACCAGATGCTGCTTGCCGAGATGAAGAAGCGTCCGATCCTCTCAGCCAAGGAGCAGGTCGAGAAGCTCAACCTCGAACTGACACTCGCATCTGACGCTCAGCTCCGCGCGTGGTTTGCGGCCAATCAGGAGAAATTCGCACGGCTGACGGCGGCATCACCAAGTGCGAAGGTCGACCCCGCTCTCGTCGCTGACCTGAAGCAGCTCGGCGTCAGCATGGTGGAGGAGATGACAGGCGAAGTCCGTGTCATCATCGGGGGCACGCTCGACAACACTGTCGGCTTCATCAAACCCGGCCCGGCCGGCCCGCCTGTGATAAGCCCGTCGGAATACATCTGGGTGGAGGATGTGGGGTATGGCTGGTTCCTGTTCCGCACAACATAATGCGGTCTGGCTGAGACCTCCCGCCGCCCCGATCCAGCAAATCTTCCTGACCCGTTTCCGGAAGCCTTAACGAAACCATGGTTTCTGTGAGGGTTCGAGGCGTGCGCTCCACAGGCGCCAGGCCGGCGACTGCAACATCGTCTCCCAATCGGATGGACAGTCTTGGCCTACGATCTTTTTGCCTTCGATCTCTTCGCTGCTCCGCGCGACAGGTACGACTTTCTCGACTGGGTGAGCCGCGCGTTTCGCGACGCGAACGTCGGGACGGGCGGCGACGCATCGCGGACGACGCCGCAATTGCGCAGCTGGCATCGCGACATGGCGCAAGGATTCCCCGGCCGGCGCGATCCGCATGCACTTGACGAAGACGATCCGGCGGCGACGCGCGTAGCGATTTACAGCTTCACGCAAAGCATCGTGCAAGCAAGCTTCCACTGGGATTCATCGGGCCCTGCCCTCTATCGCGCACGGCGCTCGGCGCAGGCATGCGGCGTCGGCCTGTTCGAAGCCAGCGGCAACGAAGGCTCGGTGTGGATGATGTCCTCGCGGGGCCGCTTCGAGATTGTTCACCGCGGCGACGACGGCAGCCTACGGACTGGCTGAGTACGACCCGCGCCTGGTCAGGCCGGGTTGTCATGCTGCGCCCCCCTGATATGCCACGCGCAAGGCGGGCGCTCTGCCCCCGCCGCCAATGGCATCGCTGGAGGCGCTGTGACATTCGAAACTGTAAAGACGCACCGGGTATGCGACGGCGAGCTCCGCTATTGCCGCATGCAGAGCGCGGCGACAGGCACGCCAATGACGTTCAGCGTCTTCACGCCTGAAGGACCCGGACCGTTTCCCGTTCTGCTGTGGTTGTCGGGGCTCACCTGCACCGAAGACAATTTCACGACAAAAGCCGGCGCCTATCCCGCGGCCGCTGCGCATGGCGTGATGATCGTTGCGCCGGATACGTCTCCGCGCGGGCAGGATGTGGCGGATGACCCGGCGTATGACCTTGGACAAGGGGCGGGCTTCTATCTCGATGCGACACAGGATCCGTGGGCGCAGCATTTCAGGATGGAGTCGTTTATTGTCGATGACCTTGTCCCGATGGTTCGCTCGGCCTTTCCGGCGGATCCCGTGCGGCTTGGCATTTCAGGCCACTCGATGGGCGGGCATGGCGCGTTGACGCTGGCGCTGCGCCACACCGACCTGTTCAGGTCGGTGTCGGCGTTTGCGCCGATCTCTTCGCCGATGAATTGTCCGTGGGGTGAGAAGGCCTTCACCGCCTATCTGGGGAGTGATCGCGCGGCGTGGCGAGGGCATGACGCGTGCGAAGTGCTGCGCGAGGGACTGGCCCACGGATATTTCGACGACATTCTTGTCGACCAGGGGCTGGCCGATCCCTTCCTTGCCGAACAGTTGAAGCCGGAGCTGCTGGAACAGGCGTGCCGGGATGCGGGACAGAAGCTGACGCTGCGCATGCACCACGGCTACGATCATTCCTATTTCTTCATGGCGAGCTTTATCGATCAGCATGTCGCCTGGCATGCGCGCAGGCTTGGCTGAACACTTGGTCGCCAACACTGGCGACAGATTTATTTGTTTAGACAATAGCGACGCGGAGGTATAATCGCAGCGCGGGTTGGAGCATTCCGTTTGAGTCTTGCAAGAATACAAGGACTGGCAATGGCGTCCAAGCTTCCCAACATCGACAATCTTTCCCTGGCCGATCTCAACGAGCTTGCTGCGCGGGTGCAGAAGGCGATCGCGGCGCGCAAGGAAGACGCTAAGGCCGAAGCGCTGAACAAGCTGAAAGCGCTGGCGAGCGCGGAGGGGTTCAGCCTTGACGAGCTGATAGGCAAGGCGCCGGGAAGCCGCCGGCAGCGTTCGGACAAGGGCATGAAGCTGAAACCCAAATATGTCGGCCCCAATGGCGAGACCTATACCGGCCGCGGACCGACGCCGAAATGGCTGCGCACGCTGGAGCGCAAGGGCGAAAAGCGCGACAAATTCCTTGTGAAATAGGGAATTTCCGGGCGGTTCATACCCGCCTTGCGTTGGGTCGCGGGTGAACGTATACCCCTGCGCCTCATGGCTGCGGTGGGATAGCTCAGCCGGTTAGAGCGCAGGACTCATAATCCTGAGGTCCCCGGTTCGATTCCGGGTCCCACTACCACCCCCTCCAACAAGACTAACGAACTCCGTGGGGGCGCCTTCTCTTCGCTGAAGCCATTCTCTTCGCTGAAGCAAAGAGAGGCGCCGTGTTACCGGCGCCTCTCCCTGTTTGGGCCCTGGGTTGGGGGGTCGGGCCCGCACTCTTGTCTGATACATCATATTCGCACCGCATCAGCGCCAACGCAATCGGGATAGCGGTGTCACGAGGTATGTAGCACGCTAGCGGTAAGCGGCCTCAGGCTGTCAGGTCGGCGACGAGTTCGCCAAGCGCAAGCGAGCTCGTGAGGCCCGGACTCTCGATTGCGATCAGATTCACGAGTCCGCGTATGCCGTGGCTGTCGGGACCATCAACCACAAAGTCTGCACTCGGCGCACCGCGCGCGACAATCTTCGGGCGCACGCCAGAATAGTCTGGCGAGAGCGCGCCATCCTTCAAGCCCGGCCAGTAGCGGCGCACCTCGTGATAGAAATGCTGCGCACGCGCCGGATCGACTTCATAGTCGAAGGGCGGCGCGGCATCATCAGGCAACCATTCGGCGTCAGGGCCGAGGCGCGTGCGGCCGCCAAGATCGATGGCGAGATGCAGACCCTGGGTCGCTGAATTGTGCATCGGATAGATCAGGCGGGCGAACGCGGCGCGGCCGCTTGCCACGAAGTAAGATCCCTTCACCCAGTGCATGCGCAAGGCTTCATAGCTTGGGCCGCCTTCGATGCTGCGCGCCATGGGCAAGGCCCGATGGCCAGCAGCGTTGATAACCGTGCGCGCCTGAACACGCGACGGGCTGGCGCCGCCGGTGATGAGATCGATCCCTTTCGACGTAACGGCGCCCTGCAGTACCGGCGTGTCGAGTACGAGTGCGCCGCCACGATCCTCGAACTCACCCTGCAGCGCCAGGAAATAAGCGTGGCTGTCGAACAGGCCGCTGGACTCGGAGTGGATCGCCACACGCACTTCAGGGCTGAGCGCAGGCTCGAGCCGGCGTGCCTCGGCGCCATCCACCAGGCGGCAATCTTCAACTCCGTTGGCCAGCGCGCGCTTCAGGAGGGCGGGCGTGGCAGCAGCTTCCTCGTCATCGACGGCGACGACGAGCTTCCCGCAACGATGCGCCTCGACGCCGTGCGCGGCGCAATAAGCGTATAGCTTTCGGCGGCCCTCGACGCAGAGCCGCGCCTTTAGCGAACCCGTAGTGTAGTACAGACCAGCGTGGATGACCTCGGAATTGCGGGAGGAGGTCTCGGTCGCGATGGCGCTGGCCGCCTCCAAAACCAGCACTTCCCTACCCCTGAGCGCAAGCGCGCGGGCGCAGGCAAGCCCCACAGCCCCCGCGCCGATCACCACCGCATCTGCCTCGAAAGTATCCATTGCGGGAAGGCTAACGCGAAAACCTCAAGAATGTCATTGTGCGACTTTGATCCGGATCAAATCGCGCCGCCGGCACATTTCCCACCCTTAGAGGGTTGGATTCTTTCCGGTGTCCCGGCCCGGTGTCGACACGCACGCATCAGATGTTCAGCCTGCGCTGCCGTACTTGCGGGCAGACTGGCCATCTATGGCTGAATGAGAACGGCCAGCGCGACTGGAGCTTCACCACGTTGGGGTTCGTCGGCTTGGCGGTGAACCGGCACAATCCGCCGAACTCGGTCCTGCGCTGCAACGCGTGCGGTTCGCCGCAGGTTCATGTCGCACCAGACGAGACTGGCGGCTGAGGCGGCCAGGGAGCGATATTGGCCGACGCACGGCCGCGCGAGGGCTTGCTCGACCGCGTCGATCCTACTCCGCCGCCTGCATGCGTGGGGCGGGTGACGGCGCATTCCACTTCGCCATCAACGCCGCCAGCTTTTTCTCGGCTGCTTCCACCGACTTTTCCTTCACATGGCCGTAGCCGCGAATGTCGTCGGGGATCGACGCGATCTCGACGGCGAGCGCGTGGTTCTCGGGCTTGAGGCCTGAGGCCAGTGTCTCGAGCCGCGCAAGGTATTCGTCGCGGAGACGGCGCTCCATCCTGCGTTCCTCGGTCTTGCCGAAGAAGTCGAACGCGCCGCCACGCAGCCACTTCATCTTCTTCAGAACCTTGAAGCCTGTCATCATCCAGGGGCCGAAGGGCTGCTTGATCAGTTCGCCCTTGTGGTTCTTCTTCGCGATCATCGGCGGGGCCATGAGGAAGGTCAGCTTCGTGCCCTTCCCGAACGTATCCTCGACGGCCTGCTTGTATTCAGGGCGCGTGTAGAGGCGCGCGACTTCGTATTCGTCCTTGTAGGCCATCAGCTTGGAGAGGTAGGTGGCGGCCGCCGTGGTCAGCTGTTCGCCGAGGCCAAGATTGCTTTCGGCGGCGCGGATGCGCGCAATCCGGGCCTCGTACATGTCGGCATAGGCGGCGTTCTGGTATTGCTTCAGCATCTCGGCGCGGCGCGCGATCAGTTCGTCGAGTTTGAGCGGCTCGATCTCGGGACGCTTGGGGGCCGCGGCCTGGATGACGTCCGGGTTCACGGCGGCGATACGGCCGAGGTCGAACGCAGCGGCGTTCTCCTTGACCTTCACTTTGTTGAGGCGGTTGGCTTCGTAGATCGCCGTATCCGAAATCGGGATCAGGCCATTCTGCCAGGCCATGCCGAGCATGATCATGTTGGTGTAGATCGCGTCGCCGAAGTGATGCTCGGCCAGCGCTTCCGCATTCGTCGCCGCGAAGGATTTCGCACGGCTGCGCACGCGAGCGGTCAGCAGGTCCGGATCGAAGCGGACGTTGCGGTTCTCGATGATCTCCTTGGTAGGCGTCACGTCGTGGTTGGCGACGACCGCCGTGCGGCCCTTGTCGAACATCACAAGTGCGTCGCCAGACGAAGCGACCACGAGATCGCAGGCGATGATGACGTCGGCAGAGGCTGGCGGTGTCTTGCCGGCCTTGATGTCGTCGGGGTCGAGCGCGAATCGGACGTGGCTGAGCACCGGCCCTCCCTTCTGGGCTAGGCCGGTCATGTCGAGCGTCTGCGACGCCTTGCCGTCTACGTGGGCAGCCATCGCCAGCACGGCTGCGACCGTGGTGACACCCGTGCCGCCAACGCCGGTGAAGACGACGTTCCAGGCTTCATGGCCCAGTTGCGGCAGCGTGGGTTGCGGCAGGGTGGACAGGTCGAATTTCGGCGCGCCGCGTTCGGCGTCTGATTTTCTGTCGCCGCCGGTGACGGTGACGAAGGATGGGCAGAAGCCCTCGATGCAGGAATAGTCGGTGTTGCAGGTCGACTGGTTGATCTGTCGCTTGCGGCCGTATTCGGTTTCGACAGGTTCGACCGACAGGCAGTTCGATTTCACCGAACAATCGCCGCAACCTTCGCAGACGGACTGGTTGATGAAGACGCGCTTGGTCGGCGCTTCCATCTTGCCGCGCTTGATGCGGCGGCGTTTCTCGGTGGCGCAGACCTGATCGTATATGAGCACAGACACGCCCGGTGTCTCGCGCAACTCGATCTGCACTTCTTCCAGCTTCTTGCGGTCGAAGATGCGCGTGCCTTCGGGTAGATCGCTGACGCTGGCGTAGCGAGTGGGATCATCCGCCACGATCACGATGGTCTTGACGCCTTCAGCCTCGACCTGGCGTGCGATCTGCGGAACCGTCTGGCCGCTCTCAACCTGCTGGCCGCCCGTCATGGCGACGGCGTCGTTGTAGAGGATCTTGTACGTGGCGTTGACCTTGCCGGAGATCGCCGCGCGGATCGCGAGCGAGCCGGAGTGGGAATAGGTGCCATCGCCGAGGTTTACGAAGACATGCTTTTCGTCGGTGAACGGCATCTGGCCGATCCAGGGCGTGCCCTCGCCGCCCATCTGCGTGTGCATGTCGGTGCGGCGCTCGGGCGTGAACGTCGCCATGTAGTGACAGCCGATGCCGGCCAACGCGCGCGAACCTTCGGGCAGCGTGGTGGACGTGTTGTGGGGGCAGCCCGAGCAGAAGTGCGGCTTGCGGGTGTTGATCTGGTTCATGCCGGCGACGGCCTGCTGCGCGCCGCGGACCTTGGCGAAATAGGCATCGGCCTTGGCGCGATGCGGACCATCCGGAAGACGGCCGACGAGAGCGAGCGCGATATCCGCCGTCGAGAGCGAGGCGATGTCGGACAGGAGGCGGCCGCCATCGCGATCGTTCTTGCCTTCGATGATCGGGCGCTCGGAGTCCGGCAGGTGGTAGAGAATATCTTTCAGCTGAGGTTCGATGACCGCGCGCTTGTGCTCGATCACCAATACGCGCTCGAAGCCGCGGCAGAAATTACGGATCGCGGTCGGCTCCAGCGGCCAGGGCATTGCTACCTTGAAGATCGAGACGCCAAGGTCCGCCGCCTGTTCCGGTGAAAGGCCCATGGCGGAGAGCGCCTCGAACACATCGCGTGAAGCCTGGCCAGCGACGATGACGCCCAGCTTCTTCTGCTTGCCCGTCAGCAGCGGGCGATCCAGCCCGTTGGCACGGACGAAGGCGTGGGCGGCGGGGATCTTCAGCGTGCGAAGGCGCGCTTCCTTGCCAAGCGGCGTGTCGCCCATGCGCAGGCCGAGGCCGCCCTCAGGTATGGCAAAGTCGGTGGGGCGGAAGGTGTTGTAGCGATGCAGGCCAACTTCGACGACAGCGCCGGAATCCATCGTGTCCGCAAGGCAGATCATCGAGACCCAGAGGCCCGAATAGCGCGACAGCTCCCAACCGATCATGCCGTAGTCGAGGACTTCCTGGATCGAGGCCGGCGCCAGCACCGGCATTTCCGCGTCGATCATCGCGAATTCGGATTGCGAGGCGAGCGTGGAGGATTTCGAGTTGGGATCGTCGCCGCACAGCGCGAGCACCCCGCCCTTGGGGTCCGTGCCAGCCATGTTGGCATGCTTGAAAACGTCCCCGGTGCGGTCGACGCCGGGCGCCTTGCCGTACCAGATGCCGAAGACGCCATCGAACTTCGCGCCCGGGAAGATGTGAGTTTGTTGCGACCCCCAGACCGCCGAGGCGCCGAGATCCTCGTTGAGGCCTTCCCACAACTTCACGTCGTGGGCGTCCATCAGCTTTTGCGCGGCCCTGATCTGCTGGTCGTAGCCGCCGAGGGGCGAACCGCGATAGCCGGAAATGAACCCCGCCGTATTGAGGCCATTCTTCCGGTCCAGCCTCTTCCTATCCAGCGGCAGGCGCACGAGCGCCTGGATGCCGGTCATGAACGCACGGCCGCTCTCGAGCAGGTACTTGTCATCGAGGGATATCCCGCCGGATACAGGGCTACCGTTCTTCAAGTCGTGCGCCTCCAGTGGGATAAATGGCCACGGCAAATATATTGCTCAATATCGCAGGAAGTATTTGCCATTCGATGCACGATCTGGCATTACGACGGCAATAATTGACTACAAACTCGACTAGGGACAGCAAAACATGGCCGCCGAGCTCGACGCCATCGACGCGAAAATCCTCGACCTCATCCAGCGCGATGCCGCCCTCTCGGTGGCAGAGATCGCCGAAAAAGTCGGGCTGTCCTCCAGCCCCTGCTGGCGCCGCATCAAGCGCATGGAAGAACAAGGCATCATTGCCCGTCGCGTCACGCTTCTCAACTACGACAAGCTCGGATTGAACTTCGAAGTTGTTGCCAACGTAAAGTTGCAACTCCCCTCGCGCGAAAACCTGGAGAAATTCGAGCAGGCGGTACGGAAATGGCCCGAATGTATTGAGTGCATGACCGTGACGGGCGCCGTCGACTATGTGATGCGCATCGTGACGACGGACATGCACGCCTACGACAACTTCCTGCGCGACAAGATCCTGGCGTTGGGCCTGGTGTCGGACATCCAGTCCCGCATCATCGTGAACGTGGCCAAACGCACGACTGCGGCTCCGCTGGGCCTGATCAGCCCGTACATCCCGACGCAGGACCGCTAGGCGCTATCGCCTGTCCAGCTTGGCCAGCACCATCTCAAGCATCCGCTCGAGGCGGTCGATCCTTTCGTGGATCCCGGCGATGACTTCGCGGGTGACCTGGTAGCCCGGACCGGCCTGCGGCGCCGAGCGATCGAAGCGCGGCGTCATCTGCCCCATGGAAAGGGCCTCCTCCTGCAGATCGGCAAGGCCTGAGCGGCTGGCGATCTCGCGCGGATCGGCCGACAGGACGCGTGCAATCGCGCGGACTTCACCGGCCTCGAGTTCCCGCCGGTCGGAGAACACCATCTCGATCTCGTCCATGGTCATGCCCGCCGCCTGAGCCATTGCGCCGCGCGTGAGGCCAGCCGCCTTGAGGCGGGCGTCAAACCAGTCCTGATCGAAGAAAATGCCCATTGCCTACGCTCCCGGCGCTAACCGATCACAGGATAACCCGTCCTACAGTCGAAGCGTCGCCAGCGGCCTAGTTGTGGTTGTCGCCAACAGAGAAGTCGCGCCGCGCCGACACGATGGTGACCACCACACCGGCCAGCACGTCGAGCAGGCACATGAAGGTGAGGATGAAGAACACCGATGTCTGGAAGTTCGGCAGCAGCAGGAACTCGACCAGGCAGACGATGAAGACCAGCATCGAGATGGCGTGGTTCGCGATGGTGGACGAGCCGGTCGACGTCGACTTGATGATCTCCACGAAGAAGAAAACCATCGAGAGGATCACAAGGATATCGCCGCTTGTGATGCGCCAGGCGCCGAAGACGGATGTGCCTGTTGCCGGGTTGGCCAGCTGCATCGCGATGGCGGAGGCGCCGCTCGCGTCCGCAGTGCCGCCGGCTGTCAGCGCCATCATGTTGTAGATTACGATCGGGATGGCGAGCAGCGGGAATATCCCGAAAATCATGCGCATTGGTGATCCCCTCTGTGGTCCGCCCTTACCGCGTTGGCTTCCGCGCTTTTCCATGGCGTCAACACGTATTCCGGTAGCGATTTTGTTGTCCAATTGAAAGCCCTCCCGCCCATCCAGCCGGCCCGTTGACGCGGATTACAGCTCGTCCACCCCACCCGGCGACTTCCGTCGCTTACGCAACCACATGACCCCGCGCATGTCCGACCAGGCCACGGCCAAGCGCCCGAAATTCGTGTAGTTTGACCGGCCATGCTGGCGCGCCCGGTGGCCGACTGGCCTATCCTCGACCGACAAACCTTCGGACATCATCAGAGCCGGCAGGTAGCGGTGCATGTGATCGAAATACGGCAGCTGAAGGTAGGCGTCCCTACGGAAGGCGCGGACGCCGCAGCCCGAATCCGAGTTCCCGTCCTTCAGGATCGCCCTGCGGACGCGGTTGGCAAAGCGCGAGCCGAACTTCTTCCAGCCGGAATCGATGCGCTTCTCGCGCCGGCCCTGCACCAGGGCGAGTTCCTTCGGGGCGTCGGCCCGGGTCAGCTGGCCCAGCAGGCCGGCCAGATCCTTGGGATCGTTCTGGCCGTCGCCGTCCAGCGTGATGATGATGTTCGAGCGCGCCGCCATAACGCCTGTCCTGACCGCCCTGCTCTGTCCCGCATTCCTGCGGTGCCCCAGCACGCGGAGTTGGGGTATCCTTCCCTTAAGCGCAAAAAGGCGGGCGCGGGTGTCATCGGTCGACGAGTCATCGACGAAAATAATCTCGAACGCCCGCCCGTCGAGCGCATCGAATATCTCGAAAACGAGGGACTCGACGTTCTCGGCCTCGTTCCGCACGGGCGAAACCACGCTGAACTCGGGGCGGCCGTGCAAGCCTGCCATCATGCTTTCCGTCTTGACCCTGGCATCCATCGCAAAACCTATAGCTGGACCGGCCGCCGGTTGCGAGTGCCCTCCTGCCATAGGGACGGAGGTACACGCAGGGGGCGAACAAAGCGCGCGACGCAACCCAAAAAGGCCGTTATGGTCCGGCCTCTGCGGGCCCCGGGCGAACGAATCGCCGGGTGGAGCATTCAGTATTCCCGAGGGTAGCGCGCGGCGTGATGGGCAAGTTCGACGACCAATTCGACCGGCTAACGGAAAGCCGCTGGGTCTATGCCGTGCTGGCTGGCCTGGTCTTCCTGCTGGCCCTGCCGGGCCTGTTCGCCCTGCCCGTGCTTGACCGTGACGAGGGCCGTTTCACCGAAGCCTCTTCCGAGATGATGGAAACCGGCGATTTCGTCGTGATCCGCTACCACGAGGAACTGCGGAACAAGAAGCCGGTGGCGATCCACTGGTTCCAGTCGATGGCCGTCTCGCTGACGTCAGGGGCCGCTGAACGCAACATCTGGGACTACCGCATCCCCTCCATGCTGGGGGCGATCATGGCCGCCCTGGCGACCTTCTGGGGCGGGACAGCGCTGTTCTCGCGAAGAGCAGCGTTTGTCGCGGCCCTGGTGCTGGGAACGACATTGTTGCTGACGACAGAGGCCAACATCGCCAAGACGGATGCGGCCCAGTGTGGCTTCCTCGCGCTGGGCATGGCGGCGCTGGCCCACATCCGCGCGGGTGCGACGTCGAAGCGCCTGAGCATCCTGTTCTGGGCCTGTCTGTCGATCGGTGTTCTGCTCAAGGGCCCGATTGCGCCGCTGGTCGTGTTCTCGACCATCGCCGGGCTGTTCATCTGGGAACGCAAATTCACCTGGGCAAAACCGCTGCTCTATTGGGGCGGGCTCAGCCTGTTCGTCGTCATGACTGTGCCCTGGTATATCGCCGTCCAGATCGCGACGGATGGCGAATTCCTGTCCGAGGCCGTGCGCGTTGACCTTGGCCAGAAGCTGGTCGACGGCGCCGAGGGCCACGACGGACCGCCGGGCCTCCACACAGCGGCGCTGCCGTTGCTGTTCTGGCCGGGGACGATCCTGCTTGTTCCAGGGATCTGGCTGGCCATCTCGTCAGCCTTCGCCGCACGTCGCAAGGCCCGGGACGGGAAGCTGGAAGGCGCGCGCGCCGCGAGCGCCAGCGCATGGGAAGAGCAACAGGCAGGGGCGTGGCGCTTCCTGCTATGCTGGCTGGTTCCGTCATGGCTGGTCTTCGAGATCGCGCCGACCAAGCTGGTTCACTACACGCTGCCAATGTATCCGGCGCTCGCCTTGATGGCAGGCGCAGCAGCTGATCGCTGGTTTTCGACCAACGAGTGGAACCGCGGACGCTGGATTTCAGCCGGGCTCTTCGGCGTCATCGCCCTGTTGCTGGCGCTGGCGCCGACGGGGTGGGTGCTGGGCCCCGTACGCGCAGACGCCGCAAGTGAGTTCGGCGAATACGCCACCCGCGTCGCTGGCGTCTGGGAACAAGCCTGGAATTCAACGGGCATCGGCATCTGGCCCAGCCTGCTGATCCTGCTCGCGGCCGGCGGCACAATCTACGCGCTGGTGAAGAAACACACGGTCGGCCTGCTTGCCGGCATTATCGCCTGCTCGCTGGTCGCCGGCGTCGGTTATCGCGCTGTGGTCCTGCCGAACCAGTCCTGGATGTTGTCCACCGGCGCGTCGCTGTCGGCGCTTAGGGAAGTGTGCGCCCTGCCCGAGGGCACATCGGCGTGGCGCGATTCAGGCTGCGCAGGCCGGGCGCCCAAACTGATCCGAGCCATTTCGTTCGCTGAACCAAGCCTGGTGTTCGAACTCGGCAACAAGATCATTCTGCCGCCCGACTCGACCCCGGTGATTCCGCCGATCGCGGAAGACAATCGCCCGGCATGGCTGATCAATATCGCCGACCCGCCGGGGCGTGAGGCGCTCGACAAGCTTGTCGATGCGGCGGTCGCCGCCGACCGCTGCGTACGGCTCGCGCGACGATTTGCGTTCAACTATTCGAATGGCGACCCGTCGATCCTGGTCGCCGCCGTGGTCGAGCCTGCGGGCTGTCCGGATTCAGGTCCGCCGCCGCCCCTGCGCGAAACGACCGATGAAGAGCTGGAGCCCGAGCTGCAGCAGTAGCCAGCTATTCGGCGCGATAATCGCCGCTGGCGCCGCCGGACTTGGCCGTGAGCATCACGCCTTCGATCCGCATCCCGCGATCAACCGCCTTCAGCATGTCGTAGACCGTGAGGCACGCGACTGACACGGCCGTGAGCGCCTCCATCTCCACGCCCGTGGGCCCGGTTGTCGCCACTTGGGCCGTGACGCTCATGCCTGAGCCGTCTTCGAGTTCATCGACGCGCACCTTCACGCTCGAGAGCTGCAGTGGATGACACATCGGTATGAGATCGGACGTGCGCTTGGCCGCCATTACGCCGGCGATCTCGGCCGCGGCCCGCACATCGCCCTTGCCGCCCTGCGTACGGGCCAGCTCCAGCGCGACCTTCGACATCAGGACGCGCCCACGCGCAGACGCGATGCGCTTGGTCGACACCTTACCGGACACATCGACCATGCGGGCCCTGCCGTCAGCATCGATATGGGTCAACTTGTCTGACATGGTCATCCTCGTGAAGACCGCTATTCTGCCCCGCGCACAACGGGAAGACTACCCGGAAAAGGACGACGCATGATCCGCATGGCCTCCGTCGAGCAGGCGCTTGCCCTGATTGCCGAACACGGCGCGCGCCTGGTGACGGGGCTGGAGTCCGTCCCGCTCGCCGCCGCTCTTGGGCGCAGGCTGGCCGAACCGGTTCTTGCGCGCGTATCCCAGCCGCCAGCCGCCGTTTCAGCCATGGACGGGTATGCCGTCCGCTTCGCCGACATGAAGCTGGGCGCGAGCCTGCGCGTGGTTGGCGAGTCCCGCGCGGGCGCACCCTTTGGCGGTAAGGTCGGGGCCGCCGAGGCAGTCCGCATCTTCACGGGCGCGTACGTACCGCCGGGCGCCGATCACATTCTGATTCAGGAGGATGCGCGGCGCGAGGGCGAGACTGTCACCACCACCTTCGAACAGCCGCACGCCGCAAACATCCGGCGCGCGGGGCGTGATTTCTCCGCCGGAGACACGCTTGTTCCTGCAGGTCAGATGGTCAGCGAAGGCGCGATCTCGCTGGCTGCGGCCGGCAACAATGCGCGCCTGATCGTGGCCAAGGCGCCGCGGATCGGCGTACTGGCCAATGGCGATGAACTTGTTGCGGCAGGCGATCACCTCGCACGCGGACAGATCGTCAATTCGATCCAGCCAGCTTTGCTGGCGTTGATCCGCCGCTGGGGCGCAGTGGCGCTCGACCTCGGATTGTCGCGCGACACGGAAGAGGATGTGCGCGGGCGCATTCACGCCCCGTGCGACGTCATCGTGTCGATCGGCGGCGCATCCGTTGGAGACTATGACATCGTGCGCAGCGCCTTTGCGGCTGAAGGCTTTGCGCCGGTGTTCGAGAAAGTCGCGGTGAAGCCCGGCAAGCCGACATGGTTCTCTTCAGGCAAGTCGACGCTCGCGCTTGGCCTGCCCGGCAATCCGGCGGCGGCAATGGTGACGGCGCAGCTGTTCCTGCGGCCGCTGATTGATGCGCTGACGGGCGGCGCGCCCGACGCGGCGCCCGCCGCACGCGCCGCGACGGCGACCCCACTTCCCGCCACTGGCAATCGTGAGGAATATCTGCGCGCGGTCCTGTCGATCGGTGCAGATGGCGCAGCCGCGATCCGCGCGGCCGAAGATCAGGACTCCTCGCTCCTCTCCCCCTTCCTCTCGGCCAACGCCCTGATCCGGCGGCCAGCCAATGCGCCGGGCGTCACAGCCGGCGCACTGGTCGAATTCACTCCCCTGCGCTGAAGCCGGCTGCTGGTACGGGCGGCCGGAATCGAACCGGCACGGGCCTTGCGGCCCAACAGATTTTAAGTCTGGTGCGTCTACCAGTTCCGCCACGCCCGCGTGTGTCGAAAGCCCAGTTTTTCAGGCTGAAGTGCTTGTATGGACGCTGGAAGGTTCGGTCAACGAACGGGAACGGACGGACAACACAGGACAGGAACCGGCGCAATAGTCCCGACATAGTCCCGACGGACTTTCCTATCTTGTTCCTCCCTCAAGTCTGAGCGGCGAGTAAATGACCTAAGCCCCCCGCCGAACTGCGGCAAAGACAGCCCGAAACCTCAACTCAACGCTGCCCTCCACTGTGCCGGTTCGCTGGCGCTGCGCGAGGGCTTTTGTCGTTTCACAAGCAAACAGCCAGGAGCTCCAATGACCGCAACGATGCATCCACGAGAAAACTACATGCCTGCCTGGGGCGCGACACCTAAAGGCGTGCGCTCAATTCTGATCGCTCTCTCCATCTGGGCCGACGAAAGTCTCACTATCGAAGCCCGTGTTTCGGAAATCGTCGACTTTCTTGATCTCGAACTGAAGACAGTTCGCCGGCATCTGGCTTGGGCGACTCGACACGACCTCCTGTCGGTCCTGGAGCAGAGACGCGATCTCGAAGCGCGAGAGACACGATACCGCTGGCGTCTGTCAGAAAAACTAAGCGGTCTTTGCGACGGGCGCTTCCGTCGCGCCCGCGATTCGGCTGCCTCCATGGCGAGAGCTGAAGCCGATTTGCAGTGGTACAATTCTTCCCGCAGCGGAAAAAATGTCCATTCCGACGTTGAGCCGAAGGCGCAGGGCATGGAAAAAATGTCTTGCCCGGAGGACAAGACTTCCCGCGATCCCGTTCACGCGTATGGAGAACACACGCGTGGGCGCGCGCGTCCTATCCATCAAATTCCATCTTGTTTCGTTTTTCGCGACGACGAACAGCGGGCTATCATGGAAGCGGTAGTCGAAAACTGCGGCATCGGAATGTACTCCCCATCCGAGAAACCGGAGTTGCTCGATAGCCTAGCTGAGCTGATTGATGACCTCGTCGCCGAGGGATGCGATCCAGATTTGGACATCGTCAAAGCAATCAGGAAGCAAACGCGGCATCGTCGCGCTAAGCCAATCTACCATTTTCGCGTTCTTCACGATGACGTTCGGGCTTGGCATGCAAGGCGGATGGCTCGTGAAGCGCGAGCCAAGGGCTTTCCGACCCCAAGCCATCCTCGCGTCGAGAAGGCCAAGCCAAGCGGCTATCTAACCCCGGCCAGAAGCGACGCTCAGAAGCTGGGTGCCCGCCTGGCGGGCTGGCTCAATGTGATCAAACAGTACGATCGCGATGGAACGTCTGGCCTGCCCCGTCTCCTTCTTCCCCGCGACGAACAAAACTTGTCAGGGGCGTTGCTCGAAGAGGCCTTCGAAAGGTTGGTTGCCACTTATCGTGTCGAAGTAGCGTCTATGGGTGTTGCGCTCCCTGAAGTTGTGTGAGCGATCACCACTCCCGAAATTCGGAAGGACCATTCTTTGGAATGGTTGTTTCTCATTTTGTTGAGCGCTCTCATCGGATGAGGAAGTTGAGCGGCTTTGCCTTTGAAACTGAGCCAAAACTCGCTTGCACAACCTGACCGCTATCCACAGGGACAACGCCGGAGCGGTGCCTGCCAAGCAGCTCGATAGACGGTGGATAGCCAAGCAAAAGGTATTTTGACCGAAGCTGCAATGAGTCATGATGAAGGGGTAGCGACTCTGAGCGAGTGTCAGATCGCCAGAAGCCGAATTGGAAGCGAGCGTGAAATTGCCGCCACCAGCGACGCTATAGATTACTGAAGTAGGCAGCGAGCTTGAAGGGCGCGTGGCTCCGATGAGTAGGCAACGCGGACATGATGCCGACAAAAGCCCGTCGGATGGTGGCGCCTGGCGAGAAAACATCCGGGCGCTCGTTCGCCCTCCCTCAGCAATTGCTCCGGCAAGATCGAGCAAACAGTCTCGCAAGGCTCTTCGCGCACACTCCGGTGCGCGCCCCACCAAAGAGATCGCAGCAAGAGACGAGTTTGAGAGCATACGTGGCGAGCAACTGGACGAAGAACTCAAGGGGCAGCGCGTCCTATTGAATGTTACACGGCAGTCAGGCGGAGCGGCCCGTATGTTTCGTCGCGGCCTCATCAGTCCGCGCGAGCACCTTGCAGCGATCAAGCTTTGCGAACTGTACGAAATCGCTCGCAGCCGGCAGTTGATCGGACGTCCAAACGGCCAACGGATAGACGATGGCGGCAAGTGGAGGACTGCGGACGAACGATTGCTCGCCGCAGCGGACGCACACGACATGTATAGAACCGTTCTGGACAACTTGGGGCGCGCGCAGCGAGTTCTCGTTGAAAGCGTCATCGTGCACGGCATGCCTATCGAGCAAGTCGTACAGATGAGGTCACTCGCGCATCGACTGGTTCAGTCTGGCTCACGAGATCGCATTCGTAGAAATGTAACGCTCGGATATCTTATGATCGCGGAAGGATTGGAGTTACTGGCCAACCGCTTCGGCTTCCCGGAAATCTAGGCAACGGCAGGCGGCCAATGACCCCTTGTTGGGTCCTTCCGGCAGTTCATTGCAATACGGGCATCCGAAAGGCGTGATCCAATCCTAGTTACAGTAGGTTGAAAAAGGCGCACGCGTGCGCGCACGGCTGCACGCGTTGGTCTGAACCCCCCGGGATCCCGCATTTGTTCGGAGGCTGTGGAAGTTTCGGGGGCGTTGGCCCAAGATGAGAACGTTTCAGCCGAGTTCGTGGAAACTAGCTTGTCGATCAGACCAAAACTCGTCTCCGCCGGTCCCACTCAATGCCCCTGCCCGGCGATTCGAGAGACCACGTAGCGGAACACCGCATGGCAGGCAGGCAGCACGAACTCGTCCCCAACGGTCGCGTAGACGCGTTCCACCACTTTGCCTGACTGCAATCGGGTTGACGTCTTCGTCACGACCTTGGGGTGTCTCGATTCTGCCGTCTGGCGACTAATCAATCGTACTGCTTGACGTCGGTGTACTCCCCGCTCGTTCGCAGCGTGATTTTAACGTCCTGATCTGTGCGGTTGCGCCAGAACCAGCCGTGGCTGCCGTCGAAGGCGGCGACCAGTTCCCCCTCCTGGCGAGGCGTGTTCGTGCCTTTGCCGTAGCCGTGATAGCTGACGCCTGCGCCGTCGGCGTGGGTGTCGTAGTTGACGCCCGGCCCGTCGGTGAACCACTCGAATTTGGCTTTGGCGCCCTTCACCATCACCAGCTTGATCTCGAAACCCTCGTCGGGAGCCAGCGTGAAGACGCTTTCATCACTTGCAGCCGCCGATGCCGACTGCGGCGCGGAAGCGAGGGGCGTCGAAGGTGTCGTCGTTGCGGCTGCAGGCGGTATAGTGGGATTGGGCGACGCTTGCTCGCTGGGCGCGGGTTCGGACGACGGGTTGGACGCCTCGGGCGATGCAGCCGCTACTCCCGCCTGATCAAGCGCCGCCTCTTCGGCCAATTGCATCTTGATGCGGCCCATCTCGGTCAGGCCAAGAAGAGAGCCGGCGCCAGTAGGATCGACGCCGTACTCGGCAGGCAGGACAACGAAAACAAGCAGCGCGCCCGCGACTGCCGCCGCGATGCCTGTGGATTTCAGGAGGCGTCCGGTCGAGGGGAGTTCGGCAGGGTCAGGTTTTTGTGCGTTGAACATTTTATGTCTCCGATCAGGCGACGAAGTAGCCGACGAGCTGATAGCCCGTCAGGGTGAAACCAAGGGCCATCAGGACCACGTTTGCGAGATACGCGTTCTTCCAGAAGCTCGGCGTCTTTCGCCAGAAGCTCATGGCGATGAGGATTGCGCCCAGCGCCAGCAGCTGGCCCAACTCGACCCCGATGTTGAATGCGATCAGGTTCACAACGAGCCCATCCGCCGACATCTCGAAGTCCTGAAGCTTTGTGGCCAGCCCCAGTCCATGAAACAGGCCGAAGACGAGTGTGGCGCCGCGCGTGTCAGGCTGGAAACCGAACCAGCGCTGGTAGGCGCCCATGTTGTCGAGCGCTTTGTAAACTACCGACACGCCAATGATCGCATCAACCAGATAGGAACTGACGCTGACATTCGCGAGCACACCAGCCAGCAGCGTGACCGAGTGCCCAACGGCAAACATCGTCACATAGATGCCGATGTCTTTCATCTTGTAGAGGAAGAAGATCACGCCGAAGAGGAACAGCAGGTGATCGTACCCCGTCACCATGTGCTTGGCGCCCAGGTAGACGAAGGGCCAGAACACGATGCCGGACGTTTCCTGGATATAGCCCTTGTCGCCGGCCTCAACGCCGTGCGCGAATGCTGGCCCCGCTCCGACGGCGAGCGCCAGCAGCAACGCGCCGAATGCAACGACAAGCGGCGAGATAGTCGTTCTTTGCAGCGAGATCATGCTGGATCACCACCTTGGTTGGAAAGGGCGTAGGCAGGCGACAAGTCGGCGGGCATGGATTCCGCAGGCCTTGCTCTGTGCACCAGCCGGTAAAGTGCAGGCAGCACCAGCAGGGTCAGGAAGGTTGACGAGATGATGCCGCCAATCACCACGGTGGCAAGTGGCCGCTGAACCTCGGCGCCAGCGCCCACATTGAACGCCATCGGAATAAAGCCGAGACTGGCAACCAGCGCCGTCATGAGTACGGGCCGCAAGCGCGACAAAGCGCCTTCACGAATGGCTTCATCCAGCGTGCGTCCCTCCCCTCTCAGGGAGCGGATGAAGGTGAGCATCACCACCCCGTTGAGCACCGCCACGCCCGAGAGCGCGATAAAGCCAACGCCCGCCGAAATCGACAGCGGCAGGTCCCGCAGCATCAGGGCGAGTACGCCTCCGGTGAGCGCCAGAGGCACGCCGGAGAAGACAATCAAGGCGTCCCGAACCGACCTGAACAACACGAACAGCAGGGCGAAGATCAGCAGCAGCGTCGCCGGAACAACCAGCGCAAGACGCTGGGCACCGGAGATGAGCTGCTCGAACGTGCCGCCATAGCTGATCCAGTATCCTGCCGGAGCTTCCACTTCGGCAGAAACCCGAGCCTGCGCTTCGTTCACGAATGAGCCAAGGTCACGACCGCGCACGTTGGCGGTGATGACAACGCGCCGCTTGCCATTCTCCCGGCTGATCTGGTTCTGCCCGATGGACAGTTCGATACTTGCCACTTCCTGCAAAGGCACGAAGCCGCGCAAATCGCCGCCCCGGTCGGGCAGCGGGATGCGGAGCTGCCCGATGGCATCGACATTGGTGCGAAGCTGTTCGGGAAGTCTCACGACAATGTCGAAGCGACGGTCACCTTCGAATATCTGACCGGCCTTGGCGCCGCCGAACGACGCGCCAATCACGTTCTGAACGTCTTCGACGTTCAGGCCCATGCGGGTGAGAGCATCACGATCCGGCGTGATCTGAAGCACCGGCAGGCCTGTGATCTGCTCGACCTTCACATCCTGCGCCCCTTGTACGGAGCTGAGGATGGCTTCAATCTCATCGCCCAGAGCCAGCAACTGATCGAGATCGTCGCCGAATACCTTCACAGCCACGTCAGAACGGACGCCCGAGATAAGTTCGTTGAACCGCATCTGGATCGGCTGGGTGAACTCATAATTGTTGCCGGGGATGCTGCTGACCGCCTCCGCCAGTTCCGACACAAGCTGAGCCTTTGGCTTGCCTGGGTCGGGCCATGCTTCGCGGGGTTTCAGCAGGACGTACGTATCCGCCACACTCGGCGGCATTGGGTCGGTTGCAATGTCGGCGGTGCCAATCTTGCCAACAACCCGTTCAACCTCGGGCAGCTCCCGTATGCGTCTTTCGAGGCTCTCCTGCATCCTCACGGCCTGCGTCAGCGATGTACCGGGAATGCGCAGCGCGTGAAGCGCGATGTCGCCTTCGTCCAGGTTGGGGATGAACTCCGAGCCCATCCGCGAGGCGGCAAAGCCAGCCAGAGCGACCAGCGCAATCGCCACGCCGACAACCAGACCCCGCATGCGCAACGCCCAGTCCAGCGCCGGCTGGTATGCGGCGCGAGCGCCACGCATCACCGGGCTGTCCTTCTCAGCCACCTTACCCGTGACGAACAGCGCGACAGCTGCGGGCACGAACGTCAGGGACAGCAGCAAGGCCGCCGTCAGCGCGAACACGACGGTGAACGCCATCGGGTGGAACATCTTCCCTTCAACGCCTGTGAGCGCGAAGATAGGTACGTAGACCAGCGTGATGATCAGAACGCCGAAGATCGACGGCTTGATCACTTCTGCTGCTGCTCGCTCGGCGGCGGCGAACCGTTCGTCACGCGTCAGCACGCGACCAAGCCTATGCTGCTCGTCACCAAACCGACGCAGGCAGTTCTCGACGATGATAACTGCGCCATCGACGATCAGGCCGAAGTCCAGCGCGCCAAGGCTCATCAGGTTGCCCGACACCTTGTTCTGAACCATGCCGGTGATGGTCAGCAGCATCGAGAGCGGGATAACCAGCGCCGTGATCAGCGCCGCCCGGAAATTACCAAGCAGAAGGAACAGCACCGCAATGACCAGCAGTGCGCCTTCGACCAGATTGGTTTCGACCGTCTGGATGGTGCGGTCCACCAGCGCCGTGCGGTCGTAGATCGGCACAGCGACAACGCCCGGCGGTAATGCCTTGGCCGCTTCGGCAAGCTTGGCCGCAGTTGCCTGCGCGACCTCCCGGCTGTTCTCGCCGACGAGCATGAAGACCGTACCAAGCACAACCTCCCTGCCATTCTCAGTCGCCGCGCCAGTGCGAAGTTCTTCGCCCATCCCGACATCGGCGACATCGGCAACACGCAGCGGAACGCCATTGCGGTTTGCGACGACGATGCTTTCGAGATGATCTATGCCGTCTGCCTGCCCCTGCGACCTCAGCAGCAGCTGTTCACCGTAGCGTTCCACATAGCCGGCGCCGCGATTGCTGTTGTTGCGCCCGATAGCCTCGACAACATCGTCAATCGACAGTCCCGCAGCAGCCAAGCGATCCGGCCATGGGGTCACATGATACTGGCGCACGAAGCCGCCAATCGTGTTGACCTCGGTTACGCCCTTGGTACCCAGCAACTGTGGACGGATCACCCAGTCCTGCAGTGTACGCAGGTCTTCGGGTGTGTAGGCAGACCCATCGGGCTTGACCGCGCCTTCCTCGGCCTCGACCGTGTACATGAAGATCTCGCCGAGGCCTGTGGCGATCGGGCCCATCTCCGGCTCAATGCCTGCGGGCAGCTGGCTTCGCACCGCTTGCAGCCGCTCATTGACGAGCTGCCGCGCGAAATAGATGTCGGTGCCATCTTCAAACACGACGGTAACTTGCGAGAGCCCGTAGCGGGAAACCGAGCGCGTGTAGTCGAGATTGGGCAGACCGGCGACCGCCGTCTCAATGGGGAATGTGATCCTCTGCTCTGCTTCGAGAGGTGAATATCCCTCCGCCTCGGAGTTTATCTGCACCTGCACGTTGGTGATGTCAGGCGTCGCGTCGATTGGCAGGCGCTGAAAGCTCCAGACACCCAGCGCGCCCAGCGCCAGCACGCCGCCGAACACCGCCCAGCGGAACCGGATGGAGAGATGTATGATGCGTTCAAGCATGGCGCTCTCCCCTAGTGATCGTGGCTGGCGCCGGACTTCTCGACGTCCGCGCGGATAAGGAAAGCATTCTCGCTGACATAGACCTCGCCGGGCTTGATGCCGCCGAGCACCTCTGTCCATTCCGGCGACCGCCGCCCGAGTTCAAGCATGCGCACCTCATATGTTTCGCCTACGCGTGCGTAGACGACTGTGAAGTCGCGAAATCTCTGAAGCCCCTGTGTGCGTACGGCGAGCGGAACTTCGACTGACGCGACTGACGCATCGCCGCTGACGGCCTGACCAGGGCGCCAGAGCAGCCCATCGGGATTGGGTAGTTCGACATGCGCCACCACAGTCTGGGTCAGCATGTCGGCGGTTGGCAGGATGGCTTCGATTTCGGCTCTGACGCTGTGATCGCCCTGAAGGTTGCGCACCACAATCGGTTGACCTGCCCGCAGGCGCTCCGCATCGCGCGGGTAGACATAGAACTCAGCGTGCACCTTGGTGGTGTCCGCGATCACGTAGAGCGCGTTTGCTCCGGCCACATCGCCCACATTGGCGCCCCGCTCCATGATGACGCCCGAAATCGGCGCCGGGATGGCATAGGCTTGCAGACTTTCGCTTGATGTGACGGTTGCCACCGTCTCACCCTTGCGAACCCGTTCGCCAATGACCTTGGTCATGGTCATGATACGGCCCGGATACCACGCGCGGACATCTGCCTTGCCCTGCGGCTGCAGTTCAACACGCCCCGATAGCGTAACGATATCGTCGATCTTTGCGGGGCCAGCAGGCTCAACCTTTACACCGGCTTCGTCGGCTTGAGCTTGCGCGATTGTGGTTCGGCCCTCGTAGGACGCATAGGTCCACTGATGCTGCTTGCCTGCATGTGTGGCTGTGACCGCCACATCAAACGAATGGGGCTCCACCACGACGCCATCGCCCTTGAGATAGTCATCGACCGGCGCGAACGCGAACGTGGTCGCTTCCCCGCCCAGCCTTCCCAGCGTCACCTGCAATTGGACCTCAGAGGGCGGCAGCGGCTTGTCCGCCTTGTAGGCATAGATGTGAAACTCCGGAGGAACGCCGTCCTCGAAGATCGTCATCTCAATGGCGAGATCGCCATCCCGAAGCATGCGGCCTCGATGGGGACCCCGCTCGTACTCTCCGTTGGCGGCTGCCTCGCCGTGGGGAGGCTCCGGTGGTGTGGGCTCGCCGCATCCCGCCAGACCGGACAACGCAACCGCGAGAGCCAGGCCGATACCGCGTTTTGTGTTTCGCAAAGACATGGAGAACCTCATTGCGCCGATCCTTCGGCGTGGGCGCCCGTCAGGCGGGCGAGCGCGACACGCGCGCTGTGAAAGGCATGAAGTGCTGAATTGCGCTGTAGCCGGGCCTGCACAACAAGGCGCTGTGCATCCAACACGTCGAGGTAGGAGAAGCCCCCGGCGTTGTAGCCTTCTCGCGCATACGCCAGCGCCTGCTCGGCAGACGGCAGAAGACGCGCATCAATCGCGTCAACCTCCGCCCGCGCGATTTCCATCTGAGAGCGGGCGGTGTTTGCTTCGCGCTCGATGTTCCGCCGCAGGGCCTCACCCTCGAACCTCAGCCGGGAGGTTTCGGCGTGAGCGCGGGCGATGGCGCCATCGTTCTGGTCGGAGAAGGTTAGCGGGATTGAGACCCCCACGACCAGCGCCACCTCGCCTGTCTCCTGAAAGTAGCGGAACCCGCCGGAGATGGTCGGGTCTTGCTCTGCGCGTGCGCGCTCCACGCCGACCGCTGCTGCCGCTCTGACCGCTTCGGCCTCGGCCAAGGCTAGCTCTGGGCTGGCCAGCCTTGCTGGTATCGCTGGCGTGATGGCCGCGCTGTACGCTGCCATGTCTACCGAGAACGATGTGGTCCCACCCCAGAAGCTTGCCAGTCGCATCTTGGCGGCCTCGCTGATGCGGCGAGCGTTCTCAACGCCGATCTCGGCGTCGGCCAGCACGGTTTGCGCCTTGGCGCCGGCCATCAGCGGGTCACGCGCAACCTCCACGCGGCGCTGTACGGTCGTCACGATCTCTCTGGCAAGCTCGGCGCGCTCCAGCGCCACAGCTAGATCAGCGTCGGCCTTCTGCACCGCGAGATAAGCAAGCTCGACCTCATAGAGCAGGTCTTGGCGCCGGATGTCGCCGCTTGCCCGTGCGATGGTGATGTCTGCCGCCGCGAGGCTGGTTCGAGCCTGCCGGTCCTCACCCCATTCGAGGCGCTGGCTAAGCGCGAAAGTGGTCTCAGAGCGATCTATCCCCGAATAGAGGCCGCTCCCTAAGAGGTTCTCGGCGGTGATGTCGAGGGTGGGGTTTGGAGCACGGTCTGCCTGCCGTACGCCAGCCTCTGCGCCGAGCCGCGCCTGATCTGCCGCCTGCATCGCAGGAGCATCCACCAGCGCGCGCGCAAACGCGTCCTGTAGCGTTAGCGATAGCTGCGCCGGCGATTGTGCATGCGCGCCTCCTGCCGCCACGATGGCGACAAGGCATGCGAACCCTGGACGGGTCGCACCAATATGGAATGACAAGGCTGGCTCCTCTGTCTCAAACGCAGGGCATCCGCAGCAAAGCGGACGCGGATGTCTGGATCAGAGAAAGGATCGTGGAGGGCGATCAGCTGGCGTTATGCTTCGCGTGTTTAGCGAAACGACCAGCAGCGGAGACTCAATGACCTGGACCGCCAGCGCTCGTGTCAGCGGTGGATACTGGGATTCCAAGGCTACGTGACACAGCGAATGGACATGGAACACACCCTTGTCGTGATCGGGCTTGCTCGGATCCGATGGCGGACCATCATCATGGTGTGCAGGTGCAGTGTCGTGGTCATGATGGTAATCGTGACCATGCACAGCGGTATGGTGATCGAAGTCGATATGAGGCGCCAGTGCGTGGATGGCGCGCCCATGCTCTTCGTCGATCTCGTGCGTATGCGCCTGCGCGGCGCCGGCTGAGCCGGTCCACACAAGTGAGGCAGCAAGAACGGCCGCAAAGAGTTGACGGACTATGGTCATTTGATCCGAGACTACACGTCCTATGACTTTTGCGAAAACTTCCTTTAGCCAGCGTAAAGGCTTCAAGCGTGAGCAAACGAAACCCGCAAAGCCCATCGAAATCAAGCCTACTCGCTTGTAGCTTGCACTCCCCCAGGGGGTCACGCTGGTTCAGATCCCTCAGGCTTTTCGCTGACACATGAAGGACTCTTGCAAGTTTCGGCGGTTTCGATCGGGCGGTCTCGCGACGCTGATCATAGTCCGTGCATGCTGCCTCGCAGTCCGAGCAAACCTAAACCTGGCTATGAAAGTCGCCGTGACCATACCCGTTCATCGGATCAACCACTTCCTGCAACTCATCGACGATGCTGGCGGCAGTCTTGCTACCGGCCCTGTCTCAGGAACTCCTCGACGGCCCCAACGAACCATTCGCGTTGGGTGAGATGGATGTTGTGCGTACCCCCGGGAGCAACAAGATGCTGGGATCCGGGATAGCGCGCCGCGAGATCCACTTGCGCTGCCGCCCACAGGGCGTCCGTCGGTGTGGTGCTGGGGGGGAACCCACCGGGACAAGAGCAGGACTGGCTTGCCGCGGGCCGCGCCTGCCGCCTTAACCTGAGCGACGGTTGCAGCCATGCCATCTACCTCTGCCCGCACGCCAGCTGGCGCAGACATGACCATGGCTGGCGTCGGCGTACACATTGGAAGACCTGCCGCCTCGCATGCGTCCGCGTAGGGCGCAGGGCGAGACTCTTCCAGAATTAGCGCCGAGATCCTGTCCGGATGCTTGGCGGCGTAGTACTCGGCGAAGAGACCACCGAGCGAATGCCCGACCAGCACATAAGGACCGGTGACGCCGGCTTGTGATAGCAGGCGGGACAGCTCAACTTCGGCGGCCACCGCATCCTTGGGACCGCTGACCGCTTCGCTGGCGCCATAGCCGGCACGATCATAGATGATGACGGTTGCAGACTCTGCGAGATCTGAAGCGACACTGTTGAATGTCGACATGCCGTCGCCGAGACCCGAGATCATCACAATCACTGGCTTGCCGGCGCCGAGGACACGATAGGCGATCTGCGGTTCACGGGCACCTGGCGGAGGCGTGGGGGCGGTCGCAACGGGTATGGCATCCGCGGGAGGCGCGACCGTCGAGCAGGCGCCCGTTCCAAGGAAGCCCGCGAGCAACAAGATCACCGAAACCATGCTGCCGGCAGTAAGGCGGGCCGCGGCGATGACGTCGGCGAGGTCAGGTGGAACAGGCATTGACCGGAACGGGTGGACATGGGACCCACCAGTATTGCCGTGGGGGATGAGGCGCAGCGGCGTCGCGATGGCTGCGCCAATGATCCGCTGAACCTGTCCGAGAATTTCGCGGGGGCGACGATAGCGCATGCCCCAGCCGAGCATGCGAACATGCACGCGCACATGTTCGACGGTCGAAGTCTGACCCAGCACGTGTGCACGCTCGAGGTGATGGAAGCTTGCGGCCGAGTCCCGGCTCAAGTCGGATCGTTCTGCCGCCAGAAGTTCTGCATCGACCTTTGGGCGAATGCGCGTGGCAAAGCTGCGTGCGTCGACTGCCGCAGTCCTCCTGGTGACGAGACGCCAGGCAAGATAGGCCGCGGCCGACACGTCATAGCTGAGGCAGAACATCGGCCACCACGCGGGGACGCCCGGGTTGTCGATGATATGCCCGTGCACGAAATCGAACAGGCCGTGACCAACGAGTGCAGCCACAACCACCCAAAGGCTGGTGCGGAAGCCGACAGCCGACAGGACGATAAACGTCATTGAGGCGGTGACCTCTGGCCCCAGCGCGCCTTCACGCCCGCCCATGATCGCGAACAGGTCGTAGTACAATGCGACGACAATCAGCACGGTCGGATAGAAACTCCTGTCCCGGTCAAAGCCGGCGACAGTGGCGAATGCGCCGACGATCAGCGCCAGTCCGGTACCGATAAGGTATTCCATGGCATGTCCCCTCTGCAGCCGCAGCCTGTCTCTCGTGTCCCTGGGATCTATCGAGAGAGAAGACTGCGGCCGACGTTTCAGGCTTCAGCGTTTGGCGGGAGTTGCGCAGGTGCAGGCCGCACCATCCTTGCAACCGCATGTGCACGGCTGCGCAGCCGGCTTCGCAGATGCACACTGGCACGTCGCGCCGCAGGTGCAGGGAGAGCATTTGCATTGGTCAGTCATTGGAACCTCCTGGGTGTCCGGTTGTCGATGGCCGGTATCTACGCGGGGTTCTGGAACTGCACTTGAACGGAAGGGCTAAACTATGCGTAGGGCGGCCGAGGGCACGCCGAACATCCTGCGAAAGGTCCGGCTGAAATGCGCAGAGTCGGAAAAGCCTGCTTCGTGCGCAGCTTGGGTGAGCGAGGCGCCGCCCGCGATGACATTGACCGCGCGCGTAAGTCGAAGCCAGAGCAGATAGGTTTTGAACGGCAGGCCGGTCTGCTCGACGAACAGGTGGCGAAGACGACTAGCCGAAAGCCCGCCAACTGCAACTGCGTCCGACAGGCTGATTGACTGGTCAATCTGCTGGGCGGCCCACGCGATCACTTTTCGGATCCGAGGATCGGCGTCATTCACTGCAGCCCCGGCGCTCAGGCTCGACACTAATTCGCGGCCAAGCGCGACCAGTGCACGATCATCTTGAGCCGTGCATGCAGCTGCCAGTCGCACACGAAAATCACTGATGACTTCGGTCTCGACGGGCACGAGGTCTCGTTCTGAAAAGAAGCGCCGCGTGATTGCGCGACCGGCCTCGCTCTCCGGCTCGATAAAGACGATGCCCGTCAGCCCCTCTGCATCGATGACGTGCCTTGTGTCCGCGGCGACGGCTGCGACCTCGCTGCGGACGTGTGCATCCTGCGTATCCAGTCGAAACCAGCCGCCAAGCGCCAGAGAAACCTGAATGGCGTGATGCGAGTGAAAGTCGGCGCGACCGGTCTCGCCCGATTTTGCCCGAGCGGCATCGACGATCCAGAGGCTTGCGCCTTGCCACATGACGATACGGACGCGCGCCAATGGTTCCATGTCGGCAATCTACGCCGAATTTCAAGAATGCAAATCGATCTCTTGAAGCGCTTGCGAGCACTCAGCCAGCATCGAGGTGGGTGTTGAACGCGTGGTTACATTAGCTTGGGTGCTTCATCCCCATCATGCTCGAATGCATCTTCATCATCGACATGCAGCGTTCGTCTTTCATCACATCGGCATGCGGCATCTTGTGACACGCCATCATTGCCGTCATGTCCGCCTCCGACACCTTCATGCTGCTCATCATGCTGGTGCAGCCAGAGCTCTTCATCATGTCTTCGTGCGACATGGACATGCACGACTGCATCATCAGGTGATCCGCATCGGCCATCTTCATGGCGGCCTGTGGCGCTGGGGCTTGCACGCAGCCGGCAACAGCAAAGGCAATCGCGGCGATTGCGAACGCCGCACGTTTCGACAAAACCATGGCTATTCTCCCTCGGGCCCACATGTGGGCAATTACAGAACGCCTGAATTGAGGCACATCGTGGCGCGCGAGCTTGGTCGGGCTTTGAGCACGCTACGGCAAACTATGCGCCACAGGAGCTGGGACAGAATATTGTGCTGGATCAAACGGGAGGTCTTTGACGCCACGCAATCGAGAATGTGGCGTTAGGCGCAAGCAATGCGCATTGTCGAGGCGCCAAGCACCAGGGAAAGCCGAATGGCCTCAGCGCCGGAAGACGCCGACGAGTTCCTCGATGACCTTTTCCTGCTCTGAAGCGTTCTTCGAGTTCATAGCGCGATGCACGCAATGCCCGAGGTGCTGCCGCAGAAGGTCGCTTTCGATGCGCGCCAGGGCGGCGCGGGCAGCTTCGATCTGTGTCACCACATCAATGCAGTAGCGGTCTTCTTCGACCATTTTCGCGATGCCGCGAACCTGCCCTTCCACCCGGTTCAAACTCTTCAGAACTTTCTCGGAAACCGATCTTTCCATACATACCCCTCCCGGGTACTTGATTTAATACCCCCATAGGGTATATACGCTGGAGACGAAATGCAAGCCCGGAGGGCGCCATGGCGCATACCCACCCTGACCAAACTGGACTGAAGGATCCCGTCTGCGGGATGACGGTTAAAGCGGATACGCCCCATCGCACAACGCATGACGGCCACGAGGTGCTGTTCTGCAGCGGGGGCTGCAAAACGAAATTCCAGGCCGAGCCTGATCGATATCTGAAACCTGCCACCAAGACCGAACACAGCTGCTGCTCCGCAGATGGCGCCAAGGTTGCGCATACTGGCGGTCTGGATGCTGGGGGCCATCATCACCACCACTCACACGCGTCATCCCATGCACCCGCAGCGGCGTCCGCTCTTGTCGGCGCCAAGTGGACTTGCCCAATGCATCCGGAGATCGTTCGCGACGGCCCGGGCTCGTGCCCAATCTGCGGAATGGCGCTTGAGCCAATGATGCCGACGGCAGACGCCGCGCCGAACCCCGAGCTAGCCGACATGTCCCGGCGCTTCTGGGTGGGTCTCGTACTTGCGTTGCCGGTTCTCGTTCTGGAAATGGGCCGTCACTTGTTCAACGTCGACGCACTTGTGCCTCCGCACATCAATGCGTGGATCCAGTTTAGTCTCGCGACACCGGTCGTCCTTTGGGCGGGTTGGCCATTCTTCGAGCGGGGTTATGCTTCGCTGGTCAACCGAAGCCTCAACATGTTTACGCTGATTGCGCTCGGGACGGGCGTGGCATGGACTTACAGCGTGGTTGCCCTGCTCTTTCCTTCGGCCTTTCCGCCAGAGTTCCGGGGCCCCCACGGTGATGTCTCTGTCTACTTCGAAGCCGCGGCCGTCATTACAGTGCTTGTACTCCTCGGGCAGGTGCTGGAGCTGGGCGCGCGCGAGCGTACGGGCGGGGCCATCCGCGCCCTGCTTGACCTTGCACCCAAGACCGCACGACGGATCAGCGATGGCGAGGAAGCGGAAGTACCGCTGGATACAATCATCGTCGGCGACCGGCTGCGCGTCCGTCCTGGCGAAAAGACGCCCGTTGACGGCGTCGTCATTGACGGGCGCTCCACGGTGGACGAGTCCATGGTGACCGGTGAATCCATGCCTGTCACGCGGAGTGTTGGAGACTCCGTCATCGCGGGCACGCTCAACCAGACCGGCGCGCTCGTGATCGAAGCCAAACGCGTCGGCCGCGACACCATGCTGTCGCAGATCGTCAAGTTGGTCGCCGACGCGCAGCGCAGCCGCGCGCCGATCCAGCGCCTCGCGGACAAGGTGTCTGGCTGGTTCGTACCGGCTGTGATCGCTATCGCCGTCCTGGCGTTTATTGGTTGGTGGGCCTTCGGGCCGCAACCCTCCTTCACCTACGGACTTATCGCGGCCGTCTCCGTCCTGATCATCGCATGTCCGTGTGCGCTTGGCCTTGCTACGCCCATGTCCATCATGGCGGGCGTCGGTCGCGCAGCACGTCAGGGCGTCCTGATCCGCAATGCCGAAGCGCTGGAGCGCTTCGAGAAGGTCAACACGCTGGTCCTCGACAAGACCGGCACGCTGACCGAAGGCAAGCCCGGCGTCGTCGCGATCAAGACTGTTGCGGGGATAGTGGAAGCAAACCTCCTGCGTGCGGGTGCAAGTCTCGAGCAACGCAGCGAGCACCCACTTGCGCTTGCTGTCGTTGCGGCTGCCAGGGAACGTGGCGTCTCGTTGGTCGAACCGACCGAGTTCGACTCGCCAACTGGCAAGGGCGTGATCGGAAAGATCGACGGCAAGACCGTCGCGCTTGGCGCCGAGCGCTATCTCGATGAACTCGGTATCGCGACATCTTCCCTTCACTCCGAAGCAGAACGCCTGCGCGCGGATGGCGTCACCGCCATCTTTGTTGCGATCGACGGCAGACTGGCTGGCGTTCTGGGCATCGCTGACCGGATCAAGGCAACCACGCCTGAGTCGCTCAAGGCGCTGCGCGCCCAGGGCATCGAACTGGTGATGCTGACCGGCGACAATCGCACGACAGCCGAAGCCGTCGGCCGGACCCTCGGCATCACGAATGTCGAAGCAGAAGTTCTCCCTGAGGACAAATCGCGGATCGTCGAGCGACTGAAGCGAGAGGGCTGCGTCGTTGCGATGGCAGGAGATGGCGTCAACGATGCGCCGGCGCTTGCGGCGGCCGACGTCGGAATTGCCATGGGGACAGGCACGGACGTCGCGATTGAAAGCGCCGGCGTTACCTTGCTACGAGGCGATCTCAGCGGGGTTGTGAAAGGCCGGGCTGTGTCGCGCGCCACCATGGCAAACATCCGGCAGAACCTGGTTTTCGCCTTCGGCTACAATGCCCTTGGTATCCCGGTTGCCGCTGGCCTCCTTTACCCGCTCACAGGCCAGCTCCTTTCACCCATGATCGCAGCGCTTGCCATGGCGCTGTCATCGGTATCAGTGATCGTGAACTCCCTGCGTCTGGGAGTCTCGCCGGTGGGCGAGATACCGGGATCGCGTCAGCCGCCGCCTCTTCCAGCGCCGCCCCGGTCCGGTGCCAGCTGCCATTGAGATTCCAATGGGCGTCGCCTTCCATGAGGGCTCCGCCCAAAGGGCGCGTATTACTTGTGAACCCCTCCCCGCCGCACAAAAAATGCGGCTAGATCAACGAGCATCCTATGAAAAACAAGCTTCTCACTCTCATGCTGACGGCGGCTCTTCTGGGCGCATCGCCCGCCTTCGCCCACGGCGGCATGATGGAAACCAGCATTCACGACAAGGCCAGCCTCGCGCAGGCCCCGGCCGAGTTCAAAGTGACATTCCAGCACGAGAGCGCCATCACCAGCCTCATGTTGATGGACGCGAACAAAAAGATGATCGCGGTCGATTTCAAGCCTTCGAAGACGATGGGCACGGAGTTCACGATCCCTCTGCCGAAGCTCGAAAAGGGCTCCTACACGCTGTCGTGGAAGTCGATGGCGAGGGACGGTCATGCCATGCCAGGAGCCGTGCGTTTCACGGTGACGGGCCAGTAGCATCGTGACCGGGGACGAACTGTCACTTCTGCAGTTCGCCGACCGGATTGGTCTCAATCTTTTTGCGCTTCTGACGATCGGTTTCGCGCTCCATGCTGCCTTGGGCATCGTGGAGCGTGATTCATTTCGGGGCCTGCGGTCGCGCATCGCCCTGACCGGTCTTGCCGTCGCTTTGTTCACCATGGTGCGGTTCGGCATTCTCATCGCGCAGATGGGAGATGGGACTAATGTCTTCGATTCCGAACTGATGCCGCTGGCGTGGATGGTCCTCGGCGATTCGACACTTGCGATCCTTGCAGGAGCCGCCGTCTCAGTCGGAGGCGTCTGGTTCGGGTCACGGCTTACTGCCGCCCTTGGAGCAGCCGCCCTTAGTTTTGGATTCGGCCTCGCGGGACACGCGCAGGGTCTGGCCGATCCTGGCCTCGCGCCGATCGCGGTCGCCGTGCATGTCTTCATCGCAGGCTTCTGGATGGCCGCTCCGGTCAGTCTCTATCCGGCCCTGACGCAGGAAGACTCTGAACTTCTTTCCCGTCTCCGACGATTCAGTGCAATAGCCGTGGTAGCCATTCCTGTTCTGATCGCACTTGGCGGATGGCTCGCCTGGACATTGGCCGGCGACCCGGAGAAGCTATTCGGTACGACTTATGGTCTTCTTCTGCTCGCCAAGCTCGCGATCGGCATTGTCGCGATGAGCCTCGGCGCCCTGAACAAGCAGGACATCACAGCCAAAGTCGCAGCTGATCCGGCCATCGGCCGGAAGTGGCTGCGCGTTACGCTGCTTTGCGAGGCGATCCTGTTTGCAGTGGCCATTATTGCTATTTCCGCCGCCACCACGATTGGTGGCCCTGCCGAGTAACTGAGGCCTGGTTTCCGTGCAGGATGGTTCGCTGGGCCTGCAATTCCGCCGACAGCGGCCAAGCATCGTATGCCTGCCTAATCCTTGCGTGAATTCCGCCTCCCCTGCGTATAGACTGGCAGAGACGGATGTATTGGGAGACCGGCATGTCGCCAAAACTCGACCATTTGCTGGCCAAATTGAACCAGCAGCCGCTAGATCGTGATCTTGGCGGCGTAACCGCCGAAATCGGCGAGCAGCTCTCGGAGCGTGCAATAATTGCCGGCCAGACCTGGCGGCTGCGCACCGCCGCTATGGCGCTCCTCGTAATGGGCGGCGCTGCCGTAAGCGCCTCGACCGCATCAGCCGTGGCGCCCTCCCCATCGCCATTTGCCGCTTGGTCCAGCCTTGCGCCGTCAACCCTGCTGGAGCCTTCCGAGTGAAGGTTTCGGTGCGCAGCGCCATCATCACGGTTGTCCTCGCCTTCGCGGCCGGGATCGCCGGCATGTGGCTGGGCCACCAACTGCTTGCTGCCCCACCACATGATCGGTCCCTGCACGCAATGGTGCATGACGAACTTTCGCTGACAGCCGAACAGGAAAAAGCGCTTCACGTTCTCGAGGCGGACTTTGCAGCGCGGCGGCAAGCCCTGGAAAGCGAGATGCGCGAGGCCAATGCTGAGCTGGCCGCTGCAATCCGGGCAAGCGAGACGGCAGGACCAGCCGTCGAGGCTGCTGTCCATCATTTCCACGATGCTATGGGAGCGCTTCAGACGGAGACGATTGCGCATGTCTTCGCCATGCGCGCGGTGCTCACCCCGGAACAGCGCAAGCAGTTCGACGACAGGATCGGCGAGGCGTTGACCGCCGAAGCCAAATGAGCGGAACCAATCCGGACGATAGCGACGCCGTGCTTACCGCACGTTCCATCAAGGGAGATCGTTCCGCCTTCAACCAAATTGTCCGGCGCCACCAGGAGCCACTCTACCGCTTCATCCGCCGCTACGTTGGCGATGCCGATGAAGCGTATGATCTCCTCCAGGAAACCTTCGTTTCGGCTTGGCGAGCGCTCGGGCGTTATGATCGCGGTCGTCCGGCGGCGACCTGGCTTCGCCGGATCGCGCTCAACAAATGCCGGGACTGGGGTCGCCGCCGCGTTGTCAGGAAGTTCTTCTATGCGGCCAAGACGCTTGATGAAACCACTGCAGCGCCCGACGTCAACGCCTCGGTAAACTCCGAGGACAATAATGAGATCGCGCTGACCCGCCTCGACCGGGCGATAGCCGCCCTGCCTGCCCAGCTGAAGGAGCCCCTTCTCCTTACGGCCTTCGAAGGTTTGTCCCAGGCGGCAGCTGGCGAGACGCTTGGAATCTCGGCCAAGGCCGTCGAAACCCGCGTCTATCGTGCGCGCCGGCTGCTTGCAGATGCCCTCAAGGCCGACGGCCTTGATGTCGATGATCCTTGATCTCAAACTATGTCGCGGCACGCGAAGACCAATGGATGTGGGCAATGCGCCAGCCTTCGGCGGTCTTGCGCAGGATCATCGTCTCAGTCGTCACGCGGTCGACGGGTTTGTCCTTGTAGCTCCCTGTTGCGCGGTTCTCGCTGACGATCCAGGCGGTATCGCCTTGGACAAAGCCACTGCGTTGCGTGAGCTTCGAGGGAACAGCAGCGGCGTAGGCAGCATCGGCGCCAGCATGATGCGAAGCGTATTCGGCTCTAGAGCGTTCGGCATGGCCGCTCTCGAAAATCAACGCATCTACGGCCAGTAGCGCTGCGGCAGCAGCGCCATCGCTATTGACGAGCGCAGCATGGAAAGCATCGACCACTTTTGCGGCTTCCTGTGCTTCCAACGACATAACGACCACCACGTGCGCATGACTGTTCTGCGCGACGGCCGCAGCGGGTGCTGTCGTGAGAAGTGAGGCTATCACCAGCAACCGGATCCATTGGCGTGTCATTATTTTCTCCAATCTCGTTCCAGTGTTGACTTGATGAGATTGCCACATCGCCCACAACGAGCCGTTGATAGTCTGATTGAGAAACGGCTAGCGATTCCGTACAGATGCCTCAATATAGCGCGACGGCTCTGAAGGGTGACTCTTCCGGACGACGATGGCGGGCATCAGGCCATGCTTGCCACAGTACCGAGGAGCGACCTTCTGAAACGTCATCAGGAGCCCCAAGAACGCGGCACCTCGCCAATCGTCGGGGATCGAGGATTTGAGAAACGAGTTTGGCACAACCCGGTAGACGTCGAGTTTGTACTTGAACGGCCAGTCCTGCGCACTGAACCACTCGAAAGAAAGCGGATTGTGGTCAGGAACACTAGCTGACTCTGTTTGGCGCGTCTGATCAGTTTCCTGCTCTCGTTTGCCAAGCAGAGCATTCGCGACTCGTTCAACCCGCCAGGCGAGTTTCGGCTCTGCCCACCAATAGACGATGACAGCTACGCCGCCGGGTTTCAGTACACGCCACAGCTCGCGAAACGCAGCTGCCTGTAGATCGGGCGGCAACTGATAGATTACGTGAAAGCTCATCACGGCATCGATTACGTCCGACTGGATCGGTAAGTTTGTGAGATCACCTTGAAGATAGATGCCGCGGTCGCCAAGCTTCCGCCGCGCTTCTCGCAGCGCTGGAATCGAGAGGTCAAGGCAAACCCGCTTGGCAAACTTGTCACCATATCCCTGAAGCTCTTTATGCGCGATCGGGCCGCTTCCCGCATCCAGCAAGTACTGACCACCCTTGTTGAAGTACTTTTGCAGCCGGCTCATACAGGCGCGCGTAAAGCGGAGCGACGCCGGTCGCGTATCGACAAATCTTTTGGTGTCTTCGTAAAGACCATCAGCGTCTTTCGCCCAGCCGCCTTCGTCGTAGAAGGCCCGGGTGCTACGATTGCCATCATTGGCAGCCACAGGTGTCAGAAAACGCGCGATGTTGTCGTCGAATGAATAGGCTGTTCCATTCGACGAAACGAACCTACCCTCGGCGTGATCAAGCTTCAGGGGCCCATGTGATGATGGGCACCTCACGATTTCAGTTATGTTTGCCAAATGCCTGCCGCTCCGTACCGCTGTCGCACCTTCAGGTGCTGCCCCGTTGGAACAGGTACGCACGAGGCAAACGAACCCCTCACCGAACCTCAATTCGACAGGATGGTAGCTAGCTAAGGTTGTTTAGGCCCCTTCAGCGCTCGCCCGTCCGGGCGCAACAACTGGCCACAGCCAGCAGTCTGGTTGCATTCCGTCAATCTACGTCCCTCAGTACCAAGCTCGCAAACCAACGACGAAACTAGTTGTCTCGGCGCTCTCCCCGTCGGCGAGGGCATAGTCGGCAGTGTCTCCGAACTTTCGTTCCCACGAGACCCCTATGTAGGGGGCGAATTCACGCTGAAACTCATAGCGGAGACGCAGACCTAGCTCCGCGTCAGAGAGACCAGAGCCAAGGCCAATGGCAGCATCGTCTTTGGCGGCGAAATTCATCTCGGCGCGCGGCTGAAGGACGAGTCGCTGCGTTAGCTGGAAATCGTAGTCGCCATCGAGGCGCCCAAGCACCTGGCCGCGTTCGCCGACGAACAGCGCTCCTTCAACCTCGAACCAGTAAGGCAGGACCGTTTCAAAGCCGAGCGCGAGGTAAGTACGCGAAGGAGAAGGTTCGATGTCCTGCCGGATGCCAATCTGAAGGTCCGTTACGTGATCCCAAGCGCGCGAGTAGAGCGCCTGGATTTCTGCGCTCTCGATATCCTCGCCGCCTTCGCCTTCGGTCTTGATGACAAAGCGATCGATGTCGCCGCCGAACCATGCTTCGCCATTCCATGCATAGCCATCCTCGCCGTCCTGGCTGCGATACTCGATCATGTCGCCCATGATCTTGTAGGTCAGCGCACCACCATGCTCGTCGCGCAGGATGCCGCGCGCCCGGTTCATGTCGTCCACTCCAAAGAAACGGTCGGCCGCAAACTCAGCTGGCGCGTCAGGCGGTACATCATTGCCAGCCTCCGGCGGATCGACGAACTCCTCGGCCATGCCGTGGCCAGCATGCTGGTCCGGCGCACCAGCGGCGGGGTTACCGCCGTGATCATGCTGTGCGTGCGGTTCAGCAGGCGCTGCAGGTTGCGGTTGCGGCGCTGGGGTCTCTGGCGCGGGCGTTTGGGGCGCGGGCTTTGGGGCCATGGGCACCTGAGGAGCCGGCGTCTGTGCCGTCCCATGGCCTTCGTGTTGTGCGAGCGCCGGAGCTGCTATGCCAAGGGATAGAGCGGCAAGAAGAAGATACCGGTTCATGCGGCAGCTCCATCGAGCGGGCGTACGGTGAAGACCTGAAACATCCCAGCGTGCATGTGGTAGAGCATGTGGCAGTGAAACGCCCAGTCACCCGGCTCGGCCGTGAAGTCGAACTTCACAATCCCGCCCGGTGCGACAATGACCGTGTGCTTGCGCGGCATGTGGCCAAGAGGGGCACGGTGCGCCAGTTCAAAAAAGTGACCATGCAAGTGAATGGGGTGCGCCATCATGGTGTCGTTGACAAGGCTGACGCGGACACGTTCGTTCTTGCGGAAGCCATAGGGCGCCGGCTTTTCGGAGAACTTCTTGCCGTCGAAGCCCCACATGAATCGCTCCATGTTGCCGGTGAGGCGGATCTCCAGTTCACGCGATGGCGCACGTGTGTCGGCGTTGGGTTCAAGAGCGATCAGATCCTTGTAGACAAGAACACGATGACCAACGCTCTCAAGGCCCTGCCCGGTCTCTCCCGTGCGATCCATCGGCATGGGGGCAATTGACTGCACACCCGGCCCGAGCTCGACCTGCGGGGCGTTCATCCAGTTCCGCATGGACATGTCCATGCCTTCCATCCCCGCCATATCGCCCATGACGTCGGACCCGCGCGCGCGCGGCGCCGCCATCCCAGGTACAGCCATCGCAGCCATACCCGCATGGCCGGCGTGCTCCGCCCCGCTCATGCCGCCCATGTCGTGCGCCATGCCCATATCTTTCATGGTGCCGAGAGGGCGTTCCCGCAGCGGTGGGACCTCCGCTGTCATGCCAAGGCGGGGCGCAAGCGTTGCGCGCGCCATCCCCGAACGATCGACGGCCTCAGCAACCAGCGTAAACGCGCGATCTTCGGTCGGCGTGACGAGGACGTCGTACGTCTCCGCATTACCGATCTGGAATTCGTCGACCGTGACGGGGCGAACGTTCTGCCCGTCGGTCGCAACGACGTTGAGCTTCAGACCAGGAATGCGCACATTGAATATGGTCTGCGCCGCGGCGTTGATGAAGCGCAGACGTACGCGCTCGCCGGGCGTGAAGAGTCCTGTCCAGTTATCGGCAGGTCCGCGACCGTTGACGAGGAAGGAATAGACCGCCCCGGTAATGTCCGAGATATCCGTCGGATCCATGAGTTCGCGGGCCCACTGCATGCGCTCTGCCAGTGACTGGTCCTTGCCAGCCAGAAGCCCGGCTATGGTCTGCTTCTGAAAATTGAAGACGCCCGCTTCCTGCTTGAGCTTCTGGAACAGGCGGTGTGGATGGATGAAACTGTAGTCCGACAAGACGATGACGTGCTCGCGATCATATGCCACTGGATCGGGACCCGCGGGATCGATGATCATCGCCGCGTAGTGTCCCTCCTGCTCCTGCAGGCCGGAGTGACTGTGGAACCAGTAGGTGCCCGACTGCTTCACAGGGAATTCGTATGTGAAAGTCTCGCCGGGGCGGATGCCTGGAAAACTGACGCCGGGCACGCCATCCATTTCGAACGGCACCAGAAGTCCGTGCCAGTGGATCGACGTGTCTTCTTCGAGCGTGTTCGTGACATGCAGTCGGACTGTCTGACCTTCCTTGAGACGGATTGTCGGTCCGGGAACGGAGCCGTTGATGGTGATGGCGTGCCCTGTCCTGCCATCTATCGTGATCTGGCCGTGGCCGATCGTCAGATAGATATCTGAGCCAGAGAGAATCTTGGGTGCGTCAGCTTCGGCTGGCAATTGCTGCGCCCAGCCAAGCGGGCTGGCAGTCATCGCGACGCCCGCCATCGCTGTCCCGACCAGAAACTGGCGTCGGCCTAGTTCTCGTAGCGGCCTACCAACCATCCTGTTGATCCTCACTCGTATATTCCATGGACTGGGGTTCTCGAAGCTTCTACGCACGGCCCTTCCGAATCCCTTGGATTGAACGCCATGTCCGGTGCAGGGGAACTTTCGCCGCATTCAACTGAACTTGCCAGACTACCGGATCGCATACTCGCAACCTCGGAGTTGTGACGACCTATACAAAGCACCAAACCAACGCGGCTGGTACGCAGCGCTAGTCACCCGGAAATGACCGGCCAGGGTGCGATTCAGATCAAGTTTGGCTGACGGCATGGCGTCGTATGATCCGAACACTGCCTCCAGCCGACGACAAGGTGATCTACTGGCAGGACGCGACCCCCAACGAGGGACATTTGGCCCCGCTGGAAATGCTTGACTGGCATAGGGCGCATCGGCTTTTGCCTTTCTGCTGTTCCTCTTCTGATTCATCGCGACGGCTCCCTGCTGGGCTGATGTTCGGAGCGGTCCATCAGTTTCTGGGCGATGTTTCCAAAGTGGGAAAGACTTGGCCCATCGCTTGAGTTCGATACACCCGCGTGAACCAAGCCCCTCGAAGGGCATCCCAAGTTAAAGAATCTTTTCTCTCAACCGCTTCCGGACTTTTGCAAAGACTTTGGCCGAGGAGCCGTCAGCTGAACTCGACGGCACGCGACCCCCTGTGAGAAGCGTGATTTCGTTCTCGCGACCGCCCCGCCCAGATATCGTCCGCCCGTTCGCGAAAGATCCGGAGCGTCAGCCGACTGATCATGTCTCTTTGAACATCGAATGCGTTACGGATCGCTGCGCGCGTCGTCAGAATTCGCTGCGCCGACTCTCGGGACTTGAATCGGCGCACCTTTGGCTCGCACCTTCGGATTGGAAGATGTGAGTCCTCGGCGCAGTTTTTCGGCGCAAGCGACCGGGACGATGCACTCCCTCCCTGCGGAGCGCCCGAAGCGCTGACCCATACGATGCAAGTCTATCAGTGACGATGCTCTCGGGCTCGACCGGTTGGCTACGAAGCATCTGCTTCAACAGTTTCAGTGCTGCTCGTATGTCGCGCCGCGTTTGGGCGACGATGTCGAGAACGTCACGCTCATCATCAACAGCGTGCCACAGGAAAGCATCCGGCAATCTCGGCAAGTGCGGCGGCGTCGTGAACGGCGATGACTGATACCTTCATTGCGTCCGCGTGGAACAGCTATTCGCACGGCGACAGCGCGCCGATGATGCGGCAGTCCGCTATCGTGCCTTGCCGGCACTGACCGAGCAGGTCGCTCAACTCACGGCGCAGCGCCCTCAGGTCCGAAATCTTTCGGTCGATGGCGGAGATTTGGCCGCGCGCCATCGCGTCTACGACGCGGCAGTCTTTATCCTTTTGGTCGGCCAGCCCGAGCAAGGCACGGATTTGTTCCAGAGTAAAGCCGAGGTCGCGGGCACGACGAATGAAACTCAGCCGGGCCAGATGGTCTTCAGTATGGGCGCGATAGTTCCCGGCGGTGCGGCCGGGTTCAGGCAGAAGTCCGATCCGTTCGTAGTAGCGGACGGTTTCCACCTTGGTGTCAGTCGCTTCGGCAAGAGCGCCGATCGAATAGCTGCCGGTTTCACCTTTTGACATCGCTTGACCCTGAAGTGACTACAGGGTGCAGATTGGTCCTCATCGGTGATTTGTCGAGAGCCTGAACGATGCCTGGATGCTGCGAACACGACACCTGCGCATCAAACGCGGGGCCGAAAGTGGACCCGATCTGGCGGCGCTGCCTCTGGATCGCGCTGGTGGTCAACGCCACGATGTTCACGGTCGAAATTGCGGCGGGCTTCGCGGCAATTTCGTCTGCCCTGCAAGCTGACGCGCTCGACTTCCTGGGCGACAGCGCGAACTACGCCATCAGCCTGTTCGTCGTGGGGATGGGTCTGGCTGTTCGTTCGCGTACGGCCTTCTTCAAGGGCGCGACGCTGCTGGCGCTGGGCCTGTGGGTCGTAGGCAGCGCGGGATGGCGCGTGGTGACTGGCGGGGCAGCGCCGCACGCGGATGTCATGGGCGTTGTCGGGTTCGTCGCCCTTATCGCCAACGCCGGCGTGGCGCTGATGCTGTTCCGCTTCCGGCGCGGTGACTCGGACATGCGTTCGGTCTGGATATGCTCGCGCAACGACGCCATTGGCAATGTTGCAGTGATGCTGGCTGCGCTGGGCGTGTTCGGCACAGGCACCCTGTGGCCGGACCTCATCGTCGCGGTCAGCATGGCGGCGCTGGGCATCTCCGGCGGATCAACCATCATGCGCCAAGCCTTGTCGGAAATGCGAGCCACGAAGCGCGGCGCGATGGTCGCGGCCGAATAGTCAGCCGCAGCTATGATAAATTCCGCGTACTTCGACAACGGCGCGGCCCGATTTCATTTGTGCTCCGCATCGGCCGGTTCGCTTTCTCCATTGGTGTCGCGGAGAATTTCAAGTCCACCAAGGAGAGCGACGACCGCCACCACCAGACCGACGATCACATCGGGTATCCACGAGCCAGTCCACCAAACCAGAAGGCCGGCGATGACGATGCCGCCATTGGAGTAGAAATCGTTGGCGCTGAACGTTTGTGCTGCTCGCAGGTTTACGTCCTGCGAATGAAGGGGCTTCAGCAGATAGAGACAAGCCAGGTTCACGACAGCCGCGAACGCGGCCATGCCCATCATAATCAGGCCGACGGGCTCAGGTCCGAAGAATGGCCTTCGCAGCGCGTCGAGCAGAACGACGCCCGCAAATGCAATCAGCATCGCTCCTGAAATCCGAGCCGCGCCGCGCTTGAGCTTTGCTGACTTTCCAACGGCCAGCCAGCTCAGCGCGTACACTGCCGTGTCTGACAAATTGTCTACGGCGTTCGCGACAAGCGCGCTCGAATCGCTGATTAACCCCGCTGCCCCAAGTGAGAGGAACAGAAGCAGGTTCAAGAAGAAAACGATCAGAAGCGTACGCCTCTGCTTGCCTGATGCAGCCTTGACAGCCTCGTGCCCCATTGTCTGTTAGTCCGCGCGCTGCATGGCGAGCCCGTCCTCCGGGTCTTGTTGGTGGCGCGCTTTGCGCCTCAGCACGAGCTTGCAGATCGCAGGCAATACGAACAACGTCAGCGCCGTCGCTGTAATGAGGCCTCCGATCACCACCGTCGCGAGTGGCCTTTGCACCTCCGCGCCGGTTTCGGTTGCGAGCGCCATTGGCACGAAACCAATCGCCGCCACCAGCGCCGTCATCAGCACCGGCCTATAGCGTTCGACAGCGCCCTCTGTGATCGCATCATCAAGCGGCATGCCCGCGTCGAGGCGCTTGCGGATACTTGTCATCATGACGAGCCCGTTGAGCACGGCGACACCCGAGAGTGCGATGAAGCCCACTGCCGCAGAAATGGAGAATGGAAGTCCGCGCGCGACGAGAGCAAATACCCCCCCCGCCAGCGCCATCGGCACAGCCGAGAAGACCGCCAGCGCCGGCGCAATACCACCGAGCGCAATGTACAGCAGCACAAGGATGAGGGCGAAGCAGATCGGCACGACAATCGCGAGGCGTGCCTGTGCGGCCTGCAGGTTCTCGAACTGACCACCCCACTCCACATACACGCCCGGCGGCAGCGCGACTTGCGCCACCTTGGCCTGCGCTTCTCCAACGAACCCGCCGAGGTCGCGTCCGCGAATGTTCGCCTGGATCACGATACGGCGTTTTCCGTTTTCACGGCTGATCTGATTGAGCCCTTCGGTGAACTGAAACTCGGCAAGTGAGCGGAGCGGTACGCTCAGGCGAGGCTGACCCTCGACCTCAGGCAGCATGACCGGCAGGCCGCCGATGGATTCAACACTGTTCCGAATTGTGTCGGCAACCCGCACCACGATCTCGAATCGGCGGTCGCCTTCGAAAACGAGGCCGGCCTCGCGGCCTCCCAGTGCTGATGCAACCGAGTCGGCCACATCTTCGACCGTCAGACCATACCGCGCGATAGCATCGCGATTGAATTGTACATCCAGGACAGGAAAGCCCTGTGTCTGCTCAACCTTCACGTCGGCAGCGCCGGGGACACCTTGCAAGGTGGTGGCGATCTGCTGCGCGACCGGACCAAGCGCATCCAGATCGTCACCGTAGAGCTTCACGGCAACGTCCGATCTCACGCCTGAAATAAGCTCATTGAACCTCAACTCAATCGGTTGGCTGAACTCGAACGCGTTGCCTACTTCGGCGCTGATCGCATCTTCGATCTTGGCGACAAGGTCTTCCTTGCTGATCGACCTGTCAGGCCACTCATGCTCTGGCTTCACGATCACAAAGCCATCAGAGATGTTCACGGGCATCGGATCGGCGGCGACTTCGGCGGTGCCAGTCTTCGACATGACACGCTCGACCTCGGGCAGTGCAACGATAGCTCGTTCGACCCGCCTCTGCATTTCCAGCGACTGATCCAGCGACGTGGACGGAATGCGCAACGACTGCACCGCCAAATCCTTCTCGTCGAGCTGGGGTGTAAACTCCTGTCCAAGTGTCGTGAACAGGAACGCAGCGAAAGCGAAAATCGCAGCCCCCGCGCCGATTACTGGAACAGGTGCCCGGACCGCGCCACGGAGGAGCGGCGCGTAGCCAGCCTTTGTCACCCGAATGATGGCAACTTCCTTTTCCGAGACCTTGCCACGAACGAAGATCGCGACCATTGCCGGAACGAATGTCAGTGACAGGATGAAGGCTGCAGCAAGGGCAAGCATCACGGTGATCGCCATAGGCGAGAACAGTTTGCCCTCGACGCCGGTGAACGCCAGCATCGGCGCATAGACAAGAAGAATGATCGCCTGACCGAATACGGTCGGCTGAATCATTTCCTTGGAGGCTTCCGTCACTTCCCCGAGACGCTCACTCAGCGTCAGCAACCTTCCTTCGTGATGCTGCCGTTCCGAAAGGCGGCGCAGGCAGTTTTCGACAATGATCACAGCGCCATCGACAATGAGCCCGAAATCGAGCGCGCCAAGGCTCATCAGGTTTCCCGACACCCCCAGCTCGTTCATGCCGATGGCCGTCATCAGCATGGATAGCGGGATGACCAGCGCGGTGATCAGCGCAGCGCGGATGTTCCCGAGCAGGAAAAACAATATGACGATCACGAAGAGAGCCCCTTCAGCGAGGTTCTTCTCAACTGTCGTGATTGTCGCATTCACAAGCTTGGATCGGTCATAGGCAACGTTTGCCACGACACCGGGAGGAAGCGATCTGGCGACCTCGTCCAGCCGCACACCGACGTCGGACGCAACTGTGCGGCTATTGGCTCCGGTGAGCATGAACGCCGTGCCGATGACGACTTCTTCGCCGTTTTTTGTGGCCGCGCCGGTGCGAAGTTCTCCACCAACGCGCACATCAGCCAAGTCCTGAACCGTTACCGGCACACCTTGGCGATTGGCGACAACCGCGCGGCGAATTTCATCGAGCGAGCGCACACGTGCGTCAGCACGGATCAGATACGACTCTCCTCCCCTTTGCAGGAAGTTGGCCCCCACCGACAGGTTCGCGCTCTCAAGCGCCTGGGCCAACTCCGAAAAGGAGATGCCGAACGCCGCCAATTTAGCCGGGTCCGGTTCGACAACGTACTGCTTTTCATAGCCTCCGATGGAGTCGATGCCCGCGACGTTTGCGATTGAACGCATCTGCGGCCGGACAATCCAGTCCTGCACCGTCCTCAAATAGGCTCCTCGCGACACCTCGTCGGTCAGGCGCTCGCCTTCGGGAGTCAGGAACGTTCCGTCGCTCTGCCAGCCGGGCTTTCCATCGTTTGCCACGCCCGCCTTCGGATCACGGCTCGCGAACTCAATCGTCCACATGAATATGTCGCCAAGGCCCGTCGTGATGGGACCGATGGTTGGTTGGACGTTCTCCGGCAGCGTGTCACGCGATTGCGCGAGGCGCTCAGTCACCTGCTGCCTTGCAAAATAGATGTCCGTGCTTTCCGTGAAGACAGCGGTGACTTGGCTGAAGCCATTCCGCGAAATGGATCTTGTGCTTTCAAGACCGGAGATGCCCGCGAGCGCCGTTTCGACCGGGAAAGTTACGCGCTTCTCGATCTCAAGCGGACCAAGCTCAGGCGCTGACGTGTTGATCTGGACCTGCTTGTTAGTGATGTCAGGCACGGCGTCGATGGGCAGACGCAGCAGGTTGAACACGCCGAAGGCTGCGACGAGCAACGTCGCGAACACGACGATGTACCTAGCGCGAATCGACAGTGAGAGAATGCGGGCAATCATGGCTGCGTGCTCTATCTTTGAATGAAGATTGCCTGGGTCAGTGATCGTGACCGGCGTCGCCCTTGCCGAGTTCGGCCTTGAGCACGAATGCTTTGCGACCCGCTACGACTTGGCCCGGCTGCAATCCCTCAACGATCTCCACGCGACCGCCACTGCGCTGACCAACTGTTACCGGCGTCGCCAGAAAGCCGTCGGCTATTCGAACAAACACGACATCGCGACCTTCGACGTTTTGAACGGCTTCTTCCGGAAGCACGAACCTGCCCTGATCGACGCTGGGCGAAGCTGGCCGGATCAAGGCGCGCGCGAACTGACCGGGCTGCACAGCCGAATCAGGATTTGTCAGGTCGAGTACGACCGTGGCCGCGCGACTGGATGCGTCAACCGATGGCGTAATCGCACGCACCTTTGCAGCAAGCGAGCGTCCGTTGACCTCTATGGAGGCAGGATCGCCCAGCTTGATGCGCTGTACGTCGAAGACAGGTATCGCCGCTTCGATCTGAATTTTCGACGGGTCGGCAACTCGGAAAAGCTCTGTGTCCGGCGATACATAGGCTCCGAGTTTCGTGGCAGGTGCGATTGCGGTTATGCGTCCGCTGATTGGACTGGTGATCGCCACCGACTGACCATCGCTTGAAACACCCGCAGCGCGCGCCGCGGACTCACTTCGACGATGCTCTGCTTCGGCCTGAGCCAGTTCGGCCTCGGCGGTCTCGAAGTCCTGTCTTGATGTGACCTTGGATTCAAACAGCGTCTTTTCGCGCTCGAACTTGGTTCTCGCGAGGTCCAGACGGGATTTTGCATTGGTCAAGGCGGCCGAAAGCGCGGCGGCGTCCGAGCTGAGAACGAGCGCCACAGTTTCACCACGAGCCACGGGATCGCCCAGTCGTTTACGGATGTCGGTGATGGCTCCGGCAGCGCGCGCCGTCAGGATCGCTTCACCGTTCGGCGCTGCGGTGACAGTAGCCTGCCCCGCGATCTCCGCACCAAGAGCGCCCACGGCTACCGTGACCAGACCAATATCCGCGCGCTCAATGGCTTCGGCATCGATCTCTATTTCGCCTTCGGCATGCTCTTCACCCTCGTGGCCGGCTTCCTCGTCTCCATGATCATCATGATCGCCGTCGGCCTGCGTTACGAACCCGAGCTCTGCCAAATGCTGTTCAGCGGTTTCGCCTTCATGGCTGGGATGCCCGCCAGTGAGGATCGAGCTCGCCGCAATGCCGCCAACGAGCAGTACTGCCGCTGTTCCACCAATCAGGAGGTTTTGTTTCGTCAGCTTCATGTGTCTGCCCCCTAGTTGGCGTTGGCGCGGATGAGCGCGGCGGCAGCTTTCGCGCGCGCGAGCTTTGCGTCGATCAGGGCATTGCGGATGCTTGCGAACGCCTCTTCCGCGTCGAGCACGTCAATCAGTTGAAATCGTCCGGCCTCGTAACCGATCTGCGCGAGGTTGAGTGCTTCCTCGGCCTGACGCACAGCCTGGTTCTCAAGAGCTGATGCACGTGCGTCAGCCGCGTCAAACGCCGAGCGGGCATCGTTAAGCTTTCGGACTGCCTCGACCAGCGCCATTGAGACTTGAAGTTCAGCGGCGCGGTCCTCGGCACGTGCGGCGGCGATAGCGCCGCCGTTCGTATTCTGGATAGGAATTGGAATGCTGACGCCTGCGATCCACGCCTGATCTCCGGTGGCCTCGAACCTTCGAAAGCCAGCACTCACGGTCACATCAACCCAACCATTGGATTTCTCGAGCCGCAGTGCTGCCTCCGCAACCTCGTGTTCAGCCTTCGCCAAACGGTAGTCGAGCGTATCGTCGGGAGCGGCGTTCAACCGTTCCTCGGTCCTCCGAAACTCCCAAGGGCCTACTGCATCAACGAAATCGTTCCCCCCGCCCCACAAGGCCGATAGGGCCCGTTGTGCGGCGGAAAGCTCTGCAGTCGCGATGTTGAACTGCGCCTCTGCCGCAGCGGCCTGCGCCTGAGCCCGAAGAAGACGCAACGGCGGCTCGCGCCCGGCATCAACAAGTGACTGCGCCAATCCAGAAAGCCGATTGGCGCGTTCGCGGGCCGACCGGGCAAGTTCGAGGCGCTCCTCAGCGGCCGACAAATCAGCAAACCGTTCACGCACTGCCTGATCGAGATCAGCGCGGGAAATGAGCGCTCGGATTGCTGCTGCGTCCACGAGCCTTCCGGCGGTTTCACTGCGAGCTTCCCGCTTTCCACCAAGCTCAAGCTGCTGCGACAGTCCAATCGTGGATTCCGAGCCGTCCATCCCGCTCAGCAGACCATTGCCGCCGAAGTTTTCCACGCTGTAGCTAAGTTCGGGATTTATGCCCGCGCCCGCTTGCGTCTGACGAGACTGAGCCGCTTCAACCTGCGCATTGGCAATCCCGATGGACGGCGAGTTAATCCTCGCCATATCGAGCGCCTCAGCCAACGTCATGGGCTTGGGGGCCGTTTGCGCCCATACCGCCGCCCCTGTCGGAGCCATAGCCGCGAGCGCCCACACGAGCGCAATGCGTCCGCAGACGCGATTGATCGAAGACATAGGGAATCCCTGAAATCAGAGTATCAATTCAGCGCGTCGAGCGGCGCGCGATCCACTTTGACTTCAGGCTTTGGGTGGGCGTTCCAGACCGTGCGCGATGCGGCTCACGGCGACGCTAGTTGGCAACGCGGCGACTTCAATCTGCGCTTCGGAGACAGGACCAGACTTTGCCTCGTCGCCCCTAAGCGTCGTCGCGTGATGACAGTGACCATGAATGCAGTGCTGGCCATCGTCCGGTGCTTGCGAATGGTCATCATGCTGGGCAGCAACGGCGCCCACAGCTTCAGGGGTCTCAACGTCAGCGGAACTCTCGCTCACAGTAGCGAAGTCCTCACCCCCGCAAGCGACGGCATCGGCCAGCGGCACACCGACAAGCAACAGCGAGGCAATCGCGGCACGCGCGAGCCTCATCAGTGCTTCAACAGGTGAACCGAACAACATGGAGCCGAACATAGTAGCTGCGGACATCTTGTCCTAGCTGTGATTGCTTAAACGGACCATAAGATATCGTGACGCGGCTGAGCGGCTTGTGAACCTGCCGAGCAAGCGCAAAGAGTTACGTTATAACGCAACCGCTGCGCGCTTCGTGCTCATTTGGACTTTGGGGACTTTGACTTCCAAGCGAATGGAAGAGAGGCTTCAGGTCAACTAAGTCCGGGGTTCGTAGCCATTGGCAGAGCCCGCGGTGATCACGCGACCGCCCTGCTCCATACAGATTCCGCGTGTGCGTGAAGTCCCAGCGTCGCGCTGCGGTTCAGCAGACGCCGCTGTATGTTGAAGGTGTTTTAGACAGCGGCATGCGTTTCGAGCTGCTGCTGTGCTCATGTTCAGCTCTTGAACTGCTGCAGTCTTCGCTCTCGTCGAGGGATCGAGAGATGCGGGTTCTAGGCTCGGTTGTTCTCGCGCAACCACACAGGGCAATGACGTGATGCGCATTGTTGATGATTCGCCCTGCTCGCCAATACAGGTGCAGCGCTGATGCTTTTCCGCTTCAGGCGCAACGACGCGGACATGCGCTCCGTCTGGATCTGCTCGCGCGACGACGCCATCGTCGATGTGGCGGTGATGTTCGCAGTACTGTGAATCTTCGGCACGGATACGCTCTCGCCTGTCGTTGTCGCGATCATGGCGACGCTTTCCATTTTTTGGGTGGCTGGACGATCAAGCGCTAAGCGATGCCGAAACTGCGCGCCACGCGTCGCAACACGACGGCTATTGCCGAGTAGCCTTCCCGGCCGTGCTTCCTGTGCGCTTGCGTTGACCCTTGCGGCTCGGGCTTAGGTCTCCTGAGGACCGTGCTTTGCAAACACTGACTGCCCAGCGTCGCCGAAAGCAATCGTTTCATACGGATCTATCGCACCATTCGGCTGCTCCATGCCGGGCGAACCCCGCGGCATGCCCGGAACCGCGATGCCTTTCACGCCGGTTGGGCGCTCCGCCAGCAAGCGCAGGATATCCTCGGACGGCACATGGCCCTCGACGACCAGTCCGTCGACAAGTGCGGTGTGGCATGCCCCGAGCCCTGCCGGGACACCGACCTTCTGTTTATATGCGGGCAAGTCCGGCACATCTATCATGGTCACCGTGAAGCGGCCTGTCTTCTCCATGAGTTCCGTCCACACGTGGCAGCAGGGGCAACCGACATCGCGGCTCACCTGCATATCGTAGGTGCGCGGCGTCTGCTGGCAAGCGCCAAGCGTTGCCGATGCCGCTACCCATTTGAGCACTGTCCGTCGCTGCATGACTGACTCCCTGCCGCCACGACTGGTTGAGTTGGTTACTGCTTGGCGATCCGGCTGATTTTGGTCGGCTCCGCCGCACTCTTGAGATCGAACGAGACAGCGTCGCCGACTTTGAGGTCTTTCAGTATGGCAGGATCGGTGGTGGTGAACGCCATCGACATCGCTTCCCACTTCACTTCGGGGATAGCCTGATGGTCGAGCGTGACCGTGCCTGCGATTGCATCGATCGCAGTGATCTTGCCGCTGCTGGTGATTGGGCCGGTCGCTTGGGCCGTGTCGGGCATCGGCATGTCGGCCATTGCCGGCGTAGCAGCAGCGGGTTGCGCCGCAGGCGCCTCGGCGACGGGTGTGGGCGCAGGCGGCGAGCACGCGGCCAGAACGGCGAGAGCAAGAGCTGCAGTCCAGAGTGTCTTTTGCATATCAGTCTCCAGGGAGGGCGATCAGGCTATCTCGCCGTGCAGTATGGGCACGGCCGCGGCGCCGGATCATGAGGTAAGCCGCAGGAATGACAAAGAGAGAGAGCAAGGGCGCGGTGATCATGCCGCCGACCAGTGGCGCTGCGATGCGCCGCATCACTTCTCCTCCGGCGCCGCCGGTGAACAGGATGGGCAACAGGCCAGCCAGGATGACGGCCACGGTCATGGTCTTGGGCCTGAGCCGAAGCAGAGCGCCTTCGCGGATTGCATCCGCTACAGCTGCCGCATCGACCACGTCGCCGCGCTGGATACGATCCTCCAGCGCGTTGCGCAGGTAAAGCAGCATCACGACGCCGAACTCGGCCGCGAGGCCAGCCAGGGCGATGAAGCCTACGCCTACGGCCACCGAGAGATCATAGCCCAATAGATAGACAAGCCAGACCCCGCCAATCAGGGCGAAGGGCACGCTCGCCATGACGATCAGCGCTTCGTCGAAACGCCGGAACGTCAGGAAGAGCAGCAGAAAGACGATAGCGAGCGTCACGGGTCCGATGACCGCCAACCGCTGGGCGGCGCGCGCGAGATACTCGAACTGACCGGCATAGGAGGCCGTGACGCCAGCGGGAAGCTGCGCTTTGGCGACGGCGGCTTGCAGGTCGCTCACTACGGACGCGATATCGCGCCCGCGGACGTCGATATAGACGAAGGCCGCAAGCCGCCCATTCTCGCTCCGGATCATCGCCGGACCATCGGCTACGCTGACACGCGCCACATCTCCCAGGGTCAGCAGCAGACCGCTATCGGTGACGATCGGCAGCTGGGCAAGTTTTTCAGGCGTGTCCCGCAATTCGCGAGGATAGCGCAGGCTAATCGGGTAGCGCGCCCTGCCCTCAACAAACTCCGAGATCACCTCGCCGCCAATGGCGCCCGAGACGATCTCCTGCACGTCAGCGAGATTGAGGCCGAGCTGACTCGCCGCCAAGCGATCAATGTCAATGTCGAGGTATCGGCCGCTGGCAGTACGCTCCGCCGCAGCGGACGAGACGCCGGGGACGCTCTTCGCCAGTTGCTCGACGGTACGTGCGGCGGCGTCGAGCGAGGCCAGATTGGCGCCGCTGAGCTTGACGCCGATCGGGCTCTTCACCCCCGTCGCCAGCATATCGATCCGGTTGCGGATCGGCGGCACCCACACATTGGTGAGACCGGGTATCTGGACCGTGCGATCGAGTTCGGCGACGATACGTTCAGGCGTCATGCCTGGCCGCCACTCCGATTGTGGACGCAAACGGATGGTCGTCTCGAACATCTCCAACGGCGCGGGATCAGTGGCGGACTCAGCACGCCCGGCCTTGCCAAACACACTCTCGACTTCCGGCATGGTCTTGATCAATCGGTCCGTCTGCTGGAGCAGTTCAGATGCCTTGGCGGGGGAAAGACCCGGCAGCGCCGTCGGCATATACAGCAGATCACCCTCATCCATCGCCGGCATAAACTCGGCCCCAAATCGCGTGAGCGGCCAGGCGAGCGTAGCCAACGCAAGCAACGTGGCAGCAACAACGATACCCGGTCGCTTCAGCACGCCATCGAGCGCCGGGCGGTAGATCGCGGCAAGCATTCGGTTCACGGGATTGGCGTGCTCGTCCGGAATGCGCCCACGTATCCAGTAGCCCATCAGCACCGGGATAAGCGTGATGGCGAGACCGGCGGCGGCCGCCATAGCGTAGGTCTTCGTGAAGGCTAGCGGCGCGAACAGCCGTCCTTCCTGCGCCTCCAGCGTGAAGACAGGCAGGAAGGAGAGCATGATGATCAGGAGGCTGAAGAAGAGCGCCGGCCCGACTTCGAGCGCTGACTCTGTGATGACCCGCCAATGATCCGGCCCCGTCGGCATCTGACCGCTATGGGCGCCGCGCCAGTGCTCAAGCCGCTTGTGCGCGTTCTCGATCATGACAATGGCGGCATCGACCATCGCTCCGATTGCAATGGCAATACCTCCCAGAGACATGATGTTGGCCTCAACTCCCTGCGCGCGCATCACGATGAAAGCAATGCCGATGCCGAGCGGCAGGGTGACGATGGCGACCAGCGCAGATCGCAGATGAAAGAGGAAGAGAGTGCAGATCAGCGCTACGACGATAATCTCTTCGAGCAGCTTGCCTGTCAGATTCTCGACGGCGCGGTCGATCAGGCCAGAACGATCATAAGTCGTGACGATCTCGACGCCTTTGGGCAGGCGGTCACGCAGCTCTGCAAGCTTTGCCTTCACGGCCGCGATGACTTCCCGCGGGTTTTCTCCGACGCGCATCACGATGACGCCGCCTGCGACCTCGCCCTCCCCGTTCAATTCGGCGATGCCGCGCCGCATCTGCGGACCGATTTCCATCCAGGCGACATCGCCGAGTGTCACGGCGACCCCGTCGGTAGTGGTTTTTACGGGAATGGCTCGGAAGTCGTCATCGCTTCGAATATAACCGCTGGCGCGCACGACGTGCTCGGCCTCGCCGATCTCGATCGAGGCGCCGCCAGCTTCCTGATTGGCCCGGCCGACAGCATCGGCGACCATTCGTTGCGACACGCCGTAAGCTGCCATCTTCTGCGGATCGAGCACGATCTGGTGCTGACGCACCATGCCGCCGATGGCCGCCACTTCGGCGACGCCGGAAACAGACTTCAGCTCGAAAGTAAGTAGCCAATCCTGCAGACTGCGTAGCTGGCCGAGATCGTGACCGCCCGTGCGGTCGACCAGCGCATACTGATAGACCCAGCCGACGCCAGTAGCGTCTGGACCGATGCTGGAACGTGCCGCCTCAGGCAGGCGCTCACGGGCCTGGCTCATGTATTCGAGCACACGCGAGCGCGCCCAGTAGAGGTCGACCCCTTCGCCAAAGATCACATAGACGAAGCTGTCGCCGAAGAAGGAATAACCACGCACACTGCTGGCGCCGGGGACCGAGAGCATAGCCGCGCTCATTGGATATGTGACCTGATCCTCGACGATCTGTGGCGCCTGGCCTGGATAGCTGGTCCGCACGACGACCTGCACGTCCGACAGATCCGGCAGCGCATCGACCGGCGTGGCGCGAATGGCCAGAGCGCCGGCAACCGCAAGTCCCAGTGCGGCGAGGACAACCAGGAATCGGTTGACGATCGACCAGCGGATAATGGCGGCGATCATTGTGGAGCGCCTGTCCTGGCGATGGCGCTGAGCACATACCCCGCCCCTCCCTTGCGGAACGAGAACGCCACCGTGTCGCCCACAGCGATGTCATGTGGCAGACCACCCCAGCCGAACGACATGGTCATCTCCGGCCAGTTCAACACGGCGACTGGCGCATGGGCGATCGCGACGCCGTTTGCATCGATCGCCGTGACCCGACCGGTCGACTTGTAGACGGCTGGGGTTGCATCAGCCTTCGCATCCCGCAACCGCTCCAACACGCCGGTGAGATTGGCTTCGGAATCGATCAGGAACTGCCCCGAGGCGACGACTTGCTGCCCCTCTGAAATGCCCGTCTTGATTTCGAGGCGACTTCCGACCGCCGCACCGAGCATCACCTCCACCGGCTCGAAGCTCCCGTCCGGGCGCGCGACGATGACGAGATTGCGCAAGCCGGTCCGGATGACTGCCTCGGACGGCACGGAGAGTGCGTCGCCTCCGGACGTCGCGGACAATGACACATCACCTGTCAGCCCGGGACGCAATCGCCCATCGCGATTTTCAAGAGCGATACGCACCTCGACAGTGCGATTGGCGATGTTCGCCGCCGGCAGGATGGCATCGACCCGACCACTGAAGTCCTCTCCCGGGAAAGCGGGGAAGCGAATGTCAGCAGCCGATCCGGCTTTGATTGCCCCGAGAGATCCCTGTGGAACCGACACAACCAACCACACAGGTGAAAGGCCATTGATTGTGGCGATCGATGCCCCTGCCCCCAACGCGGCCCCTGGCCGGGCATCAAGTGACCCGATCGCCCCAGAAACCGGCGCGCGGATCGTGAAGACCGTGGGCGCCGCGCCCTCGCGCTCTGCAGCCTGCACAGCCTCACTCGGAACGCCCAGAGCCCCCAGGCGGCGGCGTGCGGCTTCCGCAAGCGTGGGATCCGAGCCGTCGCGCAGCGAAAGATACTCTGCCACCGCGCCGCTCCATGCCGGTACGCGGAGATCGACCAGAGGATCGCCGGCCCGAACGGTATCTCCCACGGCTCTGCCGTGGCTGCGCTCAACGAAACCGTCCTGTTTAGCCTGCACAGTTGCAAGCGTGCGGTCGTTGAAGGCAAGGATTCCAGACGCACGTATGGTCGCGCCTGTGGAGGTTCGCTCGACCAGTGCGAAACGAATACCCAGGTTCTGCACAACGCCTGGATTGATCGCGACTCCTGATGGCGCGTCCGGCTCGCCCGCATAGCGCGGAACCAGATCCATATCCATGAAAGGTGACTTGCCCGGCTCGTCGAAATGAGTTTCCGGAACCATTGGATCGTACCAGTATAGCACCGGCCGTTCGCTCTGAGACGCGGCAGAGAACTGTTGGCCGCCCAGCCAGAAGCCGAGCGGTCCGACAACCACCACGGTCAACAGAAAGCCCGCACCCACGAACGCTTGTTGGCGTGTCATTGCGCGCCCTCACCGTATTCGAGTGTCAGATAGGCGCCGGTTCTAAGTAGCTGCCGTTCCAGCTCAAGCCTGTCGAGTTCGACCTCACGGGCTTCCAATCGCATCGCGAAGACTGTCTCTAGCGATCCTGTTCCGGCAGCCTGCCCGGCAAGCGCGATCTCTTCGCGTTTGGCAGCAAGCGGCGCGACAACGTCGCGAAGACGTACAATGCGCTGTTGGAGACCTGCATACTCCGCCAGCTTTGACTCCAGCATCGCCAGATGTTCGCGCAGGACGGCATCGCGCGCGAACCCTGCCTGTCGAACCCCAGCCTGCCGTGCGTCAATCATCGGCGCCTGCCGATCTGACTGGAAGAGTGGAAGGCTGAATTTCAGCTCGATGGAAACCATGTCTCCGAAATCCGGGTCGCGGCGACCGTACATGAGCGACCACGACCAATCGGGCTCTCGCGCCGCGCGGGCCATCTCCAGAGCCGCTTTCGCGCGCTCAACGTCCGCCGCCGACCCGATCAGCTCGACGTGGCGCTCGATGTGGGCCCGCAGCGCCGCTGGATCTACTTCAAACAGTGGTGCAGATGGCCCGACACCATCCGCGCCGATCGGCCCAATCCATCGCTCCAGTTCGGCGCGCGCCATTGCGGCGTCTGCCTGCGCGCTCGCGATGCGATCTTGCAACCGCGCGATCGCGAGCTTCGCAGCCAGTGCCTGGTCGGATGAAGACCCGCCTGCGCCGACCGCCGCAACGAGGGTCCGATCAAGACTGTTGGCATCATTTTCTAAGGCTTTCAGCGCCGCGAGCTTCAGCTGCGCGAAGTAGAGATCGATCCACGCGTTGGCTGCTGCGAGCCGCGCTTCCAACCGCGCAATCCCGACAAAGGTTTCGGATACGCGAACTTCCGCTTGAGCAGCTCCTTCGCGTGCGCGCCTGAGCGCGTCGCTCGGCACATCCTGCATGATGCCAATGCTCGCCATCGTCATCTCGTCGCGGTCGAGCCGGAACCGGTCCGCACCGCTTACCGGCAAGTTTACAATGCCAAGCGTCAGTTGAGGGTCAGGCAGCTGCCCTGCCGGACGGACAGCTTGTCTGGCGCTAGCCAAAGCTGCCTTCTGCGCCTCAACGGTTGGAGAGCCACCCGCCGCGCGTTCAATAGCCTGCGCATAGGTTACGGGGTCCGCCCACGCGGCCGGCGCAACGCCGACGGCGCAGGACAATAGCCATGCAAGACGCATGTGATGTCCACTTACCAATGTGATTGATTGCAACGCGCGATTGGCGCGCTGCGACTCTGTTCCTCAGACGATACGCGGAGGTCGCCAGAGACCGGACGGGACAGACTTCGGCGGCGCCTGCTGGTCGCCCAGCATCGACGTCTCACCAACTTCCAGATGCGCGACCGTCAGAAGCGTCACGAAAGGCTCGACGGCGTGCGAGGTCCGGCACGACTGCCCCAATTGGCAATCCATTGTCTCGCCATCATGATCTGTCGGCTTGGGCTTGGTCTGCTGATCCGGGCAGCAATCGTGCGCAGCTGTAGCAGCCGCGGTCTGCTTGTAAGGACAAGCTTGCGCCGCCCATGCGCTCGCCGTCGCGCTACACGCGAGCGTCGCAATCAGCAAAAGTGAGAACCAAGTTTGGCGCATTCCCAAAACACTGATCCTTGGCACCGGTTCGGTCAAGACACGTTGCGGTCGCAATGTGGTGACTTGGTGGGAATGCTCATCTCGCACAGCGATGAGACTCTGCAGTTAACCATGCGCAGAGGGCGAGCTGTCATCTGTGGACGGCTCCTGAGCTGCAAGGGGAAAGTTGACCCCAGTTGAAGATCTGTCGGGTGCGGTCATCTGTCCGGCCTGTTGGCGCGGCCTCGATGGCCGCTAGCCCAGATGGAGTCCGCTGGAGAAGTCCCTCTCAAGTTATCGAGCTTTGTGCTCCGACAGCTCTGCGGGTTGTCTTCCTCCGCGGTCCGCTTCTTGATCCTCATCAGCTCATCTACACTCTCGCAGTTTGGAGCAGCGGCCCCTGCCGCTGCGGTCTCGATCAGCTCGTCGCAGGCGCGCGATAGACCTCGCCGCGAGCGAGCACGGCCCAGACTATACGGGCGGTTTTGTTGGCCATGGCGACTGTGACGACCCGGCTCGGCTTGTGCTCCATCAGAGACCTCACCCAGGCGCCGATCGTCGTCGCATTGTCCGCCGCACAGCGGATTACGGAGGTTGCCCTGACCACGAGGAGCTTTCTGAGATAGCCGTCACCCATCTTGGAGATGCGGCCGAGGCGGTCCTTGCCGCCGGAAGAGTTCTGACGCGGCACGAGCCCCAGAAAAGCGGCGAACTCGCGGCCGGACTGGAACAGGCTCGGATCGGTCACGGACGCGGCGAGCGCAGTTGCCGTAATGATCCCGACGCCGGGGATGGTCGCCAGGCGCTGGCTGGCCTCATCCTGGCGATGCCAGACCATGAGCTGGCGCTCGATCGCATGGATCTGGGCGGCCAACGCGTCGAGCTGCCCGGCCAGCATCAGTAAGGCCGACCGAGCAAGGTCGGGAAGCAACGATCCATCGGCTTGGCGAACCCGCTCGATTAGGTCGGCGGACCGGCGGGCTCCCTGCGGAGCGATCATCCCGAACTCGGCGCAGTGACCACGAATGGCGTTGATCAGCATGGTCCGCTGGCGCACCAGCAGATCGCGCGTCCGATGCAACATCAGCACGCCCTGCCGCTCGGCGCTCTTCATCGGCACGAAGCGCATGCTCGGACGGGTAACCGCCTCGCAGATCGCCTCGGCGTCGGCCGCGTCATTCTTTTGTCGGCGCAGATTAGCCTTCACATAGCTAGGCGGCATCAGCCAAACGTCGTGTCCCAGGGCGCTGATCTCGCGCGCCCAGAAGTGCGCCATGGCGCACGCCTCCATGCCCACCAGGCAAGGAGCCAGCGCCTCGAAAGACTTCAAAACTTCAGTGCGCCGAAGGTTCCTCTTGATTGTAACACAGCCCTCTGCGTCAACCCCGTGAATCTGGAACACAGACTTGGCGAGAAGGATCCCGATCGTGATAGTCTTCATGATCGGCGGCTCCTGCTGTGGCGGTTGCTTCAGCAACGACCACCCTATGGCGCATCGACGCCGGACACAGGGGCCGTCCATCCCATCAGGTCAGATCTGTCAACTCAACTGCAATTGCGTTTGCTGGGCTTTCGATGCGCGCCCGGCGATCATGCTACCGCCCCGCTCCAGACAGATTCCGAGTGCGCGCGAAGTACCCGCATCGCGTTGCGGCTTAGGAGATGCCTCAGGATGTTGAAGGTGTTGTAGACAGCTGCGTGCGTCTCGAGGAAGCGTTGCGCCGACGCTAGGCTCTTGAAGCCCCACATCCTTCGCTCACGTCGACGAATGCCCAGATGCGAATTCTCTGCTCGGTTGTTTTCGCGCAATTGTCCGGGTCGGTGTTGGTCGGCAAGATCCAGGCGATCAAGCGCTGAGCGATACGACCGCAATCCATCGGTTAGGATGGTCTGTGGCTCGACGTTCTGATTGTTCAATAGCCGTCGCAAGAATCGAAGCACGGCTCCCGCGCCGCGCCGCTTCTGCACGATCATGTCCATCACTTCCTCTTCATCGTCGACAGCGCGCAAGCTCCACACATGTTCGCCCACAATCTTCGATACCATCTCGTCGATAGGCCAACGCGGGGATGGCGGCTGTTTGCGACGACGAAGATCGGTTGTGATCTTCAGACCGAACTTCACAGCCTAGGCGCGGACCGTCTCGTAGCTCACATCGACGCCGCGATGCGCTAGCATGTCTTCGACATCGCGCAGGCCGAGCGTGAAGCGGAAGTAGAGCCAAAATGCGTACTGAATCACAATCGGCGGGAAGCGGTGCCGGTTGGGCGATATTCGCGCCATTGGAGTCCCCGAAGGGCCAATAGCCACGGCCCTCACCAGTGACTAGTTGGCATTGATCTGACAGCACCCTTCTCGCGCACACCATCCCCTGGAAGCTCTGCACTACGGCGCGAGCGAACGACCTGACGGATACAATCGAGATGGCGCTGGAGGCGTCCGGATTTGAAGAGAGGCCCACGGCTCATCGGCCGCGGCTTCTTTCCTACAATGGCTCGTCCTACATCGCAGGCGATCTCGCCGAGTGGCTCGACGACCAGGGCATCGGGCATGTCCGCGGAGCGTCCAACCAACAGCAGATAGAAGGCAATATCGGCGACTTCATTAGCCACTACAATCACCACCGCTACCGCGAGGGCCTAGGCAATCTCAGGCCAGCCGATGTCTTCTCAGGCAGCGGCCGGATCATCCCCATTAACCGAGAAGCCATCAAACAGCGCACCTTCGAACAACGCCGCTTGCGGCACGCCAGACGCGCTGCTTAAACACCAATAACAGATGAGCAGAATCCTCCGTGAGGAAACCGCCCTCGTTGTTTCAAGTTATCCGACTACGGACAAGGTGTCTTCCTAGCGGCTGGCAAGAGTGTTGGTACATTTGTTGGTACTGCCTGGCCATATTGCTCTTAAGTAGTTCGTTTTCCTGCTGAGTGGGTCCTGCCCGGCCCACTCCTTGTCATGCGCGCACGAATCGTGACAATTTACACATGGGTCGAACTGCGCCCCCCACATCCTAAAATTTTCGAGGCAGCTGCGGAACCGTCCGAAGGCGCGTCCTGTGGTGAGCGCCGCGCTCGCAGCCGGGGTAGTGGAAGTAGGTGCGTCGAACGCGACCCACTCTCGAGGCTTGGCCGATTCAGCTCGTCCGTTTGCAAGGTGAAGAGATGGAGGCGTTCGATGTCCGACGACCTCCGAAAGAGAATTATCCACAACCATCCGCCAACAAAGCACACGATTGGCCTTGTTGAACCCTTGATGGACACGCGTGAAGTTGCCGCTGTGTTGGGCGTGAACGATAAAACCGTACGACGGCTGGTTCACACCGGGAGCCTGCCAGTAATTCGCGTAGGATTGAGGGCAGTTCGGTTCGACCCAGCAGATGTGCGCTCCTTTATTGCGCGAGCGAAGAGCACAGGAGGGCCATCGTGTCCGTCTACCTCCACGGCCAATACTGGCACTACGACTTCGTTCTCAAGGGCCGGAGGTTCCACGGTTCGACCGGCCAAACGACAAAGCGGGCGGCCGAAGCCGTTGAGCGAACGCGCCGACTTGAGGCCGCGACCGGTACTGGTCCCGACGCCGGAGACTGGACGTTAGATGAGGCCTGCGGGCAGTACTGGGATGAGGTGGCCCAATACAAGCGGTCGGCGGATGGGCTAAAGCGCCAGCTGCAAGTGGTCAGCGCATGCATCGGCAAGAACACGAAGCTACGAGAGATCGATGCCCGCCGCGTTCAGGAAGCCATCGCCAAGAGGCGCGGGATGAATTTGAGGCCCCACGCGAAGTCGGCGCGGCGGCGCAAACCGGGCCCGAAGTTGCCGCCACGCGTGCCTACAGATGCAACGATAAATCGCGACATAATCGACTGCACGTTACGCCCCATTCTGCGGCGAGCGCGTCGCGTGTGGGGCGCAAAAGGAATGCCGGAGATAGACTGGGGGGCGCTGCGGGGCCGCGAGACCAAGGGAGTTGTGCAGGAATATACAGACGCGCAGGTGGACGCGTGGCGGAACCAGCTGGAACCCCTACCGCGCTTCTGGCTTGATGTCCTGTTCGCTTACGGCCTGCGTTTCGGGGAGCTGTGGTTTTCGCCTGACGCGGTCGATGCCGATGGCCGTCGGCTGACGATCGAAGGGCGCTACCGTAAATACGACGAGATCCTGACGCAGCCGCTCCGGGCCGATCATGCGCGCATCCTTGCGGCCATGGCGGGGCAGGCCCGGGCCGACCAGCGCGAGCATGTGAACACCTTCGATTACTGGAAACTGGCTGACCTGCTCCGTGCCGCCGCGAAGCGGGCCGGCATTACGACCTCTCGCGTCATCCATGGGGTCCGGCACCACGCAGGCACGCGGATATTGCGCAAGACACAGAACCTGAAACTCGCGAAGGACTTTCTTGGGCATGCCAGCATCGTTTCGACACTTCGCTATGCCCACGTCCACGAGGACGAAATCCGGGAGGCCATCAACGGAATGTCCCGACATAGTCCCGACGAGAATGCCACGCTTTCAGAAATCCAAAAGCAGTCCGGGACTTAGATGCATGCCCTCATGATTTTAAGTCTGGTGCGTCTACCAGTTCCGCCACGCCCGCGTGCGCCGCATGTTCACGCCTATAAGACGCCAAAAGGCAAGCCTGCCGTGTCGTTTTGCCAGCGGCGCGGGGGCGCGTTAGTGTGTCTGTATGACTCGTTTCGCCCTTGCCTGCGTCAGCGCTCTCCTGCTTGCCCTTCCCGCCTTTGCGCAGGAACCGGAAGAGAAGCCTGCGCCTCCGCGCGAGGCGCCGCTGCACATGGTCAGCGAACTGGCTGAAACGCTGGGACGGGCGCATGCGGTGCGTACGCTCTGCAACGGCGACCAGGATGGATATTGGCGCAACTACATGCTGACCATGATGTCGTACGAGGGAGGTGGTTCGCGCCGGGCCGCCCTCACGAGCGCATTCAACCGGGGTTATCAGGGGCAGAGGCGCGAGACGCCCAGCTGCAACGACTCATCCTCCGGCGCGGAAGCCCGAATCGCTGCGCGCGGCAAGGAACTCGCCGACGCCATCGCTCGCAGCTACATGGACTGACGTTGTCCAGGTGGCTCAGTTGTTCGACGTCCGCCGATCGACCGGGGCCGTGAACAGCCAGCCAAGGGAAAGTTAAGGCTTGGGTTGCAGTCTGTAACCTTTGACCTTGGGGTCACTATCATCAACCAGCCAGCCTCCATTGCAGCGACCCAACCGGCAGAGCGGAGCGGCGCTCCGCTGAGCGGTGCGTTACAGGTCATCTTCGCTTTTCTCTCCGGACAATTGAGAAGCAGATTCTACGCTGACGTGGAAAAGCTTGGCAGCCATGTCGATGCAACGTGGCACGTCGCCTGCGGATATCTGTGCCTTTTCGCGGTCGTCGGCTGGCTGTCCAGTTCGATCATCGTGCTGATCGCGAACCCGGCGCACATCGTGTCGCACATCATCGCGATCCTGATCGCTGCGGCATGCTATTTCGGCTTTGCCCAGATGAGAGTTCGGCGAAACGTTCAGAGGATCGTGGACGCCCTGTTGCTCGTTCATCTTCTGGTGATCGGCATACTCGTGTTTCGACATTCGGGAATCATTGCGCCGGTCATCGCACTCCTGCCGGTGATCGCGGGCGCTTCGATCATGTTCCAGCGTGGGCGAATGCGCTGGGCCACACTGGTCTCCGGAATCGTGGTGTTCGGCTTCAGCATGGTCTGCGCCGTCGGCCTGATCGGCGTCCCGACGACCTACACAAGCACAGCCAGCACGGTCGTCACTTTCATCATCCTGATGCTGTCCACAGTGGCGCTGGCCGGGATGGCATGGATCGCGAACTTGTCTCGCGACTACGCTGTCACCCACCTTCGCGCCGCCAACGACGTGATCCTCGAAAACGCCGCGCGCAGCCGCGTTGCACTTGAAGCAGCGCGGGTCGGGCTGTGGGACGTGCCGGACATGAGGGTCAGGCGCTTCCATGTCTCGGAGAGTTTCCAGACGGTGACCGGCTATTCCGCCGAAGAGTTCGACGGCGTCTGGGATGGCATCGAGAACTTTGTGCATCCAGACGACATCGCGACATTGCGTGAGGCCTTTGCGGCGGCGCGCACGCGGATGACCCGCCTCCGCGTCGATTTCCGCCTGAACACACGGACGCGCGGCTATCGGTGGTTTTCGGCGCGCGCGCGCTACATCACCAACCCAGATGGCTCGATCCGGATTTCCGGATCGCTGCAGGACATCAACTTCATCAAGGTTGCAGAGGAAGCGCTGCGCCAAGGCCGGGATCAGGCGCGTGCAGCGGACAAGGCGAAGTCGGACTTCATCGCGATGATGAGCCACGAAGTGCGCACGCCGCTGAACGCCATCATGGGCGCAGTCGAAGTCTTGAAACGAGGCGCACCGGAGCGTGAGTCGACGGAACTGGTGAACCTGATCGATGACGCAGGACGCGGCCTCCTCGCCATTGTCAGCGACCTTCTGGACGTTTCCAAGATCGATGCGGGAAAGCTGGACATTCTGGTGGGCCCAACCGATATGCGCGCACTCGTGAACCGCACCGTGGACATGTGGCGGCCACAGGCGCAGGACAAGGGTCTATCGCTGCAGGTCGACTGCGACGGCGCCGATACCCGCATGCTTATGGTCGACGGCGGACGTATCCGGCAGATTCTCGGGAATCTGCTTTCCAACGCGATCAAATTCACTAACGCGGGCGCGGTACGGGTGATCCTGTCGACGCACGACCATCCGGACGGCCGAACCGAGATCGCACTCAGCGTCATCGACAGCGGTTCAGGCGTTCCCGATGCAGTTGCGGAGAGCATCTTCGCTCCCTTTGAACAATCGCCGGGCAATGCCAGCCGGGGCGGAACCGGCCTGGGCCTCTTCATCTCGCGCAGACTGGCGCGACTAATGGGGGGCGATCTCACGCTGGAGCCGGCGCGGCGCGACGGCGCACATTTCCGCCTGTCTCTCGCAGTTGAGGTGTGCGCCCGTGGAGGCGAGCGGGCAAGCGATGCCGTCTCTGATCCGGTATGGGTCGGGCGTCAGGTGCTCTGCGTTGACGACAACGAGAAGAACCGTCGGATCGTGGAACTGCTGCTGGGCAAGTTCGGGATGGATATCACGCTCTGCGCATCGGGAGCTGAGGCGCTGGATGTTTGCGGGATGCAGTCTTTCGACATTATCCTGATGGACATCGTCATGCCCGACATGGACGGGTTGGAGACCCTGCGCAGCCTTCGCGCCGATCCTCAAGGCCTGAACCGTTGGACGCCGGCGATCGCACTCACAGCGAAGCTGTCGAACGAGGATGTGGCAGCCTACATTTCCGGAGGCTTCGCGGGCGTTGCGGGCAAACCGATCAACGTGCGCGAACTGATTCAGGCCATTGCTCCAGCGCTTGCGCCGGCGCAATAGCCCCGGGGCCGCGTCAGGCGACCTTTGCTGCTCGCGCGGCCAGCTTGTAGAGTCCGCGGCGATCCTGCGTCGCTTCGAATGACTGGGAGAGACCGACGATGGATTCGGCGGCGCCAAGCAGCAGGAACCCGCCCGGGTTCATCGTGCCGGCGATGCGATCCATCACTTCGCCCTTGGTCGGTCCATCGAAATAGATCAGCACGTTGCGGCAGAAGACGATGTCGAAGCGGCCAAGATTATACGTCGTATCCATCAGGTTGAGCTTCCTGAAGCTCACCATCTGGCGCAGGCGTTCCGAGATGCGCCAGTGATCATCCTGCTGTGTGAAATAGTGCATCAGCATCTGCACCGGCAGGCCGCGCTGCACTTCAAACTGCGTGAACAGTCCCTGACGGCCGCGATCAAGGCAGCGATCCGAGATGTCGGTGGCGACGATCTCGACCGGCACGCCGCCGGTCAGCGCCGGATTCTGGTCGAGCATCATCGCGATCGAATAGGGCTCCTGCCCTGTCGAGCAGGCCGCGCACCAGATCCGGATGCGGCTACCGCGTCTTGCCTGAGCGAGCACGGGGAAGATGGCTTCCTTCAGATGATCGAACGGCGTCTTGTCGCGGAAGAAGAAGGTTTCATTGGTGGTCATCACATCGACCACCTGCGCGATCAGGCGCTCCTCACGGCGTGAGCGCACCACATGAATGAGATCGTCGATGGACGGCAGCCCCTCCTTGCGCGCAAGCGGCGCCAGCCGGCTTTCGAGCAGGTACATCTTGTCGCCCGTGAGCACGATGCCGGCACGTTTGCGCAGCAGTTGCGAGACGAAATCGAAATCCTGGCTGTTCAAGCAGCTTCTCCATTCATCAGGCGCAAGGCCATCTGACCCAGATCGTGCAATGGGAGGACGGCCTCCGCGTGGCCTGCCTGAGCGACGGCGCCCGGCATGCCCCAGACGACGCTGGAAGCCTCATCCTGCACGATTACACGTCCACCGGCGGCGACGACATTGCCGGCGCCCGTGCGGCCGTCGTGGCCCATGCCGGTGAGTACGACGCCCAGCACGCGACCGCCGAAGGCGGTTGCGGCGGTCTCGAAAAGCGGATCGGCGGCAGGGCGGCAGGAATTGACGGGCTCGCCACGGTCGAGCCGGATCGTCGCGCCCGCTGCGCCCTTGATGACACGCATATGCTGGTCGCCCGGCGCAATCAGAATGGCGCCCGCGGCAATGCTCTCGCCGTCCACGGCCTCGCGACAGGGCTTGCCGATAGCTTGCTCCAGCTTCTCGGCCAGCAGGGGCGTGAACGTAGCGGGCATGTGCTGCACGATGAGAATTGGCTGAGAGATACTGCGCCCGATGGGACCCAGAAGCGCGGGGAGCGCGGCGGGGCCGCCGGTGGACGATGCGACAACCATGGCGGCCGGACGTCGCGCGATCAGAGGGCGCGGACGCAACCGGTATTCGGCGCGAGGGCGGACGGCGCCGGATGATCGCTCGCCCAGCGCGACGATCTTGTCGAGCAGGTCCTTGCGATAGGAGTCGACGCCGCCGATCTGGCTGGTCTGCGGCTTGGCAATGTAGTCGGCGGCGCCCAGCGCCAGCGCCTTGACGGTCTGCGAAGCCCCAGCCGATGTCAGCGTGGACGCCATCACGATGCGCGCTTCCGGGACGAGGCGACGAAGCTGGGGAAGCGCCGTGAGCCCATCCATGTTGGGCATTTCGATATCGAGGATAATCACGTCAGGCTTGCTGCCGGCAGCCTCTGCGACGGCCTGCGCACCGTCGGCGCACACCTTTACCAACTCAATGCGTCCGTCTTCCTCGATCCAGCGCCGCATGAACCCGCGTATGATCGCGCTGTCGTCCACGAGCATGGCGCGGACGCGACGGGCAGATACAGGTTGGCGGACGACGGCGGTCACAACATGCTTTTCAGACGAGGCCGACTTCGGAGAATTTGGATTCGATAATCTCGGAGTCGAACGGCTTCATGATGTATTCGTTGGCGCCAGAGCGCATCGCCTCGGCGATGTGGCTCATGTCGTTCTCGGTCGTGCAGAACACAACGACAGGACGATCCCCGCCCGGTTCGCGGCGCAGCGCGCGCAGGAAGTCAATGCCGTTCATCACGGGCATGTTCCAATCGAGCAAGACCGCGTCGGGCATTGCCTTGCGGCAGGTCTCTAGGGCCTGCTGGCCATCGGCGGCTTCGTCGGCCTCGAAGCGCAGGTCCTCGACGATGCGTCGCGCAACTTTCCGGACAACGCGACTATCATCCACGATCAGGCAGCGTTTCATGCTGGTCTCCACCTAGGCCGCGGCAGGTTCTTCAGCGCTCGCGCCAGCCAGCATCCGGTCAATATCCATTATGACCAGAAGCCGGTCTTCGAGGCGGCAGACTCCCCGCGATACCCAGGACCATGTCGCGTCAAGGTTAACGGGGTTTTGCTCCAGAGCGTTTTCGTCAAGCCGGACGACCTCTCCGATCTCGTCAATTATCAGCCCAAAGCTCTCCCCACCGCGCTCAACGCCGATGGCCAAAGTCTGGCTTTTCCCTGTTTTTGCGTCCTTTTTCAGTCCAAGGCGCGACCGAGCGTCGATGGCGGTTACGATACGTCCACGAAGATTAAGCACGCCGGCGATTTCTGATCCGGAAAGGGGGACCGGGGTCATCCCGGCTGGCCGGAAGACGTCGTGAATCTCCGAAACGCTGACGCCGAACAACTGCTCGCCGATACGGAAGGTAACGAATTCGCGGGTGCTCATGCGGCCTCTCCCACTTCCATCTCGCTCTGGCGCACGGCGCGGGCGATGGCGTCCAGCAGGGCGTGGCGGTCCGATTTGGGTACGGCCTGGGTATCAGTCCGGCTGGAAATAGCGATCACGTTTGGACCCGCGACCGGATAAGTCTGCGGCGCGTCGGCGTCGGTGAGAACGACGTCAAAGGCCTGGCCAGCGGCAAGCGAAGCCTTCGCCTCCTCCGCATTGGCCGCGATCGTGACCTCGTAACCCGCGGCCGTGACGACGGGAGCCAGCAGGTTCCGGAAGAAAGGGTGGGACTCGATGAGGAGCACCCGTTTGCGGCCGCGCTGCGCCTCGATCTGGGCGGCGGCGACGGCCCAGTCGGGATCCGCCTTGGCGAGGAACCAGCCAAGATCGATGATCTCGGTTGAAGCGCCCTTCAGGACTGCCGTGCCGAGAACACCCGGGGATGCGTCACTGAGCTGGATGTCGAGCACGTCTTCGACGATGTCGAGAATGCGATCGACGGCAAGGCCGATGACGCTTTCGCCCTGGCTGAAGACGAGGACGGGCTGTCTGCCCGAACGCTTGATCTCGCCGCCAGCCGACGCCAGGGGCATCAGCCTGCCGCGATACTGCACAACGAGGCCGCGCGCGGTCGGCTCGAACCGCGAAGCGTCGAGGTCCTCAAGACGCGTGACAAGCGACAGCGGACATGCGCGGGGCAGCTCGCCGCCGGCCGAGAAGAGCAGCATGCTGGTGCGTGCGGCCGCAGAAGCAGCAGCTCCCGCTGCGGCCGATGCAGCCGCCTGCTCCTCGAGCAGGCGATCCACAGAACGCTCCATGCTGGCGACTGATCTGGATATGCCATTCGGGTCGAGGATCATGATCACCGCGCCATCTCCCAGGATGGTCGCCCCGGAGAACTCGGACAATGCACCGAGGCGCTTTGCCAGGGGCTTCACGACGATTTCCTCGGTATCGAAGACTTCATCGACAATGAGGCCAAAGCGCGTTTCGCCAACCTGCATCACGACCACACTGGCAAGCTGATTCTCGTTGAAGGGATCGACGATGAGATTCAGCACATCGGCCAGTGACACGAGCGGCAACAGGCGGTCGCGCAATCTGAGCACGCGCGAAGCGTTGATGACTTCGATCTTGTGCTCGCAACGCTTACCGGCGCGAACAAGCTCCAGAACCGACAGCTGTGGCAGCGCAAACCGCTGTTCGCCGACGCCGACTATGAGCGCGGAAATGATGGCCAGCGTGAGCGGGATCTTGATGACGAAAGTCGTGCCAGAGCCCTGACGCGATTTCAGATCGATCGTGCCGCCGATCTGTTCGACATTGGTCTTGACGACATCCATACCGACGCCACGGCCGGATATGCTGGTGACTTTCTCCGCCGTGGAGAAGCCGGGCGCGAAGATAAGGCGATGCACCTGCGCATCCGTCATCGCCATGGCCTCGACGCCATCGATGACGCCCTTCTCGACCGCCTTGCGACGGATGCGTTCCGTGCTGAGGCCTGCGCCGTCGTCGCTGACTTCAACGATGATATGGCCGCCTTCGTGATAGGCGCGAAGACGGATAGTGCCGTTGTCCGACTTGCCCGCGGCAGCGCGTTCTGCCGGGCGCTCGACGCCATGATCGCAGGAGTTGCGGATCATGTGCGTAAGGGGGTCCTTGATCAGTTCCAGCACCTGCCGGTCAAGCTCAGTGCCCTCGCCTTCCATGACGAGGTCGATCTTCTTGCAGAGGTCCTGGCTCGCGTCACGCACGATGCGCGGCAGCTTCTTCCAGGCAGAACCGATGGGCTGCATCCGCGTCTTCATCACGGCGTCCTGCAGCTCCGCAGTGATGCCGGACAGGCGCTGCAGCGGCCCCTTGAACTCGCTGTCGTTTGAAGTCCGCAGCATCTGCATCAGCTGATTGCGGGTCAGCACCAGCTCGGACACCATCGTCATCAGGCTTTCGAGCACGTTGACGTTGACGCGGATCGTGTTGGCGCCGATGCCGCCTTTTTTCTCCTCATCATGTTCGATGGCAGCCGCTGCGGTCGCGGGCTTCGTCTCGCGCACTTCGGGCCCTTCAGCGCTCAGGAAGGCGGCCTCGAGATCGGCGAGTGACACTTCGCCCGGACGCAGGAAGCGGCCTTGATCGGCGTCCCACTGGCCCTCCCCTTCGGGAGGTTGTTCGGGCGCGGAAACGATCACGGGCTCGGGCTTCGGAGGCGGCGCCGGCGCGACGATCGCACCACTGCCTTCAGCTGCTCGTTCAAGCTGCGCGATCAGGTCGCGATCATCACCGACAGGCTCCACCTGCGCATCGGCAAGATGAGCCAACAGCATCTTGATGCGGTCGATCGAGGCGAGCACCAGCGACACCGAGGCAGCCGTTACGGGCAAGGCGCCATCGCGGAATTTGCCCAGCAATGTCTCGCCCGCGTGCGCGATCGACTCAAGTCTGGGCAGGCCGATGAACCCGCACGTGCCTTTGATGGTGTGGACCAGCCTGAAGATGTTGTTCAGCGTGGCCTTGTCGCTGGGGTCGCTCTCGAAACGCACCAGTTCGACGTCGACAACATCCAGGCTTTCAGCGGTCTCGGTCAGAAATTCACTGAGCAAGTCGTCCATGGAGTATTTCCCGCCGCACATGAATTATGTGCTTTAGGCAAATAAATGCTTTCGAAGTTAAGGAAGTGCTGAAGACGCACGCGTTTCAGCGATATGGCTGCTTTATGCTGCGGCCAGCGGGCCGATGGCGGAAAGTCCGGCGGCCTGCGGCACGATGCGGGGCTCGAGCGAAAAGCCGGCTTCCTGCGCCAGCACACTGGTGAAGTAGGGCTGCACGGCGCCGCCGCCCCAGCCGCCGCCCGGCTCCTTGCCGGAAAGTGCGTCGAGCACTTCTTCCTTGAGTTTCGAGAACTGCCCAAGCGCCTCGACATCAAGCAGCAGCTTGTCGCCCTGCTCTCTCGCCGAGACGACACATTTCCCGCGAGCGGCCGGCTCGATCATGATAAGCGCCATATTCATCAGCAGGCGTATCTGCCGGTTCGTGATCCGCTGCGTCTCAACCTGCCACACCAGTTCGGTGCGCGAGTTGGTCGCGAACAGTTTGACGAAAAGGTCTTTCGCCTCACTGATGCTAGTCAGGTTGTCGTTGATCGACACGATCTGGCTGCCCAGAGCGAAGCGTGTGAAACGCAGCTTGGCCTCCAGCGTGGCAAGGCCCGTGCGCAGGGCTTTCTCGCCCTCCGCCTTCATCGTCGGGCCCATACTATCGTCAAACAGGAGCTCCATGCTCTGCAGCATCGAGGTGAGCGGCGATGCAACGTCGTGGCAGATGCGCGACGCGACATAGGACGCAAGCCTGGAGGATTCCATCATTGCAACAGCACTCCCGCCCGGAATGGGCCCCGTGAGAATCGGAAACTACCTGATTTGGACTCTGGCGCCCAAGCGGGATTTAAGCCCCATCCGAGTCCTGTTCATTCCCGGTCTGTTCGACACGCTCCAAGAGCGCCGCCGAAACGACAACCGCCCCGGAGTTGATCCGGGGCGGCGTATTCGTTAACGCAGGTCAGGTCACGCCTAGGGCTTTTCAGCCCAGGGGTCGCTCGGTCCCGGCTTCAGCATCTCGCCAGACTTGGCGCGGGTGAAGAGCTTCTCGCCCATTCCGATGCCGACATCCGCAAGGGCGACGCCGGTCTTGTCGGCGATCGATTTGTATTCCGCCAGGCGGCCGTTGTTGATCTGATCGACACGGCGCTGCAGGTCCGGCGTAACGCGCGAGGGGTCAACGACGCCGATATAGCCATCGTACTTCTCGCCGATGATGCCCATAGCCTTGGCCTGATCCACGACCGGATCGGCGGCCCACGCAGCCATCAGTGTGGTGGCCGCAAAGATCGCGGCCATCCAGGTGGTGATCTTCTTCAGCATGCTCATGACAGGCTCCTTCTTCCCGTCTCAGAACAGGTCGGGGTTTGCGGCGATCGCATCTTCAAGATCCTTGTCGATCTTGTAGCGGATCTCCTGGTCGATCTTGACGTTCAGATTTATCGTGATCGGCTTGTCAGGCGCCTGAATCTGCAGCGTCGGCGTGCAGGCCACGGCGCCCGTGGCCGCTGCAAGGAATGCTCCAGCTGCCAGTGCCTGTCGCTTCGTCGGATTCGGCATTCCAGTCTCCGTTACCTCGTCCGTCCCGGGATCGTTGCCGATCCGAATTGGGCAAGCCTTGCCCGGACGGTTGTCCACGTCAATCTGTTGTTCAGGGCGCGTCTCGGCCAGCCTGGCCCAGCGCGCCCCTGACATTCGTGCCTTGCCCGAATGAATTCACCAGTTTCGCCAGTTCGCTGTCGATACTGATGTTCATTTGGAAGGCCTTTCCGTTCAACACGGCGGGATTGCGGCCAAGCATATCAAGTGAAAGCACCATCGTGCCTGCCAAGTTCCCGTCGAGTCCTATCTTCAACACCTCAAACCTGAAGTTCTTGAGCGCGTCCATCACCATGCCCGTTGTGGGCTCGTTGTCCGCGACCGCATCAGTGGCGGACCCTGCATACTGAATAACGCCCGGTCCGGTTGATGCGAGGACAGCATTGTCGATCTCCGCTGAACCCGCGCTGAACACCACTGGAAACTCTCCGTTCACGATTCCCTGCAGCTTGAGATCGGGGATCTCGAACTGCTCGACAAGCGTGGCGAGATTCCAGTCCACAGCCTGGACGTCGATACGATTCTCGGCCGTGCTGGCGAAGGTGAAGTCAGTCGGCTTCACCCGGATGAAGCCGCCGACGAACGGCCACTCAGCGCGTTGAAGTCGGATGGCGTCTGCCCCGATCAACTGGAAGTCGATGACCCCTTTCTCGATCGGCAGGCCAAGAGTGATCTTGTCGACGGTCAGGCGCTGGCCCGGCGCCGACTTGAGATTCAGAAGATCCGACACCTCGATCTTGCCTGACACGCCCTCGAACGATCCTGCCGAGGCGAGCACGAAGCCGACCTTCCGAAGGTCAAGACTTGCACTGGCATTGAGCGTGTCATCCGCCCAGCTGACCGCGCCGGAAACGTCGACACGCCCGGTCACAGCAGCAGGACCAATCAGCAATGGCGACAGGTGATAGGGCTGGAAGGTACGCCGCGCAAAAATCAGCGGCGTCCGGTCGAATGTGAGCGAGCCGGCATTGGCTTCCAGACTGTGGCGTCCGGTGATCTGCGCGACCTGGATTCCCGACTGCGCCATCGTGATCCGGCCATTGAAGGAGACGACCCCTGACGAAAGCGTGGCTCCGCCGGCAAAGCGCGCGTCCTCGTATCGCTTTCCTGCGTCTGTCAGCGGATCCGAAATCTCCGTTGTGACGTCCGTGAGAGAGCCGGAGACCTGATCGCCCCGCCCGGAGAGATCGAATTTTCCAGTCAGATCCGAGAGCACTGTTGCCTTGGAGCGGACCTCGCCGCCCGCAGCAACGCCTGCAATGCGCCACCCACCGCTCAGATCGAGCTCGCCCTTGATGGATTCAGTCGCAACTGAAATTTGCTCCTGATCGAGCTTCAGATCCAACATGTTGGGCCGCATGACGAATACAGCCTTCAGGGTGTCGGCTGCGCGCCAGTCGATGTCGACAGCGCCAAGATGCGCCGTGCCAGAAAATCCTCCGCCAAAGATCGGGAGGACGAATGCGCTAATCTGCCCGTGGCCGGCCAGGCCCTTCCCAGCCGTGGAAGCAAGATCGCCAGCCGGGGTATAGCGAACGCTTGCTGCGCCAAAGCGCGTGTCGCCGTAAACAGCTCCCGACCAGGCGACATTGGCCCCGCCCGGAGCACGCGCGCTGAATTTGTCTGCTGTCCATGTCGCGGTGACTTGCGAGTTGGCCTTTACGCCCCTCCACACCCCGCCGCCGAGACGGCCATCGAGACGCATGGTCATGGCGCCGGAAGCGGCGCCAACCGGGCCCTCGCTGTTGAACTTGAGGTCTGACAATTCGATGGCCGCCATGTCTGCGGCCACCTTCCATGTGGGCATCGACAGGGAGCCTTCGAGAGCGACCTTCTTCCCCTTCCCTTCCGCCCGCTTCACATCGAGCCGGAGTGTCGGAGCACCGCCGCCCGACAGCGCCAGCGTTCCAGCACCGCGCCACAGGCCGCCCTCTGCCGTCGAGACCGTCATGATATCCGAGGCGCCCGCCACCGGCGTCATGCGTGCGACGAGGCCGCTAGACGATTTCAGCTCGAGTTGGTCTGTCCACGCAAAGGTAATGGCGGTAGAGGCGGTCGCCGACCACGGCGCTGTCACTTCAAACGATTGCGCCGCCCGATCGATGGCGAGGCGAGTGGCTTGCGCGAACGTCGGCAGCACGGATTCCAGCGGACCAGATACGGCCTTTCCTACCGCCGCCCGTTGCGGATCGGTCAGCGCGACAGCGCGTGCGCGCGCAACGCCAGTCGCTTGGCCGAGAACACCGTTCGCAATTGAGATGGCTCCTGTCAGTTCGAAGCGGCCGGCAATCGCCTGGTCAGTGCGTAAGTCGTCGGCGGTGAAGACGAGTTGCCCGCCCGAGCCGCCGGTCGGCAGAGGTTGCACTTTCGCAGACAGGTTTGCAGCCTTCCACCCAAAGCCGGGCGCCGCCCCCTCGCCAATGCTGGCGCTGAGATCGAACGTGCGCACTTGCGCCAGCCACAAGCCGAGACTGAACATTGCGCCGTCGATCGCGGCGCCTTCGATCTCGCCACTAGCCGTGGCGTTGCGGAGTTGAGCGCCGCGCAGTTCGAGCGCGCCAAGGCTGGCCGATCCCACGCCCTTCAGCACGCCTGCGTCCTGATCGACAGTTGCATCGATCTTCACATCCGCAAGACTCGCATCGGCAGCTTCGAAGCGCGAGAGATCCAGTTTGAGAGACGCAGACATGCGCTCCCCCGCGATGACCGCGCGCAAGTCTGCGCCGGCGAGACTGACAGTCGCGCCATTCAGGCCGAGCGATGCGGTCGGCGCATTCGCCACCACGACAATCGATTCGTCCGACGATGTAACCTCCGCCGTCGCCTTCACATCTCCCGAGAGCGTCCCGCCGATGATGACGATGCTCTTGAAATCCACGCGCGGCATTGGACCGGGCGGCGCATCGCTCGGCCGGGTGAAGGTGGTGATCGCGGTGTCGAGGTCGCCAAGCAGCGGGCCCTGCCCCGTGAGATCGAAGCGCAGAACAACACCGCTTCCACTTACGGCCGACGGACGCGGCGAAAAGGGGCCGTCCCACGCGAGATCGACGACAACCTCGTCAGCGGCAAGCGCTGCCGATTCAGACGCAGGTGCGCGTGCATCTACGTTCGTTAAGGTGATGCCGCCGAAATCGAGCCGGGTAACGCTCAGCTGGCAGGTTAGTTTCTGACCGTCGCACACGCTTCGCGCGATCGCTTCAGCGATCGGCTGGCGCACGAGCCAGAGGACAACCGCGAAAAGCCCCAATGCGGCAAGAAAAAGGCCCGCAATGCGGCGTTTCGAAGCTGATTTCTTCGGGATTTCAAGTTTTTCTTCAGTCATGTCGGAGCAAAATATGCATTCGTCCTTGTAGAATAGCACCTGAACGTTTTTATTTGCTGTCCCGGACTGCTGAACGCTGCGTAATTTCGCAACCGACTAAGTGACTAGATCGACAATTCGTTCCCGCCGCCGGTCGCGGGGATGCTCGGAGCACCCATGAAGAACGCTTGGTTTGAGTGGGGGGTGGGTGCGGCTGCGGCTGTGCTTGTGGGGACTGGTCTTGTCTATGTCGGCGTGAATTCACGCGCCGTGGACGCATCGCCGATCAGCAATGAGCCTGATCCGCGTGAACTGATTGCCTCCTATACAAGCGCGCTGGATGCCAACGCTTATTCGAGCGAGATGAAGCGCGTCTCCGTGCTTCGCAATGAAACGCTCTCTTCGGTCCTCGATCGCATTGGTGCGCCGCGCGATGAAGCAAACGGCGCCGTTCAGGCCGCAAGCGAGGTGCTCGATCTTCGCGGCATGCGTCCAGGCGATGATGTGACGGCATGGCTGGAAACGGACGATGGCGGTGATGTGCGCCTCGTCGGCGTTTCGCTGCGCCCTGCAGCTGACCGTCAGATTCTGGTTTCGCGTGCGGTGGATGGTTCTTGGTCGTCGCATGAGCTGATGGCGAAGCTGACGCTCGGCATCAACTATATCGCCGCCGACGTTGACCAGTCGATCTACCAAACCGCAACGGCGCTCGGCGCCGGCGACCAGCAGGTCGTCGATTTCGCGGACATCTTTGGTTACGACATCGACTTCCAGCGCGAGGTCCACACCGGCGATCGTTTCGGCATGCTGTACGAGACGTTTGAGGATGAACGCGGCCAGCCTGTGAAGTCCGGCGTGGTCTTGATGGCGGCGATGGATGGCGCAGGCCTTACAAAGACATTCTATCGCTTCACGCCGTCCGACGATGGCGTCGTCGATTATTTCGACGAGAACGGACAAAGCGCCAAAAAATTCCTGATGAAGACGCCGATCAACGGCGCGCGTCTTTCGTCGGGCTTCGGCAACCGCCGCCACCCGATCCTCGGTTACACCAAGCTTCACAAGGGCACGGACTTCGCGGCGCCGACCGGCACGCCGATCTACGCAGCCGGCAACGGCAAGATTGTGAGCTACGGCCCGTTCTCGACCTACGGCAACTACGCCAAGATCGAACACGCCAACGGATACACCACCGCCTACGCGCACATGAGCCGCTACGCCAAGGGGCTCAAGCGCGGCAGCTACGTGAAACAGGGCCAGGTCATCGGCTATGTCGGCACGACAGGCGCATCGACTGGCCCGCATCTCCACTACGAGGTCTATGTTCACGGCAAGCCGGTGAACGCCATGACGCTGAAGCTGCCCACGGGCCGCAAGCTCGAAGGCGACCAGCTGCTGGCTTTCCAGGCCGAGCGTGCCCGAATCGAGGCGCTGCGCGACGGTGAGCTGGCGCAACAGCAGCTTGCCGCCGCAATGCCGGCCCAGAGGGCGGGCGCCGGCTACGCCTCGGTGCCAACGGCCGCGCCGGCTCCGGCCGAAACCCGCGAAACCACGGCGAACTAGCGCGACGCAGACACACGCCTGATTGGCCGGCGCTTGTCCGAGTGGCGCAGGATGCGCTACGCATTCCCGATCCTCTCCTCATCTGGGGGCATACATGTCGCTCAAGCTCATTCCCGCCGCCGCTGTCGTGCTCGCCCTGTCTGCCTGCGCCAGCAATCCACCGCCACGTGACCTCGGCCGCCTCGCCTTCATGGTCGGATGCTGGACGTCACCGCAGCCGGTGACGGCTGGCGAGAACTTGAACCTTGAAGTCTGGTCGCCGTCGGAAAGCGGGCTGATGTTCGGTTATGCGACCACCGTGAAGGACGGAAACCTCGTCACCTGGGAACAGTCGCGCATCGACCTCAAGAATCCGCGCGCAACCTACATCGCCTCGCCCGAAGGCCAGCGCGCCGTGATCTTCGTCGAGGCGCCGCAACCTCCTCCAGTCGAAGGCGCGCCGCCCGCGCCGCCCTCCGTCACGTTCGAGAACGGAGACCACGACTATCCGCAGCGCATCAGCTACTATCGCACGGAGACGGGCCTTGCGGCGACGATCTCGAAGCTCGATGGCACGCGACCGTTCAGCTACAGCTGGGTGCGCTGCAAATACTAGCGACGGCTAAAGCGACTTCAATCTTTCCGCGACCACGCTGGCGATGGCGCGCATGATCGGCTCCATGACCGCTGGCGTCGTATTCTCTGCGCCATCGATCGGTGTGTGGAAATGCGCATTGCCGCCCCAGAAGCCTGCGCCTGAGGGATAGCCCTCCTCCAGCACGAGACGATACTCGCCGAGCGCCTTCGCCACGTCGGCCGTCATTGGCGTCTCGATGACGGTCTGGCCCGCGAACGCCTTCTCGATCAGTGGAACAAGATCAGGCGTCGCCATCAGCGCGCGAACCGGATTGGGCGTATCCCTCGCCACGAGCCCTGCCGGCGTTTCGTCATGCGCGCGCGCGCCATAGCTGGCGCCGAGGTGCCACCAGAGCGCCGTCTCCGCTGGCTCCGGCGCGTCATTCTGATGGAAGAGATGCGCGCCATGATCCGTCCACTCATGGCCGCTCGTCGCCACGAACAGCCAGCGCACCGGCAGCCTCTGCTTGATCGCCCAGGCCGCCAGCGCGCGCGACATCGCAATGCCTGGCCCGCGCTCGCCGCCGCAGGTGAACCAGCCGCTCTGCGGTGTGGAGATGATCACCCACGGGCCTTCGGCGCCATAGCGGGCTATCGTGTTCTTGCCTTTGCGCGTGCCGCCCGGCCCGGTGATCGTAAGCGTTACGTCGCTGCCGACGTCCACGATGCCGTCGAGCTGCGACTTCAGCTTCTCGCCAAGCTGCAGCACCGGGATTCCAAGCGTCATGTCGACCGGTGTATTGATCGCGACAACTTCACCCGATGGGCCAGACATTGCCGCGACCACGCCGATTGCGTTAGCTGCGGCGCATGCTTGGAAGGCTTGGCGATAGGCAGCTCCCGGAGAAACGGCTCCGGGCTCGCGAGCAACATGAACATAGGCGATGCGGCCAGATACGTCGGCCGGTGAGGCAGCATTCCACCGCACCAGCTTGCCCGTCACGCCGGCTTCCGGCGTAAAAGTCAGCGGCGGCTGAGCAAAGCCGTCAAACACCGCCCCACCCGCCGAAAGACGGGCCAGCGTTGTATCTGCGTTGGGGGCCTCGACCTCGGTCTGCTCGATCTCATAGCCCAGCTCGCGCCAATGGTTGGCGAACCAGTCCGACGTCGCGATATCTCCTGCGCTGCCTGTGCGATGGGTTCCAAAGCCGACATAAGTCTCGACATCGGCCATCAGCCGCGCGCCGGAAAAAACGTCGTCTGCGGCAGCGGCAGCCGGAAGCCCCTCGCCAGCCGGAGAGGCAGGGCCGCAACCCGCAAGCGTCAGCGCGCCTGCACCTAGCATCAGTTCACGCCGGTTCATGTTCCACTCCATTCGCGTGCCTGTCCTGTTGTTGAGGACGGAGCCCGCGAATGCAAGCGGTACAATCGCTACTTGGCGGCGATGGACTGCCGCATCTCGATGGCCCTGGCGGCTGGCTTGCCCGTCACCTCGGCCATATGGTCGAAGGCGCAGGCAATCTCACCCAGCCCCTGTGTCGCCGAGCGGACCTCGATAATCAGGTCGTGCAGTTCATCCTCCGGCATATAGGCGCGGATGGAATCCCACCCGAACCAGCCATCGCGCGGCTCGAAGCCGAGGATCTGGCCGCGCCGCATGGGGATTATCGCCGTGATGCGCGCCATCAATTCCGTTGGGGTGTGAATGGTCAGCGCATGCACAGGCTCCAGGAGAACGGGATCGCATTCCGGAAGCGCCGCGGCCACGCCGATGCGCGCGGCAGTACGGAACGCAACCTCGGAACTGTCGACGGCATGATATGAACCATCGAGCAGCGTCACTTCGACATCCACCACCGGAAAACCCAAAGGTCCCCTGGCCAACGCATCTCGAACTCCCTCCTCGACAGCGCCGAAATATTGTCTCGGCACGACTCCCCCGTGAATTTTCTGGTCGAACACCAGACCCGTCCCTGATTGGCCCGGCCGAATCTCCAGCACCACGTCGCCGAACTGGCCATGTCCTCCCGACTGCTTTTTGTGCTTGCCGCGCTGGGTCGACGATTTGCGGATCGTCTCGCGGTAAGCTGTCTGCGGGCGCCGGGAGGTAACCGCGACGCCGAATTTGCGCTTCAGCTTGTCGAGCGCAACGCGCAGATGCATCTCGCCCTGCCCGCCGAGGCGGAACTCATGCGTGATGGCGTCCGGTCCGAAGGTCAGCGCGCCATCCTCGTCCACCAGCCGCGCCATGGCGGCGGCCAGCTTCACATCGTCAGCGCGGTTCTGGGTCTCGATGGCCAGCGAGTAGGCGGGCGTCCGCGCTGGCGGAGAGGTTGCTGACTTGCGGGCGACACCATCCAACGACACGAGATCGCCACGCGCTGCGCGATCAAGCCGGCCGAGCCAGACAACGTCGCCCGGTCCGGCCGTGTCGATCTTGGCCTGCGCTTCGCCGTGGATCGAGAATATCCCCGCGATGCGCTCCGACGATCCATCAGGCAACGTAACCTGGTCGCCGTCACGCACCTCGCCGGACATCACGCGCACCATCGTCTGCCGGCCCGCCTGGCCAGCATGGCGCGTTCTGATCACGGCGGCCGACGGCCCATCAGCTGCAACCCGCGCGACAGCCGACCCAAGTGGCGGCGTTTCGTGGCGCAGCGCTTTGAGCAAGCGACGCACGCCCGAGCCATGCTCCGCCGAGCCAAGGAAGACCGGCACGATCTGCATGCGGCTGAGTTCACTGGCGAGGTTCGACATGACGTGGTCGAGATCCGGTTCGTTCTCGTTGATCAGCTCTTCCATCAGGCGATCGTCGAAATCCGCCATCTTTTCGAGCATGTGGAAACGCGCCTCGGCTTCACGCTCGCGCTCCGCTTCGGGCATCTGGATCAATTGCGACGGCTTGCCCGGCTCATAGGAATAGGCGCGCTCAAGGGCGAGATCGATGTAGCCGAGTGCCCCCGATCCATTCCATATCGGAATCTGTCGTGCGACCAGTGGTTCGAGGCTGTAGGGCTGTATCGCGGCCACAAGTTCCCGCACGCGCCCCCGCGCCTTGTCGATCTTGTTGATGAAAATGCAGTGCGGCGCCTGCAACTCGTCGAGCCTGCGGAGTATCGGCTGCAGCAGACTGGCGCGCGCGGGATCAGGATCAGCGACAACGATGGTCAAGTCGACAAGCGGTAGCACGGTATCCGCTTCGGCCGCAAAATCGACAGAACCGGGGCAGTCGAGCACGATGAAACGATCACCGAGATAATCGAACCCCGCGACGTTCAGTTCGGTCGACAGACCGCGCGCCCGCGCTTCTTCGGTTGCATCGCCAACGGACGTTCCGAGACCCACCGAACCTCGTCGCGGCAGTCGCCCCGACGCGTTCAACATGGACTCGAGCAAAGTGGTTTTTCCGGCGCCGCTTGGTCCGCTCAAGGCGACCGCACGTACGGTCGCCGCCTTTCCTCCGCTCATGACGCTCTCCTTCACACGGTGGGGTGAAGGGCCGCGGGCCGGTCCTTGGTGGACGCGGAAGAGTCACGCCTGAAAAGGGCCGTACCCACGGCCCGGGCATTCATATCGTGCGCCTCGGCGGCATGCAGAGCAATACGCGCGCGATGGGGAACTTCCGAAAAATTGATCCTGTCCCACGGCGCCTTGCGCGTATCTCAGTTGATAAGTTCGCTCCGCTCTGAGACGTTCACGTCAAGCGGTTCGCAGACACCGCACGAGGAGGACAATCGATGCGCATGCGCAGCGTCACGCTGGCTATCGTCCTGTGCAGCGCAACATCGCTTGCCGCGCATGCGCAGACAGGGCCCGACTACGAAAGACCGCGTACCACATGGGGGGCGCCAGACCTTCAGGGCTTCTGGACCAACACATCGCTCACCAGCATGCAACGCCCGGCAGGCGCAGAAAGCCTCGTTCTGGATGAACAGGCGGCCGAGCATCTTGCGCGCCGTAACGTCTATTCCGCCGCCGCCCGCGAGGAATCCGGCGCTTCCAAGATCGACGAGCAATCGTCGCAACAGCTGCTTTCAGATGGCAACGCCTCACGCGCCTACAACCGCTTCTGGATGGACCCCGGCCAGAGCTATGCGCGAGTGAAGGGCGAGTACCGCTCGTCCTGGATCACCGTACCGGCCGATGGCCGCATTCCCTATTCCGAGGCTGGCGTCCGCGCGAACACGCGCACGGGCGGCTTCGAAGATTTCGAGATCAGGCCGCTCGCTGAACGCTGCATCATGAGCTTCACCGGCGGGGCCGGGCCGGTCATGAACAACGGGATGTACAACAACACATACCAGATCGTGCAAACGCCCGGCGCAGTGATGATCCTCACCGAGATGGTGCACGACGTGCGCGTGATCCCGATCGGCGGCGCGCATGGCCCGAAGGAAATTCCAAGGTGGGGCGGCGATTCCATCGGCTGGTATGAAGGCGACACGCTGATCGTCGAGACGATCAACTCCCACCCCAAGCAGCGCTCCTACATCTCGACCTCAGGCAAGGTCACCGAGCGGTTTACGCGGTGGTCAGCGGATGAAATCTTCTACGAGTTCCGCGTCGAGGATCCCACGCTCTACACCCAGCCATGGGGCGGAGAGATGGCGCTGCGCGTGTCCACTGAACCGCTCTACGAATACGCCTGCCACGAAGGCAACCACGCCCTGCCCGGCATTCTCGCCGGCGCGCGGCAGCTGGAACGCGAGGGGCGCCCCCATCCGGTCGAGCTTCCAATCTTCGCCGGCGTCGACGTGTCCGATGGCGAATAGGACCAAGCGCGTCTAGCCGTAAATCGCCGCGATGCGCTTCGCCTCAAGCGCCACAGCCTTGCGAAAGCTCGCTGGTCCGAGAACCTCAACCTCAACGCCAAGGCGCAGTAGCTGACGCGCGGCCTGCTGATCTCCCTCGATGGGTATCTCCGCCTTCACCCAGCCTGCCGGCTGCACCTTGGTATGCCTGGCTTCGAGCGCTTCGTGCGCAGCCGGATAATTGTCGCGCAATAGGCGGCGGCCTTCAGGCGACGCGCGGATGATCGCGCGTCCACTCATCAGCCTCTCCTCGAACTCACGCGAGGCCGCCTCCCAATGGCGCGCGAGATCGAAACGCCGCGGCCGGTTACTGGCGACCGTCAGCACATCAAGCTCGCGGATGTTGGACACGCGATAGGTTCGCGGCTTTTTCCGCACAGCCGCGACCAGATACCAGACACCCGCCTTGAGAACGAGACCAAGCGGATCGACCTCCCGTCCCACAGTCTCCTTCCAGCTCTCATACGTGATGCGCACGCGCCGGTCCTGCCAGACGGCGGATGCGAGCGCGGGAAGGACGCCCGGCGGCTGGATCCGCGCATACCAAGGCATGGGATCAAGATGGAAACGCGCCGCCACGCGTTGCGCGCTTGCGCCCGAATCTGCAGGCAGGCTTGCCAGCAGTTTCAGTTGTGCGGCAGCAGCCTCCGCGCCAAGTCCAAGATCGGCCGCCGCACCGCCCGCGCCTGCGAGCAACAGCGCCTCGGCCTCGTTGCGGGTGAGCCCCGTCAGCTTGGTCCGATACCCCTCATGCAATTCAAAGCCACCCGCTCGGCCCCGCTCGGCATAAACAGGCACGCCGGCCGCGCTCAGCTCGTCTATGTCACGATAGATCGTCCGCACCGAAACTTCGAACTCGGCGGCAAGCGCTTCGGCCGAAAGTCGCCCGCGCATCTGCAGGAGGATAAGAATTGAAAGCAGACGGCTCGCCCGCATATTTCAGCGCCCCGGGAAATACTGACACGATCTGTCATGTATACAGGAATAGTGTTCGCATGTCGCCCTGCGGGGCATCAGGCAGGACAGATCAATGAACCCCGACCGGCGGCTTGTGGTGAATGCAGGCGTGGCGCTTGGCGCTGCGGCCCTGATCGGCGATGCGTTTGCGCAGCCCTCGCCCGACTATCTGGCTCCGGCGGCGCCCGGAAAGCCGGGTGACTTCGACTTCCTCCACGGCGAATGGAAGATCGCGCACCAGCGCCTCAAGTCCCCAGGCGAGTGGGACAAGTTCGAGGGCGAGGCCACCTGCTGGAGCATTCTCGGCGGGGTCGCCAGCGTCGAGGAACTGCGCATCCCCGCGCGCGACTTCAGCGGCATGGGTCTGCGCACGCTCAATCGCGAAACGCTGGTCTGGAGCGACTACTGGATGAACGCCAAGTTCGGGATCGTCGGGTCCGAAGGCGTCACCGGGGGCTTCGTCAACGGCGATGGCGTGTTCCTGTCGGACGACCAGGACGGCGACACCCCAATCAAGGTGATCGGCCTGTGGGACAAGATCACGAAAACATCCTGCCGCTGGCGCCAGGGCGTCAGCCGCGATGGCGGCAAGAGGTGGGACTGGAACTGGATCATGGACTGGACGCGCGCCTAATCACCAAGGAACGTGGTCGTTCAGGAGACCGCACCAGCAAGATCCGGAAACACCTTGCCGACTTTTGCGAGCAGATAGTCGCCATAGGTCCCGTCGAACGCATGGACATTGGCCTTGTCCCACCGCTCGCCGCTGTCGTCATGCGCATGACCTCCCGGTAGCGGCTCGATCCGCGCCTCGAAGGCTGGGTCAAAGAAGAACGGAAACGATAGCCGCGACCGCCCGCTGACATTCAGCACGCGATGCGGTGTTGAGCGATAGACCCCGCCCGTCAGGCGGTCGAGCATGTCGCCGATATTGCACAGCAAGGCGCCGGGAATCGGCGGAGCGGTAAGCCATCCACCCGGCGTCTTCACCTCAAGTCCGCCACTGTCGTCCTGCGCCAGCAGAGTCAGCAGGCCATAGTCCGTGTGCTCGCCGACGCCCCACCCCGCCCCGGCATCCGAGGCCGGATAGTGGAAGATGCGAAACAGCATGGTCGGACGCCTAGTGTAGGTATCGCGAAAATACTGCGCCTCGAGGTCAAGACTGGCGGCGATGCCCTCCATGATTGCATGCGCCGTGCGCTCGGCGCCGGTCATGAATTTTTCGACGGCGCCGCGAAGTTCAGGGACACTCTCCGGATAGAGATTGGCGCCATGCAAAGGGAGTTGCGCCGCCACACGCGGATCGTCGGGCCCCAGATCCTCACCGAGATAGAGGCCCTCCTTGATGTCAGGCCTGCCAGACGTCAGTTCGCCGCCAACCGGGAAGAACCCACGCCAGGCTCGCCCGCCCCGCGCCATGGCGATTTTCATTTTCTCGACCTCAGGCAGCGCGAAGAAGCGGCGGCTGGCCGCATCGATCCGGTCCAATGTCGCCGCCGATATCGCGTGTCCCGAGGCGTAGAAGAAACCCAGCGACCTGCAGGCGGCGCCAATTTGCCCCGCAGTTCGTGCGCGCGCGGTTGGGTCGTTCCCAAACAGGGGAGATACATCAATGACCGGAAGCTGCTCGTCCATGGCCCCACTCTGGGCCTTGTGATGCAGGCGCTCAAGCGAGCCTTCAGTGGTCCGTCTCGTCAGCGATCCCGCCGCGATGCCCGCTCCCGGAGAGCCGTAACGCGGGCCGCGCGCGATACAGGGCCTCGTCCGCCGTGTAACACCCTGCAACCCGACCCGTCGAGAATCTCATGTTTTTCAAGGTTTCACAGCCCGAAGGCTGCCAACGCCAACACCCTTGCGCCCGCCCCCGCCCGCATATACAACCCCGCCTCCAACGACAGGCCGCGCCCGTAGCTCAGCTGGATAGAGCACCAGACTACGAATCTGGGGGTCAGAGGTTCGAATCCTTTCGGGCGCGCCAGTTGGGCTTCCGCGCAGGGAGAAACCAGTCACCCGCCGGCGGCGTGGACGCCTCGGGCTATTGCGCGCGCGAGCGTACTTGCGGCGAGTTCGCCCAGGCGGGCGATGAGGAAGGGGCGCAGGCCGCTGCCCTCGATCTGCGCGGTGGAGAGGCAGAACACGACATCACCATCGAATGGCGCGAACGCAGGGCGAACGGCGCGGGCGACGCCTGCCAGCGCCATCTTGGCGACACGCTGCGCCTCGGCGGGCGTAAGCGCCACATTCACGGCAACGCATCCCAGCGTCGTGTTGGTGCGGCCGCCGCTCTCCGGCGCTGTGGTCGACTGCATGCCGGGATTGCTCTTCGCCTGACCCCAGTCGTCGAGATCGAATGAGGACCCTTGCGGCGGCCGCGCGCCGCCGAACTCCCAGCCCTTGCCCGGGATGTCCTGTTCGTACGGCCAGGCCCAGAACGCATCGGTCCCCGGCATGCGAACAGACCCATGCGCATTCACCGCCGCGAGCGCGCCGACCGCGAGCCCATCATGCGTCACCACGCTGGCGGAGCCGAGTCCGCCAGGGCCACCTCCTGCACGTGCGCCATATCCTGCGCCGACGCGGCCGATGCCATGCTGCTCGCCCGCCGCCTTTAGCGCGCGTACCGCGAGATCGCGATAGGGCGGCGTCTCGCCCCAAGCCTTGTCGCCGCCATTGGCGAGATCGTACAGGATCGCTGCCGGTACGATCGGCGATACGGGAACGCCCGCTCGCCCGACCATCGCATAGCCCTGCCCCTGCGCACCCAGGACGGACGCGACGCCGTCCGCCGCGGCAAGCCCATAGACCGACCCGCCCGAGAGCACGATGGCGTCCACCGCATCAACCAGCGTGTCGGTGGCAAGGGCGTCGGTCTCCCGCGTTCCCGGCCCGCCACCGGCCACCGCCACGGCCGCCACGGCGCGCGCGTGCGGGCGGATCACGCTAACGCCTGTTGCGACGCCAGGATCATCCGCGTTTCCGACGGAAAGCCCGCCGACGTCGGTGATGAGGTTGAGGGGCCCAGGGCGAGCTGTCATGAGGCGCCTCGACGCATTTTCGCAAGCCTTACAGCACGGTTGAGTTGCCGTCGCCGCAGGACGGTATAAGGCCTGTATGACCGTGCGGCGCAGGCTGCGCAACATTCAGGAGTGGATATGGCATCGGTTGCGCTGCGCTTCAGGAAGTCCGGGCGCCTTTCCCTTTTGGGCGGCCTCCTCGCCGTTGGCCTTGCCTCGGCCGGGATGACCGCTTGCACCGCCCCACAGGGCCTGGCGCCAGCTGCAGCCCCAGCAGCCGGCGCCTGGCGTCTGTCTGATCGCTCCATGGCGGCCGCGGCAGACAAGCGCGCTGTCGAGGCAGCGCTGGAAGTGATGAAGGCTGGCGGCAGCGCCGTTGACGCCGCCATCGCCGCGCATGCCGTGCTGGGCCTCGTCGAACCGCAAAGCTCGGGCCTCGGCGGCGGCGGCTACATGGTCGTGTACGATCGCAAGTCCAATACCACGACCGTGTTCGACGGACGCGAGACAGCGCCGGCTGCGGCCACTCCGGATTACTTCACCGTCGACGGACAGAATCTTGGCTTCGTTCAGGCGATCCTTTCGGGCAAGTCGGTCGGTACGCCAGGAGCCATCGCGCTCTACAAGGCGGCTCATGAAAAGTATGGCAGGCGTCCATGGGCGTCGAACTTCGACGCCGCGATCAAGCTTGCCGACGAAGGCTTCATCGTGAGCCCGCGTCTTGCCGGCTCGCTGGGTCCACGCTTCCAGAGCGGGCCACTCGGAACCAATCCGGCAAGCGCGGCCTACTTCTTTCCGAACGGCAAGGCGCTGGCGGTCGGCGATCGCCGCACCAATCCGGAGTATGCGGCAACACTGCGCGCGGTTGGCAAGGATGGCCCCTCTGCGTTCTACTCGGGCAAGATTGCGGCGGACATTGTCGCCGCCGTGCAGTCCGGCGACATCAAGGGTTCGCTGACGCTTGAAGACCTCGCGAACTATCGCGCGCTCGAGAAGCCTGCGCTTTGCGGTTCATACGACGTCTATCGTATCTGCTCCGCGCCGCCCTCCTCTTCGGGCGGTGTGGCGATGAACCAGATCATGTCGCTCTACGGGGAACTCACCTCGAAGAGCGACGATTTCACCGACGAGACGCTGCTGCGCGATTTCGTGCTCGCCCAGCAGCTCGGTTACGCCGACCGCGACCACTACGTCGCCGACCCCGATCATGTGGCCGTGCCCGTCGCTGATCTGCTGAACCCCGCCTACATTGAAGCGCGGGCCAACAGCGGCTTTGATCCGGGCGAAGCCCCTCTGCCGGGAGATCCGGGAGCTGTCCTGCATGGCAAACCGATCGTGGACATGTGGGGCCGCGACGCCAACACGGCCCAAGCGGGCACGACGCACATGTCCTTCATCGACTTCGAAGGAAACGCCGTCTCCTTCACGGCGACGGTCGAAGGCCCGTTCGGATCGCAGCGCTGGACCAACGGCTTCCTGCTCAACAACGAACTGACAGACTTCACGCGCCCGCCGACGCTGGGCGGCAAGGTGGTCGCCAACGCTCCAGGGCCCGGCAAACGCCCGCGCTCGTCAATGTCGCCAACCATCGTGTTCGATGCTTCGGGCGATGTCTTCATGGTCACCGGATCGCCCGGCGGGAACTCCATCGTCGGTTATGTCTCTAAGACGCTGGTTGCCGTGCTCGACTGGGGCCGCTCGGCGCAGGAAGCCGCCGCTCTGCCCAACGTGATCGCACGCGGACAGACGGTCCGCGTTGAAACGTCGGACGCCAAGGCTGGTCCCAATGCGACGGGCCGCCAGTGGGCGGAGATGTTGACCCAGCAGGGCTTCAAGGTGCAGGAGGTTTCCGGCGAAGTATCCGGTCTGAACCTGATTGTCGTGCGCAAGGATCATCTCGAAGGCGGAGCGGATCCGAGGCGTGAGGGCGTGGCGTTGGAGGCCGTGCGCTAGCGCTGCTTGCTGTAGAGCGCCCTGCTCCCCAAAACGTCTTACTGCATCGTCACGCTGGAACCCGGCAAAAGCCGGAACCGGTGCATGGCATTAACGTTCCCCCTCCTGACGCGGCGGCGCATTGCCGGCGCGAACGACATCATCAGGAGAGACGTGATGCAGATGAAGTTCCCGCTTTTGGTGGCCGCGTCCGCGCTGGCCGTGAGCCTTGCAGCCTGCGGCCCCGAAAACCCTGCCAGCCAGGCCTCGAATTCGACCGAAGTCGCTGTCGATGGCAACACCACCGTCGTCACGGAAGAGGTCGACTCCGGGGTGATCAACTTCGTCGAGAAGGCGACCCTGTCCAATATGTACGAGATCGAAGCCGCAAAGATCGCGCTGGAACGCTCGAAGGTGCAGTCGGTGAAGGACTTCGCTCAGGCGATGCTCGACGCTCACACCGCCGCTTCAACGGAACTGCAGCCCCTCGCCTCGGCCGCGCTCGTAACGCAGCCCACGCAGCTCGACAGCGCCTTCACAAGCCAGCTCGATCAACTGCGCAACGCCTCGGTCGAGGACTTCGACGACAACTACATCGACCAGCAGACGGAAGCTCACGAGAACACGCTGAGCCTGATGAAGGACTTCTCCGCCAACGGCAAGGATGCGGGACTTCAGGCCTTCGCTACCAAGATGACCCCCGTGGTCGATGCTCACCTCACGCAGATTCGGGCGCTCGATGACTCGCCAGCTGACGACGTGACGAAGTCGCCGAGCTAAACGCACGCGTCATGATGAAGGATTGGCGGCAGCGGAGACGCTGCCGCCCATTCGCATGGGTGGCTCAACCGCAGAGCGGCGTGCGCAACGTGAAGGACGCACCTTCGGGCCCGTTGCGCGTCATTTCGAGGTCGCCCTTCATCCCGCGGGCCAGCTCGCGGGCGATGGCAAGGCCAAGGCCTGCCCCGCCCCGCGAAGCAGACCCCGCGAATGGCTGGAATAGCCGTTTCACCACAGCATCGGGAACCCCGGGGCCATTGTCGGAAATCTCGACCACCGCCATATCACCCTCGCGGCGGATCGCGGCAGAGATGCGTCCCGGCGCCTTGCGGCCAGCTTGATCGCGAATGGCGCGAGCCGAGTTGCGCACCAGGTTGGCGATGATGCGGTGGACATGGTCGGGGTCAGCCATCGCAGTCACCGGCGCAACCGCTTCTAGCCGCCACTCGATGTCGCCGCATCCGGCCATCGCCTCGGCTGCGGCCTCCTCGACAGCGGCATTGAGATTGACCGGGCTTAGCGATGGACGCGATGGCTCGGCGCTTCCGTAGCTGAGCGTCGCCTCCGCAAGGTTGATGGCGCGTTCGATTGCGCGTTCGAGGCGTGGCGCGGCACGCTTCACGCGGGGATCGTCCGATTGCGCAAGACCCTCCGACACGATCTGCGCGGCCGACAAGGAATTGCGAAGGTCGTGGTTGATCTTGGCGACGGCCTCACCCAGCTCGGCCAACCGCTTGCGCTGCCTCAGGGAAGCGGACACCGTTCGCTGCATGCTCTGCAGTGCGGAGTTGGCGCGCTGCATCTCGTCACTCTCCCCGGGCATCGCCTCGATGACGGCCGCTTCCGGCGCTTCCGAGAACGCGACGATGCCATCGGTCAGCCGCCGCATGGGCCGCACCACCAGCCGGTAGATCGCGAAATAGACGAGCGCGCCCACGACCGCCGACACGATCAGGGAGACAAGCAGCAGTGTCCGCGAGAAGGCGATGATCCCGTCCTTCAGCGCGGCTTCGGGAACGATGATCTCCATCACCGCATCCTGAGTCATTGATGGCGTGAGGATGACCCGCAGGAACCGTCCCTTCGGCGCGAACATGTGGCCGAAGGCACCCAGCGTGCCATCGATCATGCCTTCGGAGCGGAGATCGATCGCGATGAGATCGCCGCTGATGTCGATCGAAGGCGGCAGGATCTCGCCACGGAAATCCTGTTCCTGCACGACGACCGAGACCACCTGCGCCCGGCTGAGCAACTGGCGCGAAAGCTCTTCGCTCACGCGGCCGTCGGGAGCTGCTTCAACGGCCAGCGCGGCGATCTGTGCGGCTTGGGCGCGCTGCTCCAGCCAGTTGTTGCGGTAGGTGCCCGCCAGGACAGGGTAAATCAGCAATTCGGCGAACAGGACAAAGCCGGCGGTCAGCAACAGGAGCCGGCCGCGCAGGCCGGAAAATACGCGAGGCTTCGCGGCGGACAGCGGCTCCGCCACGGCAACGCCAGCATCGAATTGATGCGTTTCGCTCAGTTTTCCGCCCCCGCACATTTCCCGGGACCGGGCGACAAGCTCACGTGCGGCGGCATGCCCGCCGTCTCCTTCTGGCTGGAAAGCGCGTGGGCCACGCCTTCAATCGGATCACGCCGGCTCCCCGTCCGGTCGCGTCCTTTTGATTCATATACCCGACTTGAACGCAAAACGGATTGCAAATCCGTCGCAGGAGGCGCTTTTAGGCGTCTTGCTCGCCGTGCTTGACTCGACCCGGAGGGGCATGTAGTTCCCCCGGCTCCGCGAAGGAATAAGGGGCAGTGACCCGTGGCCACCAAGAGGACTTTCCAGCCCAGCAACCTGAAGCGCAAACGGCGCCACGGGTTCCGCGCGCGTATGGCGACCAAGAACGGCCAGAAGGTTCTCGCCTCTCGCCGCGCCAAGGGCCGGAAGCGTCTGAGCGCCTAAGCTCGACATTTAGCAATCCATCGCCATTGCTGATCGAACGCCTGCGCGTTCGACGTGAATTTCTTTATGTTGCAGAGGGTTATGCCGAACGCCGCCGGCTGGTGGTGGTTCAGGCGCGCCGTCGCGGCCAGCCTCGTCCTGTCCTTGGCCTCGGATTCACCGCCACCAAGAAGGTCGGGGGTTCCGTGGTCCGCAACCGGGCCCGGCGCCGGCTTCGCGAGGCCGCCCGCCAGCTGCTTCCCCTTCTTGGCGTTGCAGGCGTGGACTATGTGATCGTCGCCCGCCAGGAAACCGGCACGGCCGCCTGGCCCCGTTTGCTTGACGATCTGGAAAAGGCGTTGATAAGCCTCCGCCGCCGCTTCATTTCCGGTGACGCCCCGCCATCGGGTGCCGGACCCACCCCTCCCGCCAGGGCCTGATCCCATGGAACAGAACGACCAGCGTAACCTCCTGCTGGCCCTTGTCCTGTGTTTCGGGCTGTTCATGATCTACAACGTGCTCGTGCTGGATCCTCAGCAGAAGGCGCGTCAGGCCGCGCTGGATCAGGCTCAAAAGAACGCCGTCACACAGTCGACGGCTCCGGCGCCTACCATCCGCCAGCGTGAAGAAGTGGTGGCCGGAGGGCTTGCCGCGGGTGCGCGCGTTGCGCTCGACGCCCCCGCCATCGAAGGTTCGATCTCCCTGCTCGGCGCGCGCATCGACGACGTTCAGCTGAAAGGCTTCTACGATACGATCGAAGACAAGGAAGCAAAGAACCCGGCTGGCGAAATCAAGCTCATGGCTCCGGAAGGCACCGAGCGCGCCTTCTACGCAACTGTCGCCTGGACCACGCCGACCACCTCGACAGACAGCGTCGTCTGGACCCAGACGAGCGCCGGCCCGCTGACGACGACAAATCCGCTGACGCTGTCCTATGTGACGCCGGTCGTGAAGATCGATCGCGAGATCACGGTTGATAGCGACTATCTCTTCACCGTGAAGGATGTCGTCACCAACACGGGCGCCGAGCCGATAACGCTGACCCAGAAATCTGAACTGCGTCAGCGCCAGACCAACGACCTGATCAATACCCCGCACGCCGAGCAAGGCGCGCACCGCGGCGCTCTGGGCGTGTACGGCACTGAAAAGAACCAGATGGTCAACTATCATGACCTCAACAACGGGAAAGCCGTGCAGCGCGCCGTCACCGGCGGCTGGAATGCACTGACGACCAAGTACTGGATGGGCGCGGCGATCCCGGAACAAGGCGAAGAAGTGCAGATGATCGCGCGCGCCGACAAGCTCAACGGCCAGACCACGTTCGTCGCCGGTTACGATCTGACGCCGTACGTGATCCAGCCGAACGCGTCGATCACCAAGACCGCGCGCGTCTTCGCCGGCGCCAAGCGCGTCAACGTGCTCGAGCGCTACGAACACGACAAGACAAGCCCGATCCCTTCGTTCACGGACGCGGTGGACTGGAGCTTCATGTTCTTCATCACCAAACCGTTCTTCTGGCTGCTGAAGACGTTCGAAGGCTGGTTCGGCGCCTTCGCGCTCGCCATTCTTGCGCTGACCGTCGTGGTGAAGACCGTGTTCTTCCCGCTGCAATTCAACATGTACAAGTCGATGTCGAAGATGCGGCTGATCCAGCCCGAGCTGAAGAGTATTCAGGAGCGCTTCAAGGCAGATCCGCAGCGCTTGCGGGCCGAACAGGCCAAGCTCATGCAGCGCGAAAAGGTCAATCCGCTGGCAGGCTGCCTGCCGCTCATCCCGACTATGTTCGTGTTCTACTCGCTGTTCCACGTGTTGAACGTCACGATCGAAATGCGCCATACGCCCTTCGTCGGCTGGATCCGCGACATGTCGGCGGGCGATCCCACTTCGATCTTCAACCTGTTCGGCTTGATCCCGTGGGAGCCGCGCTCGGTTCCGCTGATCGGCGGCCTGCTGGGCATCGGCGTCTGGCCGATCCTCTACGGTCTCACCATGTTCGGCCTGCAGAGCCTGTCGGCCCCGCCCGCCGACAAGATGCAGGCCTCGATCATGAAATGGATCCCGCTGGTGTTCACCGTGCTGTTCGCCGGCTTCGCCGCAGGCCTCGTGATCTACTATGTCTGGTCGAACATCATCTCGATGATCCAGCAGTACATCATCATGCGCCGCACCGGCGTCGAGACCGAAATCGACAAGTGGATCAAGAAGCGGTTCGGCAGCAAGAAGGCGGCCTAGGCCGCTGGAGCAGTATGACCGACTTTACGCCTGAACAGCTGGAAGCTGCGCGCAAGCTGTTTGCGGGCAACGTCGCCTTCGTGAAGGGCGTCGTCGCCATCAAAGGCCTGCCTGAACCCGACCGACCCGAGATCGCCTTCGCCGGCCGCTCCAACGTCGGCAAGTCGAGCCTGATCAACGCGCTGTGCAACCGCAAGAACCTCGCGCGCGCCTCGAACACGCCCGGCCGCACACAGGAGATCAACTTCTTCGATCTCGCCGACGGCAAGTTCTATATCGTTGACCTGCCTGGCTATGGCTTCGCCGAAGCGCCGAAGAAGAACGTCGACGTCTGGAGCAAGCTTAACCTCGACTATCTGCGCAAGCGCCCCACCCTGCGCCGCGTGTTCATGCTGATCGACGCACGGCGCGGCGTGGGCGACGTCGATCGCGGCGTGATGGAACAACTCGACAGCAATGCCGTCCAATACCAGGTCGTGCTGACCAAGACCGACAAGATCAAGAAATCGGAACTCGCCGACGTGATCGAGGCGACCAAGACCGCGCTGATGAAACAGCCGGCCGCCCACCCGCACGTGATCGCAACGTCCAGCGAGAAGGGCCTCGGGCTGCCGGAACTGCGCGCCACCATCATGTCGCTGACCGGCTGACAGGGCGGTTTCGATCCATCGCTCCTGCCAGCGTCATGGCAGCTATGGGCTCTACGCCCACGCTAAACAATTACGCGACCATGTCGGTTTTGATATTCCTTGTCCGTCCTCTGGACAGGGACGGCCACGGGCCCCACATCGCCCTTGGCCGCCTCAAGAGCCATAACAACAAACGCTGGGGACCTCCGCCACATGCCACCCGTTCTGTCGATCCGGGGCCTCAGCAAGTCCTACAAGGGCGGCCTGCAGGCCCTCAAGCATGTCGATCTAGAGATCAACAAGGGCGAGATATTCGCCCTGCTCGGCCCCAATGGCGCCGGCAAGTCCACGTTGATCAACGCGGTCTGTGGCATCGTCACGCCGACGACGGGAACCATTCTCGTGAACGGCCTGGATGCACAAAAGGAGTTCCGCGCCGCGCGGAGCATCATCGGCCTCGTCCCCCAGGAAATGCACATCGACATGTTCGAGACGGTCTGGGCCGTAACGAACTACTCGCGCGGACTGTTCGGCCTGCCGCCCAATCATGCGCATGTCGAGAAAGTGCTGAAGGACCTATCCCTCTGGGACAAGAAGGACACCAAGCTCATGGCGCTGTCGGGCGGCATGAAGCGGCGCGTCCTGATCGCCAAGGCGCTTAGCCACGAACCTGAAATCCTGTTCCTCGACGAACCCACCGCCGGCGTCGACGTCGAACTGCGTCGCGACATGTGGGCGCTGGTGCGCACCATGCGCGAACGCGGCGTCACCATCATCCTCACTACCCACTATATCGAGGAAGCCGAAGAGATGGCTGACCGCGTGGGCGTCATCTCGAAGGGCGAACTCATCGTCGTTGAGGAAAAGACAACGCTGATGAAAAAGCTCGGCAAGAAGCAGGTCTCGTTCGAACTGGTCGAACCGCTCGTCGCCCTGCCCGATACCTTCAAGAATTGGGACATAGTCCTGCGCGATGAAGGCCGCCGCCTGGACTACACGTTCGACACAACCGCCGACCGAACCGGCGTCGCCTCACTGATCCGCCACATGAGCGAAACAGGCGTCCAGTTCAAGGATCTCGACACCAAGTCGTCCTCGCTTGAAGACATCTTCGTCAGCCTGGTCCACGCGCCCGCTATCCCTGAAACTGCTGGCGTGAAAGGCTGATCCGATGAATCAGGCATCCGCTTCCACGCTCGCCGCGCCCGCCCGGCCTGCCGTCTCCAGCAGCCCCCTGAGCTTCAACGGCCACAGCATCTGGGCGATGTACCGCTTCCAGATGGTGCGCTTCTTCCGCACGATTGGCGAAAGCCTTGCAACGCCCGTGATCACCACGGCGCTCTACTTCGTGGTGTTCGGCTCGGCCATCGGCAACAGGATGGAGCCCGTGGTCGACGGACTGTCCTATGGCACATTCCTGGTACCCGGCCTGATCATGCTCTCGATTTTCACCAACTCGATCTTCAACGCGAGCTTCGGCATCTATTTCCCGAAATTCACTGGTACGATCTACGAACTGCTCTCCGCCCCGGTGTCCTACCTCGAAATCGTCATCGCCTTCGTGGGCGCCGCCGCGACCAAATCCGTCATCCTCGGCCTCGTCATCCTCGCGACCGCCTTTCTGTTCGTGCCTGTCCCGATCCTGCATCCGGTCGAGATGGTCGTGTTCCTGATCCTGGTGTCCTTCGGCTTCAGCCTGTTCGGCTTCATCATCGGCATCTGGGCGGAGAGCTTCGAACAACTGAACTTCATCCCGATGTTGATCGTCACCCCGCTGACATTCCTTGGCGGCGCGTTCTACACGATCGACATGCTGCCCAAGGACTGGCAGGGCATCGCCCAGCTAAACCCTGTGGTTCACCTGATCTCGGGCTATCGCTGGGCCTTCTTCGGGCTCGAAGGCGATAATGTCGCGGTCAGCCTGGGCGTCACGTTCGCCTTCATCCTGATCCTGCTCGGCATCGTCGGCTGGATCTTCAAGACGGGCTATCGCCTGCGGAACTGATGAAGTAAGGATCGCTGCCGCGTCGGGAGACCATCCGCATGAAACGCAAGCTTCTGTTGGTCGTGGGTATCGCAGCAGCGCTTGGCGTCTCTGCAATCGCAATCGCGCAGCAGCCACCGGTCATCACACCGATGACGCCGGAGATGAACCCCAGCTACAGCTTCACGCGCCCCGAGGCGGATTTCATCCGCAAGGAAGTGATGATCCCCATGCGGGATGGCGCGAAGCTGTTCACGGTCATCGCGATGTACAAGGGCACGAGGAACGCGCCGATCCTGCTGACGCGGACCCCCTACAACGCCGATCGCAGCACCTCGCGCATGGGCAGCCAGCGCCTCGTCGACATCCTGCCAGTTATGGACGCCGAATTCGTCAATGACGGCTATATCCGCGTCTATCAGGACATCCGCGGCCGCAATAAATCCGAAGGCGAGTTCGTGATGAACCGCCCGATCATCGGCGCCCTCAACAAGACCAGCGTCGACGAGTCGACCGACGCCTACGACACGATCGACTGGCTGGTGAAGAACGTACCGGAGACAAACGGCAGTATCGGCATCACCGGCTCGTCCTATGTCGGATTCACTGCGCTGGTCGCTACGATCAATCCTCACCCTGCCCTGAAGGCATCAGTGCCGCAGAGCCCAATGGTCGATGGCTGGATGGGCGATGACTGGTTCCACAACGGCGCGTTCCGCCAGCCGAACTTCGACTATGTGACGTCGATGACGACCAATGCCGGCGACAACGACTCGGTCGCGAATGGCTCTGGCGACGATTACCTCAGATTCCTCAATGCAGGCTCGGCCGGCGACTATGCGAAGAAGTATGGCCTGGAATCCTATCCCTTCGTGCAGAAGCTTTTCCAGAACCCGGCCTACACTTCGTTCTGGTCCGAACAGGCGGTTGACCGCTGGTTCAAAGACAAGCCGCTGACAGTGCCGACCATGCTGGTCGTCGGACAATGGGATCAGGAAGACAGCTACGGCGCGCCGAAAGTCTATCACGCACTGGAGCCGAAGGACGGAAGCAACGACAAACTGCATCTTGTCATCGGGCCGTGGCGGCATTCCGGCGTGAACTATCAGGCGACCGAACTCGGCTGGTACAAGCTGCCTGGCGACACCGGGCTCGACTTCCGCACCCGTTACATGAAGCCTTTCCTCGATCACTATCTGAAGGGAACGCCCGATCCGAAGACGCCGCCCGTGCTGACCTATCAAACGGGCATCAACAAGTGGAACGAGTCCAAGTCGTGGCCGATGGGCCAGCCGACAGCGCTTTACCTTCAACCGGATTTCTCACTCGGCTGGGCGAAGCCAACCTCGACCGGCGCGACCTCGCACGATGACTATGTCTCCGACCCGACGAAGCCCGTGCCGTTCATGCCGCGACCCGTTCACATGCGCGACGCCAATGCCTGGCGCACGTGGCTGATCAACGACCAGCGCTTTGTCTCGGGCCGGCCCGACGTGCTGGAATACGTCACGCCCGCGCTTGATGCTGATGTGCACATCATGGGCGCTCCGCAGGTCGATCTTTTTGCCTCGACGACCGGCACAGACAGCGACTGGGTCGTGAAGCTGATCGACGTCTATCCAGACGAGGACACCTATCAGCCGGAAACCGCCGGCCTGCAGATGGGCGTGGCGTTCGAGATCTTCCGCGGGCGCTACTATAAGGATTTCGCCAAGCCCGAGGCGCTGAAGCCCGGCAAGGTCGAGGAATACAAATTCGGTCTGCCGAACGTCGATCACGTGTTCCGGAAGGGCCACAAGATAATGGTGCAGGTGCAGTCGACCCTGTTCCCGCTCTATGACCGCAATCCGCAGACCTTTGTCCCCAATATCTTCTTCGCAAAGGCGGGCGATTATCGGAAGGCGACCCAGAGCATCCATCGCTCGGCGGCCGCCCCAAGCTCCATCATCCTGCCGGTGGTCAGATAACTGCGGTGAACTGGGCTCTTCATCCCAAGCCCAAAACCCTGTAGATCGCGCGGCATGACCGATACGGAACTTGCCGCGATCAACGCCCTCCAGGCCAGCGACGCCTTCGCGACGGCGCGCACGCTGTCCGAAGCGCTGCCCTACCTGCAGCGCTATGACAACAAGACGGTGGTCATCAAATACGGCGGCCACGCCATGGAAAATGGCGAGCTTTCCCAACTGTTCGCCAAGGACGTCGTGCTGCTGAAGCTTCTGGGCATCAACCCTGTGGTCGTCCACGGCGGTGGCCCGCAGATTGGCCGCATGCTGGAAAAACTGGGCATTGTGTCGCGCTTCGAGGATGGGCTGCGCGTCACCGACGCCGCCTCGATGGAGATCGTCGAGATGGTGCTGGCCGGCTCGATCAACAAATCCATCGTGCGCGCGATCAATGCAGCCGGTGGCAAGGCCGTGGGCCTTGCCGGGTCCGACGCCAACCTGATCACCGCCACGAAAGCCACCAAGACCAAGAAGGACCCCGATTCGAACATCGAGCGCGTGGTCGATCTTGGTTTCGTTGGCGAACCGGACAAGGTGGACCCGTCGGTCCTCAACGCGCTGGCGCGTCAGGCCGAAGATGATTTCATTCCGGTCGTGGCGCCTGTCGGCGTCGGTCCCGACGGCCAGAGCTTCAACATCAACGCGGATACAGCCGCCGGCGCGGTGGCCGGCGCCCTCAAGGCCAAGCGCGTGCTGTTCCTCACCGACGTCACCGGCGTGCTCGACAAGTCGGGCAATCTAATCAAACAGTTGACCGTTTCGGAGGCGCGTGGGCTGATCGCCGACGGCACCGCAAAAGGCGGTATGATTCCCAAGCTTGAAACGGCCATCCAAGCGGTGGAAAAGGGAGTCGAAGCGGCCGTCATTCTCGACGGTCGGAAGCCTCACGCCCTTCTTATGGAGCTGTTCACCGAACATGGTGCGGGAACGCTGGTTTGCTAGGATTCTCCTGACGCTGGCCGGATTGGCCGCGTTCGCGGGCGTCCTTGTCATCCCCTCTTCCGCCCAGGGCGGAGACAATGGCTGGCGGCTCTGCAACCGCACCAGCTATGTGATAGAGGCCGCCACGGGCCGGCCGGAAGGTGATGATGTCATCGTCGAAGGATGGACGCGGCTGCGGCCGGGCGATTGCGAGATAGCGGTCGAAGGCCCGATCCAGGAAGGCGCGCACTTCGTCTATGCCCGCTCATCCAAGGCCCATCGCGGCGGCCAGAGCTGGTCGGGCAAGACGCCGCTGTGCGTCGACGTTGCCGGCTCGTTCGCGATCGAGAACCCCTCCTCCTGCGAATCAATGGGACTGGAGGAACGCGGCTTCGTCGCCGTCCGCTTCGAGGGGGGGGGCGGCGGCACGATGACGTTCACCGAGACCGAACTCTACAACAAGGGTTCGCAGTCCCCTCAGAACGCCGGCATCCAGCGCCTGCTGAATGACGCCGGCATTTTCCAGGACGTTGTCGACGGCATTCTCGGCCGCGAGAGCCGCGCCGCGATTGCTGCCTTCCTCGCCGAGCAGAAGATGCCCTCCACGGCCCCCGTGCAGAAGATCATCGACGAGCTCGAGAACGTCGCCAACCGCCGCGCCCGCCAGGTCGGCATGGAGCTGTGCAACCGCACCGGCAACCGCATCCTCGCCGCCATGGCGCGCAGCCGCCCCGACGGACTGGAATCGCGCGGCTGGTGGGTGCTTGACGCCAACCAGTGCGTGCGCGCGGTCGACGAAAGCCTGATCACGGCGCCGCACTATGTCTTCGCCGAGATGTCGACCGACGATGGCATCCGCACGCTTAACGGCGCCGCCACGGTGTTCTGCACGGCGCGCTCGCAGTTCGCGATCCTCGGCAACGAGAACTGCGAAGCGCGGCGCTACCGTCCCGAGAAATTCGTCGAAACCGCCCCGCCGGAAGACGGCAAGTTGGTTTACCAGTTCTTCGATAGCGCTTTCGGCCCGGCCAAAGCGCCCTGACGCCTCTGAAGACGCGGCGCGAAGCCACGCGGAATCCGTTTGGCTACGTCCTCAGGACGAGGTAATGCCCCCGTGCATTCTGTCGGGAGGCCAGCCATGGCGGACACCAGCCTGGAAGCAACGATCAACGCGGCGTGGGAAGAGCGCACGTCTCTTTCGGCGACCACGCAGGGCGCGGTTCGGACAGCCGTGGAAGATGCACTCGCCGCTCTGGATTCCGGCGCGATGCGTGTCGCCCAGAAGGACGCATCCGGAGCCTGGAGCGTCAACCAGTGGCTAAAGAAGGCCGTGCTTCTCTCCTTCCGCCTTAACCCCAACCGCTCCATGGGCGCCGCCGGCCAGCAGCCCGGCCCCTACTGGGATAAAGTCCCCACCAAGTTCGAAGGCTGGACAGACGCACAATTCTCCGCCGGCGGATTCCGCGCCGTACCCGGGGCTGTCGTGCGCCGCGGCTCGTTCATCGCAAAGGACGCGGTGCTGATGCCCTCCTTCGTCAACATCGGCGCCTATGTCGGCGAAGGCACGATGGTGGACACATGGACCACGGTCGGTTCCTGCGCCCAGATCGGCAAGCACTGCCACCTCTCCGGCGGCGTCGGCATCGGCGGCGTGCTGGAGCCGCTTCAGGCCAACCCCGTCATCATCGAGGACAACTGCTTCGTCGGCGCCCGCTCCGAAGTCGCCGAAGGTGTCATCGTACGCGAAGGCTCGGTCATCGGCATGGGCGTCTATCTCGGTCAATCCACCCCGATCGTGAACCGCGCCACGGGCGAAACGTTGTATGGCGAAGTCCCGCCTTACTCCGTCGTCGTCGCCGGCAACCGTCCGGGCTCGCAGCCCATGCCGGGCCAGAACTGGACGCCATCGCTCTACTGCGCGGTGATCGTCAAGCAGGTCGACGCCGGCACGCGCTCGAAGACCTCCGTCAACGAACTGCTGCGTGCATGATGATGACCGCCGCCCTGAAGAAACCCGCCCCGAAGAAGGCCGCAGCCAAGACGGGTTCGGCGTCCGCCGCTGCGGGCTATTCCGGCAAGAGCCTGATCCGGAAGCTCGGCCTCAAGGACGGTGACAAGGCCATCGTCGTTGGGCCGCCCGCCAACTACGCGAAGCTGACGGACGGCGCCGCCATTGGACAGCGCACCGCCGCACCCGCCGCCGGCGCATTCGACTTCATCCACGTCTTCGCGTCAGACGCTGCAACGCTTACACGTAAGCTCATGAAGCTTGAACCTCGCCTCGCCGAGGGCGGCATGCTGTGGGTCTCCTGGCCGAAGAAGACGTCAAAACTGTTCGTCGACCTCACCGAAGACGGAATCCGCAAGATCTGCCTGCCGATGGGCCTTGTCGATGTGAAGGTCTGCGCCGTCGACAATGACTGGTCCGGCCTCAAGCTGATGCGCCGCAGGACATGATCGTCCGCGTCGCGGCGGCGGATGACCCTCGCCTCGCGCCCTATCGGATTCTCCGCGACAATCAGGTCGCCCGCGACACGGATGGCTTCATCGTCGAAGGCGCCATCGCGCTCGAACGGTTGATCGAGACCCAGCGCTTCCCGCTCGTCTCGGTGTTCCTGTCGGAGACCGCCGCCGAAAGACTGGCTCCGTTGATTGCGCGCATCGACGCATCAATTCCCATCCACGTCGGAACGCAGGCGGCGATGGATGAGGTAACCGGCTTCCATATCCATCGTGGCGTTCTTGCCCTTGCTCGCCGCCAGGCGATGCCCACCTCAGCTGAACTGCTGGCGCGGCACGCGAATGGGCCGCTGACGCTTCTCGTCGTGATCGGACTATCAAATCATGACAATGTCGGCGCCTGCTTCAGAAACGCCGCCGCGCTCGGCGCAGACGCTGTCCTGCTTGACGCATCGAGCTGCGATCCACTTTATCGCAAGGCGATCCGCGTCTCGTCCGGCGCGTCGCTCTCCCTGCCCTTCGCGCACGGCGGAACCGGCGAGGAACTCATCTCGCTGCTCACCGCGCACGCCATCGAATGCTGGGCGCTGACACCATCCGGCGGCGCCATCCTCGCGAAGACCAAGCCGCCAGCCAGACTTGCCCTCTTGCTCGGCGCGGAGGGCCCGGGCCTGCCCGAAGCCCTGATGCAACGGTGCCGGCGCGTCTCCATTCCGATGGCGGCCGGCATGGACAGTCTCAACGTGGCAACGGCAGGAGCCATCGCTCTCGCTCATGTCATGGCGAGCCGCGCTGGTTGACAGCGCCTCGCCGCCTCAGCAACGTTTGCATGTCGGGTCGCTGAACGGCCCAGGGAGTCTTCCTTGCTTCGTTTCCTGTCCGTGTCTGTCATCGCATTCGCGCTTGTCGCCTGCACGCCAGCGACCGAGGAGGCAGCTTCCGGCGCGGATGTGCCTACCCCCCGCAATCCCTTCTTCGGCACATGGGAAGTGACCCGCGCGCGGATCGCCCCCTGGCTGAAGGAAGGCGAGCCAGAGCCCGAGGCCGATCCGGCGTTCACCCGGTTCTCGCTGCAGCCCGATGCATCCAGCGGACCAGCCCTTCTGACGTGCGATGATCCGCAATACGCCACCAACTTGGTCTCGCCGCGCGGCCTCTTCGAAGGCAACCTGCCCGATCCTGCCGCCGACGCTGCCGCGCTGGGCTTCGTCTCGCCCGACATCACCGTCCTGTCCTTCTCCTGCAAATCGGGAACGGCCGATGTCGGCCTGGATTTCGCGATGCTGGACGATGGCCAGATCATGCTCGGGTTGGACAATGTGATCTACACATTCGCGCGCACGGGCGACTGACGGAGCCTCCGCAACCCTGGCCGTTAACCCTTCGCTAACCCGGCGCGGCGCACTCGTTAACGTCTGGAGGCTGGGGCCGATGCGCGTCCTCGTAACTGGCGGTTGCGGATTTGTCGGTTCGACCGTTGTTCGGCTCGCGGTCGAACGCGGATACAATGTCCTCAACATTGATCGCCGCCGCAAATCCAATCCCACGCCTACGCTTGGCCCGATCGGCAATCGCGAAGGTTATGCCCGCCTCGAAGCCGACGTGACTGACCGTGCCCTCATGCGCGCCGTTGTCCGCGAGTTCGCGCCCGACGCCGTAATCCACCTCGCCGCCCCCGAAAGCGACGACCCCGCCGCCTTGATGGATGGAGAGATCGGCGGCGCATTCTCCATGCTCGAAGCCGCACGCGGCTGGTTCGAAAGCGCGCCAGCGCCGGTGCGCGGTCGCTTCCGCCTGGTGCATCTCGAACGCGCCGAGTCCGACATGCCCGACCCGCTGGATCGCGCACAGGCAGTTAAGGGCGCAGCGTCCAGCCTGATCGAACGCTGGGCTCGCGCAACAGCCATGCCCGCTGTCACCTGCGTCGCGGGCGCAGCCTTCGGTCCATGGCAGCAACGCACGTCCCTGCTGTCGCGCCTGCTGGCGGCATTGATGCACGACCAGCCCTTCGCCATCCCGGCTGCAGGGGAAACCGTTCGCGACTGGCTGCCCGTCCGCGATCTCGCCGAGGCTATCCTCGCCGCCGCCACCGCACCCGACGCGGAAGGCCGCGTCGACATCTCCGTCGGGGCCGAGCGGCGCGACATCGATATCGCTGAATCGATCTGCGGCCTGCTGGACGAGCGCCTGCCGCGTGCATCCGGCGCTTCCTGGTTCAGCCTGGTGAAAACCGAAGGCAGCCCCCGCTCCGCCCTGTCGAGCCCGATGCTGGATTCCAGCGAGGCCGAGCGCCTGCTCGGTTGGCGCCCGCACGGCTTCCATGTCGGGCTCGATCGCCTGCTGTCGTGGACCATCGCCTCCTACGAGGCATCGCGCGCCCGCACCTCAGCCATGGCCGTTGCGGCAGAATAGCCTCCTCTCACGCGACGGTGACACGCCCCGGCTTGCAACCGGGGTAGGCACGGATACGGTCGTCGGCAGAGAGACAAGAAGCTCCGGGGAGGAAATCTTGGCCACAGGTCGCGCTCTGGCGCTGGCGTTAGCTATTGGCTTGACCGCAGCAGGCTGTGCGCCTCGCCCCGGCCAAATGGCCTCAGCCGAGCATGGCGCAGAAACCGTCGCCGAGCACCCGGGCAAAGCCGTCTACGACCAGTGGTGCTCCTCCTGCCATGACGACGGCGGCAAGAGCGGCGCCCCTTCGCTCGCCGCGATCCGTCAGCTCAACCGCGCGACAGTGAAATACGCACTCGAACTCGGCTACATGAAGATCCAGGCGAAGGACGTACCCGCCGACGACCTCGCCCAGTTGATCGACTGGATGCCGACTTCCGAAGGCTCGAACGATACATGGATCGACGCCGCGCGTTGCCCGATCAAGTCGCGGGAAGTACGGCTCGACGGCGCCCCGCGTACATCCACCACCTTCGGCGTCACCAACGACGCCAACCGCGCCCAGACCGCCGAACAGGCCGGTCTCTCGCGCGAGCAGATGAAGGACCTTGACGTCGCCTGGGTCGTCGCCTTCCCGCAGACACCGACCATGCGCTCGCAACCGGTCATCGTCGGCGACACGCTGTTCATCGCCGCCACCGATTCCGGCCGCCTCTATGCCCTCGATACCAACACCGGCTGCGTGAAGTGGCACTACGTTTCCGAGATGACGCTGCGCTCCTCGATCACATTCGCGGAAGCCACGGACAACTCCCCCGCCGCGATCATCATGGGTGACGCCGCCGGCTTCGTGCACGCCGTCAATGCAAAGACGGGAGGCAAGATCTGGGTCTCCAACGCACGCCTGAATGAGTACAACCGCATCACCGGCGCGCCGGTCGTACACGACGGCATGGTCATCACGCCAGTCTCTGCCATCGAAGTGAACTATGCCGGCGCCGACGATTATGAATGCTGCAAGGGCCAGGGCGCGGTGATCGCGTTTGATCTCGCAACAGGCAAGAAACTCTGGACCGGCACGACGATGGACGAGGCCAAGCCCACGCGCCTTGGCCGCACGGGCACGCAGCAATGGGGCCCCTCCGGCGCCATCATCTGGTCAACGCCCGTCATAGATCCCAAGCGCAACGTCGCCTATGCGGGCACGGGCGAGAATGTCTCGTGGCCAGCCACGGACACCTCCGACGCCATCATCGCCTACGACCTCGATACCGGCGACAAGCGCTGGGTGTTCCAGGCGACCAATGCCGACATCTGGAACTATGCCTGCGGACGTCGCGGCGCGAACTGCGACTGGCCCGGCGAATACCACAGCCCCGACCACGATTTCGGCGCCACCGCAATGCTGATCAAGCGCAGCGACGGATCGGAGCTTGTCGTCGCCGGCCAGAAATCCGGCGTTGTCTGGGCTCTCAATCCCGACAACGGTCAGCTGGTCTGGTCCAACAAGGTCGGGCGCGGCTCCGCCAATGGCGGCGCGCACTGGGGCCTCGCCTATGACGGCGAACTGATCTTCGCGCCGATGAATGATCCCAACCGTCCGCCCACGCCCGGCGAGAACCCCGCCTTCGGCCCCGGCATCCACGCGCTCGACGCAGTAACCGGCGAGATTCGCTGGTCGTACAAACCGAACCAGCGCGACTGCGGCGCGGACATGCCAGCCGCGAAAGCCTACACGCCACCACCCGAATGGCGCATCCAACCCGTATCGGCGCCCGTGCTGCCCACACCGCGCGTCGCCACCCCGCCGCGTCCCGCTGCAGGGTCGGGGGCCACGCCTGCTGCTGCAGCTTCAGCGCCGCCACCACGTCCGACTGCCCCCTGCCGTCTCGGCATGTCGCCCGCGCCGCTCGTTGTCGATGGCGCCGTCGTCACCGGCACGACGCAAGGCATGCTGCGCATCTTCGACGCGAAGACCGGCGAAGTCCTGTTCGAATACATGACCAACCGCGACTTCCCCGAAACGGTGAATGGCATCGAAGGCCACGGTGGCGGCCTCGACAGCGCCCCGTACATCGCAGGCGACGGCACGCTCTTCGTCCAATCCGGCTACGCCCGCTTCGGCGAACCCCCAGGAAACGTGCTGATCGCGTTCAGGCCGAAGGAGAAGTGAGCAACGTTCCAACCAATCGAATGGCAGACGAATTGACGGCAGTCATGCCGCTAGCTTTCCTCCGTAGACTGTTGATACTGAGGTGTAGTTAGGGGGAAGAGCCGATGGGGGATTTTTGGGTACGACTTGAGTCAACAGTTGCTGGCTGGCCATTGTGGGCAAAGCTCATAGTCACGGCAATCGTCGGATATCTCGGCATCCGCTTCGCCATCAAGCAAGCGATCGTGCCTCTGACCGATGAGTTGCGCCAACTTCTATTCTCGATCCGAACCACAGTTGCCAGCTGGTTCCGGAAGCCTGCGGCCGTAGAGCCTGCTCCACCCCAGCCGACCCGAACTGTGCCCTTGGAACGAACGATTTGGGAAGTCGCAAAGGTCTCCTCGCGAGAGAGGCCAGCAGCAAAAAGCATCCCGATCATTACCATCGCAAACATGAAGGGCGGCGTTGGCAAGACTACCGTCGCAGCAAACTTGGCCGCTGAGTTTCAGTCTCACTATCAGAGGCCAATCCTTCTGATCGATTTTGACTATCAAGGATCGTTGTCGCAATGCGTTTTGGGTGAAGCCGGCATCACTGACAGTGATCTGACGGCTGACGTGCTGCTCGGCTCTTCAAAGGAAGACCCACTTCACTACAAGCGGCAAATGAGGCGATTGATCGAAGAGATCTCGATTTACTCAGCACACTATCCGCTGGCCACGATGGAAAACAACATTCAAAATCAGTGGTCGCTACAACAAAACTTTGACGACATGTACTTCCTCTGCCGCCAGTTGAAGCGGAAGGAGTTTCAAGAGCAGTTCGCTGCAGTCATTATCGACTGCCCTCCGCGATTGACCGTTGGGTCTGTAAACGGATTGTGCGCCAGCACTCATCTACTAGTACCAACGACACTCGACGATATGTCAGCGCAAGCGGCCGAGTATTTTTTGAATCAGATTGCTCGACTCACCGAGTCGGAACTTATTGATCTCCGCGTGATTGGGATTGTCCCCACAATTGTTTCCTCGCGAACTACATACCAAAACCACGAGAAACAGGCTCTCAAGCGGCTTGCCGACTACGGCAACCTGGAGTGGAAGCGGCAGGACTTGATACTGACCGACGGCCAGATTGCTAGATCTGCAGCTATTGCGAGGTATGCAGGCAACGGCATCGCCTACGTGCACAGCAGTGCGACGGCTGAAAATTTTGGAAAACTGGGTGCAGAGGTTCGCAAGCGACTCTAACGCTTACGCACCGCGCCCTTGGAGACGGCCAGTCTTTCTATTTCTGACCACGATGATCCGCTCTCGGCGGATCAGGTCAATCAGGTCATTGCGCGTCGCTTTCGACGGAACACCTTCAAGTGAACCGAACAGCGCTTTGTAGACACCTGTCAAAATAGGCTTCGTCAGCTTTTTGTTGGAGGCAACACGGTCCAGGGCGGAGTCAAAGCGTTGGTCGTCTGCCATTAAGGACTTCAGCTCATCCGCGACAGGATGCTCTACAACCGTTCGCACCTTTGCAGGAGCGTTAGGCTTCAATTTGAAGAGTTGAAACATTTCGATCAACGCCTCGACATCCAGACTATCGAATCGAACCAACGCTGCGTCGAAACGGTTAAGAACTTCTTGTTCGGCTTGGCTTAAACGGCCAGCACGTGCGGCTTCCACTAGTCTTTGGCGGAACTTCGCTACAAGCACTTGTGCTTCCCTAGCAAGGTATTGTCCACAATAGCCGAAAGATTTCGACTGGGCGAGGTCAGCTTACTTCTCGAACGGATCCCGCATCAGGATGACGTCTTCGCGTTCCGGAGACGTCGACAGCAGCGCAACCGGCTTGCCGGCAAGCTCCTCAAGCCGCCGCACATACTTCACGGCCTCGCCGGGAAGCTGTGTCCAGCTGCGCGCGCCGCGCGTCGAGCCCTTCCAGCCTTTCACGGTTTCGTACACCGGCTCAACCTGCGCCTGCTCAGTCATGCCGGACGGGAAGTGGCTGATGATCTTGTCGCCCAGCTTGTAGTGCGTGCAGATCTTGATCTCGTCGAACCCGTCGAGAACGTCGAGCTTGGTCAGCGCGAGACCGTTGACGCCCGACACGGCGCACGCCTGACGCACCATCACCGAGTCAAACCAGCCGCAACGCCGGGCGCGTCCGGTATTGGTGCCGAACTCATGCCCCACGGTGCCGAGGCGTTGTCCGATCTCATTGTCCTGCTCGGTCGGGAACGGCCCGCCGCCCACGCGCGTGGTGTAGGCCTTCGCGAGGCCCAGCACATAGTTGATGGCGCCCGGCCCGGTTCCCGAACCGGCCGCTGCCTGCCCGGACACCACATTGGACGACGTGACAAACGGATACGTGCCGTGATCGACGTCCAGCATCACGCCCTGCGCGCCCTCGAACAGGATGCGGCGACCAAGGCGCACGGCCTGATCCAGCCGCTCCCACGCGGGCTGGGCATAGGCGAGGATCTGCGGCGCGATGGCGAGCAGGTCCTTCTTGAGCTGCGCGCCATCCGGCTCGGGCAGGCCAAGGCCGAGACGCAACGGACGATGGTGCGCCAGCAGGCGATCAAGCTTGAGGTCAAGGGCTGCGGGATCGGCAAGGTCCGCAACGCGGATTGCCCGGCGGCCTACCTTGTCTTCGTACGCGGGGCCGATGCCGCGCCGGGTCGTTCCGATCTGTGCGCCAGCGGCGGCTTCCTCGCGCGCCGCGTCGATGTCCTTGTGCCAGGGCAGGATCAGCACGGCGTTGTCGGCGAGGATCAGGTCATCCGGCCCAAGGTGAACGCCGGACTTCGCAATGCTCGCGATCTCGTTGAGCAGGTGCCACGGGTCCACCACCACGCCATTGCCGATGATCGACAGCTTGCCGCCGCGCACCACGCCGGACGGCAGGAGGTTCAGCTTGAACACCTTGCCGTCGATGACCAGCGTGTGGCCCGCATTGTGGCCGCCCTGGAAGCGCACGATCACATCGGCCCGGCTCGACAGCCAGTCCACGATCTTGCCCTTGCCCTCGTCGCCCCACTGGGCGCCGACAACCACCACGCCGCTCATTGGATTCTCCGCTGAAATCCGGGCGCAAAGGACACCAGAGGGACCCCCGGCGCAAGGGCGATAAAGCCGCATAAACCATTCGGTAAGGAAAGCGCGGCCAGCCTGCCCGAATGGCCCAGCGCAAAAACTCGAAATCCCATCCCCGCAGCCGAAAACGCTCGCGTTCAGGCTCCACCTCCCTCGTGGTGAGCGTGCTGGCGGCCGCGGCTGCCGGCATATGGTTCTTCCTTGCCGAGGCTGGGGTGGTTCCGGGTATCGACGTCGGCGGCATCGAGATTGGCGCCAGCCAGACTTCCGCACCGGTCAACGAGCCCTCGTCTGGCGAACCTGCCTCTGGTCCCTCGGCTGAAGCGGAGGCCGATCCGGCGCCTTCGGCAGGCGCCAATGCGATCTCGGGCACTGCCTCGGTTGTCGACGCCGACACGCTGGACATCCACGGCGAGCGCGTGCGTCTCAATGGTGTTGATGCGCCGGAATCGGGACAGAAATGCAAGGATGCAGCAGGCACGCTTTATCGCTGCGGGACTGTCGCGGCGAACGAGCTGGACACATGGATCAACCGCAATCCGGTCACGTGCAAGATCACGGGCAAGGACCGCTATGGCCGCTCGCTTGGCGATTGCAGCGTGCGCGGAGAAAGTGTTCAGCGCTGGCTGGTGTCCAGTGGCCACGCCCTCGCCTATCGCGCCTACTCTACCGAACATGTGATGGCCGAAGTAAAGGCGCAGCAGGCCGGGGTTGGCGTCTGGGCCGGTGAATTCGTCATGCCGTGGGACTGGCGCCAGGGTCTGCGCATGCCAGGCGAGACGCCCACTAAGGCGATGATCGACGGCAAGTTCGCCAGCGAGTGAGCCCGCTGGCCTCGCGTGCCTGTGTGCTCTAGATAGGCTCGCATGACCTTCCGGCGGAAAACCATCCTTGTAACAGGCGGCGCCAGGCGCGTCGGCCGACATATAGTGGAAGGGCTGGCGGCGGCCGGGCATGGCGTGGTGATCCACGCCAACGCGGGTGCAGGCGAAGCTGAGGCGCTAGCCAAGACCCTGCGCGCCGGCGGAGCAAGCGCATGGGCGATGTCGGCGGATCTCTCCGACGTTGCCGTGACCGAAGCCCTGATTCCGCAAGCCGTGAAGCTGGTGGGAGGGGCGCTCAGCGGCCTCGTCAATTCCGCCTCGATCTTCGACTTCGACACGCCCGGCGCCATCGACGCCGCAGCCTTCGATCGCGCGATGGCGATCAACCTGCGCGCGCCTGCCCTGCTGTCGCAACACTTCGCCGCACACGCCGATGCCGCCGTCGACAACTGCATCGTCAACATTCTCGATCAGAAGCTCTGGAACATGAATCCGGATTTCTTCTCGTACACGCTGAGCAAGGCGGGCCTGCTGTCAGCCACCGACATGATGGCGCGCGCGTTCGCGCCGAAGGTGCGCGTCAACGCCGTGGCGCCCGGCCTGCTGCTGCCCAGCCACGACCAGACCCAGGATGAGTTCGAGGCGACCGCCAGCCGCAATCCGATGGGCCGCCCCATCGACCTCGACGACGTGGTGGGCGCGGTGGATTTCCTCCTGGGCAATGCATCGCTGACCGGACAGGTGATCCACGCCGACAATGGCCAACGGCTATCGGCCAGCGCTCGCGACGTGATCTTCGAGGCGCGGGAGAAACAATGAGCCTTTCAGCGAGCTTCCGGGATTTCTACCTCGTCCGCATCAGCGGTATCGAGACCGACGCCTCGATCGGCATCCACGGATTCGAGCAGGCAGCGCGCCAGCGCCTGATGGTTTCGGTTGCCCTGATGGTCCAGCCACCGGGCGGCGCGGACGATATCGGCGCGGTTGTGGATTATGATTTCGTGCGGGAGGGGGTGCTGGCCATGGTCGGAACCCGGCATTTCAACCTGCAGGAGGCCCTTTGCGGGGAAATTCTCGACCTCTGCCTGCGGCAGAGGGGCGTGCTGGGGGCAGTTGTGCAGACCGACAAGCCCGACGTATACCCCCGCGTCGCGGGCGTGGCCTGCCGCATGGCGCGGCTGGACCCTGCGATGGCTGGCTTCCCATGGTGGACGCTGCCTATCTGAGTACGAGCCATGTTCGAGATCAGCGCGACGGCGAGCTTTGAGGCGAGCCACTATATCGACGCCGAAGCCGGCGCCCCGCATTACCGGCGGGTGCACGGCCATTCCTTCGTCGTAACCGCCAGCGTGGCCGCTGCGTCGCCGGACAAGGACGGCTGGGTGATGGACCTCGGTGCGCTGGAAGACCTGTTGAAACGCACGCTCGCAGGGCTGGACCACACGGTGCTGAACGAGGTTCCGGGCCTTGAGAAGCCCACATTCGAGCATATCCTCCTTTGGATCGAGTCGCGTATGAAGGCGGAAGGCGTTTCGCCTTCGCGGCTCGAGATTGAGCGGCCGACACTGAAACAGAAGGCGGTCTACACACCCGCCACATAGGGAGCCCAAACGGGAACCGACACATGGCGGAATCAGACAAGAAGAAGCCGGCCAAGAAGGCTGCGGCAAAAACCGCGAAGGCCGCGCCTACACAGAGCCAGGCCGACATCGCCAAGAAACTGCTCGAAAAGCTGCAGACCCAGGGCAAGGGCGGACCGCCGGGCGGCGTTCCCGGCGCGAAAAAGGGCGGCTTCGATCCGAAACAGCTCAAGGGCGGCGCCAAGAATTTCGGCGGCGGCGGCAACCAGATGCTGCGTCGTACCCAGGGCAAGGGTGGCGGCGGCGGTGGGGGTGGCGGCGGTGGAGGCGGCGGCGCCTAGCCTTCCAGGGCTTCCATCGCCTCGAGCCATTCGGCCTCCGCCTCGTCGAGTTGCGCCTGAAGCTTCCCGCGCGCCTTCAGCTTGCCTTCTGCGTCTGCCTTGTGCGTGAACGTGTCTGGATCGGAGAGATCGCGATCCAGTAGTTCGAGCGCTGCACGCGCCTTCTCCAGGGCCTTCTCCGCGTTCTCGATGCGCAGCTTCTGTTTGTAGCTGAGCTTGGGCGCGGGAGCCGGCTTCGTTTTTTCCGCAGGCTTCGGCTTCTCCTCCACCTTCGCCGCTGCCGCTGCAATCTCTGCGCGAGCGATGGCGTGCTGCTTGTCTGAATCCGGACGGTCAGCGGCGAGGACCAGCGCCTTGTAGTCGGCAAGGTCGCCGTCATACGTGCGCGCCTTGCCATCATTCACCAGCCACAGGCGATCGGCCGTCGCTTCAGCGAGATAGGTGTCGTGCGTGATGACCAGCAGCGCGCCGTTGAACTCGTTCAGCGCATAGATCAACGCCTCGCGGCTATCGATATCAAGGTGCGATGTCGGCTCGTCCAGAATGAGGATATGCGGCTTCTTGTAGGTGGTAAGCCCCATCAGCAGGCGGACTTTCTCGCCGCCCGACAGCTTGTCGACCTTGGTTTCGCACTTCTCGTGGCCGAAGCCGAACTGGGCGGCGAGCGCACGCACTTGAGCCTGGCCGGCATTGGGGATCAGATCCTTCACGTGATCGAGCACGTTCTCGCCGGCGCGCAGTTCGTCGAGCTGGTCCTGGCTGAAATAGCCGACGCGCAGATTCTTCGACGCACGTCGCACGCCCTGCAGTAGCGGCAATTTCTGCGCGATGGATTTCACCAGCGTTGTCTTGCCCTGCCCGTTGGCCCCGACGATGGCGATGCGATCATCGAAATCAAGCCGCAGGCTGACGCGTTCCAGCACCGGCTTGCCGGGGGCATAGCCCATGTCAGCCTTGTCGAGTTCGAGGATGGGCGAGGCCAATTCCTCGGCCTCGTAGAACTTGAATGGCGTCGTCCGCTCGGACAGCGGCACGGTGATCTCGGTCATCTTCTCGAGCATCTTCATGCGGCTCTGCGCCTGGCGCGCTTTGGACGCCTTGGCCTTGAAGCGGTCGATGAAGGACTGCATGTGGGCGCGCTGGACGTCCTGCTTCTCCTTCTGCGCCGTCAGATGCGCTGTGCGCTCGGCGCGGCGCTTGAGGTAGGTGTCATACCCGCCGACACTGATCACCAGCTTGGTGTGTTCGACCGCGAGAATGTGCGAGACGGAGCGGTTGAGAAGGTCGCGGTCGTGGCTGACGATGATCACCGTGTGCGGATATTTCCGCAGATAGGTCTCGAGCCAGGCAGCGCCTTCAAGGTCCAGATAGTTGGTCGGCTCGTCGAGTAGCAGAAGTTGCGGCTGCGCGAACAGGACGCCGCCCAGCGCCGCGCGCATGCGCCAGCCGCCCGAGAATTCCTTGCAGGCGCGCGTCAGATCGTTTTGTGTAAAACCGAGACCGACGAGGATTTCCGACGCCCGCGCCTCGCCCGACCACGCGTCGATGTCGGCAAGGCGTTCGTGGATATCGCCGATGCGATCGGGATCCTCGCAGGTGTCCGCCTCGCGCATCAGGCTCGCGCGTTCGATGTCGGCCTCAAGCACAACATCAAGCAGCGTCGTGTCGTTGGCCGGAACCTCCTGCAGCACAAAGCCCATCTTGGCTCCGCGATTGATGCGGATCGTGCCATCGCCATTGCCCTCGCCCTTGGCGAGTTCCTCGCGGATGATGCGCAGCAGGGTAGACTTGCCGGTGCCATTGCGGCCGACCAGGCCGACTTTCCAGCCGTCGGAAATCTGTGCGGAGGCGTTCTCGAATAGGGCGCGCCCATCGATACGGAACGTCAGGTCGTTGATCTGAAGCATGGCGGAACTGGCGGCGAAAACAGGCTGGGAGGGACGGTTTCTGATTTATCTGGCGCCCGTATGACCGGTCAGGCCTGATACGTCAAATGTCCCTGTGTTTTCAGGCGATATGGCACGCAATCAGCCTCGGCCCCCGCGTCGACATGGCGCGGGAGAGGGCATCATTGAACTCCCCGCACGTGCGCGCGTTCTCGGCGCCAACTCCGAGCCCCTCCGACAACTTTACCCAGTCGATATCCGGATTGCCGAGACTGAGCATGCCGTTGGCCGCAGGCCCGGGATTGCCCGCGCCGGTGCGCGCAAGCTCGATCTTGAGGATACGATAGGCGTTGTTGACGAAGACGATGGTCAGCACGTCGAGGTTCTCGCGCGCCATCGTCCACAACGACTGCACCGTGTACATCGCCGCCCCATCGCCCGCGAGGCAGATGGTCTTCACGTCAGGCCGCGCGATGGCAGCGCCGACGGCCACAGGCATCCCCTGCCCGATAGCGCCGCCCGTGTGGCCCAGCCATTCGTGGCGCTCGGCCGCGCTGAGCGCCTGATAGACCGGCAGTCCGGATGAAACGCCATCGTCCGACACCAGCGCGCCTTCCGACATGTAATGCGCCAGCGACATGCCGATGGTGTGCGGATTGAACTTGTCGCCCGTCCCTGGCTCAGGCCGCGTCCAGTTGAGCGAGGCCGGCGCGACCGGCGCATCCAGCCAGTCCGCCAGCCGAGCAATGGCATCAGCGCTGTCGGTATCGGGACCGCCAAGCGTGATCGTTCGCGCCCCCTTGGGCGTAAACGCGCCGGCTGTGTTGGGATAGGCGAAGAACGCAACCGGCGCCTTCGTGCCAGCAATCAGCAGGAGGTCGACATCCTTCAGCGTCTCGACCGCCATCTCGGCGAAGTAAGGCAGACGTTCAGGCTGGAACTGACCACCGCCCCGGCCCTGCCGCGCCATGAACGTGTCGGTGACCACGCGCACACCCTGCGCCTGCATGCGACGCAGGGCTTCGGCGCCGCCCGGATGCAGCGCCGTGCCATTGACAAGAATGGCCGGCTGCTTCGCCTTCGTGATGGCGCGGCCGGCCTGCTCAATCACATCCTCGTTCGCTGTCTTCAGCCCCGCGCTGACCGCAGGCGCGGCGCGGGAAGCGCCCGGCGTCCACGCAATGTCGGCAGGCATGATCAGCGAGACCGGTCCGGGCGGCGGCCCGAAGCTGGCGGCATATGCTTCGGCGGCAAGTGTGCCCGCGTCTTCAAGACGATCCACCGACTTGAGCCAGCGCGAGTTGGGCGCCGCCAGCGCGGCGATATCGGAGGCAAGCGGAGCGTCGTACTGGCGATGCGTGACAGCATGATCGCCGATCAGGTTCACCATCGGCACATAGGCGCGGCGGCCATTATGTATGTTGGCGCCCGCGTTGAGATAGCCGGGCCCAAGATGCAGCAATGTCAGCGCGGGCTTGCCCGTCATACGCGCATAGCCATCGGCCGCACCGGTCGCCACCCCCTCGAACAAGCAGAGCACCGAACGGATCCGTGGCTCGCGATCCAGCGCGGTAACAAGATGCATCTCGCTGGTGCCCGGATTGGCGAAACAGGCCTCGACGCCGCAATCGGCCAGCGTGCCGATGATCGCTTCCGCCCCCGTCATCTGGCCGATGACTTCACTCATGCCCTGCTCCCGTTTGCGCGGAACGTATCCGCCGAAACGTGTGGCGCAAGAAAAAGAAAAGCCGGCCCCGACTTTGCGGTGGCCGACTGTGATCCCCACGCGCATCCGGGGAGGGAGATACATGGTCTCCGCGCGCGGGAGTTGGAGGGAAAATCCAGCACCTGGGGAGGCCGCTGAGTCCCTCTGGCGACAGTGCTTTGAAGCACGCCACATTCCCTGACCGGTGACAAACGGAGATTACTGGCGCGTCCGTCGGGGTGCGACATCACATTCCGCGTGATCACCCTGTGAAGGCTGCGCGATCAGTTGCGCGGAGGGGTAAGGCGCACACTCGTTTCAGGATAGAGATTGGCGCCGCAGCGCTTGCAGTGCGCCGCATCCTTTTCGTGAAGATGGAGGGTGCAGGCGGGGCATTCGTGGCGGATCTTGTCGCCTATGGCGATGGCGCGGATCAACTGCAGGAACAGGCTCACGCCCAGCACCATCATCAGTATGGACAGCCACCGGCCCGGCACCCCCACCATCGTGATATCGCCGAAGCCCGTGGTCGTGAGCGTGCTCAGCGTGAAGTAGAGTGCATCAAGATAGGTGACGATGTGCTCATTCTTGTTGTGCTGGTCGACATAAACGAAGGCGGTCACAATGAAGATGAAGACGATGAGGTTGACCACCTTCGACACGACGAAGGAATTGTAGTGCAACCATTTCGCCGCGGCGTGGTGCCGGTCGAGGAACTCGAACGCGCGCACGAGGCGAACGACCCGGAATACGCGCAGGAACACCATGTTCTGCGCCACGAACGGCACGAGCAGCGTCGCGGCGACAACCAGGTCGGCAAGATTCGTGATGCGCAGGAAGAAGCGATGCTTGTGACGCTCAATATAGAAGCGGGCAAGAAGATCGAGCGCGATCACGATGGCGATGAAGGCATCAATGACGATCCAGACGCCTGTCGTCTCGACGTCGCCGCCGTGCCAGGAGATTGACGGGTGAACAAGGAAGAGCGCGATCGACACGAGATCGAAGATCAGCATGGCCCAGCGGAAAATTCCCGGCCATTTTCCGTTGCCGGAATACAGCCAGAACAGCGCGCGATTGAGGCCCTTGCGGTGTTCGTGCATATCAAGTCGCGGGCAGCGTTTCGATGAACCTCACCGGCAGGCCGACCCCGGGCGAAACCAGCGCATCGTCGCACATCACCATCGTGCCGCGCACGAAGGTCGCCACCGGCCAGGCCTTGGCCTCCATCCCATCGAACGGCGTCCAGCCGCAGCGCGAAGCGGACCATTCGTGCGTGATGGTGCGGCGAGCCTTGAGATCTACCACGGTGAAATCGGCGTCATAGCCTTGCGCGATGCGGCCCTTGTTCGCGATCCCGAAAACGCGCTGCGGGCCCGCGCTGGTAAGTTCGATAAAGCGCTCAAGGCTCAACTTGCCGTCGGCCACATGCGTCAGCATCACGGGCGTCAGCGTCTGCACCCCCGGCATGCCCGAGGGCGAGGCCGGATAGGGGCGCGATTTTTCTTCTTTGGTATGCGGCGCGTGGTCCGAGCCAATGAGGTCCGGAATGCCCTGGTTCACAGCGGCCCACAGCGCGGCGCGATGGCGCTCTTCCCGGATCGGCGGGTTCATCTGGGCATAACCCTTGAGTCGGATGTAATCGTCCGGCCCCACCAGCGTCAGATGCTGCGGCGTCACCTCGACCGTGGCGATATCCTTGTTCGCTGCGAGAATCTCCATCTCCTCGGCCGTCGTGACGTGCAGCACGTGGATGCGTTTTCCGGTCTTGCGCGCAAGGCGCAGCAGGCGCTTTGTCGAAGAGATGGCGGCCTCAGCGTCGCGGACTTCATAGTGCGAGGTCCAGTCGCCCTGCCGCGCCAGCTTGCGGCGGTCGGCCAGGCGATACTCGTCTTCCGAATGGAACGCCGCGCGGCGCGAGATGGCATTGAGCACGCGCTCCACACCCTCATCATCCTCGACCAGCAACTGGCCCGTGGATGCGCCCATGAACACCTTGACGCCGCACACACCCTCCATCCGCTCCATGATCGGCAGCAGATCGGTGTTGTCGTGCGTCGCGCCCGCATAGAAGGCGTGGTCGACGTGCATCCGCCCCTTCGCGCGGGCGAGCTTGTCGAGCATCATCTCCGGCGAAGTGGTGGACGGATCGGTATTCGGCATTTCGAACACTGCCGTCACACCGCCCAGCGCCGCCGCGCGCGATCCCGTTTCGAGGTCTTCCTTCCACTCGAGCCCCGGCTCGCGAAAATGGACCTGCGTGTCGATCACGCCCGGCAGGACGTGAAGCCCATGGGCCTCGAAGACATGTCCGGCCTGGCTGGCGTCGAACGACCCGATCTCGGCGATGCGCCCGTCCTTCACAGCGACGTCGGCCTCGGCGATGCCGCCGGGGGTGGCCACCATGCCGCCCTTGAGGATGAGGTCGAATGTCGCGGCCATGGCCACACCAGCTCCCGAAATTTCAGCGCTGTATGGACCCGCCGGGGCTTTTCTCCAAGCTCCGGGATTCGGCGAAAGACCGGGCCCTGGAATCGGAAAGGGCGGCTGAAAAGCCGCCCCTTCCTTCATCACCCGCGCCTTTGCCGGCGTCTTTGTCTGCGCAACGGCGGCAGGCGAGGCATGGCCTCTCCCGACCGCCGCGGCGGTCAGGTATCGAGTTCGTCGTGATACATATCGCCCATGAGGGGGGCTTCGCCCGTGGTCAGCACTTTGAGGAGGTAGATCAGCAACGCTGCTGCAATCACCGCCCAGTGCAGCGCAGAATTTTGCGCCGCAGCTACCATCAACTCCCACATGTCTCGTTGTTCTCCCGCGACTGAAGTTGACCGTAAACCAATCGAATTAACGAAGCCTCTCGCAAACCTTTAACAGAGGTAAGCGCGCGCATTTTTTCGAGGCGTGGAGCGGGCATTCTGTCACGGGCCGCGCGTTCGAAATTCGTTGCGCGGTGCATTCTGCGAGATCTCCAACGCAGATGCTCGCCAGCGGTTCCGCTTGCCCAGACAATCCTTGCAATGCGAAACCCTTCAATGGCAGGGCGAGAGCGATGAGCCGAAAACAGAAACAGCCAGGTAATGGAACAGTTGCCGCCCGCGCCTGGCAGCGCATGCTGTCTGGCCGCAGGCTGGACCTTCTCGATCCCTCTCCGCTCGATATAGAGATCGATGACATCGCGCACGGTCTTGCCCGCGTGGCGCGCTGGAACGGGCAGACGCGCGGAGAGCACGCCTTCTCCGTTGCGCAGCATTCGGTTCTGGTGGAGGCGTTTTTCAGCGAGATTTCGGATGGGGCCAGTGCTGCCGACCGGATGGGCGCGCTGCTGCACGATGCTCCGGAGTATGTGATCGGCGATATGATCTCGCCGTTTAAAGCGGTGCTGGGCGGCGACTACAAGCTGGTTGAACACCGGCTGGAAGGCGCGATCCGCCTGCGCTTTGGCCTCACCGCCCACATGACCGATGAGATGAAGGCGCGCGTGAAGCAGGCCGACCAGGCCGCCGCCTTCCACGAGGCGACACGCCTCGCCGGCTTCAATGTGGACGAAGCCCTGCAGTTCTTCGGCGCGCCGCCCCCCGGCCTCGCCCCCAACATGACCCCCCTTTCGCCAACGGCAGCACAGGCCCAGTTCGTCGCCCGATTTGCCGAGCTGCAGGCGGAGATGGACGGGCACTCGACACGGGAATGACACTGCGGAGTTCCCGCACTATCCTACCCCCATGTCGATCTGGATCTGCTCCCTCGCTGCGGCGCCACAAATGGCGCGACGCCTGCGCCCCGCGCGCATTGTCAGCCTGTTGAGCCCCTACGACACGTTCCCGACCTTCGAAGGCATGGGGCCGGACCTCCACCTGACTGTTCCCATCCACGATATTGTCGATGATATCGGCGACTGGCGTGCGCCCGACCTGTCGGACGCTGAAAGCGTGATCCGCTTTGTGGAAGGCTGGGACCGCGCGGCGCCCATGCTGATCCATTGCTGGGCCGGGATCTCCCGCTCGACCGCCAGCGCCTTCATCACCGCCTGCGTCCACAATCCCAAGGCCGACGAGGAGGAGATCGCGCTGGCAATCCGCAAGGCCTCCTCCACCGCATCGCCCAATCGCAGGCTGGTGGCGCACGCCGACGCCCTGCTCGGTCGCGGCGGCCGCATGGTGCGCGCGGTGGACGTGATCGGACGTGGCGATGTCGCCATGGAGGCGCAGGCTTTTTCGATTCCCTCCGCTTTCGGCACATGACAACACCCATCGCCGTCGGACTCTCCGCCGTGATCGTGGCGGCCACGGGCAAGGCGCCCTACGCGCTGGAGACACGCCAGCCCGACAACGTGACCGGCCTTCCCCACGGCCGCTTCGATCCGAAGGGACACCGCACATTCGAACTGGGCCTGCGCGCCTGGGTGCGGGCGCAGACGGGCTTTGAGCCCGGCTATGTCGAGCAGCTCTATACGTTCGGCGACCTCGGCCGCGAACTGCCCCAGGCCGACCTCGGCGATGCGCCCGACGGCGCCCGACTGATCTCGGTCGGCTATCTCGGGCTCACGCCCGAGCGCACGGATATCTCGGCTTTCGATGCGGTGTGGCGCGACTGGTACGAGCATTTTCCATGGGAAGACCAACGCAAGGGCCGCCCCGTCATCATCGACGAAGCGCTGGCGCCGGCCCTTTCCGCATGGGCGGAGGCCGGCGGGAAAGAAGCCGTGAAGCGTCGCTCGCGCCTGCAGATCGCCTTTGGCCTCGAAGGCCGCCCCTGGATCGAGGAACGCACGCTGGAGCGCTACGAGCTGATGTACGAAGCCGGTCTGGCCCCGGAAGCAGCGCGCGACGGTCGCCGCCGCGCCTCGTCCCTGCCCCCGGCGGCCCTTGGCCAACCCATGATTTCCGATCACCGGCGCATTCTCGCCACCGCGATCGGCCGGCTGCGCGGCAAGATCAAGTACAGACCCGTGGTGTTCGAGCTGCTGCCCGAACGCTTCACCCTGTTCGAGCTTCAGCAGGTCGTGGAATCGCTGCTCGGCCTGCCGCTGCACAAGCAGAACTTCCGCCGCTCGCTGGACCGGTCTGGGCTTGTGGTAGGCCTTGGCGTCTTCACGCAGGCAACCGGCGGACGCCCCGCCGAGCTTTTCCGCTTCAGGCGGGAAGCCATGGCCGAGGGCCATATGCCCGGCGTACAGACGCCCCGCGCCTGAACGCCGGTCAATGCAAGCCGATCAGCTGTCGGTGATATCCAACCAACGCTCGGCCTGATACATGCCGATCAGGTAGGTCTCCAGCAGGACCATGCAGGTGTCGACCAGTTCCTCATCGTCTGAAACGCCCTTGCCGGCGAGTTGGATCGCGATGCCTTCCTTGAAGTCTTCATCGCGGCGCCAGTCTTCGCTGATGAAGGCGAACACTTCGTCGTCCGAGATCGTGTCGACCAGCGAGATGATGTCGTCGAGTTCCGCCTCGGTGAAACCTTCTTCCAGCAGCTGGCCCTCGATCGCATCGGCAACCGTGCCTGCGATGCCCATCGTCATCGCAATTTCCTGGTGCTCGGCAAGCCAGCCATAATCATCCGCGCAGGCCTCGACCGCCGGCATGATCGCCGTGATCGCCTCTTCGTAGAGATCGCCCTCGGTGAGCTCGAGCATGTAGGAATCGACCACCGCGAAGTACGCGTCGTCATCGAGCAGAATCAGTTCGGAGTAGATGCAGGAGAACTCGTCCCAGGCCTCGGTGCTCATGCCGCCATCGCCGGGCTGCGCCTGTGCGCTCGCTGCCGATGTGATCGCAAGGCCGGCCGCCGCCAGCAACGAAACTGCCCAACGTCTGATCGTCATCCGTCCGCCCTCTCCGAAAGTCGCCCCAGCGATAGCGCGCACGCTAGTCCGGATAACGTGAACCTTCCACAACGTGCGGCAGTCTGGGCGGAATTCTCCTGGGTTGTGTCCGAAGCACAGACGAGGATGCGCCGAAAAGGCCTCCGGGGCCTTTTTGGCGTGGCAGATTATTCCGACTCGACGGCGTGACGGATTTATGAGAGCATACTTATGCTCAAGTTGAGTGTAAGTAGGGCTGACAAACCGGGAGCCGCCTTTCGCTTGAAAGGCATTTTTTCGGGGCCAATTTATACTCAGTTTGAGCATAAGATGGAGGCATCAATGGCCCGTGTCATCGAATTCGGCGAAGGCTGCGATATTCCCGCCGCCCGCCAGCGCCCCTCGCCCGCCGCGAAGCGGGGCCTTGCCTATGACGACGCAGTGAAAGCCTCGACCGACCATCTGTATGCGCAGGTGCAGGGCTTCATCACACCGATGGAGTGGCCTGCCATCGCCCCGCTTGTCCACCATATCAACAAGCTGAAGAAGCAGCGCGGCGCGGTGATCCTCGCCCACAACTACATGACGCCCGATATCTTCCAACTGGTCGGCGATTTCCGCGGCGACTCGCTGCAACTGGCCCGCGAGGCCGCCCGCACCGACGCGAAGGTAATCGTCCAGGCCGGCGTCCACTTCATGGCCGAAACCTCGAAAATCCTCTGTCCGGACAAGACAGTGCTGATCCCGGACATGCGCGCCGGCTGCTCGCTGGCGGCCTCGATCACCGGCGCCGACGTGCGCCTGATCCGCCAGCGCTATCCGGACCTTCCGATCGTGACCTATGTGAACACGACGGCCGACGTGAAGGCCGAATGCGACATCACCTGCACCTCGTCCAACGCCACGCAGGTGGTCGAACACATCGCCGCCGAATGGGGCGTCGACACCGTGATCATGGTCCCGGACGAATACCTTGCGCGCAACGTGGCCGCGAACACCGAGATCCGCATCATCGCCTGGGAGGGCCATTGCGAGGTCCACGAGAAGTTCTCGGCCGAGGATGTGCGGCAAATCCGTGACGCCCATCCCGGTGCAATTGTGCTGGCGCACCCTGAATGTCCGCCAGATGTCCTTGAAGAAGCCGACTTTGCGGGGTCAACATCCGCCCTGTCGGCTCACGTGAAGGAATCGGGTGCCCACAAGGTGGTCCTCCTGACCGAGTGTTCGATGAGCGATAACGTCGCCGCGGATAATCCCGGCGTGGAGTTCGTGAAGCCATGCAACCTCTGCCCTCACATGAAACGCATCACGCTGGAGAACATCTACGACGCGCTGGTCGAGATGAAGCACGAAGTGACGGTGCCGGAGGATGTCCGCCTGCGCGCCAAGGCGGCGATCGACGCGATGCTGGCGCTGGGCAAGCCGACGTCAGCGCCGAAGTTCAAGGTCGGGCCGGACGTGTACGTTCCCGTCGAACTGATATGAAGAAGCCGCGCGGCCTCAAGCGGAAACTCGCGGCCATCTTCGGCTGCACCGTGGCGCTAACCGCCGCGATGCCGGCCTTCGCCGACGACGTTGCCGGCCAATGGCTTTTCGACACGTCGAAGTTCGCAGGCAATGACTGTCAGATCGTCGGCAAGATCACGTTCATGACCACGCCGGTCAAGAACACCTACACCTGCGTGTTCGAGAGCGAGCAGATCTGCGGCAAGCTCAACGGCGATCTCTACATCCGGGTGCGCCAGGTCTGCACCGCGCAGCGCGTCGGCAAGCAGGTGGCAATCCAGTCGGAAGTGGACAAGGTTCTCGAGCGCCGGCCCTACATGCCGCCCGACCTCGCCAAGATGCAGTACCTCGCCGACAATTTCATCCTGCAGCTTTCGGCCAACAAGGCCGAAATGAATGGCGAGCACTATGACGAACAGCGCAGCCTGAACGCCCGGTTCTGGCGCGACGTCGAACTGATTTCATAGAGCGGGCCATGGCGGGGACGCGATGAATCATCGACACGCGCGGCGCGCCATCGCCGCCCTCGCCACATCCACGATCCTCTTGGGCCTGACCCAGACCGCAACCGGGCAGCAAGGCGCCGCTGACCTCTCGGGCCCTTGGCGCTTCCAGTCGGGCGCATTCGACGGCGACTGCACGATGAGCGGCGGGATCAACCTGAAGCCCGCCGCCACGGCGGGTAGTTACACCTGCAGCATGATCGTCGAGACGCACTGCCGCAACCCGAACGATGGCCTCTACGAATACTGGCGCGTGAAGGAGACCTGCACGGCCAAACAGACCGGCCAGCGCGTGCAGATCACCGGCAAGATAGACCGCGTGGAAGACGCAACCCTCGATGGCCAGAAGGTGACGGGCGCCGACCTGGCCACCTACGTACCCGACAATTTCGAGCTGACCATCAAGACCGGCGCAGAAGAAATGAACGGCCACATGGTCGACCGGCTGCGGCGTGTGTCGGCGCGCGTGTGGCGCGAGGCGGAGCTGGTGTCATGAAGCGCGCGATAGCCCTTGCCGTGGTCGCCGGCCTGTTCCTCGCCGCCCCCACTGGCGCACAAACACCCGCACGCGCGCCGGTACAGGCAACGCCCGACGGCGCATGGCGCTTTGCCACCGAGGCTATTGGCGAGGGCTGCTCCCTTTCGGGCGACATCCGCTTCAAGCGCACCGGCGACAAGACTTACACGTGCAAGTTCACCGCAGTGTGGGCGTGCGAGCGTCGCACACCGCGCTCCGTCCACACCGAGCAGAGCTGCATCGCCACCCAGACCGGCGACAACGTCATCGTCACCAGCAAGATGGAAAAGGTCGCCCGGGTCGACCCCGCATCGATGCTGCAGCAAATGCGCAACGACTACGCGGCCGACCATTTCTCCGTGAAGATCAATCGTGCGGGCGATCGCATGGACGGCCTGTTCCGCTCCTATGGCCAGGCGCCGGTTGTTTTCCGCAAGCAGGAAGACCTGATCTCGTGACGTCCCAACGTGACATCCTGATCGTCGGCGCAGGGCTCGCCGGCCTCTTCCTCGCTCTGAAGCTCGCGCCGCGACGCTGCACTGTGATTGCGCTTGCTCCGCTGGGCCAGGCTGCCGCCTCCGCGTGGGCGCAGGGCGGGCTCGCCGCAGCGCTTTCGCCGCAGGACAAACCCGCACTGCACGCCGCCGACACGGTCGCCGCTGGCGCCGGCATCGTCGATCCCGTGGTCGCACGCCTGATCGCCCAGGATGGCGCAGCCCGCGTCCGCGATCTGCTCGAGCTTGGCGTGCCGTTCGATCGCACCGCCGACGGCGAACTTGCACTGTCGCTCGAAGCCGCCCACTCGCGCGCACGCGTCGCGCGCGTCTCCGGCGACCTTGCGGGCAAGGCGATCATGGAAGCGCTGACCTATGCCGTGGCCGCCTCCGCACATATCGAGGTGATCGAGCGTGTTCGCGCGCTCGCACTGCTGCAGGATGGCAACGGTCGCATCGGCGGCGTGATGGCGCAGGATGCATCCGGCGCGCTGGTCGCGCTGCGCGCCCGCGAGACCGTGTTGTGCGCCGGCGGATCGGGCGGCCTCTACGCCATCACCACCAATCCCAAATCCTCGCAGGGCGACGCTTTCGCGATGGCCTACGAAGCAGGCGCGCTGATCTCCGACCCGGAGTTCGTGCAATTCCACCCGACCGCCATCGACATCGGCAAAGACCCTGCCCCGCTCGCCACCGAAGCCCTGCGCGGCGATGGCGCAAAGCTGGTCGACGCCAAGGGCCGCGCCTTCATGGCCGACTATCACAAACTCGCCGACCTCGCCCCGCGCGATGAGGTCGCCCGCGCCATCCATGCCGAACGCCAGGCGGGACGCGGCGCCTTTCTTGACTGCACCAAGGCCGTGGGCGCCCACTTCCCCGAACACTTCCCCACCGTGTTCGAAGCCTGCATGTCGGCTGGCATAGACCCGCGCACCATGCCGATCCCGGTCGCCCCGGCGATGCACTATCATATGGGCGGCGTCGTGACGGACCTGTGGGGTCGCACGTCTCTCGACGGCCTCTCGGCCTGCGGCGAAAGCGCATCCACCGGCGCGCACGGCGCCAACAGGCTGGCATCCAACTCCCTGCTCGAAGCGGTCGTGTTCGCCGAACGCGCAGCGCGCCGCCTGAAGAATTCCGAATTGAAAGACGCAACTGGCGCACACGCCGAGACGCCGCCGGAAATGAACGAACTCGCGATGATCGAACTGCGCAAGCGCATGCACGCCCAGGTCGGCGTCGTGCGCGAGTCAAAGGGCCTCGCCGCCACACTCGACTGGATCGACGCGGCGCGCGCCAATGTCGGCGCCTCACGCGCCCTCACGGCGGCAGGGCTGATAGCGGCGGGCGCGCTGGCGCGGCAGGAAAGTCGCGGCGGCCATTATCGCAGCGATTTCCCCGACACCGCCGCGCCCCACCGCACCTTCATCCGCAAGGACGCAGACGGCGCGCCCGCTATACAGCATTCCGCCATCGCGGAAGGAGACGCAGCTTGAACGACCACCTGCCCATTCCCTTCCTTCCCGACGTGATCATCGAACCGCTCGTGCGCCTCGCCCTGAGCGAAGACCTCGGCCGCGGCGGCGATATCACGACGGACGCGGTGATCCCCGCCTCCGCGCGAACGGTCGCGATCCTTGGCGCGCGCGAGGGCGGCATTGCAGCCGGCTACGACGCCGCCCGTCTCGCGCTGCGTCTGATCGATTCCGAAGCGAAGTGGACCACGCTGGTCGAAGAAGGAGCGCGCTTCGAGAAAGGCGCAAGGCTCGCGCGCATCGAAGGTACGGCGCGCAGCGTGCTGATGGCGGAACGCGTGATGCTCAACTTCATCGGCCCGCTGTCTGGCGTCGCGACGCTCACATCGAAATTCGTCGCCGAGACTGCCGGCACAAAGGCCCGCATCACCTGCACCCGCAAGACCACGCCGGGCTTCCGCGCCCTGGAAAAGCGCGCTGTGCGTCTTGGCGGCGGCGTGAACCACCGGCTCGGTCTCGATGACGCCATCCTGATCAAGGACAATCACATCATAGCCGCCGGCGGCGTTGCGGCGGCGCTGAAGCGCGCCCGCGCCGCGGTCGGCCATCTGCGCGCCATCGAGATCGAGGTTGATCGCCTCGCGCAGATTCACGAAGCCCTGCCCTTCGCGCCCGACGCCATCCTGCTCGACAACATGAGCACGGCCCTGCTTGCCGAAGCTGTCGCGCTGATCGACGGCCGGGCCAAGACCGAAGCCTCTGGCGGCGTGCGGCTCGACACGGTGAAGGCGATTGCCGCAACCGGCGTCGACTTCATCTCCGCCGGCGCGCTGACGCACTCCGCAGTGAACCTTGATGTCGGATTGGATTTCGAAGGTTAGAACCGGATCGCCATAGGTGGAATCGCCACAGCGTCCCACCGACTGTGTGAATCCGACGCGCGAACAAAGAATTTAGAGCGCCGAGGCGTCAGCCTTCGGCGCCGGTGCGATCTCGGCGACGTCCGCCGGATCAATCGAGACAAGCAACGAAGACGCGAGCGCCGCCGACGGATCCAGCCGCTCGGCCTCGAGCAGGTCAGCGTCCGGCGCCATCATGTCCATGCCGTCGGCGAGGATCATCGGGTCGAGCGCCTGATTCTCGCTCGCCTGCGCCGCGAGAGCGAGACGCGCCGTGCCCCACTCCTTCGACGTTTTCGGGAAGCGATAGAAGATGTGCGTGCCAATGACGCCCGTCTCCACCAAGCCGGCCGCCCAGTACGGATTCACATAGTCGGTGTGATAATGCGTGGCCTTGCCGGTCATCGGCGTGTTGAGGCCGAGGAGCACGTGCAGTGCGATGGCGCGGGCGCGGTCCCAGGCTTCGCCACGCGGGCGGATGGCGCGCGAGCCGTCGCAGGTAAATGTGAACTGGCAGCCCGTCTGACGGTACTGGCCCTGGAACACCACGCCGCACACCGTCTTCGGATAGTGCGGATTCGCGACCCGGTTCATCACGACCTCGGCAACCGCGATCTGGCCGATCGTGTCTTCCGAGCGGGCCTCGTAATAGACGGCTTCGGACAGGCAATCGAGTTCGGCGTCGTCCCCGCCATGCAGGCCGAGATCGTCGATCGTGAAATCGACCAGGCCCTCGAGCGAGGCGGTGTCGCGGGCACGCAGGGTCAGACCGCTGGCGAGCGAGGCTGAAGCCCCGCCAACGTAGGAAGCGGTATGGACCAGCGCGTCCGGGTTGGCGCTGTTGGAGAAGATGCCGAGTTCGACGCCACTGCTCGTGGCCTCGGCGTAGCGTTCTTCCTCGATGAGGGATTCGGTCAGAACCGCAGCGTTGGTGATGTAGGTTTCCTGGGCCTTCTGGTCGCTGAAGCGCTGGGCCACCAGCGGGCCACCGAAGGCAAACACAGCTGCGCACGCGCCGACGGTCAGCGCACGTTGCCGTACTTCACGCTTGTCAGCGTCCGACATGGTCTCCCACCACCTGGCAACGGCCGTCATCGCCGTCTTCAAGTGGGAAAGGATAGGACCGAGAGCTTTCGGGAGGTTTAACACCCCGGCTTCCCCTTAACCTTCGTTAACCGACAATTCGGCACGGACGCTCGCGCGCGCCCGATAGACACTCCAACCAACACACCCGTCGCTGTTCGTTTTGAGTAGCTGTGCGACGTCAGCCGCCCCTATAGGGCCAAGTGATACGCGGCAAGTCCAAGTCCTGCTTGACACCCGTCCCGCAAGTCCCGCGCCAGGGACGGCGCGCGCGATTCCGGGTCACCTGCCAGGCGAAACATTAACTTTTGGCGTTTACGAATTGCCCCTCTTTTCAATGGCGTTCGGCCAGCCCGAAGGGGTCAGATAGGGCGCGGCGGCCTTTGGGCAACACCCTGTCAGGAATCCCCATGACATCGATTTGACGCAGGAAACTCCCGATTACGCTGGGGAAATACCCTTCTGTGGATAACCGGGATGGCACAGCGAACGGATCTCAGGCGGTCCCGAAGCCGGGCTGCCGGGCCGCCTCAGCTATAGTCCACGGTCTCGATCACCAGCCGGTAGCGCTTGCCGTCTCGCCCGACATCGAAGTCGGCGAGGACAGACCAGACGATCGGCTCGTACGTCCCCGCGCCAAGGTATCCGACGCCGGCAAGCACCCGATAGGGCTCTTCCGGATCGTGCACGAAGAGGGCCTCCTCTTCCCATCCGGCCAAACACGGCGCAATCGCCGCCGCCTTCGCGGCATAGGCGGACATCACCTCAGCTTCGCTGTCGAACTCCCAGGTGCACACGTGCCTGGGCTCAAAGTACTGGTCGATCACGCAGTCATAGCCGCCGAACAGTGCTGCATCGCTCTCGAACAGTTCGTCAGCCGAGCGCCCGGGAAGGTAGGGTCCCTTGATGGTGTCGAAATGCTCAATCGCCGCTTCGTTGATCCAGCCAACTTCCTCGCAGACTGATTGGGCTTGCGCGACGGGCGCCATCGCAAGAGTGGCGACACCCAGGGCGGCAATGAGCTTCATGACTGTCCCCACAGACCTGCCCCCAAAGACAGGCCCCTCACAGACGCAGCGATACGGTCACCGGCATCGCAGGCAGCGTCAAGCGCAGAAGACCGTCCTACCTGCCCTTACCCAGCGCCGCATGCGCCGCCGCCAGCCGCGCGACCGGCACCCGGAACGGCGAGGCGGACACATAATCCAGCCCGACTTCCTCGAAGAAATAGATCGAGGCCGGATCGCCGCCATGCTCGCCGCAGACGCCAAGCTTGATGCGCTGGCGCGTCGCGCGGCCGCGCTCGCATCCAATGCGCACCAGTTCGCCAACGCCGTCGCGATCAATCGAAACGAACGGGTCCTTCTCGTAGATGCCCTTCTCCTCATACGTCTTGAGGAAACGGCCAGCGTCGTCGCGCGAGATGCCCAGCGCCGTCTGCGTCAGGTCGTTGGTGCCGAAGGAGAAGAACTCCGCCTCCTCCGCAATTTCGCCGGCGCGCAGGGCCGCACGCGGCAGCTCGATCATCGTGCCGACCAGATACTCGACCTGGCTCTTGCGCTCCGAGAACACGCGCTCGGCCATCGTGACAACGACGCCGCGCATCAGCTCCAGCTCGCGGCGCGTCGCCACAAGCGGGATCATGATCTCCGGCACGGGCGCCGCGCCCGTTTCCTTCGCGACATCCAGCGCCGCCTCGAAGATGGCGCGCGCCTGCATCTCGTAGATTTCCGGATACGTCACGCCAAGCCGGCAACCACGATGGCCCAGCATCGGGTTGGACTCGTGCAGTTCTTCCGCCCGCGCGCGGAGCGTCTCGACCGACACGCCGGACTGTTTGGCCACCTCGGCCATGTCCTCGTCGGTGTGCGGCAGGAATTCGTGCAGCGGAGGATCAAGCAGCCGGATGGTAACCGGCAGGCCGGCCATGATCCGGAAGATCTCACTGAAGTCCTTGCGCTGCATCGGTAGCAGTTTTTCCAGAGCCCGGCGGCGGCCGCCCTCGCGCTCCGCCAGGATCATCTCGCGCACGACCGATATGCGGTCAGCGTCGAAGAACATGTGCTCCGTCCTGCATAGGCCGATGCCTTCCGCGCCGAACTTCCGCGCCGTCTCTGCGTCCAGCGGCGTCTCCGCGTTGGCGCGCACCTTCATGCGGCGCACCTTGTCGGCCCAGCCCATCAGTTCGCCGAAATCGCCGCCCAGCGCCGGCTCCACCATCTTCACCGAGCCGACGAGCACTTCGCCCTTGGCCCCATCGACCGTGATGATGTCGCCTTTCTTCAGCGTGCGCGAGCCGACTTTCACAATGCCCTTCTCGGCATCGATCTGCAGCGTGCCCGCGCCGCACACGCATGGCCGCCCCATGCCGCGCGCCACAACGGCTGCGTGAGACGTCATACCCCCGCGCGCCGTCACGATGGCCTTGGCGGCGTGCATGCCCTGGATATCTTCTGGCGATGTTTCGATACGCACGAGGATCACCGGCTTGCCCTGCTGCGCGATCTGCACAGCCTCAGCCGGATCGAACACCACCTGCCCCACAGCCGCGCCCGGCGACGCCGGCAAGCCCTTCACGAACACATCGCGCACCGCGTCCTTCGCAATCGTCGGGTGCAACAGCTGGTCAAGCTGCGAGGGATCAAGCCGCAGCACAGCCTCGTCCTGCTTGATCAGCCCTTCGCGGCACATGTCGACGGCAAGCTTCAGCGCCGCCTGCGCCGTGCGCTTCCCGTTGCGCGTCTGCAGCATGTAGAGCTTGCCCTGCTCCACCGTGAACTCGATGTCCTGCATGTCGCGGTAGTGCTTCTCCAGCCGGTCCGCGACCGCGATCAGCTGCGCATAGACTTCCGGCATCGCCTCTTCGAGCGACAGGTCCTCCGACTTCAGGTCAGCCTTGCGCGAGTTGGAAATCGGCGCGGGCGTGCGAATGCCGGCGACCACATCCTCGCCTTGCGCATTGACCAGATACTCGCCATAGAACCGCTTCTCGCCGGTCGACGGATCGCGCGTGAAGGCCACGCCCGTCGCCGAGCTCTCGCCCATATTGCCGAACACCATCGACTGCACGTTCACAGCCGTGCCCCAGCTTTCGGGAATGTCGTTCAGCCGGCGATAGGTAACAGCGCGATCATTCATCCACGACGCAAACACCGCGCCGATGGCGCCCCACAGCTGGTCCTTCGGCTCCTGCGGGAACGGCTTGCCCGAACGCTTCTCGACCGCCTTCTTGTAGAGCGCGATCACCTCGATCCAGCTCTCCGCGCCAAGGTCCGTGTCGAGGTTGAAGTCGCGGCTTTCCTTGTAGTCGTCGAGGATGTGCTCGAACGTATCGTGCCCGATGTTCAGCACGACGTTGGAATACATCTGAATGAAGCGGCGATAGCTGTCATACGCAAACCGCCGGTCGCCCGACAGGCGCGCAAGCCCCTCCGCCGTCTGGTCGTTGAGGCCAAGGTTCAGCACCGTGTCCATCATCCCCGGCATCGACGCGCGCGAGCCCGAACGCACAGACACCAGCAACGGATTACGCACATCGCCGAACTTCTTGTCCGTCCGCCCCTCAAGCGCGCGCAGCGCATCATTGACCTGCGATTCCAGATCGTCGGGATATTTCCGCTTGTTCTTGTAGAAGACCGTGCAGACCTCGGTCGTGATCGTGAACCCCGGCGGCACTGGCAGGCCCAGCTTCGACATCTCG
>DLHI01000037.1 GCA_002483135.1 Hyphomonadaceae bacterium UBA7672 | reverse complement strand
CTACCAGATCGTGCAGACCGCCGACCACGTCGTCATCCTCGTGGAGATGATCCACGACGCCCGCATCGTCCGCCTCAACAGCACGCATCGCAAAGACGGCATCCGCCCCTATCTCGGCGACTCCATCGGCTGGTGGGAAGGCGAGACGCTCGTCGTCGAGACCACAAATTTCCCCGCCGAACAGATGTTCCGCGGCTCATGGATCAACCTGAAAGTCACCGAACGCTTCACCCGCCGCGCCGATAACCGCCTCCACTACGCCTTCACCGTTGAAGACGCGACGAAGTGGGAAAGCCCCTGGGGCGGCGAGTACGAATTCCGCCCGTCCCACGGCCCGATCACCGAATACGCCTGCCGCGAAGGCGAGGTCTCGCTCCCCTCCATGCTCCGCGCCGCCCGCATCGCGGAGGCGGCAGAAGCGGAATAGAGGCAGCGCCGGTACTGTCATTCCGGGCGAGCCGCAGGCGAGACCCGGAACCCAGGAGCTACAAGCGCTCCGGCGAACCTTGCTCCGCTCATGCCGGGGTCCTTTCCGTGGGGCGGCGAACATCCTCTGCTTGTCATCCCGGAAGCGCGTAGCGCTATCCGGGACCCATTCCTCCACCACGACACCCTCACGATGGGTCCCGGCTCTCCGCTTCGCTGCGGCCGGGATGACAACCTCGAAAGTCTCGCCGCCCGTGCAAAGAACTCCAGTACGAGCGGGGTCGAGCCGCACACTCACCCAAACACAAAAACCGCATTCATCGCCACATCATCCGGCCCACTGCCAAAATCCCCGCCCGGATACTCCGCCACCAGCTCCAGCCGCTCCATCGGCAGAAACGCCCGCCGCGGATCGCCCACCAGCACGCTCACGCCAGCCGCGACACACCGATCCAGAAATGCAGTTACCCGCAGCGCCAGCTCGGCCTCATAGAAAAGATCGCCCACCAGCACGACATCCACATCCGGCGCCGGCCCCGCCGTCAGATCCGCCAGCAGCGTCTCGATCCGCACATCATTGACCGCCGCATTCAGCTCCACCGCCACTATCGCATAACGATCCACATCCGCCGCGATCACGTCTCGCGCCCCCGCCATCGCCGCCGCAATCGCCACCAGCCCCGAGCCCGTGCCCAGATCGAGCACGCGCTTGTCCGCCACGACCTCGCGGTGATCCAGAACATGCCGCGCCAGCGCCAGACCGCCGCCCCACACATGCGTCCAGTAGGGATTGCCGAACCCCGCATCCGCCTCCGCCATGCGCGAAAGCCCGCTCGTGCGCGCAGCCCGATGCAGCCGTATCTCCGGCACAGACCGCACCGGCTCAACCGGAAACCGCGCCCGGATCAGCTGCGCGATATCGTGCTCTGAAGGGCTCTCGCTCATGCTTCTCCAGCTCAGACTTCTCTTTGCCTTGGTGATCCGCACGCGGCAATGCTAGCCAAGAGGCAAGAGCGGCCATCCAGCCCGCCAAAGCCCACGCAGGGAGCATACGATGACCGACGTCAACGCAATGAAGGGCAAGCGCGCCATCGTCACGGGCGGCGGCACGGGTCTCGGCGCCGCGACCGCCATCGGCCTCGCCCGGCGGGGCGTCGATGTCTGCGTCAACTACAACTCCAGCGCCGACGCCGCCAACGACACGGTCGCAGAATGCAGGAAGCTCGGCGTGCAGGCTTTCGCCGTGAAGGCCAATGTCGCGGAAGATGAAGATTGCCGCGCCCTCGTCGCCGCCGCCGTCGAGCAACTTGGCGGCCTCGACGTGCTCGTCAACAATGCCGGCATCACCAAATTCGCCAAGCACGGCGATCTCGACGCGCTCGACGCCGAAGACTTCCTGCGCCTCTACAAGGTCAACGTCATCTCGGTCTACCAGATGACCCGCGCCGCCCAGCCGCATCTGGCCGCCAGCGGCAAGGGCGCGATCGTCAACGTGTCCTCCATCGCCGGCGTCGCCGGCATCGGCTCGTCCATCGCCTACGCCGCCACCAAGGGCGCGCTCAACACGATGACGCTCTCGCTCGCCCGCGCACTCGCCCCGAACATCCGCGTCAACGCGGTGTGTCCCGGCTATATCGGTTCTGGCTGGTTCAGGAAGTATCAGGGCGAAGCCGCTGAATCGCAAACCGCCGAACAGGTCGCCAGCAACACGCCGCTCCGCGTTGCTTCCATGCCCGAAGACATTGCGGAATCGATCCTGTTCTTCGCCGGCCCCGAAAGCCGCCACGTCACCGGCGAATTCATGATCATCGACGCCGGCATGCACCTCGGCTTCGCGCCGCTGAAGGCGAGGTAGGGCTGCCCCCACGGGGTCATTCTCGGCCAAGCGCGAAGCGCGCGTGCCGGGAATCTCGGTTGGACCTGCGCGGGAAACGCCAGCGATCCCGCCTCCGAACTAACCGGGATTCTCGGGACAAGCCCGAGAATGACCTTCGCCTTAGTCTAGACACTTGGCCTGTCATACGACCACGCTACCTTGTGCGGGGCCGGACACGTGGGAGGACGACCATGATCGCAAGCCGCCGCAATTTCCTGCTCGGCTCAACGGCCGCCGCGCTCGGAGCCTGCGCCACGTCCTCCAAGCCGACCAAAGCCGCAACGCCAACCACGCCACCCGCCGCCCCAACCACCGGCTTCCCCCTCATCGCCGACACCGCCGCACGCCTCGACGCCGCGAAAGCCCGCGCACTCTATGTCGCCGGCGTCCGCACCGTCTTCCGCTACTACTCGCACCTCCCCCCCAGCCTCGTGGGCAAGGACCTCCAGCCAGAAGAAGCGAAGATCATCCTCGGCGAAGGCCTCTCCATCGGCAGCGTCTTCCAGCACTACAACAACTGCTTCCGTACCTTCGAGAACAACTGGGGCAGGGAGGATGCCGAACAGGCCCTCCGCATGGCCGAAGCCGCCGGCCAGCCCGCAGGCTCCGCCATCTATTTCGGCGTCGACGCCGACTGGCCGTATCAACAGCTGCGCGATCCCATCCTGAAATACTTCGACGATGTGAAGCGCGCCTTCGAAGGCTCCGGCATCGCGGTCGGCATCTACTCCAACGGCTGTATCTGCAACGCGGTGCGCAGCGCCGGCACGGCCAGCTATTTCTGGCTCTCCGGCTCCACCGGCCATTCCGGCACGCAGGCGTTCTACAACACCGGCCAATGGACCATGTTCCAGAACGCCCTCGACATCGCCCCGTCGCAAGTCGGCTTCGGCATCGACACCAACATCGCGAACCCCGCCACGCGCGGCTATATCGGCCAGTGGACTGACAAGGGCACAACCACCCAGTCCCACGGCGTCGTCCCAACACAAGCCGTCTTCGCCGGCCGCGCCTTCCTGCGCGCCAACACCGAACTGATGCAGGACCTGAACCCCGGCGCCGCCTCGCTCACCACCATCCTGAAAGACCGCAACGTCCGCCGCCTCGAAACCTCCGGCGACTTCGTGAAAGTCGTCACCCAGGAAGGCGGCCCCCGCGGCGCCGCCGCCAGCTACACCGGCTGGGTCCCCGCATCCGCACTCGCCCCCATGGACCGCTTCCCCGACAACTCATCCAACTACGGCCTCTGCGGCGCCCCCACAGTCGTCAGCGACACGACCAAATACCAAAGCTGCGAACGCGCCACGTCGCGGTTGAGGTAAGCGGATCGATCCTTTCCCACACATTGTCATCCCGGAAGCGCGAAGCGCTATCCGGGACCCATCGCGCCATCACGACAGCCTCACAATGGGTCCCGGGTCTCGCCTTCGGCTCGCCCGGGATGACAGCCTGTGACGCATCGAGACGCCCGTCGAACCACAACGAGGGCGGGAAGAGGGCTCGTGCAGCAAATCGCAACTTGCACTATGCTGGCCAAACGAGAGGCCCCACCCATGCCCATGTACCACGACGGCAATCGCGACCTTCAGGACCTGTTCGGTTCGCGCGCGCTCGCAGACCGCCTGGCCGAGCGCCTGCGCCATTCCGAATTCACCGACGACGACAAGGCATTCATTGAATCCCTCGACTACTTCTTCCTCGCCACAGCCACGCCAATCGGCCAGCCCGACTGCTCCTTCAAGGGCGGCCCCACCGGCTTCGTCCGCGTTCTCGCGCCAAACCTCCTCGTCTGGCCTGACTATGACGGGAACGGCATGTTCAAGAGCCTCGGCAACATCGCCATCAACCCGTCCGTCGGTCTTCTCTTCATCCGCATGGGCGAGACGCCAAAGCGCCTCCGCGCCAACGGCCGCGCCGTCATCTCCTTCGACGATCCGCTGATGGAAGACTTCCCCGGCGCGCAAGGCATCGTCCGCTTCACGCCCGTCGACATCTTCCCCAACTGCCCGCGCTACATCCCCGACCCCGCCAGCGCCACGCCGTCGCCCTACACACCGAAACAAGGCAAGGCCCCTGTCGAGCCCAAATGGAAATCCGCCGACATGTTCAAGGACGTCGTCCCGCCGAGGAAGGCGTAATCCAACCATGCCAACGATCGCGATCTTCTTTGGCCTCACCGTGCAGATGTATTGGAGGGATCACCCTCCGCCCCATATCCATGTATTCTACGGCGGAGCCGAGGCCCTGATTGCCATCGAGACCGGCGAGGTCATTGGTGGACATTTGCCGCCAGCTGCTTTGCGTCTTGTAAGGGATTGGGTGCAGAATAGGCGGGCGGACTTGCTGGAGAACTGGGAACGTGCCCGCAGGCGAGAGCCTCTCGAGCAGGTTCCGGGAGCAGACACGGATGATTGAACTGATCAAGATCGTGAAGGTCGAACCGCTCGGCGCCTATCGCGTTCGCGTCGCCTTCTCCAACGGTGACAGCGGCATCCGCGACTTCGCGGATCTCATCGCCGATGGCGGCGTGATGGTCGAGCCGCTGCGCGATCCCGCTTTTTTCGCGCGCGTCTTCGTCCAGTCCGGCGTGCTGGCATGGCCGAACGGCTTCGATCTCGACGCCATCGCCCTGCATCAGGAAATGGCTGCGTCCGGCGCCTTCAAGCGCGCGCCTGCTGTCGGCTGATCGTGAACGGACACATCGCCACCGCTGTCGCCATCGTCTGCGCCGGCAACCAGTTCCTCGCCGGCAAAAACATCGACGGCTTCTGGCCCGGCGCGCCGGTCTTCAGCTTCATGAAGCGCGTCGAATTCCGTCACCCGCCCGCCTCGGGCAATGATGCGGACGAGTATCCGCTCGCCGCCGCCGATCCGATGCAATGGTTCGCCGCGCTGAAGCCGTGGTGCGTTGGCCTGCGCCTGCACAACGTCAAACCCGTCCGTGGCCCTCACCAGCAGATCAACGTTGCAGACCGCATGCTGGCCGGCTTCGTCGGTGGCGGCCAGCGCTGGCTGATCGAGGCCGCGGGCATCACCGAGTCCGAAATCTGGGAGCCCTTCCACCGCCTGGGTGACCGCAACGACCCCGAAAGCCGTATCTGGCAGTGCACGCACATCCTTCAAGGCAAGTCGCCCCGCGCGGAAATTGATGGCGATGTCCTGCCTCTCGACGAAACTCTCAACGACTGCATCGGCGCACTGGCAAACGCGACGTTTCGCGGCTGAGCGCTAAAGCCCCAACTCCGCATGCGCATTCTCGAGGCTCGCGAGCGCGTCCACGCCGATATAAATGAACTCGTCGATGCCCGCCGCGCGCAGCTGCGCCTCAAGCTCGCCCGGCCGCCCCGCGAGATATACCCGCGCTGCGCCCGCCGCCTTCAGCGCCTTCGCCGCATCCACCGCTTCGGCCGCATAGCGCTTGTCCGACCCGCACAGGCACGCCAGCCTGCAGCCCGCCTGCGCCATCGCCTGCGCATGCCACACCGCATCGCCCGCTGATGGCACGCCGCTGATCCCGCCGGTCGCAAAGAAGTTCTGCGCATACTGCAACCGCGCCGAATGCTCGGCCAGCGGACCCAGCGCCGCGAGATAGACCTTCGGCGCGCGCCCCGCCGCCGTGCGCTGGTCGGCCAGGTCGCGCAGCCGCTCGAACGGCTCCGCCAGCCGCACCGGCCAGAACGGCTCGGCCTCGGCGCCTTCATCGTCCGTGGTGCGCGAGATATCGGCCAGCGTCGCGCGGTCCTGCGCCGCCGCCTTCAGCGAGAACCACGAGCGCGAAGCCGGTGCCCGGCCCGAAGCCTCCGCCGCACGGCGCACGATGGCCGCAAGGTTCACGACCTCCACGCTTGGCAGGTCCTCGCCGATCAGCGGGAAATCCGAAACGCCCGTGATCTGCGCCTTGCGCTTGGCCGTCTCTTCCATCCGCTTCTGCCGGCTGATCGCCACGCCCGCCTGGAACGATCCTTCCTGCAGCGCCTTCACCAGCCCGCCCTGCGCCTCGATCTGCTGGAACAGCGGCCACGCCGCCTTCGCCAGATCATCGCCCAGCTTCTCGACCGCCCACGCGCCGCCGGGAGCATCGACCACGCGGCCAAGGCTGCATTCTTCCTGCGCGATCACCTGCGTGTTGCGCGCCAGCCTGCGGGCCAGCTTGCCCGGAAGCCCCATCGCATCGGTGAAGTTGCGCACCGTCACGATATCCGCCCCGCCAACCCCGCCGGCGAAACACGCCGCCGTGTTGCGCAGAATGTTCACCCACGGATCGCGCCGCGACAGCATCCGCCGCGATGTCACGACCTGCAGCGTCATTCCCGCAGCTTGGCCCTTCGCGCCGAACGCATCCGCCACACGCCACCACATCCGCCGCGCTGCCCGCAGCTTGGCCATCTCGACGAAATAGTCCGGCCCCACGCTCATCGTGAACAGGATCGTCCGGCACGCCGCATCGGCCGCAACGCCCGCTGTCATCAGCGCGCGCACATACTCCGCGCCCGACGCCACGAGATAGGCAATCTCCTGAACCTCGGTTCCGCACGCCTCATGCACCGGCCGCGAGTCCGCGCGCAGCATGCTCGCCACCGGAAACTCCAATGCCGCATCGCGCGCGAAGGATGCCGCCGCCGCCATCTCCTCGTCCACCGCGCCGGGCAGGGCGCCCGTCCGCGCCAGCGCGCCGATCGGGTCCACGTTGAACGCAAGCCGCGCCGCCGAAGCCTCGCGCGACGGAATCGCCGCCGCCAGCAACGCAGCAAGCTCGATCCCCTGCGTCGTCGATGCCCCCGCCGCCTCCAACGCCACTGGCGCAAGATCCAGCTTCACGCCCTTGAGGATGCGCTCCACATCGATGGCTGAACGCGCGACCACGCCGTGCTCGCCCGCCGCGTCGACCCGCAGCTCGATGGACGACACCCCGCCTTCCAGCGCCTCCATCACCTGGTCCGCCGCAATGGCTGGATCGGGATGCGAGACCACCTGCCGGATGTCCCACGGCAGGAACGGATCATTGGCCGACCGCGGCCCACGAATGAAAGGCGCCGCCCCCGGCAGCCCGGACTGATCCGCCCCCCAGTCCGCCCGCCGGTACAACGGCTTCACCGGCACGCCATGCTCGGTTTTCGTAGTGATCTTCGAAAGCGGCGCCCCCTCCAGCGCCTTTTCGGCCAATGCCTGCCACTGAGCCTCATCAGCCTGTGGAAAATCACCAGAAAGGGGCAGATCGTCGGCCATGAATCTCTCGAAATAACCTTGACCGCATCAGGCATTCGCATGGCCCTACGTCAAGGGTTTGCGGCTGCGGTCAACTTGCCGGGGGCAGGTCTGCATCGCCGGGCAGGGCGGCCCGCGCCCGGCTGCCGATGTCGGGCACATAGCTCCGTGCGATTTCCCAGACGATGCCGAAGTCGACTGAGCCATATCCGTGCGCGATCCGGTTCCGCAGGCCGCGAATCTGTCGCCAGTCGATGTCGCCGAGCAGGGTCTTTCCATCCTGACTCAGTCGGTTTGCGGCTTCCGCCAGAACGAATACCTGCATGGTGACGGCGTCACACGTCCGCCGATCAGCTAGAAAGGCATCGCGCGAATATCCATGGATATACCCGGCGACGAGATGGCTGCACTCGACCATCTCGATCAGCGCGAGCCGGTCGGATGGTTCAGGCATCGACCGCCTCGGCAAGCGCGCGCCGCAGCACGATGCGATGAAGACTGTCCTTGGTGTGCAGGTCGACCTTCGCCCCGAGCGCCTCCGCGAGGTCGGCCTCAAGGCCGAAGAACTCCATCCCCATCGGCCGCGACAGGTCCACCAGCAGGTCGATATCGCTCCCCGGTCCGGCCTCGCCCCGCGCCGCAGACCCGAACAGGCGCACGCGCGATACCCCGCGCTCGGCCAGCCATGGCCGAAGCTCGCGCAACCGGGAAATGATCCTCTCGCGGGTCATGGACAAAACGTCTCATACCGTGGCGTCGTCCGCAACGGGCGAGGGGGCGCCGATTGCGGAACCTGTCCCGCCGGTTAAGGTAAGGCATGACAATTCCCGCCTCCCTCGCTTCTCAGCTCTCCATCCCGGTGATCGGCTCGCCGCTGTTCATCATCTCGAACCCCGACCTCGTGATCGCCCAGTGCAAGGCTGGCGTCATTGGCTCCTTCCCGTCGCTGAACGCCCGCCCGATCGAACAGCTCGACGAATGGCTCACCCGCATCAACGCCGAACTTGCCGCCGCCCGCGCAGCAGACCCCAAGGCGAAGATCGCGCCCTATGCGGTGAACCTCATCGTCCACAAATCCAACGTCCGTATCGAGGAAGACCTCGCCCTCTGCGTGAAGCACAAGGTGCCCGTGGTCATCACCTCGCTCGGCGCCCGGCCCGAGGTGAACGACGCCATCCATTCCTATGGCGGCATCGTGCTGCACGACATCATCAACATCGTCTTCGCGCATAAGGCGCTGGAAAAGGGCGCTGACGGCCTCATTGCCGTCGCCGCCGGGGCAGGCGGCCATGCCGGCACGCTCTCGCCCTTCGCGCTCATCTCCGAAATCCGCCAGTTCTTTGACGGCCCCCTCGCGCTGTCGGGCTCGATCTCGAAAGGCGAGCAGGTCCTCGCCGCGCAGGCCATGGGCGCCGACTTCGCGTATATCGGCTCCGCCTTCATCCCGACCCACGAAGCCCGCGCCGTCGAAGGCTACAAGGACATGATCGTCGAAAGCGCCGCGAAGGACATCGTCTATTCGTCCCTGTTCACCGGCGTCCACGGCAACTACCTCGCGCCCTCCATCGCGAAAGCCGGCATGGACCCCAACAACCTGCCCGAAGGCGAGAAGGCCCAAATGAGCTTCGCCACCGGCGAAGGCTCCAAAGCCAAGGCCTGGAAAGACGTCTGGGGCGCCGGCCAGGGCGTCGGCGGCGTAACCAAGCGCATGGGCGCAGGCGAGTACGTCGCGCAACTCGTGCGGGAGTACAACGCGGCAAGGGCGAAGCTCGGTCTCGCGTCGCCCGCGCTGGTCGGATAGCTCGGCTACCGAACCAGACCCCCACCTTCCTCCCCCTTTCAGGGGGAGGGACCCAGACGCGCCGCTGCCCTTCAAAGCGAAGTAAGCTCTCTCAACATGGTCCCTCCCCCTGAAAGGGGGAGGAAGGTGGGGGTCTGTCTCAACATTCAAAGTTGCCTGAGCACGCCCACCAGCCTCACCAACTATTCCGCCCATCCACCTTCTCGATCGCCAGCTCGTCCAGATCGAGCTCCACAATCATCCGCATGTTCACCGCCGCCACGCGCTTCTCAGGCACGCCCGGCTGCATCCCGTCCTTCACCGTCCCGTCATTGTTGTAGACGGACGCCCAGTCCGGCGACGACCCGTGCGTGTTGCCGCCGCACTGCGCGCAGAAATGGTGATGGTTCATGCCCGTAGGCGCATAGATCGCATCATGCGCCGCCGCGACCACCTTCACCTCGGCCGGATCGTAATAGCCCCACACAGCGCCGGAGCGATGACAGAACGTGCAATTGCACGCCTTCATCACCTTCGGCATCTCGGCAAGCTCGATACGGGTAGACCCGCAATGGCAGGTGGCGATCAGCGTCATCGGGCGGTTCCTCCATCAACGAGGCCACCGTGCCACCACCCTGCTGACAGCTACCTGTCAGCATCGCCATTCAGCTCCCGCTTGCTTGGATCAGCCGCGGGCGTAGAAGCGGCCCATGATCACCGATCCGCTCCACGACCTCCCCACGCTCGAAGACATCGAGGACGCAGCCGCCCGCCTGCAGGGCATCACCGTCCACACGCCGCTCCTGCGCAATGAAGCGCTCGACCGCGCCGTCGGCGCGCCCGTCTGGATCAAGCCCGAAACGCTCCAGCGCACCGGCTCGTTCAAGATGCGCGGCGCCTGGAACCGCATCAGCCGCATCCCGCAAGCCGACCACGCCAAGGGCGTCGTCGCTTTTTCCTCCGGCAACCACGCACAAGGCGTCGCCGAAAGCGCCAACATCCTCGGCTTGCACGCGACCATCGTCATGCCCGCCGACGCCCCCAAAGCGAAGATCGAGGCCGCCCGGGGACGCGGCGCCACCGTGCGCCTCTATGATCGCGTGAAGGAAAGCCGCGAAGGCATCGCCGCTGAAATCGCCGCGCAAACCGGCGCCACCACCATCCGTCCCTTCGACGACGGCTGGATCATGGCCGGGCAGGGCACAGCCGGCCTCGAAGCCGCCACCGACGCCAAGCGCAAGGGCGTCACCTTCGGCAGCCTCATCTGCAACGCCTCCGGGGGCGGCCTCCTCTCCGGCATCGCCACCGCGTTCGAGGCGCTCTCTCCGGAAACCGAAGTCTGGGCCGCCGAACCCGCCGGCCATGACGACACCATCCGCTCGCTCGCCGCCGGCAAGATCGTCTCCAACGATCCCGGCTACCGCTCCATCGCGGATGCGCTGCTGACGCCCGAGCCCGGCGTCCTCCCGTTCGAAGTCCACAAGCGCCGCCTGAAGGGCGGCTTCGCTGCGACGAACGACCAACTCCTCGATGCTATGTCCTTCGCCTTCCACCACCTCAAACTCGTCGTCGAACCCGGCGGCGCCTGCTCCCTTGCGGTCCTGCTCAGCAACCGCGCGCACTTCGCTGCACGGGGCCCCGTGCTCATCGTCCTAAGCGGCGGCAATGTCGACGCTGAGATGTTCACGCAGGCAATCTCAAGAACGCCGCCGGCCTGATCGCGTATCCCGCGTTCTTCTCTGCTACAAACACACTTTGCTAGCTAACAAATTTCGCCAGAAGCGCACTGCAGCATTCGCGCAGCGGTGATCTTTGGAATTGCGTAATCTCCGATACGGTGGTGAGACCGGGGCTGTGAAATCCGGCGGAGGGGCAATCGTGTCGGCCACAGGTGACGTCGTCGGCGGACGGCCATTGCTCGTGCATGGGCATCCGGGACATGAGCTGCGCCTGTTCGGATGGATGGAACGGCATCGCCCAACCGTCTTCGTGATGACCGATGGATCGGGCGGCGGCGCCATCCGCACCAGCCACTCGCGCGAAGCTGTTGCGCGCGCCGGCGCCATCGCGGGCCCCGCCTTTGGTCTCGCGCCGGATGCGGTCTGGTACGCCGCCATCCTCAATGCCGACGCCGTGTTGTTCGACGCCATGGTCGATATGCTCGTGGAGGCAGCCATCGCCCAGAACGCCTCGCTGATCGTCAGCGACGCTGTCGATGGCTACAACCCGATGCATGATCTCTGTGAGGCCGTCGCCGCCGCCGCCGTCGCCACGCTGCACGGGCAAGGCCGCGCCATCACCCATCTTGTCGCCCGCGCCGTCGCCGGCGGCGACCCGTCCGACATCGCCGCCGAACAGCGTCTCGATGGCGAGGCCCAGCTCCGCAAGCAAGCCGCCATTGATGCTTACACCCCGCTCGCCGAGGAAGTGCGCCGTCTCCTGGCTGAAGAGCCGACAGCCCTCGCCGTCGAACAGCTCCGCCGGCCCAGCTTCGCATGGGCCGCCAATTGGTCGCCCGGCTGGGAGCGTATCGGCGCTTCCCGCGTCGCCGCCAGCAAATACACCCAGCGGATCGAGTATGCGCGCCATGTCCGCCCGCTCGCCCTGGCTCTGCTTGGAGGCCGGGCCGCCGCCCATCCCCTCGAAAGCGGGGAGCGCGTCGATTGCGCGTCCTGATCACCAACCTGTTCCTCGCAAGGAACTCAGGCTCCGAAACCGTCGTCGAACTCCTCGCCGACGGCCTGCGCCGCGCCGGCCACCAGCCGATGATCTACGCGCCGACGCTCGGGCCGCAGGCCGCCCGCATGCGCACGCGCGGCCACATCATCGTCGACCGCGCCGCTGACGTGCCCGCCATCCCCGACATCATCCACGCGCAACACACGCCCGCGGCGCTCGCCGCCATGGCCGCCTTTCCGCAGACGCCCACGGTCTTCGCCTGCCACAGCGCCAGCTTCGAAATGGAAGCGCCGCGCCCCCATCCCCAGATCACGCGCTTTATCGCCGTCGATGATCTCTGCCGAGATCGCTGCCTGTCGCGTGGCGTGCCGGCGGATCGTCTCTCGGTCATCCTCAACGCCGTCGATCTCGATCGCTTCGTTCGCCGCGCGGCGCTTCCCGAAAAGCCTCGCCGCGCCCTGCTGCTTACCAAGACGCCCGGTCATGCCGAAGTCATCCGCGCCGCCTGCCTCGCCCATGGCGTGGATCTCACCGAACTCGGCCCCGCCACGGGCCGCGTCAGCGACGCCATCGAGACCGAGCTGCCCGCCTACGATCTCGTCTTCGCCACCGCCCGCATGGCGCTGGAAGCGGCCGCCGTCGGATGCTCTGTCATCGTCTGCGACGCGCGGGGCTTTGCCGGCTATCTGTCCGCCGAACGTCTCGAAGACTGGCGCCGCCTCAACTTCGGCGCCGGCCTCCTGTCCCGCCCCACGACCCAGGATCTCGTCAGCGAGGCCATCGGCGCCTACAACGCCGCCGACGCCGCCACCGTGACAGACCGCCTGCGCCAGCAAGCCTCGCTCACCGACTGCATCGCCCAGCACATCGCCGTCTACGAAACTGCGCTCGCCGATCCCAGGCCCGCCCCGCGAGACGTCGCCGCCGGCACAGCCTCATGGATCGAAAGCCTCGTCCCCATGTCGCGCGGCGGCGACTGGGAAGTCATCGCTCGCGAAAAGCACGGCTTCGAAGCCGAAGAAACCGCGCTGGCCCTCGCCGAGTCCGAGCGCCGCATCGGCCTCGAAGTCGCCCGCCTCACCGGCAAGAACGCCCAGCGCGTCATCCGCGAACTGAGCGAGCGCATCACCGAAGCCGCCAACCCGCCCACCGGCGCCGAAACCCCGCCCACACAACCCTCTCCGGACGTGGCATAGCGCGGATCGGGTGAGGTGCATCTGTTGATCCTGGCGCAGCAGGACGCTCCGCCCGCTTGACCGCCGTCAACAATCGCATCCGTCACGCTGCTATGGGGTGGCGCCCCGTCGCCACCCGCGGGACCGGATGTGACGATGACACCGCACAACGATGAAGCCGCGCGTCGCGTCGCCTTCTGGGCCGCCATCGCCTGCGCCGGCACCAGCATCGCCTACGTCCTCGGCCAGTTGCTCGAATGGCAGGGCCTGCTGGGCTCGGCCGGCGGCCCCGAAAGCGCCAGTACGCCACTGGGCATAGCTGTGCTGCTCACGCCATCGCTTCTGCTCGGATCGTCCTTCCTCGTGCTGGTGGCGGCGCTCCATCGCATCGCTCCGGTCGAGGCCCGCGTTTTCAGCCAGATCGCACTCGCCTTCGCGACGGTCTACACAACACTCATCAGCATGGTCTATTTCACCCAGCTGACACTTGTGGGCCCGCGCATCGCGTCGGGCGACACGGCCGGCATCGAATACCTCTTCTTCGTGCCCTACCGCTCATTCCTGTTCGCGGTGGATCTGCTGGGTTACAGTTTCATGTGCATCGCGACGCTGTTCGCAGCGCTGGCGTTGCCGACGCTGCGCGGCGCGCGGCCAGCGCGGAGTCTTCTGCTGCTCAACGGCGCGCTGACGCCATTCCTGCTGTTCCAGATGTACGAACCACAGCTCATCTGGATCGCCGCCTTGTGGGGCGTCACATTCCCCGCCGCCGTCATCGCATTGGCGCGGATGTTCCGGAAACCGCAATCCGCCTGACGCTCGCTCGACCGGCTACTCCAGCGCCGCAGGAAAAGCGGGCAGGGCGGCCACATCCTCCGGCACATGCTGGCGCACCAGCCGCGCCTTGTTGTCCCGCGCCAGCGCCTCGACCTTGTCCATCGACGCCAGCGTCTCCGCCTTGTCGGTATTGTTCGCGGGCACCGTGCGCAGCGTCTGCGCCTCCGCCAGGTGCCACATGTCGCCCGCGATCAGCACGGCCCCCGCCCCGGCGGTCTTGACCAGCAGCACGCGATGCCCCGGCGTGTGCCCATGTGCTGCGATCATCGTCACGCTGCCATCGCCAAACACGTCATGGTCCGCGCCGTTCTCGATCAGCGTCGTCGTCGCGCCTTCCAGTTTCGAGTAATACGAAAACACCGGCTGCCCGCGCATCGCATCGCGGAACATCCAGTCACGCTCCGCCTTGTCCACGATCCACGTCGACGCCGCGAACATGTTCGCATCCCCGATGTGATCGTAATGGCTGTGCGAGATCGCGAAGTACTCGATGTCGGCCGGCGCAAGACCCAGCTGCGCCAGCTGATCCGGAATGGTCTTGTCCCGCATCGTCTTCGTCGGCGACGCAGACCCCGCCGGCGTCACCATCGAATACGGAATCCCCGCATCCCAGAAAAGATCCCCCTTCGGATGCCGGATCAGGAAACACGGATCAGAAAGCTTCCCCGGCTTCCCGTCATACTCATGGTTCGGCGAGAACATCCCCGTGTTCGCCAGATCAAACGATCCGCAATCGAGCGCATAGAGCTTCACCTCCGGCGCAGGTGGCTCCGTCGTCATGCACCCCGCAGCAAGCAGTGCAGCAACCGCAACAGCAACGCGCTTCATGTGATCCTCCCCGTTTTGCGGAAGGCTAGATGGGGAGCAGTCATCATGGAAGCTCCTCCCCCAACTGCTTTCCGGATTGTCGGCGTGCATTCTTGTGCCCACGAAATGTGCTACATATCCCGGAGCGAGACCGGCCGCGCCGGGGGCAGGGGGGAAGTACATGCTGTTCACACGCCGCAACGCTGCGAAAGCTCTTGGCGGCTTCGCCGCCCTGGCCGCCCTCCCGCGCGCCGCCAGCGCACAGGACATCGGCAACGTCACGCCGCCGCCCGCCTTCATATTCAGCGTCAACTTCAGGGGGTCGCCTGACACCGATGCCGTCGCCTTCCAGGAAGTCAGCGGCATGACCGTCGACATGGACCTGATCACCCAGGACGGCGGCGGCGACAACCGCTACCTCCGCCGCCTGCCCAAGAGCGCGAAACGCCGGCCGATCATCCTGAAGCGAGGTCGCATGGCCGCCGACGGCGCCTTCGTGAAATGGTGCCGGTCCATCCTCGAGGCCGGCCCGCTGGCCCCCGGCGCCGTCGACCCACGCGACATCGATATCTCCCTGCTCGATGCCGACGGCGTCGCCTTGCGAAGCTGGCAGTTCCGCGCAGTCACGCCCCTGAAATGGGACATCGACGCCTTCGAGAGCGACAGGAACAACATCGTCGTCGAGAAGGTAGAGCTGTCCTACACAACCGTTCGCCGCTCGGTTTAGCCACCGTTCTGCTCGGGTGGAGCAATCGCACCTGAAGCGAAGCCATCCAACAGGAGTCGTTCTCGGGTAAGGTCCAGGGCGCGCGAAGCGCGATCCGGGACCGCATCCCGGGAATCCCGGTTGGTTCAGGTGCGGAACAGCTGGCGATCCCTCGCTGATGGAACCGGGATTCCCGGCACGCGCGCTACGCGCTAGGCGAACGCTACCCAGCCTACCGCGGCCGCCCGCGCCGGATATCGGCCGACAGCGTGATCGGCACCGGCTGCCCCGTCAGGCGATGGCGGTACACCACCGTGTTCTCCAGCACGCGCTGCACGTAGTTGCGCGTCTCGGCAAAAGGTATGCTCTCGATCCACATCACCGGATCGGCGCCCGCGCGCGGGTCGCCGAAGTCCGCGATCCACTGCCGCGCCCGGCTCGGCCCGGCATTGTAGGCGGCCGCCGCAAGAATGTACGAGCCGCCATAGTCATCCACGAGATCATCGAGGAAGCCGCGACCCAGCCGCAGATTGTATTGCGGATCATCCGTCAGCCAGCTCGCCTTGAACGGAATGCCCACCATCTTCGCTTCTGCCTGCGCATAGCGCGGGATCATCTGCATCAGCCCGCGTGCGTCCGCGCTCGAAATCGCGCGCGCATTGAACTCGCTCTCCTGCCGCGTCAGCGCCAACACCATGGCGGGCTCGGCCGACCCCGTGCGTGGGCTCGGCGGCAGCGGCAGGACAGGGAACACCGCATCCGGCGCCACGATGCCGCGTCCCAGCCCGGCCTTCGCCCCGCGCACAGCCGCGCGCATCTCCAGATACCCCGCCGCGATGTCGAACAGCATCTGGTGCTCGATCTCGCTCGTCAGCACATCGTCCAGCGCGAACGAGAACCGCTCGAAACTCGCCAGCCGGCCCATCTCCGCCATCAGGATCGCCGCGCGCACAGCCGGCCGCCGCGCGAACTCCGCGCGTTCCTCGTCCGTCGGCGCCGCATGGCTGCCGAGGTTCAAAATGCCAAGCTCGGGCTTCAGCACCGCAGCCTTCTCCGCCGCCAGCTGGCCGTAGAACACGAACGGATATTTCGCGGCCGCCTCATACGCCGCCTGCGCTTCCTCCGCGCGGCCCTGCACTGCGAGAGCCTCGCCCAGCCAGTACTGCGCCCGCGATACGCTGATCGGCGTCGTCACGCCCGCGCCGAACACGGTGAAGTGCGCTTCCGCCTTCTTCGCATCATTGATCCGCGTCAGCGCCAGCCAGCCTGCCATCCATTCGGCATCGCGGAAGCTCTCGCCCTGCGTCAGCCCATGCCCCGCCGCCAGCTGATACGCCGTCGCATAATTCTTCTCGCGCAGCATGCGGCGGATAACCGACTGCTTCTCCGTCCAGATATCCTCGCGGCCCACTTCCGGCGCGCCCTCGCCATTGATGCGCAAGAGGTAAGCCAGCTCGTCCGAATCCCGCCCACGCCGCTCCGCATGCCGCGCCCGCTCGTACAGCAGCCCCGCATCGTCGGCGTACGCCTGCGGCACCGCGCCGACCAGCTTGTCGATGTTCTTCCCGTTCTTGATCAGGGCGATGCGCGCATCGATCACCGCCTTGCGCCCCGCGCTCAGCTTCGAGCCAAGCGCCTGTGCGCTCGCGGTATCGCCGCGCCACAGGAACATGTCGGCCCGCGCGTAGTGGTCCTCCTGCGTGAATTCCGCGCCATACAGCGACTGCAGCGTGCGCGCAGATTCCGACCCCATCGGCCGCGTGCGCCATGCCTCGCGCGCCACGCGGATCATGTCCTCGCGCCGTCCCATCGAGTTGTAGGCATCCGCCAGCGCCAGCACGCCTTCGCCCGTCTTCGGCCCGCGCGCCGCCAGCCACGAGATCCGCTCCTCCGCCGTCAGGGGCGAGCGCTGGATGGTGATCTCCATCTGGTCTTCGATCTTGTCGCGGTCGGGCCAGTCCTTGAACTCCTCCACCGCCGCGCGCAGCTCGTTGAATCCCGAGCCGCCATTGCCGTCGGTCAGGATCCGCCAGCGCACCAGCGCCTGCGCCGCCGGGTCCGCAATCCGGCCCAGCAGGCTCCTCACCTGGCTCCACTGGTTCCCATCCGCCGCCTCCAGCGCGCGCACCAGCAGGCTGAAGTCCGCCGCCTCGATCCACACCGATTTCAGCGCCGAAGCCGCCGCCGGTTTCAGCGACGGGGCAGGGGGATTGGCGAACGCAACCGTCGCTGCGCCCAGGACGGTCCCGAGCGCCGCCACAGCCACACACCCGAGAGATACACGGCGAACCCAGGACATCTGCTTGCCAAACCCCATGTTCAAATGATTATCCCGCGAGTCGCTCGGCGCACCGACCGAGACTGGCTGACAAAGCAGGATTTTTCGCGACCATGCTGTTCAAAGGCTCCATGCCGGCCCTCGTCACCCCTTTCCGCGCGGGAAAAGTGGACGAGAAGGCATTCGCGGCCCTGGTCGAGCGCCAGATCGCCGCTGGAACCCATGGTCTGGTCGTCTGCGGAACGACCGGCGAGGCGTCCACCCTGTCCCACGAGGAACACCAGGCCGTGGTGGAACTCTGTGTAAAGACGGCTGCAGGGCGCGTTCCGGTCATTGCGGGGGCCGGCTCCAATTCAACGGACGAAGCCATAAGCCTCCTCCAGCATGCAAAGGCGGTCGGCGCGCACGCGGCCCTTGTCGTTAACCCGTACTACAACAGGCCGACCCAAGAAGGCGTTTATGCGCACTACAAAACTTTGACGGAAGCCGTCCAACTGCCAATTTTCCTCTACAACGTACCCGGCCGCACGGGGTCCGACATGCAGCCCGAACTCATCGGCCGCCTGTCGAAACTGCCCAATGTCATCGGGATTAAAGACGCATCCGCCGATCTTAACCGCATCGCCCGCCACACCGCGCTCGCCGGCAAGGACTTCATCCAGATCTCCGGCGAGGATGGAACCGCCGTCGGCTTCAACGCCCAGGGCGGGGTGGGCTGCATCTCCGTCACCGCAAACGTCGCGCCCTACCAGTGCGCCGCCATGCAGGAAGCCACCCTGCGCGGCGACTATGCCGAGGCCCGCCGCCTCAACGACACGCTGGCCCGCCTCCACCGCGCCATGTTCCTCGAGGCAAGCCCCGCCCCCGCCAAATACGCTCTCTCGCTCCTCGGCCTCTGCTCGGACGAAGTCCGCCTGCCGCTCGTCACGGTCCAGTCCGCCGACGTGCGCAAGGAAATCGAAGCGGCCATGAAAGAAGCCGGCGTCCTGTGATTGCTTCGGGAGCCGCTCCTGCCCATGTAGCCTTCATTCTGAGGGATCGGCGCATCGTGCCGATCGTCTCGAAGGACGAGGGCGCACGCGCCGGCCGGAGAGCATAACCATGGCCCACCCCCCCAAATCCTCCGGCCAGAACCCCAAAGGCAAGACCCAGCGCCAGCTCGCGCAGAAGATGGTCGCCGAAAACCGCCAGGCCCGCCGCAACTACGAGATCATCGACAGCCTCGAAGTCGGCGTCGTTCTCACCGGCTCAGAAGTGAAATCGCTGCGCGAGGGCCGCGCCAACATCGCCGAGGCCTATGCGCGCGAGGAAGACGGCCAGATCGTCATGGTCAACTCCACCATCCCGATCTACCCGCCCGCCGGGCAGTTCAATCACGACCCCGGCCGCAAGCGCGTCCTGCTCGTGAAGAAACGCGAGTTCAACCGCCTCATGGGCGCCGTCGACAGGGAAGGGCGCACGCTCGTCCCTCTCGAACTCTATTTCGGCCCCACCGGCATGGCGAAGATCAAGCTCGCCCTCGCCACCGGCCGCAAAGCTCCCGACAAACGCGACGTCGAAAAGAAACGCGACTGGGACCGCCAGAAAGGCAGACTGCTGAGGGATAGGGGCTGACAGGCGCCGGCGCCTTTCCTCCCTCAGTCGCCACGCGACTGGGGGAGGTGGATCGCTCGCGCTTGCGAGCGAGACGGAGGGGGTCCCACGTAAGGCGCGATTTGTAGGAAACCGCCTTCGCGCAATTGTAGGAGACAGCCCGAGCATCCCGCCTGAAATCAACGCCCTGCCGCGCCGATTTGTAGGACACAGCAACGCTGATTCAGCCGGCCCAAAACCGCGCGTACTCTTCCACGCATGACCCCGGCCAAAGCCGCCATCCTGAATGACGCCCTCGCGCCCCTCTGGCGGCGCCTGCGCGACTGGATGCAGGCCGCGCTCGACAATCACCAGCACTCCCGCGACCAACTCACGCGCGACGAACTCGTCCCCATCCTCACCTGCATCTTCGAGATCGAATCCCTCCTGCGCCGTCTCGTTCTCGTCGCCGCAACCGCCATCA
>DLHI01000009.1 GCA_002483135.1 Hyphomonadaceae bacterium UBA7672 | reverse complement strand
ATCCGGAAGACGGCATAATGCGTCAGCTCGTGCAGCTTCGTGCGATACCAGTTGATGGGCTCGAAATAGGCTTCCTGCGGCGGCACCATGATGAAGTCATGTGATGGCGCATAGAACGCCATGTCGCCGCCGACCCGGATGTCGGCGCCCGTCGCGGCGATAACAGCTTCGGCGACGGGAAGGACCTCAGTGCGTCCTGGCAATGGCCTCGCTTGAGGATCCGGCGGCAGGCCATCGCACTGCTCGACGTGGAACACCGTGAAGCGTTTCAGGAAGCCGACGCGACGCGGGTCCTCCCCGGACGTGCTCGCCTTCTCCTTCTCAGTCTTGGGGATGAAGGTATCGGCGTAGACGACCATCGTGCCCTTCTCGCCCTTGCGCACGGCCCCCCCAAGCGACAGCGCCTGTTTGAAGGTGAGCCAGCGCTGGGAGGGCCTTCCCTGATCCAGCGCGGCCGCCCACAGCAGCAGGATGTTGACGCCGGAATAGGCCCGGCTCGTCGCCGCGTTCAGCGGCAGGCCAAGCGGCGTCACGCTTGATGACGCCCATGGCTGCACCCACGGGATGCGGCCTTGTTCGAGTTCACGAATGATACGGTTGGTCACCGCGTCGTGCAGCGACACGGTATCAGCGGCGGCAGCCATGCCGGCCTCCTTGATGATGATTGTCGGACAGGAAAAAGCCGGCGGCTTGCGCCGCCGGCGCTAGCTCAAGCGGCGCGTTTGCGCTTTTGCTTCGGAGCGTCTTCGCCGGCTGCAGCCTGCTCCGCTGGCGCTTCGGCTCTCGGCTTCCCGCGCGCGAGAATCTCGACCTCTCCGAAGCCGGTGACGACGAACTCGATCGAGTAGCGCTTCTGGCCGCGCTCATCTTCCCAGGAGCTCGGACGCACCTGACCGACGAGCCGGAGGCGCGTGCCCATCTGCACGGCCTTCTCGATCAATGCGACTTTCGCGGGCGCGAACACCACGACGCGGTGCCAGTAGGTTTTCTCGTTCCAGTCGCCGCCTTCGGCTTTCCAGCGTTCGGATGTGGCGAGCGAGATGATGGCGAGTTTCTTGTCGCCCTTGATCGGCTTGATCTCGAGTTTGCCGACATTGCCGATGAGTTCGAATGATGCGCGATCCATGATGCTCTTCCTTGTGATTCCGCGGGATCAGCCCCGCCGGGGTCGCGTTTGCGACGCCCCTCGGAAGCGGCCGGAAAGCAAGCAGAGCGGCGACCGCGCAAGGGGTTGGTGCGGCCTGCAGGGCCCCTCTTCTCTTGGGGCCCGAAGCCTCGGCCCCTTGCGCGGGCGTGCGCCGGCCGCTTGATGGGCGTCACAAGCAAACGCCTCCCCGAAGGCGACACGGGAGCAGGAAAAAATCGTGGGGATCGCCCGTCGATCAACCCGGTTCGATGCTCCGCACGCGGTTCAGGCGCACGGCAAAACGCACAAAGAATCGCAGAAAACCCAGGTCGTATGGACGCTTTTCTTAAAGGGCTCGCCGCAAATCGGGCTTGGTCAATCTTTCACGCGCGCGCATCACGGTCCAACAGACGGCGCACAACATGCTCGATCGTCTTTGCACGATCCAACGGCGCTGCTGGCAAGCGCGTGCAACTATTGCGAACCCAAAGGCGCAGGCCGTGACGCGCGCCAGAAACCGGCAACAAGCACGAGGACGACAATCAATTGTGCAGCCAAGCCTTCCCAGGTCGGGTAAAGACCGAGAAGGTCGATTCGAGGCGCGGCAGCCACTGGATGGACATCAAGTAGTCCGGCTTCCTGCAGACCGGCAATTCCCTTTCCCGTCAGCACCACGGCCAAAGCCGCCATGAGGATCGCACTCCACGAGAAGAATTTGCCGATTGGCAAACGGCGGCTATACCGCAGCATCACCCACGCGATAATCGCCAGCACGACCATTGCAGCCGCTGCGCCAGCGAGCATGGCGACACCCTCCCCTTGGCTCCAGAGGGCAGTGAAAAACAGGATCGTCTCAAAGACCTCGCGATAAACGACGACGAAAGCCATCACGATTAGGAACCATGCGGATTTTTTCGAAAGCGCATGTGACAGCTTTTCCTTGATGTAGATCTGCCAGGCGTCGGCCTGCCCCTTCCCGTGCATCCAAATGCCGACTCCGATCAGCACGACCGCCGCAAGCAACGAGCCAAATCCCTCCGTCAGTTCGCGGCTGGCGCCGCTGATCTGAATGAGATTGGTCGCGATAAGCCAAGTTGCCGCGCCCGCCACTAGCGCCGAGACCCATCCGATGTGTACGTAACGCGTCATGTCTGCGCGCTCCGCTTTCCGCAAGAACGCCAACATCGTCACAACAATAAGCAGGGCTTCTAGACCTTCGCGTAACAGGATGGTGAAGGCTCCGAGGAAGCCGGCTCCTCCATCCGCTGCAGCCGGGTCGAGGACATCCTCTACTCTGTCGAAGAGAGAGACAACGCGCGCGTTGCGCGCTTCGACATCTGCTGGGGCGGCATTTGCACCGATGGCTGCTCGCAGGTCGGCCATGGCTGTTTCTATGTCGCGCAACAACGAGGGATCCCGCACAGCAAGGGCCGGCTCACTTGGCTCGAATCCGTCGAGGTATGCGGATAACGCCAAATCGCGCGCGCGGGATTGATCTCCAGCCCGATAGGCCTCTCCACTTTGCCGAAGGCGCAACCGGGCCAACGTCAGCCCGCCTTCGGGCTTGTCTGTCATCGCAGCTGGGTTTCGTCGGAGATAGGCCGTTACCGCTCTCGCGTTGAGCTCGCCGGTTGTCTGCGCAACTATCGCCGGTGTCTTCTGCGTCAGCGCCGCCAGGTTGTTGATCGTGGCTCTGATTTCGGGATCGGATCTCCAGAGCTGCTCGCCTCTTGAGGCCTCATCGTCCGAGAACGCAAACGAACCGACGTAAAAAGCTAGCGCCCAACGGTCGGCTTCCGGCAGATCGGAGAAACTTTCCATCGCGGTGCCCTCAAGTCCCTGTCCGATGACTTGGTAGAGACCAAGGATGCTGCGCTCGCGCGCTCGTTCAACTTCCGCAAATGCAATCGGTGGCGGGTCGAGACCATTAGCTCCGGCGCCGTCGGCCCGGCCCGTCACGCCATGGCAATCGGCGCACCGCTCCAAATAGAGAGATGCGCCGCGCTGGAGATTGGGGGGCACTAAAGGAGCGACGGGGCTGGGGAACGCTTCCAGAACGGTGGCCGCTAGACCCTGCGCCGAGGCGGCAACGATCTTTGCGTCTGCCTTGTCGGCGATCTGCCGCTGTAGGGTCCGCGCCTGCTCCGTAAGCCCTGGCGTGTAGGCGTTTCTGGGAAGCTCGTTCAGCCGGGCCCCTACCTCAGCTGCAAATTCCACCATCTCGCGATACTCGGCGTCATTGACGACGGCGCCGGCGGTTACCGCGCTAGGGTAATCAACACCGACATAATCGAGGAGACGCCATATGATCTGCGCGTTCTCGACTGGTTGTTCCTGCGCGACCGCAGTCCCGCCCCCAACCAGGGCCCAGGCCATGACGAGAAGTCGCAAGATTTTCTGCATGACGCCGACTAGTGCGATTGCGACCCGTTTGCAATAGAAGTGCTTGCTTCCAGCCGTTTCCAGCGTTCGCTCTGCTCAAACGCCTCCCGCGCCAGCGCGAGCATGCAGCACAGCGAATGCAGCAAGATGGCGGGCATGCGACGAGATGACTGTCCAGACTGCCAAAACGCGCGAGCCTCCAATTGATTTAGGATGGAAGACCGGTGATCGGACATATGCCAATCATATCGGGGAGGCAGAAGTGACCGATCGCTTCTTTGCGCTGCACCATCTTGTGTTGCCAGTGCTCGCTTTGGACAGGCGCGCAAGGCGACGAGTTCACCGGCTCGCGCGACGGGTGCGTCGGTTGCCCGGCCCAGTAGCCGGCCGGCTCTTCTCGGTGGCCGAAGCATGTGCGGGCTCTTCGGCTCGCCGTTTCAAGGCTGCGCCAAAGGCCGCGTAGAGGGGACGAAGGTTTTCCATTTCCTGCGCCGATGGCGATTTCCAGGCGCTCGCGACACCAGAAAACACCAGACCGTGACGCAGTCGCGTACCGTCGCCAACTGCCTCAAGATGAAAGATTCGCCGGGAGGCCAGCCAGAACAGCTTTCCAACAAGCAACTCCAGCTTCTTGCCTGGCTCAAGCTTCCAGATCGCCGCACTGAACACCTGTAGCGCGCGCCCCGTGAGGTCACGTGAACTGATCTGGACAATCGCGAAGGGCTCCGCCCTGCCCTCGAAGGTCTGATAAGGATTCCAGGCAGGATAGGCGGCGAAGTCCGTCAGCACGCTCCATACGCGCTCGGGCGAAGCAGCAATTTCGATGTCGAGCAAAAGATCAGGCATGGCTAGTTGCTAGGCCATTTTGGATGCCAGACATCGATGACCACAGCGTGCTCGTGCTTGAGGCCATGCTCGGCCAGATGGGGATGATCTGCGGGGAGGTCGTCGTGGCGATGGGGAAGGATTTCAGGATCATGGGCGGGCCACAACAGCCATGTCGCGAGCGACCCGATCGCCGAGAGGATTCCGAGCACGAGAAACGCTGCGTTTGTATCCCATGATGAGCTGACCAGCCCGGCTACCGGATAGGCAATCAACCAGCAGGCATGCGACAACGCGAAATAGGCAGCAAAAAGTCCCGGACGATCTTCAGCTGATGCAGAACGCCTGAGCGCCCTGCTCGCGGGCGTGAGCGTCAGTGAGTAGCCGATCCCGATATCGAACCACATCACCAGAAGCTCATAGTATCCACCGTGGTGATGGAAAACGCCCGCGATGAGACCGGCTGTCATCATCACGCCGCCCATAATCATCACGATGCGATCGGGCATGTCTTCCAGCAGACGCGGCACCAGCATCGCTGCTGACATCGACCCCAGACCGAATACAGCGAGGGCCAAGGCTGTATGCTGCTCCGACAGTGACAGCTGCGTTTGTACAATGACGACAGTATTGATGAACACCATCGCACCACCCGCGGCGGTGGCAAGGCTGATGGCAACCAACCCGCGAAGCCTCGGTGTCAGCGCAAAAAGCCGGAATCCAATCGTCAGGCGTTGAGTGAAGGTTTTTTGCTGGGCGACGCGCACGGTCGGGAGGGCTGCGCTCAAAACCATTAGTGCGGACACGAAGAATCCGATCGCGGTCCCAGCAAACAAGTCGTTGTACGCGACGAAGGCCAGCAGCACCGCGGCAATGACAGGGCTCGCGACACTCTCCAGGTCAGACGCCAGCCGCGAGAGGGAAAGCGCTTTCGTGTACTCACGCTCGTCCGTCAGAATGTCGGGAATCATCGCCTGAAAGGCGGGCGTGAACGCGGCGGACGCGACATAGAGAATGGTCATCAGGGCGTAGACCTGCCAGGCCTCTGCCACAAACGGCAGCAGAGCGGCGACACCCGCTCTGACCAGATCCAAACCGATCAGAAGCGTTTTTCGGGGGAGATTGGCTGCGAGCGCGCTGGCAAACGGGGACACGGCAACGTAGGCGATCATCTTGATCGCGAACGCTATGCCGAGAATCTCTCCGGCGCTCGCGCCGCCAAGACGGTGAGCCAGAAGCCCGAGCGCGACAGTCGCGAGCCCCGTACCCAGCAACGCCACCACCTGCGCCGAAAACAGGCGTCGGTAAGTGGCGTTGTTGAGCGGCGAGAGCATCGCGACAATCCTCAGTCGTATTCCTTCAAGTCGGTGTAGTCGCCGCTGGTGCGAAGCGTGATCGTGACGGGTTGGCCGCTGCGATTGCGCCAGAACCAGCCATGGCTTCCGGTGAACGCCGCGGTCAACTCGCCTTCCTGACGGTCCACATTCGTGCCTTTTCCGTAGCCGTGATAATTGATGCCGGCGCCGTCGCCATGCGTGTCGTAGTTCACCTTGGGTCCGTTGGTGAACCATTCGAAGCGTGCAGTAACACCCTTCTCCATGACCAGCTTGACCTCGTAGCCATCATCGGGCGCGAGATTGACCGTCGTAGTATCAGACCAGGTCTGGGCTTGCGGCACTGAAGGTGCAGGCGTCGGCTGCGCCGCCGCGGCCGGCAAGGCTTCTGCTGGCGCAGCGGGCGGCACGACATCGGTAGAAGGCTGCACACCGCCCTGTGACGCAGCTGCGTCCGATGCCGCGTCGGCCTTCGCCTCCTCCGCAAGCTGCATCTTTATGCGGCCCATCTCTGTCAGGCCAAGCAGGGAGCCAACGCCCGTTGGATCGACGCCGTATTCGGCGGGAAGCACCGTCGTCACCAACAGAGCGCTGGCGATTACGGCCGCAATACCGGTCGATTTGAGCAGCCTGCCGGTCGAAGGCAATTCCGAAGGATCAGGTCTTTCTGCGTTGAACATGGAATGTCTCCGATCAAGCGACGAAGTAGCCGACGAGTTGATAGCCCATCAGGACGAAACCGAGGGTCATGACGACGGTATTGGCGAGATAGGCATGCTTCCAGAAGCTTGGCGTCTTGCGCCAGAACCCCATCACGATGAGAATGGCGCCCAGGGCCAGAAGCTGCCCCAGTTCAACTCCGATGTTGAAAGCAATCAGGTTGGCGACAAGGCCATCAGGCGACATCTCGAAGTCTTGCAGCTTGGTCGCGAGACCGAAGCCGTGGAACAGGCCGAACACAAGCGTTGCCGCCTTGGTATTGGGCTGGAAGCCAAACCAGCGCTGGTAAGCGCCCATATTGTCTAGCGCCTTGTAGACGACTGACAGACCGATGATGGCGTCCACCAGGTACGAACTGACGCTGATATTGCTCAGAACGCCGAACAGCAGTGTCACCGAGTGCCCGATGGCGAACATCGTTACGTAGATGCCGATGTCCTTCATCCTGTAGAGGAAGAAGATCACGCCAAAGAGAAAGAGCAGATGGTCATAGCCCGTCACCATGTGCTTGGCGCCAAGGTAGACGAAGGGCCAGAACACGATCCCGCTCGTCTCCTGAATGTAACCCTTGTCGCCAGCTTCAACGCCGTGGGCGAAGGCTGGCTGGCAGAATAGCAGCACCAGAAGTAGCGATGCCAAGACCCAGCGGTGAGCGTAAATCCAGGACACCGCCGGATACGCGGATCGTTGGAAGAGTGCGTCAGTCATGCGGAACTCCATCGACGACCCGAAGCTGCAGCACGTCATCCGATCCAACGGCTTCAGCTGATATGCTGGCGGACAGGCGAGCCGTCCCCATCTTCCGCAATGCGGTGAACGGATAAAGAGCGGCATCCTGCGTTGCGACAACGACGCCTGCACCGTCGAGAACTTCGACATGAACGTGCTCACGCAGCGGCCCGCGCGGTAGCGCGCTCCGATCGACCTGCCCCGCCACCTTGACGTTCTCCTCATCGCGTCGCGCCTCAACGCCCCAGATCTTGAGCTGCTCGCCGTGCACAAGTTGCACAGCGCCAGGCATTTGCGGGCTGGTTACGGAGGCGCAGCCGGCAAGCGCGATAACCGCACACAACAGAGCAGGTTTACTGACCATCGTTTTCCTCCAGAGCTTGATCTTCAGGTTGGCCGGACAGCGGCTGTATCCGGAACTCGTTGCCCGGCTGTCCGGGCGGTACGAGCTCGTAATAGCCTTCCACTTCGAGTCGAATGCGGATTGGGTCGGGAGCATGGTTCTTGAAGTACCAGCCATGGATGCCATCGAAGGGCGCCATCAGAGCGCCTTCGTCCGCGAGGGCCTCGCTCTTGTAGTAATTCGCGACAGTCATTTCCTCGCCATCCTTCGCAAGGGTGTGACCATGGAAATCGAATTCGACGGGAACAGTGACAGGTGAACCGTCTTCGTTGAGCGCCTGCCATTTGTAGAGCAGCGTCTGGCCAGGCTTCATCGCGAATTTGTATTCAAGAGCCGCCTCCGGCCAGTCGGAGGCACCGAGGGGAATTTCGACCACTGTTCGCGCACTCGGGATGTTTGAGCTGTGCGCTGGATCCATGCCCGCGCCGGGCTGCCAGGTCTTTTCTTCAGGCGCCCAGAGACGGGCGAGACCCGACAATTCTCCGAGCCCAAGCGGATCGAGATTGTACTCCGCCGGCATGATGGCCCCGAGCACGATGAGTGTACCTGCAGCCAACCCGCCACCGGTTATCAGCAGCAGCGTCTTGGGTTTGACGTTGAGCTGAGCAGTCGGAACATAGGATGCATCTTCAGACATCAGCCTTCTCCCACAATGAAGAAGCCGGCGAGCTGCTGTCCGGCAAGGACAACGCCAGCGAGAAATAGGAGCGCGTTGGCCGCGATAGCAAAGCGCGGGAAGCTCCTCGTTGTTCGCCACAAGGTCATGACAGCGAGAATCAGAGACAGGGCAATGAGCTGTCCAATTTCGACGCCGACATTGAAGGCAAGAAGATTCTCGACCAGGCCGTTCGGGTTGAGTTCGAGGTCCTGCAGCTTGGTCGCCAGGCCGAAACCATGGATCAAACCGAACCCGCCAACCGCAAGCCGATTGTCGATCGAGACGCCCATGCGGCGGAAACCGCCCAGGTTCTCGAACGCCTTGTAGCTGACGGAAACCCCGATCACCGCATCGACCAGAAAGGACGAGACGTTGATGTCGGCGAGAACGCCGATCAGCAGAGTCGTTGAGTGTCCAAGCGAGAACAGTGAGACGTAGAGCAGAACGTCCTTGAGCCGGTAGAGGAAGAAGATCACCCCCAGCAAGAACAGCAGGTGATCGTAACCCGTAACCATGTGCTTGGCGCCGAGGTACATGAACGGCAGCGGATCAGGGCCGACCGTCGCGGCTACGAAAGCTGCGTCCTTGCCGCCGATCGCGTGAGCATAGGCGGCGGGCGCCAGGATCGCCGCGGCAATTGCCGCCGCAGCGATCCAGAGGGTACGGGTCGAAGAGTTTCCAGCGTCCATCAGCCGGGAACCGCCTGCCCGGAGATCAACGGCTCTTCGCCACCTATATCAGCTTTTGGCCTGCGCCGCTGAATCAGCCTGTAGAGCGCCGGCAGCACAAGCAGAGTCAGAGCTGTCGAGGAAATGATGCCGCCAATAACGACGGTTGCGAGTGGACGTTGCACCTCCGCTCCGGCGCCAACGTTGAACGCCATCGGAATGAACCCGAGGCTGGCGACAAGCGCGGTCATCAGCACTGGACGCAAACGCGCCAGGGCGCCTTCGCGAATTGCTTCGTCGAGTCCAAGGCCCTGATCACGCAGCGAGCGAATGAACGTCAGCATGACAACGCCGTTCAGCACCGCAACGCCTGAGAGCGCGATGAACCCGACACCCGCAGAGATAGATAGCGGCAGGTCGCGAATTAGTAGCGCGGCCACACCTCCGGTCATCGCAAGCGGAACGCCCGAGAAGACCACCAGCGCGTCACGAGCGGACCGGAAAAGGGCATAGAGCAAGCCCAGGATCATCAATAGGGCAACCGGCACGACAAGGGTGAGGCGTTGTGCGCCTGAGATCAGTTGCTCGAACGTGCCGCCATACTCGATCCAGTAGCCGGGTGGCGGCTCCACTTCTTCGCCGACGCGGCGCTGAAGTTCGGTAACGAAGGAGCCCAGATCGCGGCCCCTAACGTTTGCCGTTACGACAACGCGGCGCTTGCCGTTCTCGCGGCTGATCTGATTGGCTCCGATCGAGAGTTCGATCTTTGCAACCTCTTGCAGCGGCACAAACCCACGCATTTCGCCAGAGCGCTCGGGAAGCGGAATCCGTAATCGACCGATGGCGTCAACATCTGTTCGAAGTGTTTCCGGCAGACGAACAACGACATCGAACCGGCGGTCGCCTTCGAAAATGGAGCCTGCCTCCGCGCCTCCAAAGGAGGCGCCGACGACGGCCTGCAGATCAGAGACGTTGAGCCCCAGTCGCGCCAGCGCACCACGATCAGGTGTTATCTGCAGCACGGGAAGGCCCGTTACCTGCTCGACTTTAGCGTCCTGGGCGCCGTCGATCCCGTTGATCAGACCTTCGATCTGATCACCGAGCCCCATCAGCTGTTCAGTGTCATCGCCGAAGACCTTGACGGCGACGTCCGACCGAACACCTGAGATCAACTCGTTGAACCGCATCTGGATCGGCTGCGTGAACTCGTAGTTGTTGCCCGGAATTCTGCGAACAATCGTTTCGAGCTCCGAGACGACCTGCGCTTTTGGTTTGCCCGGATCAGGCCACTCCTTGCGGTCCTTCAGGAAGACGTAAGTGTCCGCCACGCTGGGAGGCATCGGGTCGGTGGCGATATCGGCAGTGCCGAGTTTTGCTACAACCCGTTCGACCTCCGGCATCTGCTTGATGCTGCTTTCTAGCGCGGTCTGCATCTCGATGGCTTGCGACAGGCTGGTCCCTGGAATGCGAAGCGCATGAAGGGCGATATCGCCCTCATCGAGGTTCGGAATAAACTCCGACCCCATGCGTGAAGCTCCGAAGCCGGCAAGGACCACCAGCGCCACGGCTCCGGCGACCACGAAAGTCCGAAGCCTTAGCGCCTGGTCCAGCATCGGCTGATAGACCGAGCGCGCGCCACGCATGATCGGGCTTTCCTTTTCCGAGACCTTGCCAGTCACAAACAGAGCCACAGCCGCCGGAACGAATGTCAGCGACAGCAGCAGCGCCGCCGTCAGCGCTAGCACAACGGTGAAAGCCATCGGATGGAACATTTTCCCTTCGACGCCCGACAGAGCGAAGATGGGCACATACACAAGCGTGATGATGATCACGCCGAAGATGGAGGGTTTGATCACCTCAACGGTGGCGCCTTCGGCAAGAGCAAATCGTTCCTCTCGGGTCAGCAGGCGTCCAGCGTGATGTTGCGCTTCGGAGAAGCGGCGGAGACAGTTCTCGACAATAATGACCGCGCCATCGACGATGAGGCCGAAATCCAGCGCGCCGAGGCTCATCAGGTTGCCCGAGACACGGTTGGCAACCATTCCGGTGATGGTCATCAACATCGCGAGCGGTATCACCATTGCCGTTATGATTGCGGCTCGGATGTTTCCAAGCAGCAGGAACAAGACCACGACAACGAGTAGGGCGCCTTCAACAAGGTTGGTCTCGACCGTCTTGATCGTGCGATCGACGAGTTCGGTCCTGTCGTAGATTGGCTTGGCGCTCACACCGGGTGGAAGAGCGCGACCAGCAACTTCGAGCTGCGCTGCAGTCGCCTGCGCTACCTCGCGGCTGTTCTCGCCTACCAGCATGTAGACCGTGCCGAGTACGATTTCCTTGCCATTCTCCGTGGCTGCGCCTGTCCGGAGTTCTTCACCCATGACGACATCCGCAACATCGGCGACGCGGATGGGAACGCCATTGCGGTTGGCGACGACGATCCCCTGAAGATCCTCAATGCCGCCAGCCTGCCCCGGGGAGCGCAGCAAGAGCTGTTCGCCATAGCGCTCCACATAGCCCGCGCCGAGATTGGCGTTATTGTTTTCGAGCGCTTCGACCACATCGGCAAGCGTCAGGCCCAACGCCGACAGACGCTCCGGCCATGGCGTGACGTGATACTGACGAACGAATCCGCCAATCGTGTTGACCTCGGTGACGCCCTTTGTGTTGCGCAGTTGCGGGCGGATTACCCAGTCCTGCAGCGTGCGGAGGTCTTCAGGCGTATACGCTGTTCCATCTGGCTTGCGCGCGCCCTCGTCTGCCTCGACGACATACATGAAGATTTCGCCGAGCCCGGTCGCGATTGGACCGAGTTGTGGCTCAAGACCCGGAGGGAGCTGGCTGCGAACGCCTTGCAGACGTTCATTCACCTGTTGACGCGCAAAGTAGATGTCAGTTCCGTCTTCGAACACGACGGTAACCTGCGACAGGCCATAGCGTGACACCGAGCGTGTGTACTGAAGGCCGGGCAGCCCGGCGATTGCGGTTTCGACCGGGAACGTGACGCGCTGCTCCGCCTCAAGCGGCGAGTAACCGGTCGCTTCCGTATTGATCTGCACCTGAACGTTCGTGATGTCGGGCGTGGCGTCGATCGGCAGGCGCTGGAAACTCCAGACGCCAAGCCCACCGAGGACGACAACTATCGCCAGCACCGCCCAGCGGTGCGCGATAGATAGATGGATGATGCGCTTCAACATTTCTGACCTCAGTGATCATGGCTCGCGCCAGACTTTTCGATGTCTGCGCGGATGAGGAAGGCATTGTCGCTGACGTAGACTTCGCCTGGGGCGATGCCACCCAGGATTTCTGTCCACTCCGGCGATTGGCGCCCGAGTTCAAGCATGCGGACCTCGTACGTCTCGTCCACGCGCGCGTAGACGACGGTGAAATCGCGGAAGCGTTGCAACGCCCGTGTCCGGACTGCCAGTGGAACATCATCGGCCGCCACAATGACATTGCCCTCGACCGCCTGCCCCGGCCTCCAAGTCACGCCGTCCGGGTTTGGAAGTTCGACATGAGCGATGACCGTCTGAGTCAGCATGTCGGATGTCGGCAGCACAACTTCGATCTTGGATTTGAGCGTGCTTGCTCCGCCCATGCTGGTCACCGTCACTGGCTGTCCCGCACGCAGACGCTCGGCGTCGCGCGGATAGATGAAGAACTCCGCATGAAGCTTGCGTGGATCGGCGATCACATAGAGCGGCGCAGAGCCGGCAACATCGCCTGGCGTTGCGTTCCGCTCCATGATGATGCCGCTGATGGGCGCCGGGATGGCATAGGTCTGAAGGCTTTCGCTGGATGTGACAGTCGCCAGTGCCTGACCTTTTTCAACCCGATCACCAATTGAGCGTGACATCGTGACGATGCGCCCGGGATACCAGGCACGCACTTCTGCCTTCCCTTCGGGCTGCAGTTCGACGCGCCCGGTGAGGGCGACGATCTGGTCGATCGAAGCGGCTCCGGCAGGCTCAACCTTGACGCCCGCAGCGTCCGCCTGGTCCTGAGCGATCGTTGTGCGACCTTCAAAGGACTCGTAGGTCCACTCCGACGCTTTGCCGCCGCGCGTAGCCGTTACCTTGACCGCGAACGAGTGCGGCTCAATGACGACGCCGTTGCCGAGCAAATAGTCTTCGCGAGGCGTGAAGGCGAAACGATCCACCTTGTTGCCGAGCCTCAGGAGTTCAACGTTCAGTTGGACTTCATTCGGCGGCAGCGGTTTGTCGTTCTCATAGGCGTAGACGTGGAACTCAGGCGGCACGCCATCCTCGAAAATGGTCATCTCGATTGCGAACGTGCCGTCGCGAAGCATGCGCCCCCTGTGAGGCCCGCGCTCATACTCTCCGGAAGTGGCGGCAGCTTCAGTCCCGCCCTCTGCGCTTGACGGCTTCTCTCCGCAGCTGCCAGACATCAGGGCGGAAGCTGCAACAGCTGCGAGCATTGTTATCTTGAAAAGATTCATGACAGACCTCATTGGGCCGCGCCGGCAGCATAGCCACCGAGCAAGCGTTTGAGCGCCGTGCGGGCGCGATGATAGGAATCAAGGGCGGAGATGCGCTGCAGCCGGGCAGTCGACAGGACACGCTGCGCATCCAGCACATCCAGGTATGAAAAGCCCCCCTGGTTGTAACCGTCGCGAGCACGCTCAACCGCTTCTTCGGCCGCCGGAATCAGACGCTCATCGATGGCGGCTATCTCCCGGGCCGCGATGTTCATCTGAGACCTCGCCGACGCGGCTTGCCTTTCGATGTTCCGCTGGAGCACCTCAGCTTCAAGTCGCGCACGTGAGCTTTCGGCCGAGGCCCTTGCGACGGCCGCGCTGTTGTCGTCGTTGACGCCCAGAGGAATTGAGAAGCCGACGACAAACGCTGCCTCGCTTCCGTCCCTGAAGTACCGAAGACCGGCCGACACCGTGGGATCGAGTGTCGACCGCGCACGCTCGACAGCAATGCGGGCCTCAGCTTCCTGCTGCGCTGCTCGCGCGACAGCAATTTCTGGGGCAAGCGATGCGCTGTCCACGAAGAGTCCAGACACGGCGTCGAACGTCGACATATCGACCTGGAAATTGCTTGCGCCGCCCCAGTATGTGGCGAGATGTTCACGGGCGCCGGCGTCCGCCAGCCGTGCGTTTTCGACGGCAATCTCGGCGTCCGCCACCAGGGTATTCGATCGGGAAGAAGCCAGCAGCGGATCTCGCGCTGCCTCAACTCGTCGTTGAACCGTAGCTGCGACCTCACGCGCCAGCGCCAGACGTTCTTCGGCGACCTGAAGGTCAGCCTGCGCGCGCTGAACATCGACGTAGGCAACTTCTACATCATGGAGCAGGTCTTGACGGGCAACATCGCCGAGGGCGCGAACGCGGCTCCCCTGGCGCACGGCAAGCTGCGTTCTCGCTTCACGATCTCCTCCCCATTCGAGGGTCTGGTTGAAAGTGAGCGTCGCTTCCGTGCGGTCGATGCCCTGGTACAGGCCCGTGCCGAGCGCGTTCTCAAGCAGGAAATCGATCGAGGGGTTGATGCCGCGATCCGCCTGACGAACGCTGGCGTCTGCCGCTTCACGGGCGGCTTCGCTGGCCCTGAGGACAGGCGTCTCGCCCAACGATCGCGCAAATGCGTCATCGAGGCTGATCATTGGGCCGTCGGCAGCAGCCTGCCCGTACGCTACCTGCCCCGATGCGAGGCAAGCTGCGCACGCAGCCCCAAAAAGGGCTGCATAGTGATGAGATGACACAGAAAACTCCTCTGTCGCAAACCGTCAGTGCCCGCAAAACGCGGACGCATTGTCTGGATCAGAGGAAAGTGCGCGGCGGCTTCTTGAGTGGCGAGAAGTGGCCGGAGACGCGAACAATGGATTGTTCGGACCGGTTCAGAACCGCCGTGGAGATCAGTTCCGGAATTGCAGAAGACCCGCTGACGGTGGTGAAGGACGCGACCGCATGAACATGCAGGCCGCCATGTTCGGCGGGCGCGGTGTCGTTGCCCAGATCCTCTTCGTGATGATCGAGGGCTTCGTCGCGGTCCTGACCGTGGGCGTCGTCATGGTCATCATGGCCGGCATCCAGAGCGACGGCATGGATGGCGTAGCCAGTAGCGTCGTGATGATCGTGCGCATGCGCCGGGGCAGCCGCAATGAGGCCATAGCTTGCAAAGGCAAGCGTCAGGCAAAGGCTCACGAGGCGCCGGGCAAATGACATAGATGCAAACTGGCAGCGAATTGTTGCATTTTGCTGAACACGTCCCTTTAACCCCGAAATAGAGCTACGGGAATTGCACTCGCTCAGCAGGTGCAGCAATTTCACGCCATTGTGTGCGGTTTCGCTGGCATGCCCGGAGCATCAGACGCAGCTCGCAGCGCATTATAGTCGCTTGCACGCTGGTACGCGGTTGCGGCCTTCCGCATTTTCAGCCGGCACCTGCACTACGCGCAAGCAATGTCCGGATCCACGAAAAGACCGCTTTCAACTCACCCATGTCCGCCTGCAAACCTGATTGGACAATTCGCAAGGCAACACCGAAGGTTGATCTACGCAGATGCGCCTCGATCCAGGTCACCCTCGCGAACCATGATGAACACATCAATGAAACTGGCTCCCCTGTTTTTCCTGGCGTTAGCTGCAATCGGCTCGTCGGCGACGGCTCAGGAGGTTTCGAAATACACTCCGTCCCGGACAAGCTGGGGGGCGCCGGACCTGCAGGGCGTGTGGAACAATACGTCGCTCACTCAACTGGAGCGACCTTCACGGATAGATAAGCTCGCGGTCAGCGCAGAAGAAGCAGCGTTTCTGGCCCGCCAGCACACCTATACACGCGCAGCCTATCAAGACGGCAGTCAGTCCAGACTGGATACAGAGTCGTCCCGGCGCTTGCTGGCCGACAAGAACACCTCGCGCGCTTACAACAGTTTCTGGCTGGATCCCGGAACGGGCTACGCTCAGGTGAGAGGCGAATACCGCACGTCGTGGATCACAGAGCCAGGTGATGGCCGCATTCCCTATCGCGACCCAGCCAGCGCAACACGCCCTCGGACGCAGATATTCGATGGACCTGAAGCGCGGCCTCAGTCGGAACGATGTCTGATGAGCTTTACGGGCGGGGCCGGGCCCGTGATGAACAGCGGTCTGTACAACAGCAACTACCAGATTGTGCAGACGCCCGGCTATGTGATGATTCTCAGCGAGATGATCCATGATGTCCGCATCATCCCCATGGGAGGCCAGCATGCATCGCGCGACATTCCGAAATGGGGCGGTGATGCGATCGGCTGGTATGAGGGCGACACGCTCGTAGTCGAGACCGTGAACCCCCACCCCGGGCAGCGGTCATACATTTCCGCAGCCGGAAAGCTAACTGAGCGCTTCACCCGCTGGAGCAATGGGCAAATCGTCTATGAATTCACCGTAGACGACCCGACGCTTTATACGAGAACATGGAACGGCGAGATTGCGCTCAACGCTTCAAAGCAGCCTTTGTATGAGTACGCATGCCATGAAGGAAACTACGCTCTCCCCAGTATACTGAACGGCGCCCGCGCCCTTGAACGTGAAGGACGTGAGCAACCTCCGATCAAGGAACCATACCCCGGTGTTGATGTTTCCGAGGGCCAGTAGACGAACTCGCGTAGAGGGAGCGGCTGCAACCCATTGCAAGAGATTGCTGCACACCCTGTAACGCGGGCAACAGATTGTTTCGCAAACGTTAGGCTCGGTTGCGTCAAAGTCTGCGTGTTACAACTGGCTCGCAGTCCGGGGAGGAGGAGTTGCTCCGCGATGGGGTCAGCGCGCTTCAAAAACTGCTTTCCGCTTTGACCGCTGATAGCGCGCCGTCAGCGTCAAATCTGAGTTTCTCGAAAGGGCCATCACTTCCGAGCCCGTCACTTTCTTGCCAACTGCAGAGCCGCTCAAGACTTGCCGCTCGTGACTTCCCTGAAGATCCGGCGGGACCTCGCCCACAAGACGTCATTGAGGCGCTGCGCGTGGTCTGAAACTCCTGGGGCAGGTCAGGGGCCGCGTGCAACTGTCCAGTCAGCGTTGGCGCTTAATTTGCTGCGCTACCTTGGCGGCGGGTAGTTGGGGGATTTGTAGAGGCCCATCGAGGTAAGGCCCGGCTTGAATTTCTTGTGGCAGCTCTCGCAGGATGCAACGAGCCTGTCCCCGGCTTCGTTCAGAGCCGTTACGTCTTTAGCCTGAACTGCCGTCAACGCATCGACACCGGCCGCGCTCATCTCCTCGGCAAACACTTTCCATTGCGGATCAGCGACCCAATCAACGTCGTTGGGGCCGGAGCCTGCCAGCTGGATTAGCTTGCCGCTCACGGCCATCTGATAGGCGTTGTATTCGGCTTCGCGCCAACGCGCATCGGTGTTGGGGGGATCATAGGCATCCAACCACAGTGGCTCTGAAGCGTGATCAACCAAGGCCACCATCACCGCATTCAGACTGACCGGTAGTGTGATCGCATCCGCAGCAGCAACAACCTGCGCCGGAACTTCTGCGGCCGGCTGCGCGGCGTTGATGGGCTGGTCTGGAGAACAGCCAGAGATTATGCCGACACAGAGAGCGCTGATGGCGATGGAAGCATTGGAATGCATGGCCGGCCTCGGCTTGTTTTTTTGGCGGCTGCCTGATCTTTCAGAGCTAGCGCGGCAAAGTGAGGACTATGCCCTTTGCCGCTCGTCAGTGTTCAGCGCTTACGAATAGGCAAAGAACGACTATTGCAGCTTGGCGCGCCCAGATCGGTCCGCGACCGCACACTTGCTGCTTTATACCTGAGTATCGTTCCTTGCGCTGCCCGAGCCGTGTTCTGGCTTATGGGACGACTGCCAAATCAGGCCATCGCACGCGCCCTGCGTTGACGCTCGACTCTTGAAACCTAGCAACCTGTCGCTTGCGTCTTCAGAATGCTGGCGCTGTCAGGGAAAGACAAAACCGCTAGCAGTGGCAAATGACGCCTTTTGCGCCGCGAGGAACTATTGGAGTTTCTAAACGATTTGGCCCGCTGCGAGGGGTGATGTGAGATTGCCTTCGCTGATGGGGCTAACCTGACAGCTGCTAGCCCCACGCTTCTGCGGCCAAACCTACCTCCGGAAGACACCGACTAATTCTTCGATGACCTTTTCTTGCTCTGACGCGTTCTTCGAGTTCATGGCTCGATGGACGCAATGTCCGAGATGTTGCCGCAGCAGGTCACTTTCGATGCGGGCCAATGCAGCACGGGCGGCTTCGATCTGTGTTACGACATCAATGCAATAGCGGTCCTCTTCGACCATTTTTGCAATGCCGCGAACCTGCCCCTCTACCCGGTTCAAACTCTTCAGAACCTTCTCGGAAATCGATCTTTCCATATATACCCCTCCCGGGTACTTGATATGATACCCCCATAGGGTATATAGGCTATAGACCAAATGCAAGCCCGGAGGGCGCCATGGCACACACCAACCCTAAAGAATCTGAGCTGAAGGATCCCGTCTGCGGCATGACGGTGAAAGCGGATACGCCCCATCGTACAACGCATGACGGCCACGAGGTGTTGTTCTGCAGCGCGAGCTGCAAGACGAAATTCCAGGCCGATCCTGGTCGATATCTAAAACCTGCCGCCAATACCGAACACAGCTGCTGCTCCGCGGATGGGGCCAAGGCTGCGCACGCTGGCGGTCAGGATGCTGTGAGCCATCATCACCTCCAATCACACGCTCCATCTCCTGCACCGGCAGCAGGCTCCGCTGCTGCCGGCGCGAAATGGACCTGCCCGATGCATCCGGAGATTGTGCGGGATGGTCCTGGCTCCTGCCCGATCTGTGGAATGGCGCTCGAGCCGATGATGCCGACGGCAGACGCCGCGCCGAACCCCGAGCTCGCCGACATGTCGCGTCGCTTCTGGGTGGGTCTGGTCCTGACGTTGCCGGTGCTAGTTCTGGAGATGGGCCGTCACTTGTTCAACGTCGATGCTCTTGTACCTCCGAATATCAACGCGTGGATCCAGTTTGGCCTCGCGACACCTGTGGTCCTGTGGGCAGGCTGGCCATTCTTCGAGCGGGGTTACGCTTCGCTTGTCAACCGAAGCCTCAACATGTTCACGCTGATTGCGCTCGGGACGGGAGTGGCGTGGATTTACAGCGTTGTCGCCCTGCTCTTCCCCTCGGCGTTTCCGCCAGAGTTCCGCGGCCCACATGGCGATGTAGCCGTCTATTTTGAAGCGGCCGCCGTCATCATAGTGCTTGTGCTCCTCGGGCAGGTTCTGGAGCTGGGCGCACGCGAGCGTACGGGGGGCGCCATCCGCGCCCTGCTCGATCTTGCTCCCAAGACCGCGCGCCGCATCAGTGGCGGCGAAGAGGCCGAAGTACCGCTCGATGTGATCATCGTCGGCGATCGGTTGCGTGTCCGCCCTGGCGAGAAGACGCCGGTTGACGGCGTCGTCATTGACGGGCGCTCGACGCTCGACGAGTCCATGGTGACTGGCGAATCCATGCCGGTCACGCGTAGCATCGGCGACGCGGTCATTGCCGGGACCCTCAATCAGACCGGCGCACTCGTGATCGAGGCAAGGCGCGTTGGTCGCGACACCATGCTGTCGCAGATCGTCCAGTTGGTCGCGGATGCGCAGCGCAGCCGCGCCCCGATCCAGCGCCTCGCCGACAAGGTATCTGGCTGGTTTGTCCCGGCAGTGATTGCAATCGCTGTCCTTGCGTTCATCGGCTGGTGGGCGTTCGGCCCGCAGCCCTCCTTCACCTATGGACTAATCGCCGCCGTCTCCGTCCTGATCATCGCATGTCCGTGTGCGCTTGGCCTTGCTACCCCCATGTCCATCATGGCGGGCGTCGGCCGTGCAGCACGCCAAGGCGTCCTGATCCGCAACGCCGAGGCGCTGGAGCGGTTCGAGAAGGTCAATACCCTGGTCCTCGACAAGACCGGCACTCTGACCGAGGGCAAGCCGGGTGTCGTCGCGATCACTACGGTTGCAGAGACAAGCGAAGCTGACCTGTTGCGCGCAGCCGCAAGTCTTGAGCAGCGCAGCGAGCACCCCCTTGCGCTTGCCGTCGTCGCAGCCGCTAAAGAACGTGGCGTCTCGCTGGTCGAGCCGACCGAATTCGATTCGCCGACTGGAAAGGGCGTCATCGGCAAGGTCGAGAGCAAGACCGTCGCGCTTGGCGCCGAGCGCTACCTGGATGAACTCGGCATCGTGACCGCTTCTCTTCACTCCGAAGCGGAACGCCTTCGCGCGGATGGCGTCACCGCCATCTTTGTTGCAATCGACGGCCGACTGGCTGGCGTTCTGGGCATCGCTGACCGGATCAAGGCGACGACGGCTGAGTCTCTCAAGGCGTTGCGCGCCCAAGGCATCGAACTGGTGATGCTGACCGGCGACAACCGCACGACAGCCGAAGCTGTTGGTCGCACCCTCGGCATCACGAATGTCGAGGCAGAAGTCTTGCCTGAGGACAAATCGCGGATCGTCGAGCGACTCAAGCGAGAGGGCCGCATCGTTGCGATGGCAGGAGACGGCGTCAATGACGCGCCGGCTCTGGCGGCAGCTGACGTCGGGATCGCGATGGGAACAGGCACGGATGTCGCCATCGAAAGCGCTGGCGTCACGCTGCTCCGCGGCGATCTATCCGGAGTGGTCAAAGGACGGGCCGTCTCGCGCGCGACAATGGCAAACATCCGGCAGAACCTGGTGTTCGCCTTCGGCTACAATGCCCTCGGCATCCCGGTCGCCGCTGGCCTCCTCTATCCATTTACGGGCCAGCTGCTGTCGCCAATGATCGCAGCCCTCGCCATGGCGCTGTCGTCGGTATCGGTGATCGTGAACTCGCTGCGGCTAGGCTCCACACCGGCGGTCGAGGCGCCCGGTCCGCGTCCGCTGCCGCCGCCACCAAAGCAGGCCCGGTCCGGAGCAGGCTGCCATTAGCTTTCAATGGCAGCCCCATCGCTGAGGGGTTCATCCAACGGATGCGTATTACAAGTGAACCCCTCCGCAAAACCCGCGGACCAACCCAAGGAGTGCATAATGAGAAACACGCTTCTGACGGCCGCGCTAGCCGCAGCTCTACTGGGCGCATCGCCTGCATTCGCCCATGGCGGGATGATGGAAACGAGCATTAGCGATAATGCAAGTCTGGCGCAGGCTCCGGCTGAGTTCAAGGTGTCGTTCGAGAAAGAGAGCGCGATCACGAACTTTATGCTTATGACAGCCGACAAGAAAATGATTGCTGTTGAATTCAAGCCTTCAAAAGCGCCGGCCAAGGAATTCACCATCCCGCTGCCGAAGCTTGAGAAGGGCTCCTATACGCTATCGTGGAAATCAATGGCGAAGGACGGCCACGCAATGCCGGGTGCAGTACACTTCACGGTAACAGGCAAATAAGATCATGACCGGGGACGGACTGTCACTCCTGCAGTTCGCCGACCGGATCGGTCTCAACGTCTTTGCGCTCCTGACGATCGGGCTCGCGCTCCACGCTGCGCTAGGCGTCGTGGAGCGAGACGCATTCAAGGGCCTCCGCTTGCGCATGCTCGTCGCAAGTGGAGGCCTGGTCGTTTTCCTGGTGCTTCGCCTGGCCATTCTCATCGCACAGATGGGTGATGGGTCAAATTTCTTCGACGCTGAACTGCTGCCTTTGGCGTGGATGGGTCTTGGCTCGTCTACATCGCTGATCGTCGCAGGCGCCGGGGGCGCAGTCTCTGGCGTCTGGCTCAAATCCCGGATTATCGCCGCCCTTGGAGCGATCGCGCTGGGCGCGGGTTTTGGCTTTACCGGCCATTCGCAGGGCTTGTCTGACCCTGGCCTTGCCCCATTAATGGTCGCAACTCACGTCTTGATTGCGGGGTTCTGGGTCGCGGCGCCCTTAAGCTTGTATCCATCCAGGACGTTCGACGATGCTCGCCTTCTCGGGCGCCTTCATCGGTTCAGCAGCATCGCCATCGCCGCCATACCGGTCTTGATTGCACTTGGAATCTGGTTGGCGTGGATTTTGGCAGGAGGGATCGAAAAGTTTTTCGGCACGACTTACGGCCTCCTGCTGCTTGCCAAGCTTCTCACCGCCGTCATCGCCATGGGTCTTGGCGCCATCAACAAGCAGTTCATAACAGCGAAGATCTCTTCGGCCCCTGCCATCGGCCGCCTGTGGCTCCGCACTACGCTGTACTTGGAAGCAACACTGTTCGCCGCAGCAATCATTGCTGTTTCAGCCGCCACGACGATTGGCGGCCCAAGCGAGTGATCGTTGCGCAATAATGCGCCGCTGGTTGTCGGAATTTGCGTAGCGGCGCAGCGTCTGCGTGAAATTTGCGCCGTGTGCGTATAGACGGGGAGCAACAGATTTATCGGGAGATCGGCATGTCGCCTAAACTTGACCATTTGCTGGCGAAATTGAACCACCAGCCGCTGGACCGTGATCTTGGCGGCGCAACCGTCGCGATCGTTGAACGGCTCTCGGAGCGTGCGAAAATCAACGGCCAGACCTGGCGGCTTCGCACAGCCGCGATGGCGTTTTTTGTGATGGGCGGCGCTGCTCTAAGCGCTTCGACCGCATCAGCCGTCGCGCCCTCGCCATCGCCATTTGCCGCCTGGTCCAGCCTTGCGCCGTCAACCCTGCTGGAGCCTTCCAAGTGAAGGTTTCGGTGCGCAGCGCCATCATCACGGTTGTCCTCGCCTTCGCGGCCGGGATCGCCGGCATGTGGCTGGGCCACCAGCTGCTTGCCGCCCCACCGCAAGACCGGTCCCTGCACGCCATGGTGCATGATGAAGTTTCACTAACAGCCGAACAGGAGAACGCGCTCCACAGTCTGGAAGCGGACTTCGTGGCACGGCGGCAGGCCCTGGAAGGAGAGATGCGCGAGGCCAATGCTGAGCTGGCCGCGGCAATCCAGGCAAGCGAGACCGCGGGCCCGGCCGTGGAAGGGGCCGTGCAACACTTCCACGACGCCATGGGCGCGCTTCAGACGGAGACAATCGCGCATGTTTTCGCGATGCGCAAAGTGCTGACCCCGGATCAGCGCAGAAAGTTCGACGACAGGATCGGCGAGGCGTTGACTGCGGGCGCCGAATGAGCGTGAGCAAACCGGACGATAGCGACGCCGTACTTGCGGCGCGCGCCATCAAGGGAGATCGCTCAGCCTTCAACCTCATTGTCCGGCGCCATCAGGAACCGCTGTACCGCTTCATCCGCCGGTATGTCGGCGATGCTGACGAAGCGTATGACCTGCTCCAGGAAAGCTTCGTTTCAGCTTGGCAGGCGCTCGGGCGTTATGATACCGCCCGCCCGGCCGGCGCATGGCTTCGTCGGATCGCGCTCAACAAATGCCGGGACTGGGGCCGCCGGCGCATTGTCCGGAGATTCTTCTATGCGGCCGGAACGCTTGATGAGACCACAGCCGCGCCAGACGCCAACGCATTGACAAATGCCGAAGACAACAATGAGGCCACGCTGATCAGTCTCGACCGCGCGATAGCCGCCCTGCCTGTTCAGCTGAAAGAGCCCCTTCTCCTCACGGCCTTCGAAGGCTTGTCCCAGGCGGCGGCTGGCGAGACGCTTGGAATCTCGGCCAAGGCCGTCGAAACCCGCGTCTACCGCGCCCGCAAGCTGCTTGCGGAAGCCCTCAAGGCCGACGGCGTTGACGTCGACTAGCCTCATCGACGATTACGATGCGGCGCGCGATGACCAATGAATGTGAGCGATGCGCCAACCATCCGCAGTCTTCCGCAGGATCATCGTTTCGGTGGTCATGCGATCGACGGGCTTGTCCTTGTACGTCCCAGTCGTACGGCCTTCGCTGACGATCCAGGCAGTCCCACTTTCGACAAAGCCGCTGCGTCGCATGAGCTTTGAGGGAACCACAGTGGCATAGGCGGCATCCGCACCGGCGTGGTGCGAGGCGTATTCGGCCCTCGAGCGTTCAGCATGGCCGCCCTCAAAGATCAGCGCGTCCTCAGCGAGCAGTGCGGCGGCGGCCGCGCTATCACCGGCAGCAAGTTTGGCATGGAACGCGTCCACCGCCTTCGCCGCCTCCTGCGCTTCGTACGACATGGCCGCAACTGAGGGGACATGACTATTCTGCGCTGTGGCGACAGTTGGCGTAATCACGAAAAACACTGCCGAGAGCGCCCATCGGAGAGGACTGTAGATCATTGATGCTTTCCCTCGTTGCTTAAACCTCAGAAGTCTCATCACGCGGGTTTACGCAGGACAATTGCCGGCATCAGACCGTGTCTGCCACAATAGCCAGGGGCAAGACGCTGCAAAGTCATGAGGAACCCTAGAAAGACAGCGCCTCGCCAATCGTCGGGGATCGAAGATTGGAGAAACGAATTGGCTACGATCCGATACGTATCAAACTTATACCGAAACGGCCAATCTTGCGACTTGAACCATTCAAGCGATAGCGGATTGTGGTCGGGAACGTTGGTCGCAGCTGCCTGCGGCGTCGGATAGGAGGGCTGCCGTCCTTTGCCACGCAAGATGTCGGCAAAGCGCTGAACCTGCCGAGGTAGTTTTGGGTCCGCCCACCAGTATACGATAACGGCGACGCCGCCTGGCTTCAGAACCCGCCACAATTCGCGAAACGCTGCGGCCTGCAGGTGGGGCGGCAGCTGATAGATCACATGATAGCTCATCACAGCGTCGATCACGTTGGATTGGATCGGCAAGCCCGTCAGGTCGCCCTGTAGATAGATGCCCCGGTCGCCAAGCTTGCGTCGTGCTTCGTGCAATGCTGGCACCGAGAGATCGAGACATACCCTCTTCTCGAACTTGTCGCTGTACGCCAGCAGTTCCTTGTGAGCGATGGGACCACTTCCCGCATCCAGCAAATACTGGCCGCCTGTGTTGAAGTACTTACCCAGCCGGGTCATGCACGCGCGCGTGAAGCGCAACGAAGTGGGTCGTGTATCAACGAACCTCTTGGTATCCTCGTAGAGACCATCAGTATCAATAGCCCATCCACCTTCATCGTAGAAGGTACGCGTGCTGCGATTGCCATCATTTTCTGACGCAGAAGCGAGGAAACAGCCGATCTCGTTCTCGAAAGAATATGTGATTCCATTCGTCGTAGCGAACTTCCCCGCAGCGCGATCAAGCGTCAGCCGCTCGTGTGATGATGGGCACCTCACAATGTCAGAAATGTCGGCCAATTTTCCCGCTCCCGTCCGCTCCTGACGCAGTCACAAGTTGCCTCTTTGGAACACCTACGCACTGCGTAGCCACCCCCCATCAAGTCTAAATTGACAGGAATGTAGCTAAGCTGCGTTGCGCTTGAGCGCTTACTCTCCGAGGGCAAAGCAATCGCAAAATCGGCAGTCCGAAGTTGCGAAAGATTGATTCATTCCCTCAATACCACGCCCGCAGCCCGACGACAAAACTCGTTGTCTCGGCGCGCTCCCCGTCAGCACGCGCATAGTCGGCTGTGCTGCCAAATTTGCGGTCCCAAGAGACGCCAACATACGGTGCAAACTCGCGCTGGATTTCATAGCGGAGGCGAAGTCCCACTTCCGCGTCTGAAAGGCCAGAGCCAAGTCCAACGGCCGGATCATCTTGGGCGGCGAGATTGAGTTCAGCGCGTGGCTGCAGGACAAGGCGTTGCGTTATATGGAAGTCATAGCTGCCGTTTATGCGGGCGAGCATCTGCCCGCGTTGGCCGACGAAGAGAGCGCCTTCGACCTCGAACCAAGATGGCAGCAGCGTCTGAAAGCCAAGCGCAAGGTAGGTACGCGATGGATTTGGCTCAATGTCTTGCCGTAATCCAATTTGCAAGTCGGTTACATGATCCCAGGCGCGCGAATAGAGCACCTGCACCTCGGCGTCGTCTATTTGGTCCCTGCTTCCCTGGCCTTCGGTCTTGATGACCACACGGTCGATGTCGCCGCCAAACCAAGCCTGGCCGTCCCATCGATAGCCGTCCTCCCCGTTCTGGCTTTGATACTCGAGCAGGTTGCTCATGATCTTGTAAGTGAGCGCACCACCGTGCTCGTCGCGCAGAATACTGCGGGCCCGGCTCATGTCTCCTTGCGGGAAAAAGCGATCGGCGGCGAACTCGCCGGGTGCATCCGGTGGCACGTCATTACCCACCTCTGGCGGATCGATGGCTTCGGCATCCATCGCATGACCAGCATGCTCGTCCGCAGCCGCAGCCGGCCTCTCCGGCATCGTATGCCCGCTGTGCGGATCGTTAGGCGCAGACTGCGTGGGCGAAGCGGGCGCCAGAGGGGCGCGTGTCTGGGGCGGGGAAGCCGGAGGCATTGGCATAGTATGCCCGCCATGTTGATCGGCAGGCGCAGCGGGTTGCTGCTGTGGCGCGGGTCTTTGCGGCGCGGGCGCCTGGGGAGCCGGTGTCTGTGGCGCGCCGTGACCTCCGTGCTGGGCAAAGGCTGGAGCAGCAACGCCGAGCGAGAGGGCCGCAAGAAGCAGATACCGGTTCATGAGGAAGCTCCGTCGAGCGGACGGACAGTGAAGACCTGAAACATTCCGGCATGCATGTGGTAAAGCATGTGGCAGTGGAACGCCCAGTCACCCGGCTCGGCCGTGAAGTCGAACTTCACAATCCCGCCCGGTGCGACAATGACCGTGTGCTTGCGCGGCATGTAGCCAAGAGGGGCTCGGTGGGCCAATTCAAAAAAGTGGCCATGCAGATGAATGGGGTGCGCCATCATCGTGTCGTTTACGAGGCTAACCCGGACACGTTCGTTCTTGCGGCAAGCATAGGGTGCGGGCTTGTCCGAGAACCTCTTCCCGTCAAATCCCCACATGAACCGTTCCATGTTGCCGGTAAGGCGGATCTCCAGTTCGCGTGAGGGGGCGCGTGTGTCGGCATTGGGTTCAAGCGCGACGAGATCCTTGTAGACAAGAACGCGGTGGCCGACGCTCTCAAGCCCCTGCCCTGTCTCGCCGGTGCGATCCACCGGCATCGGGGCGATTGTCTGGACACCAGGGCCCATCTCAATCTGTGGCGCGTTCATCCAGTTCCGCATGGACATATCCATGCCTTCCATCCCGGCCATGTCGCCCATGACGTCCGCGCCGCGCACGCGCGGCGCTGCCATGCCAGGAACGGCCATTGCCGCCATCTCGCCATTACTCATCGCGGCATGATCACCGCCGCTCATATCCATTCCGCCCATGGAGCTCATGTCCATGCCCATGTCTTTCATCGTGGCCAGTGGACGCTCGCGGAGCGGCGGCACTTCGGCCGTCATGCCAAGGCGTGGCGCGAGCGTCGCGCGCCCCATGCCTGATCGATCCATCGCTTCAGAGACAAGCGTGAAGGCCCGGTCTTCGGTTGGCGTGACAATGACGTCGTAGGTTTCAGCATTGCCGATCTGGAACTCATCAACCGTGATCGGCCGAATATTTTGTCCGTCAGCGGCAACAACAGTCAGCTTCAGCCCTGGAATGCGCACATTGAAAATGGTCTGCGCCGCGGCGTTGATGAAGCGCAGACGCACGCGCTCGCCGGGTGTGAAGAGCGCAGTCCAGTTGTCTGCGGGACCGCGGCCATTGATGAGGAAGGTATAGACCGCACCGGTGATGTCCGCGATATCAGACGGATCCATGAGTTCCTGACCCCAGGTCAGGCGTTCGCCCAACGTCTGGTCCTTGCCGGCAAGAAGGCCTGCGATCGTCTGCTTCTGATAATTGAAGACGCCGGCTTGCTGCTTCAGCTTCTGGAACAGCCGGTGTGGATGGATGAAGCTATAGTCTGACAGGACGACAACGTGCTCGCGATCGAAGGCGACGGGATCGGGGCCTGCCGGATCAATGACGATCGGGCCATAATGTCCTTCCTGTTCCTGCAGGCCAGAATGGCTGTGATACCAATAGGTGCCGGACTGTTTGACCGGGAACTCGTAAGTGAAGGTTTCGCCCGCAGGGATGCCGGGGAAGCTGACGCCAGGCACGCCGTCCATTTCGAAGGGCACGAGAAGTCCGTGCCAGTGGATCGACGTGTCTTCGTCCAGTGTGTTGGTAACGCTGAGACGGACAGTTGTCCCCTCTTTGAGACGGATAAGCGGACCCGGGACCATGCCATTAATCGCCACAGCATGGCCTTCACGCCCCTCGATGGAGATGGGGACATGACCGATGGTGAGCTTGATATCGGTTCCGGAGAGCTCTCCAGATCCGCGTGACATCCCGGCAGAGTGCCCCTGCGCCCACGCGGGCAGCGTTGCAATCAACATCAAGCTACCCCCGCCGAGACCGGTCGTGCGCAGAAACCCCCGGCGATTTAAGGCTATTCTATTGAGTCGGGTCATGGGTCTCCGGGGGTGCGATCGTGGACGGACTGTACGAGAATACGCGCGTCTCCTCGACATCCCTCATCTATTTCTCCGTGGCGCGACGGCTGGCCTGTCGTGCGCATGCATGTGAGCAATGACGTCTGATCAATGTGCGGAGAGCGAAGCGGTGCTAGCTGGCGCGCAGCGCAAAATATCTAGAGCATCGACGTTTGAGCGAACGACCCGTATGCTAAAGGCCAGTGCAGGTCTTCCCAGCGGCGGCGGTGCTGTTGCGCTTGGCGGCGCCGCGGATCACGTCTGTACAAAACAGGGGTCCGAAGTGTTGAGCCTAGGTCTTTCCCGCCTTGGCCCGCCTGCGTGAGCGGCGGTTGGGCGAACCGCTGTTTCCGGACGTTCCAGTCGTGACTCGACGCACTAAAGCTGTTTCAAAGGCTTGCAAGTAAAGCTGGAGACCATGCTTGCTTTGAGGCGCCGCGAATGCTCGTTTTCCGAAGACCCCTCCGACGCGAATGCCGTGCTTGAGCAGCGACCCGCCCCCGTGCGGCGCAAGCTCGAAGAAGCGACGGGTTGAATAAAGCAGCGGTCGACCGGTGAAAAACGCTAGTCTGCGGCACGGCTGGAAAGTGATGATTACGCCGCGCGCGTCTTCAATGGAATCCCTGTCGGCAAGCGACCGCGTAACGATGCGCAGCGAGCTAAATTTCTCCGCCTTACCATCGATCGTTTGATAAGGGTGCCATTCGGAATAGCGACCAAAGTCGGTAAGCACGCTCCAGACACGCTCGGGGGATGCATCCGCAATAACAAACGATGTGATTTCGACCATGCCGGCTTACCAGGGTTGCACGCCAACTCTCTTTCCCGTCTGTCAAAGGCCACGGCAAGTCGCTCCTTGCGAAAAAGACGACCGACAGACCGCCCTCATCGCGCCGAGTTTGGATCTTATTACGTTGATACATCACGACCACGCCTTCAACCCGCTAAGCGAAGCTAAGGGCCGCGCGCAGGCCGCCGCCACTAGGACCGCACTCATAAAGAGCCCAGCCGCAATCACGACTACCAGCCCATCCACCACGGCCCCGAAACACGGGCTTGCCTCGGCAAAAGTGGGCTGAAGCGAGCGATGGCAGTCGTGGGCCGTCAGGCGAGCGTCTGACTTTGGACAATGCTTTTAAGGTTGGGATTTTCTTCCCCCGTGGCGGTCCAACCAAGCTTCCAGCTCGGCGATATCCTTTTTCTGTTCATCCACGGTCTTCTGCGCCATCCGCTTGGCGTCTGCGTCATCGCCGTGCTTGATCACGACTTCGGACATAGAAATGGCACCACGATGGTGCTCGATCATCTTCAGGGCCCAAGCGCGGTCGGGATCGGCGTCATTGTTGGCCATCATCGCCTGATGCATCTTGTCCATCGATGCTTTAAAGTCTTCGGTTGCCGCTTGACCGTGAGCCACGGCGGGCTGTTGCTTCGCGCCGGGTTGATTGGATTGTTGGGCGACCCCTGCACCTGCAGCCGTGCTCAACGCCGCCGCTATAGCCAGAGCCTTGAACGGTTTAATAGTGATCATTGTCGTCTCCGTTAGTGAAAAGTCTTGATCGCCGCGTTGCAGGCGTCTTCGCAGTTCCGGCACGACCCAGCGCATATCCGGCAGTGCTCATGCATGTCGGCATGTCGCTCGCATTCCTCAGCGCACCTTGCGCAGCTGTCGGCACAAATTTTCAGTATTGCGGCGATGAGGTCTTCATTGGTTCCAGTGCGCCTCGCGCCGATCGCTGCGGTTGCACGGCAAACGTCCGCGCAATCGAGATTCAGCCGGATGCATTGGACCAGCATCTGGACATGTTCTTTCTCACCAAGGCAGGCGTCAGCGCAAACCGCGCAAACCTGTGCGCAGTCAAGGCACTCTTCGATGCACCGGATGAGATCGTCGTTCGTATTTCCCCGGACGTCGGGGTGGCTGCTAATCATTTCGTGCGCATGCATTTGGTCCTCCTGGAAGTGAATCGAACTCATTTAACCAATTGCCCTAAGGCTGGTTCCGCGGAACCATCGAGCCATAGTGCTCTTGGCCACCTTTCGCATCGCGCGACGTGAGGGCTGCGGAAAGCCGGTGCGTAAACAAACGATGGGCGCAGGCCTGAAACGCGCGCGCACGTTAACTCAAGATGCTCATCGACGGCGTTGTCCCCAGCTTTCACCCGGCGATGAGAACATGGAGAAGACTCCAAAGAAAGTTTGCGGCGATGTGAAAAACATTCCCACGCTGGGCAGCGGCGCCACTTTTGAATGCTGAAAGCAGGCGACGCCTTCCCGACGCCCGCTCGGTTCGCGGGCCTTTGTTGGAGTGCAAGCCTCAGATCCGATCGGCGAGATAAGCCTCTCTGCCGACGTTATGTGTTGCGGAAACCTTCGCAGCATGTCCGCAGATCACGATGCCCTGTCAGATCCGGCTTGGTGCGCCGAGTGGTTCTTGTGGCTTCCATGCCCATGGAAGAGGTGGAGGAGCGGGCATGCTAGCAGCAGCGCGTAGGGCGCCAGACCCAGAGCGTGCGCCCAATGCTCCCGGAGCACGAAGAACCCGGCCACTATCGCCAGCGATACCATGAGCAGCGTCCATTTCCGACCCAGATTCACGCGTTCGCACTCCCTGTTCAACCGTCCGAAAAGGCAAGAACGCCTGCCTGGCTCGCCGCAGCCATGACCGCGCGCGAAATTCCGGACCATCACGCTATGTACGGTAACGGCGCGACGGCCCCTGAAACTTGATTCATCACAAGCGATTGATGCGGCGCTGACGCCAATGGTGGGATGGTCTGTGAAGGCTGCTCGGAATGCCGCCGCCATGGGTTATGGTATGGAAGACCTAGCAGAAGCGCGAACCTATGACCGCACCAATTGACCCTGTCTCCTGCGCCGCCCGCTCGTGCTCGACGGTTGCCGATACGGTGCGCGATCTCGCGGCTCAGTTCAACCAGAGCTGTTTCTGCGTCACGCTGGACAGGGTAGCCTTGGCTGATGCTCTCGGGGACGCTTCCAGCGACCCCGCTTTCTATGACGCTCACATCAAGAGCCGCCCGCATCTCTTCTCTAACGTCCCCGTTTTCCTTCCGCGGGCGGAGGGGGACGCGATGATGGGCATCGTGGCGGCTATCGAGCGAACGGCCCAACGCCGCGAGTATCAGGAGGCGGTGATGGGGTGGGCTCCGGACGTCGCGGCGGCGGATTTTGGCCCCTTGGGCGCCTTCATGGGATACGATTTTCATCTTGGCGACAGCGCCCCACGCCTGATCGAAATCAACACGAACGCGGGGGGCGCCCTTCTCAACGCGTTCAGCGCGCGCGCCCAGCTTGCCTGCTGCGACATGGTCGAATCTCTCAAGAAGGGAACGACACTCGGCGACTTCGACACCAACGTCGTCGCCATGTTCGAAAGTGAATGGCGTCGCCAGCGTGGGGCTGGCCGACCGCGGACGATCGCCATCGTCGACGATCAGCCCGAGCAGCAGTATCTTTATCCCGAGTTCCTGCTCATGCAGCGGCTGTTTGCGACGCAGGAGATCGAGTCGTACATCATCGAACCGAACTCGCTGTCCTATAGCGGGGGCGCCCTTCGCTTCGGCGACAAGGTCATCGACCTAGTCTACAATCGGCTCGTCGACTTCGCACTGTCGGACCCGCGACACGAAGCGCTGCGAGCCGCCTATCTCGCTGGCGCCGCGGTTGTTACGCCCAATCCGCACAACCACGCCCTCTACGCGCACAAGCGAAACCTGACCCTGCTCTCCGACCCGGAGACGCTCCGCCGTTGGTCGTTGCCCTCGGACACAATCGATCAGCTCTCGTCAATTCCCCGCGCTGTCGAGGTCAGCAAGGACAATGCAGACCGGCTCTGGAGTGATCGCAAACGGCTGTTCTTCAAACCCGTCGCGGGCCATGGCGGCAAGGCGGTCTATCGCGGCGACAAGCTCACGCGATCCGTCTGGGCTGAAATCATTTCTTCGGACTATATCGCCCAGGATCTTGCTCAGCCAACCGAGCGCCAGGTGCTGATCGATGGCGCCGCGCAGCCCCGAAAGCTGGATGTCCGGCTCTACACATACGCTGGCACGCTGCTGCTTGCGGCCGCACGCCTCTATCAAGGCCAGACGACCAACTTCCGGACCGAAGGCGGCGGGTTTGCGCCCGTGTATTTCATATAGCCTCGCGCGCCGAGATTGATCGAACGCTCAATTCGGCGGGACGAACGTGCCATCTGGTTTCAAAAAGGGGCCATAGTACTTTTCATGGCAATCCGTGCAGACCTGATACAAGTCGGCGCCCGCCTTGAACATGCCGTCGGCGTCGCGCTTTCCGGTAGCTGTCTTCACCGCAAGCGATTTGCGCGTAAGATCACGCGCAAATCTCGCCCAGTCATTGTCCGACGCTGTCAATTTCAGTCCCCGACCTGGTAGCAGCAGGAGATTGCCCCCTTCCGCGACGATGGCTGCCTCGTGTTCTGCCGCCGCCCAGTCCTCCTCCGTCTCCGGGGTCAGATAGACTGTTCCCTTCTCGGTTTCCATCGACCCGGCGCGCCCCCACAAGGCGATCGCTGCCGGGTCGATGACGTGTTTCATCACCTGTTGCGTCGAAAGCGACGTGTCGAACTGGCCGCCTGCTTCACTTGGGGAGCAGGATGCCGCTAGAACGGCGCAAATGACCATCCACGCGTGACGCATCAATCACCTTTGATCTCCCAGAGACGCCAGCGAAGCCATCGAACGAGTGCGAGCGTGACATGTCCACGCTCGACGTCCCCGGCTACGATCAAGCAAGAGCCTGAGCCCGTTTTCGATCGCCCCGTGCAGCTCGAGATCAGTGCGGCATGTCCATTTTCATCATGGCGGAATGCTTCGCCATCATGGCCGCGCAGTCCTGATCCTTCATCATGGTCTCATGCGGCATCTTCATGCACGACATCATCTTGGACATGTCGGCTTCCGACATGTTCATCTTTTTCATCATGTCAGCGCATCCCTGATTCTTCATCATCTCGTCGTGGGACATGGACATGCATGAACTCATCATTCCCCCGCCTGCGGCGGGCGTCTTCATACTCGACGCGGATGGCGGCGCGTAGGCGCAGCCCGCAGCGGCGAGAGCAGCCACTGCGACGCCAAGAGTCGCCAGTTTCGAGATACTCATATGCAATCTCCTGCAGTGCGGGATTCAGGCGATCATGGCGACACGCCCATTGGATATCCCCTGTCCTGCCTATACGCAGACCAAGCGAGCTGCCCCGGAACATCTTTCCTGTTCTTTGCGGCGCGTGTCCGGCGCATTGCCGCTGGCGCACGAAACAAGTCTCAGCTCAGGAGCGTACTTACTGCGTCCAGCAGGACCATCGGATCGTACTGCCCCTTGTAAAGAGGCGACGGATGTCGATCGAGGCCGAGCAGCCCATAGACCGCCATCTGGGCGGACCGCACGGAGTATTCGACGGTGAAGACGACATCGTCCGGTATTTCGCAATACTGACCGATGAAGGCGAGATTGGTGGTTCCGAGCGGACGGATGTGCGGACGGTCACCTTCGACCCGCGGCATGAACTGACTGGTGATGAAAGGCATCATGCAGGGGATGCAGTTCGCGGACGCCAGAATCCGGTCCCGGTGAGCGTCAAAGCGGAGGTGGCCCAACAATTCGATGAGAATCTCCTCTCCGGAGCACTCGGACATCTTCTTGCTCACGAAGTCGCCCGGTTGATCGACGAACAGGCCATACCCCCAAAAGACCTGCACATTCTCTGGCTGCTCCATGAAATGTGGCTGCCGCGCCAGGACGACGGACATCAACCAGCGCGAATCCTTGAAGGTGACCAATCCGCCGGTGCCGGCGGCGTTTCCTGTGAACCGTTCCATGAGCTCAAAGAAAGTCTTGTCCTTCAGGGTAGCGGTGAATGACAGCCACCTCGACTCATCGACGTTGCGAGTGAAGACCTCAGGCCGGCCGAAGTCGTCGGATTTCCTGGCGAGCGCCTCCCAGAGGGTCCAGGACCCACCCGGCTCGTCGACATTGAGGGTGGCGGGGGAGCGCATGGACCCGAGACTCGATGCAGCGGTCATCGAACCGTTGGTGACGAACACCAGATCGTCACGGGCAAGTGCGCGCCGGTGCTGGACGCCGTTCTGCACGTAGTGGATCGCGTCGACAGCCCTCCCCTTCGGACCGTAGGCAAAATCCAGATCGGTCACGTGCGTCCCGGCCGCAAACTGCACGCCCTGCGCCGTGAGCCATTGGACCAACGGACGAACGATCGAGTCGTACTGATTGTAGGGCGTGCGCCGGACGCCGGCTAGCGTATGAATGCGGGGTAGTTCCTGCACAAACCGGTTCAGGTAGCGCTTCAACTCGACGGCGCTGTGCCACGGCTGAAAGGCAAACGTTGTCGCCCACATGAACCAGAAGTTGGTTTGAAAGAAGGATGAATCGAACATCTCCTCTATTCGCCGGGCGCCCAATGCGGTTTCGGAAGCAGAGGCGACATGCAGAAGATCGAACTTGTTCTTGACGCTCAACCCGAGGTCAGACGCGTCAATCTTGTGTCCACCGGCAACCAGACGGGCTCGGGAGTTTGATACAAACTGCTGGTTGAACGCGTAGATCTCGTCCTTGACCGAGATTCCGGGATCGCCAAGCGAAGGAATGAAGGAAAGCAAGTCGAAGGTGCAGGTATAAGCTTCATAGGTGGTCATGCGACCGCCGCGGATCACATAGCCGCTATCCGGGGATCCCGCGCCATCCAGGCTGCCGCCGAGCACGGACGCTTCTTCAAGGATATGAATGTCCTTGCCTGCGAAGGCGCCGTCCCGGATCAGGTAGGCCGCACTGGCGAGAGCAGCTATGCCCGCACCGACGAGATAGGCTTGGGGTTTGGACGATTCTGAAACGCTCATCCGCATCTCCAAAAACCAGTCGAGCATCGCGTGACAAACATCCTGCCCGCGACTGAGACGCGCCCCACGCTCGAATGGCCGCCGATATCCTGCGGGATCGCCGAGCGGGGTCGATCTGCTGCATTAATCACGGTCGGGTCAGGACTTGGCAACTTCACTCCAGGGTTGCTGGGACATGATGGTATTACGCGCCTCGGCAGCCGCCCCCTGAAAAACAAGATTCTGGCCTGATCGCCGCAGGCCAATTGTTTTGAGCCTGCCCGGTCTGACCCAGATCAAGATCGAACGTCGTCGACCAGGGCATGTCGGCCGACCAGCTTTGAGGTCGCGCCGCCGCGCCGCCGAGTACTGCGACGACGATCGATCTCGCCCCGCCAACAAAGATGCGGGGATATGGGCGTAGCGGCGTATGGTACAATGAATCCAGCGGGAGTTCTTGGTGCGCACCACGACCGTCGATGTGTCGACATTCCGGACGCCTCTGGATCCGCTTGTGGTGGAGCGGCGGCTGCGCGCCCTACCCGGCGTCACGCAGGTCTCAGCCAACTTCGCCACCGCGTCGGCGACCGTGACCTATGATGAAGCCGTTGCGACCGTCTCGCAGCTTCGGGATGCTGTGCGCGACTGCGGCTTCCATTGCCGCGGCGAAGTCGTCCCGCGACATGTCTGCACGCCTGATGAGGATACGGTTGTTCCGGAGGACACTCACGCGCCCGGGCACGTGCATGACAAAGCGGCGTCCAAGCCGGCCAAGAAAGCCTCCATCGATCCGCACGCCGGACATGAGATGGGCCACGGTCCAGGCATGGACATGCAGGCCATGGCCCGCGACATGCGCAACCGGTTCTTTGTGAGCCTCGCCTTCACGATTCCCATTTTCTTCCTGGCGCCGATGGGCATGGACTTCATGCGCGTCGATCCGCCCTTCGGCCTGCCTCTGAAACTTGTGCTGTTCGTTCTCGCTAGCGGGGCGATCCTCTATCCTGGATGGCCATTCTTCATCGCTGCGGTACGCGCCCTCCGACGGGGCGTACTCAACATGGCGGTCCTCGTGCTGTTGAGCGTCGGCACCGGCTATTTCTTCAGTATTGGCGCGACGTTCTTCTACGAAGCCGAGCAGTTCTATGAAGCGTCGGCGCTGCTGCTGGTCTTCATTCTGTTGGGGCATTGGCTGGAAATGCGCGCGCGCGCTGGCGCTTCGGCGGCAATCCGGCACTTGATGGATCTGGCGCCACCTACGGCAAGAGTTTTGCGAAACGGCGCAGAGGTAGAGGTTCCAACATCGGCCGTGCTGGTTGGTGAACTCGTAGTAGTGCGACCAGGCGGCAAGATCCCGGTCGATGGCGTTATTGAGACCGGCGGTTCGGACATCGATGAATCAATGCTGACGGGCGAGTCCCTCCCCGTCACCAAGGGGGTAGGCGATAGTGTGGTCGGCGGCGCCATCAACAAGACAGGAACGTTCAGGTATCGCGCGACAAAGGTTGGCGCCGACACCGCGCTCGCGCAGATCGTCAAGCTGGTCCAGGAAGCACAGAATTCGAAGGCTCCGGCCCAGCTCCTGGCTGATCGCGCCTCCCAATGGCTCGTGCTTGCGGCGATCCTGATTGGACTGCTGACATTTGTCGTCTGGTTCTGGGTGGTGGGTCAGACATTGCTGTTCGCTCTCACCCTGACCATCACTGTCTTCGTTATCGCTTGTCCCGACGCGCTCGGGCTGGCTACGCCCATGGCAGTCATGGTGGGAACCGGCCTCGGCGCCGCCAACGGCATCCTGATCAAGGACGCAGCAGCGCTCGAGGAATCGGTCAAGCTCGACATCGTCGTGTTCGACAAGACCGGCACGCTTACGATGGGAGAACCCAAAGTCGTCGAGATCGTCCCCGCGTCCGGCTTCGACGAGACGAAGATACTCTCGATCGCGGCGGCCATCGAGCAGGGATCCGAGCATCACATCGCCAAGGCCGTTCTGGAGCGGGCCAAGGGCTTGCCAGTTTCTACCGCGAGCGCCTTTCAGTCGTTTGGAGGCAAGGGCCTCAAAGCGACCGTCGATGGACATGAAGTGCTGTCAGGCAACCGCATCCTGATGGGGGAGCATCGCATCGAACTCGGTGAATTGGCGGCCGCTTCGGAAAGGCTGCAGGGATCCGGGCGAACAGTCGTTCATATCGCCCAGGATGGAAAGCTGATTGGACTTATTGCCGTCGCGGACGCGCCGCGACCGACCGCCAAGGCGACGATCGAGCGGCTGCAGGCGATGGACGTGAAGGTCGCCATGATGACCGGCGACAATCTTGGCACGGCCCAGCGCATCGCAAGGGAGCTTGGGATCGATATCGTGCTCGCGGAGGTGCTTCCGGGCGACAAGGCCGCCAAGGTGAAGGGCCTCCAGGATCAGGGCTCAAAGGTCGGCTTCGTTGGCGATGGCGTCAACGATGCCCCTGCCCTTACCCAATCGGACGTGGGCTTCGCCATTGGAGCCGGCACCGACGTCGCCATAGAGAGCGCTGATGTGGTCCTGATGCGCAGCGATCCGGCAGACGTCGTCAAGGCGATCGAGCTGTCGCGCGCGACCCTGGGCAAGATGCACCAGAACCTCTGGTGGGCGGTTGGCTACAACGTCATTGCCTTCCCCCTTGCCGCCGGCGTCCTTTATCCCTTCACGCTGAGCCCGGAGATTGCCGCCCTGGCCATGTCGGGAAGCTCCGCCATCGTTGCGGCCAACGCACTCCTGCTCAAGCGCACGCGGCTGGATGGCCCAGTCCGGCATCGGCGTCGGCGCCGTTCCGCGATCAATCCAAAGGATGCCCCGGCTCCACTCGCGATGCCGCGACCGGAGAGCAGGTAATCGAAGGAAGGCATCTCCATGACCGTAAGCCGAAAGATCCGTGTTGGAGTGAATGGCTACGGCGTGATTGGAAAGCGCGTCGCCCTCGCGATTGGGCGGCAGAACGACATGGAGTTGAGGGGCGTCGCAGACATCACTGCTGACTGGCGCCTGCGCCTCGCCGTCCACCAGGGCGTACGGCTATATGGGGCGACGACCGAAGACGCCCGCGCCATGGAAGCTGCGAACCTGAAGCTGGAGGGCGGCCTCGACGAGTTGATCGCTGATTGCGACGTCGTCGTTGACTGCACGCCAAAGGGAGTGGGCGCACGGAATGCGCCGACCTATCGCGCCCAAAATCGTCCGTTTGTCTTGCAGGGCGGCGAAGCTCATGCGGTCGCGGGGCACTCGTTTGTCGCCGAGGCCAACTATGTGGAGGCGATAGATCGGGCGGCGACGCGTGTGGTATCGTGCAACACCACATCAATCGTACGTACGTTGACCGCGCTGAAACGCGCCGGACTGTTGCGCCGCGCGCGTGGAACCTTGTTGCGACGGGCGACTGATCCCTGGGAGAGCGATCGTGGCGGCATCATGAACACACTGGTGCCAGAGCCCGCGATTCCAAGTCACCAGGGGCCCGATGCAAGAAGCGTCGATCCCGACCTGGACGTGGTGACGATGGCGGTCAAAGTGCCTGAGACCTTGGGTCACCTGCACTACTGGTCCGTTCAGATGACGCGCGATGCATCGAAGGAAGAGGTGCTCGAGGCGTTCGGCACCTCGCCGCGGATCGCTTACATTCGCACGGCTGATGGACTAGGCGCCATAAACGCGGTGAAGGAACTGATGGCCGATCTCGGTCGGCCCCACGGCGATCTGTATGAAGTCGCCCTCTGGACTGACATGCTCCGGGTACAAGGCGATGAACTTTTCTACGCCTACATGGTCGACAATCAGGCGATCGTCATCCCTGAGACGATCGATGCCATCCGCGCGCTGGCGGGCGGAACTCGCGATGGTGCGGCCTCGATTCTGCAAACGAATGCCAGCCTTGGGATTGGGCCTTTTGATTTCCTGCGAGCAGGTGATGACCCCGCGCCATGAAGAAAAGCAGAAACAGCGGCACAGGCTCTGGTGGAGTGAATGACTGATATGGTTCACCACCTTCTCGCGCCTCGCCCCCTACCCGAACAGCGGGACAGTGGCGGCCAGCCTCCCGCTTTCGCAAAATTGTGAGCAGGGCATGAAGATCGCGGTCTTCGAAACAGAGCAGTGGGAACAAGAGGCATGCCTTCGCCTCGCGCCGCGGCATAGTATCTCGTGCACCAGCGCTGCGCTAACTGCGACGACGGCGCGTGACCATGTCGATGCCGAGATTCTGAGCCCGTTTGTCTATTCCAAACTAGACGCGACCGTTCTGGCTCAGTTTCCCAGCTTGCAGCTCGTTGCAACCCGTTCGACGGGCTACGACCACATCGATCTGAACTATTGCAAGGCTCACCGCGTCACAGTCTGCAATGTTCCCGACTATGGCGATTCCACCGTCGCAGAGCACGCTTTCGCCCTCCTCCTGGGACTCGCCAGACATCTTCCGGCTTCTGTGGAACGGACACTGCACGGACAATTCTCCCAGTCTGGCCTGAGAGGGTTCGAGCTGCGCGGGAAGACGATTGGCGTAATTGGCGTAGGGCGCATCGGACGTCGCGTGATCGAAATTGCCTTGGGTTTCGGGATGGCCGTGATCGCAGTGGACCAACATCCAGACCATGAAATCTCGCAACGGCTGGGTTTTTCCTATGTCTCGCTAAGCGAAGCTCTTTCGCGAAGCGACATCATCACCCTGCACCTACCGGCCACGTCTCAGACAACAAACCTGATATCTGACGCCGAGTTTGCGTTGATGAAGCCTCACGCCGTGCTGATCAACACGGCACGGGGTTCGGTTGTGAACGTCGAGGCCATGGTCAGAGCGCTCGACCGGGGAAAACTGGGAGCAGCAGGTCTGGATGTCTTGCCCAATGAACCCGCTCTGCGCGACGAAGCCGAAATATTCAGGACAGATACGGCAGCGTCCAATCCAGATCTCGCCGCGCTCGTCGCCAACCACGCCCTGTTTCGTTTTCCAAACGTGCTCGTGACACCGCACAATGCCTACAATACCACAGAGGCGGTCAAGCGGATCGTCGAGACCACGCTCGAAAACATCGAAGCTTTTGCGCAAGGCGCACCGCGCAACGTCATCTGGCAACCCTAGCGGCGGAGACGATAGCCCAGCGCGCGATCGCCAGAATTGCCTCACAAATCGAGACTTCTGTAAGCACCGCGCCCTAGGCCGCCACGCTCGACGCTATCAATTCGACAACGCTAACTGCATTTGACGGATGCGGGACGGTGTCGGTCGTGATGACCCGATCGGACAGACTGGTGAGCTGAGCGTAGGAGTTGTCGGCGAACAGGGCATGTACCGCCAGGCAATAGGGCTTCGCGAGGCCGCGGCTGCTCAGTTCGCCGGCCGCTTCAATCATTGTGCGCCCGGAAGACACGATATCGTCGATCAGAACCGGGCGCCGGTCCTTCCACTGGTCCAGGCTGGGAACCGTGATCTTGACCTGACGATCGCCAGAGCGCTGTTTTGACAGAACGACATACGGGGCCCCGGCATATTGCGCGACGGCTGATACCCACTGCTCGCTTTCGCTATCTGGTCCGATCACCAACGGCCTTTCGACATTGATCTTGATCCACTCCGCGAGCAGCGTCGCCGCATGCTTCACCCGTGTCGGTATTGAAAAAATCTCTCCTAGATCATTGCGGCGATGTAGATGCGGATCGACCGTCACAAGATTGTCGAACATCTGGGACAGCAGGTTCGCGAAATGAATGGATGAAATCGCCTCCCCTTCCTGGAACCGCTTGTCCTGGCGCATGTAGGCAAGATAGGGCGCAACAAGATTGACGGCGGTCGCACCCAGTTCGCGCGCCGTTCTGGCGGCGAAAACCAAGCTGAGGAACTGCTCATCCGGCCGGGCGAGCGAGCAGACGATGTCGACGACCTTTCCGCGCACATCACTGGCGATCCGAACATAGGATTCCTGATCAGGGAAGCGTCGTGTCTCCAGGAGTCCGAGTTCGGCAGACGACCGCGCCGCGAGACCGGCGGCCATCGCCTCGTTCCCCGGCATGGGCAACAGCACTCTCATGAGTTCAAGCCTCGATTCCAAACATGTCCACGTTCAATACGGCGTATTCAAACGCATAGGCGAGTTGTCCCGGCGCTTCAGCGTGAACCGTCGCCAAGGATTGTCCCGCGACCAGGCCGTCGCCCAGACGAACATGCATTTCCAGGCCCGCCGCCTTGTCGTCTGGCGCGCCAGCCAGCTTGGCAAGGCGGGATATCCTGCGGTTATCGATCTCGGTCAGGATACCTGAACGGTGCGCCGTCAGCGCGCGCCTGAATGCTGCCCTGGGCGGCACGCGTAGACCACCCTGCGCTTCACAGATGCGTTGGAACTTGGCCCACGCGCGCCCATCGTCCAGCGCCGCAGCCGCCATCGCTCTTCCTGCGCCGCTCGGCGCTTTCCCCGTTAGCTCCAATGCCGCCCCAGCAATCAGGAGGGCGCGTTCGCGCAAGTCGGCTGGAGCTGCCGCCGTTGACTGCAGTACGGCGAGAACATCCCTGGCCTCCAGCGCCGGTCCGATTCCGACTCCGACTGGCTGCGTTCCATCGGTGAGCACGCAACGTGTGTGAAGACCGAAGGCATCCGCGACCGCCGTCAAATGGTTTGAAAGCGCCTTTGCTGCCTCGGCGGTGCGGACCTTGGCCGTCGGGCCGACGGGAAGATCGAGCACGACATGCGTCGAGCCTGCCGCTATCTTCTTCGACAGAACCGACGCAATCAGTTGACCCTCGGTGTCGATGTCGAGCGCGCGTTCGATCCGGATCAACACGTCATCGGCCGGGCTCAGCCTTACGGCGCCGCCCCAGGCGATGCAGGCCCCTTCCTTTTCCACTACGCTCCGCATCTGCCCGAGGTCCAGGTCAACGGGCGCCAGCGTCTCCATGGCGTCGGCCGTTCCGGCCGGCGAGGTAATCGCGCGCGAGGAGGTCTTGGGCATCACCAGCCCCAGGCTCGCGAGAATAGCCACCACGATGGGTGTCGTTCGATTCCCGGGAAGACCACCGACACAATGCTTGTCGACGACAACAGTCGAAGGCCATGACAGATGCTCGCCCACCTCGACCATCGCACGTGTGAGATGCGTCATCTCGCCAAGATCAAGAGGGAATGCAGAGCAAGCGGTAATGAATGCCGCAAGATGGATGTCGACGTAGTGGCCGCCGACGATGTCACCGACGATTGTTCGAAACGCCCGGCTATCGAGCCGCCCCCCATAGATTCGCTTTCGCACATCGGCGAGTGATTCAACGGTCGGCGCGTGTCGCACCGTAATCGGTGCGCCATCCGCGACCGCAAGCTTTGTCCACGTCGCTTCAGTGAGTCCTGCCTCGTTCACGTCCAACCAGTCGTTGTCGACCTGGTAGAGCGTCGCGACAACCTCACGGCCTTCAGCGCTCAACAAGACGCGTGCGCGTGGCGACAGTCCTTCTGACCGACAGACATGGCAGTCCGAGCGCATCAATACAATCGCCTCATCCTGCGTCAGCAAACCAAGCCGCTTGGCCCTCAATGCTGGTGTGTGATCGGCTACGATCGTGGTCTGGTTTGATGTGGTCATGACAGCTCATAGTGGCGGAGCGGATCTACTACGTCGCAGTTCCATCTCAGATCCCGACCAATGCGAACCCTGAGAGCCTCGGAGGCGGACGGCTCACCATGGACCACAAAGGTTCGCCGCGGCGGTGTAGCGAATCCCCCCAGCCAGCGCATCAGTTCGTCGGCATCACCGTGCCCTGACAAAGCCGGCAGAGTCGCGATTTCCGCTCGAATGGGGATCCACTGACCGAAGAGTTTTGTTTCGCGATCGCCGGCAAGCAGCTTTGCGCCCCTGGTCCCGACACTCTGGTAACCTGCGAACAGGATCGTATTCTTGGAATCCGGGCCAAAGGACTTGATGTGGTGGAGCACCCGCCCGCCTGTCGCCATGCCGCTGCCGGCGATGATGACCTTCGGCATGGTGTTGGCGGTGACAGCCTTGGATTCTTCAACACTTCGCACGTATGTCGCGATGGCGCACGACGCCTTGCAGACCGCTTCCGAAAATCGATGATCGTCGAGATGGCGACACAGCAACTCCGTTGCATTGATCGCCATCGGGCTGTCGAGGAAGATCGGCGCCAGATTCAGTCGTCCAGACTGCTTCAGCATCCAGAGATGATAGAGCAGTAGCTGGGTGCGGCCGACTGCAAATGCCGGAATGATGACCGATCCACCCCGCCTTACGGTGCGCTCGATGACATCGCCAAGCTCTTGCATCGGATCCGTTTTCGCGTGCGTACGATCGCCATAGGTTGACTCGATCACGACGTAGTCGGCCTCGGAAACAGGTTGCGGGTCGGGCATGAACGGATCATCGTAGCGACCCAGATCACCGGAAAACACAACCGTGCGCCCGCCCCACTTAACCTCTACCGTGGCCGCTCCAAGAATGTGCCCAGCTCGGCGCAACGTAATCGTAGCGCCGCCGGGCAGTTTTGTCGGGCTCTCAAATCCAATTGAGTGAAGCTTCTTCAGCGCGGCT
>DLHI01000011.1 GCA_002483135.1 Hyphomonadaceae bacterium UBA7672 | reverse complement strand
CCGGGGTCGCGTTTGCGACGCCCCTCGGAAGCGGCCGGAAAGCAAGCGCAGCGGTGACCGCGCAAGGGGTTGGTGCGGCCTGCAGCGCGCAGCGCGAAGCCTCGGCCCCTTGAGCGGGCATGCGACGGACGCTTGATGGGCGGACAAAGCAAACGTGTCCCTGACAGGGGCATGCACGATGAACAAGGCTAGATCGTCATGGCCTGAAGCTGTGGAAGTGCTTGCGGCAGGATGGCGACCAAGACCGTAGATCGCGCGGGCAAAACTGCTCGCCAATTTTTGTCGAATCAGTCTCACGGCGCTCCCATCGAACGAGAGGGGAAGGCCAGTTCAAACGCGGGTATTCGGCAATCGACAGGCCCTGCCCCGTGACCACCCTTCCCTGTCGCTTTCCACGAGCAAACTGTCACGGCTAACCAACGTTACGAACTCACGTTCTTCGCCCAAAAACTGCCGGTCAGCGCCACGGCCAGAAACGGGGTGCACTCACACCTCTTCCGCCATTTCAGGTCGATCGAAGTATTGTTCGAGGAGGCGATACGGCCAGAATGCCTCGTCGGTCGCCGCGCGGGCACGCAATTGCCCCGGCGTAAACCCCGTGTGCTGCCGCAGACGCCTGATCATGTGCGCCTGATCCGCATATCCGGCTTCAGCGGCGATGTTGGCCCAGATCGGATCTCCAGCCTGCAACGCCTTATGGATACTCTCATAAAGGTTTTCGACACGACCTAGGTTGTGGAGTTCACGCGCGTTGATGCCCGTCCATGACTTTACCCGTCGCGCTATCTGCCGCTTGCTTTGGCCGACACTCGCCACGTTCGCCCGCCGCACCAAGTCCTGGCTCCAGCTCTCGAGTCGTCCATCCGAGAGCGGCGTAGCGCGGCGGCTCTTCACCCACTGCGCGCTCATCTCACGTTGAAGAGCCGTCAACGCCGCCTCGAATTCTGTCGACCTCGCGCGCACGAGAAACGTCTCGCACATGTCCATCATGGCATTCGGCAGAACAGCCTCTGCATCGGCCATGCGATCTGTGAACAGCGCCAGATCGATCCCCGTTATGGCGGAGAAGACATCAGGATAGAACGCAATTGTCACGGCGCGGGTGGGGCCTGGATTCCAGCTCACCAGCGATCCGACCTGCGCTCCAGAGAAGGCGATTACGGGCATTTGAGGAGCACGTGAGGGGTGCTCCATGTCCTTGGCCTGTCCGATCCAACGGCACTCGCCATCGAGCTGCCAGGTGACGCAGGCTAGGGGCGAAGCCGGAAAAAAATTGAAGCGCTCGAAATGCCCCAGAGTGGAGCCTAGCGTATCCCGGGCGATCACGCAGAAGACGCAGCCGTGGAGGCCCGGATCGGGCCAAAGTATCCGAGAGATCGTCTTGTCGCTCAACATCGCGCATTTCCCGGAAAACTTCCGCTAGGCTGGGCGTCCAATCCGTTCAAGACAGTTTCGAGGGACATAGGGCACAGATCAAGCGCCAAGCCGTTGCAAAGGGGTCGTGAGTCGTGCCGGAACAGTCGTTTTTGGTCATCCCACCCGCCCCGGTGGTTCATCCCAAGGAGTTGTCCACGCTGCGACTCGCCCTGACCGCAGTACGCAACAGCCTTGAAATCTGGCCCGAGAGCGCCTTCGATCTGACCTTTAGCCGAAACAAGGTGCTCGGCGTCGAGAACGTCCTGATTAGCGACCCGGCGGGCATCCGTCACGTCATGGCCGAAAACGCCATGAACTATGTGCGTCCCACCATCATGCCGCGCCTTCTGCGCCCCCTCGTGGGGCATGGCCTCTTTCTGGCAGAAGGAACTGAATGGCGCCGACAGCGCCGGCAGCTGTCATCGGTCTTCACGCCATCAAGCGTGTCTAGCTTGCTGCCGCACTTTTTGGCGGCGGCCAACGACCTGATGGATGATATCAAGGGCGACCAGCCAGTCGACCTGGACGACGCCTACCAGGGTGTGGCGCTGAACGCAGTTCTGCGCGCGCTGTTCTCCCTTCCGGATCGCAAAGACCGCGATCGTGTTGGCAATGTAGTGCGCCAATACATAACCGGCCCAGGTCGACCTCAGGTCCTCGATGGTCTGGCGAGGACCGAAACAGCGTTCAGCTTTGCCCTCGGTGGCCGACGAGCGTTTCAGAAACGCTGGACAGCGCTAGTTGATTCGATCGTCGCTGACAGACGCCGTGTGGCGCCGGGCGATGCGCCCCGGGATTTGCTCGATCTGCTTTTCGCGGCGCGCGATCCCGAAACGGGCGGTTCGCTTTCCCCAGCCGAGATCCGTGACCAAGCGGCAACCATGATCTTTGCGGGCTACGAAACCACGGCGCGACTCCTGTTCTGGGCGTCTTATCTGCTGACGCTCGACCAGCGGGAGCAGTTACGCGTCCACGCGGAAGTCTCCGCCTTTCCGCCGAACAGGATCAGGGATCTCAAGGACCTAGAAAACTGGCCCCGACTGCGAATGACACTCCTTGAAACCCTGCGGCTCTACCCTCCCGTGCCGATGCTAATCCGCGAGCCGTTGGAGGACGACGTAATACTAGGCGAACCCGTCCGGCGCGGCGTCCAAGTTTACATCGCGCCGTGGGTCCTGCACCGCCATCGCAAGTACTGGAAGGAGCCGACAGCTTTCATGCCCGACCGGTTCGCTAACCAGGCATCACCCTGGACATCCGGTGGGGGCTATATGCCGTTTGGAGCTGGGCCGCGTATTTGCATCGGCGCCATGTTCGCGATGGCCGAAGCGCAGATTATCCTCGCCACGCTGCTCCACAGTCATCGCCTATCCATGGATGACCCAAGACCGCTGCTGCCGGTCGGTCGCCTGACCACACAACCCAGCCATACGCCAGATTTCATCCTCCTGCCCCGACAGGCTTGATATTTGCGTTCGAACTGAGCCGTCCACCGCATCAAAAGCGGCCAGCGACGCGAGCTATGCTTCTTGCGGCACCCCATCGCGCGGGCGGCTCTTGCTTGCCCTCGCGGACGGTCGTCTAGGAGGCCCCATGCTGAAATCTTTCGGTGACGACATCTGGTTAGCGGACGGCCCGATTGCTGGTGTCGCGGGCTTCGACTATCCGACGCGAATGGCGATTATCCGGTTGTCCGGCGGCACGCTCTTCATCTGGTCGCCTGTCGCACTTACGCATCAGCTTCGGACGGCGGTCGATGCGCTTGGCGAGGTGCGTTATGTCATCGCGCCCAACTCGCTTCATCACCTTGCGCTGGGTGACTGGCGGCGCGCTTATCCCGACGCAAAGCTTTATGCACCGCCCGGCCTGCGCGCCAAGCGCAAGGACATCACTTTCGACGCCGATTTGACGGACGCACCACCCGCCGAATGGCGCGAGGACATCGACCAAGTTCTAGTTCGGGGCAACATGATCACTACGGAAGTCGTGTTCTTCCACCACAACAGCGGCTCAGCGATCTTCACCGATCTGATCCAGCACTTCAGTCCAAACTGGTTTCACGGCTGGCGCGCGGTCGTTGCAAAGCTGGACCGGATGACCGAGTCCGAGCCAGCGGTGCCCAACAAGTTTCGGAACACTTTCTTGAACCGTCGTGCGGCGCGTGCAGCTCTTAAACGGGTCCTCGCATGGCCCACGCGAAAAGTCCTCATGGCGCACGCCGCTCCGATACACGACGACGGCCACACATTCTTGGTACGCGCGTTTCGATGGCTGATGACCTGAGTGGGCCTGTCAGCGCTCGCGAGTTGGCCCGACGCCAACTGTATAGATGTCTGCAAAGGGCCCCGAGTTCGTCGAAAGTTGGGATGCAGCAATCCGGCTGAGTCGATCCAGTCCTGCCAGTCAGAAACGGTGCTGGGTTGCGACGGGTCATCGCCCACAATTGACCGTTCGAGTGCACCGTTTTGCTATTCCGTGTAGATATCGGATCTTCGGGACGCTACCATTAGCTACTCGCCGTCATTTGGTGACTCCAGCTGGCTTCTGATCGTGCTCAGCAGAACCAGCGCTCTTTCTATCTCTCCCCGATCCAGCCCCTTTGACAGCGCATTGATCCAGGGCGTCTGACGCCGATCCGCCAAGGCGTAAGCCGCATGTCCATTTCGCGTAAGCGTCACGAGGTGGGCCCGCTGGTGCGCGGGGTTTGTCTTGAGTGCAATCAACCCCTCACCCACAAGGTCGTTGACGATGCGTTGCACTGCTTGGCGCGTCAGCCCCATGCTTCGAGCTAGCCAAGAGACAGTCTGTGGTTCGCTCGCATAGTGGATCGCGCCCAACACCTGCCATCGCGCGCTCGTGAGGCCCGCTTCGGCCACAAGCTTGTCGCCCGCTGACAGAAGACGGCCGTTGAGTCGAAAGACTTCAAGAACCAGGTCGGTCAGCGCGGCGCCACCTGGTGAATGTTTGTCGGCGGCCACCCATCATTCTCCATATTGACAGCACATTGTCAAAGACTACACTGACAACACATTGTCATAATAGACGGATAAATGCCATGCTGCAGGTCAAGGCGCTGGATCCTACCTGCCCGATACAGCACCAGCTCGGTGAGGAGCAGTCCCCAGCCATTCTGGTCAATGTGTTCGATGTTGATGCTCAGGACGAGGACGCGCTCCTGCGGGCCTGGGAAGGGGATGCAAACTGGATGAAGCAGCAGCCAGGCTACATCTCCACGCAACTCCATCGCGCGGTAGGGGCAAGTAGGCTCTACCTTAACTATGCCGTCTGGGAATCAGTCGCGCATTTTCGCGCCGCCTTCACTCACCCGGATTTTGCGTCCGCGCTCGCACATTATCCATCGAGCGCGGTGGCCGCGCCACACCTCTTCCACAAGGTCGCTGTCGCTAATCTCTGCACGGAATAGCCCTCTGACAGGTGAGCCGCAGCATATCCGCAGGCTCATGCACCCTGTGGCTCGCGGGCTCGCGCTTTTGTGGACTGTCTCATGTGTTCCGCGCCGCTGAACGAGGTGCTTGACCTCACGCGAGCCGGAACCCGCGTGAGGCCGATGCGCAGTATTATTCTGCGGCCACCGCTGGCTGCTCAATCATGGAAAGACCTTGCTCGGTCAGTGCGAGCGACCCGGCCGCCACCGGAGTGACTAGAATTTCTGGCAGGTGTCCACTTCCTTCGAAGAGCGTGGCGACCTTGGCCGCAAGCTCGTCCTTGCGGAGTTTTGCATGCGCCTTGAGCGCATCCTCGCGCGCCCTGCTGCTGCGCTCTGCCATACCGGGGGCATCTGACACAGACGCAAGCAGGGTCGATTTTGGCAACCGGACCCAGAAATCGATTCCGGCAGTCCAGAAGGCCCGCATGTCGATATCCAGGTGCTGGGCAAGCCGATCGGCGATGACCTGCTTCCTGAGGTCCGCCGGGGAGGTGTCCTCGTGAGCCAGGTCAACCGAAACGGCGACGAGGACGGCAAGAACAGCCAGCAGCCTCTCTCTGGAAAGACCGAGCGCCCAGTCGAGCAACTCGATTTCATCCGCTGGGAGACGCCCTTCCATCTCCGCCCACGCATCCTGCAGCGCGGGAAAGTCATCGACTTGCCTGAGCTGCGCATTGATGGAGACGCCGATCATCTCGGAATGGTGAACCGCGCGAAGCGCCATTGTCGCTACGCAAACGGCCAGCGCGATATCCGGGTCGCCTGACAGAGCCAATCTCACCGCTCGCGTTCGCGCCAATGTGAGGTCCCTGTTCACTGCTTTCGGCAAAACGCTGACGCGCGTCGGCGCCACATCCTCCGAACTATCAGCGCTTTCGGCGCGATCATCTCCTGCCCTGCGCTGCTTCAGGAATGCTTTGGCGCGATTCTCGTCTTCGTCGCGAACGAGTCCCTCGCTTGCCGAGATCGAGCCGTCGCGATCAACCGACAAAACTACCCCGGCGAGTTGCTTCACCTCGCGACTCCAGTAACGACCGGCCTGACGAACGAGCTCGTAGGTAGCCTCGAGATCATCACGTATCGACCACCGTGGATCGTCGTCGATCGACGACGCATCGAGTTCGGCGTCGAGCTTCTCGATCTCACCAGAAATCCTATCAAGCTCCGCTTGTTCTTCGAGCGTAGGATCACGCCATTCAGGATGAAACCGGATTGAGGACAGCCCAGTTCCCCGGCCTTCGCCCAAATGGACTTCAACCCAGCCCCACGCGTCCTGCAGCCAAGCCGCACGCGACTCTCCAAGCTTGTCTTCAGCAAGCTTTGTAAGAAGCGCCGGGTTGTCGATGAAGACGGCGTCAGCGTCGAAGAGGTCGCGCACGAGTTTCCCGCCGGCCGCCTCGTAGGCCTCGAGGCCAACGAATACGGCGAGACGGTCTGAGGTACGAACCCGGCCATCCATTAGCCGGGCGCGAACGGAGCCCGCGTGCGTGATGGGCTTTCCCATGCTGCGGTACACGGCCTCTTGCTGACCGTGATCCTCCACCAGGCAGAAGGCGCGCGCCACATCGAGCGTGACATCGCCCTTCTTCCAGGCTGCCTTGATCTTCGGCGCAAGCCCGGAGAGAGCGAGCCGCTGATCAACATGCCGGCGGGTCACACCGAAACGATGGGCGACCTCGTCGGCGGATTTGCCTTCCGCTACCAGCGCTGCGAACGCATCGACTTCGTCGATCGCGTCCATTTCGTGGCGGTGGATGTTCTCCATGAGGGAGACTTCCCGCCCCTCTTCCAATCCCACAACGTTGCACGGCACGAGGAAATCCCTGGCGATGACCTTGTCGCGCGCAAGCTTCTTGAGCGCAGCGAGTCTACGCCCTCCGGCATCGACCTCGAACGTGCCTTCGGAAGAAGGGACGACGCAGAGATTCTGCAGCAGACCGCGCGACGCGATCGACGCCGCCAAGGCGTCGATGTCCGCCTTGCGATCCTTCCTGCGAACGTTCCGTGGCGAAACGACAAGCTTGCTGAGGGGGATCAATTGAATTGATGACGATTGAACAGACATGGGATGCTCCAAAGAGCTTCCCGGCGGCAGAATGCGAAGCCGGGGCCGCTTGCGCGACCCTTCCTCCGAATGTTGGCCACCCAGCGCGGCGCTCAAGGGCAAAGAGCGTAGCGCCCCTTGAATGCCGCGCGTGGCCGACGAGCCTCACAACATGGTACAAGCGGCCCCGCGCTTTCAATTCAGAGTATTCAACATTTTTTTCCGTCGCTGACGAACAAGTCCTTCAGCAGTTGCGACTCCAGGGATCGCGCTTTGGTGCGTAAACTTTCGGCGATTTAGACGTAGCGATCATCGCACAGATCGGCGAATATTCGACGAATCTGGAGGTGCCCGTTGCCCCTCTGCCCAAACCGCTGTTTCTGTCTACCACGCGCTTCGGCATAAAATGCCCTGCGCTGCCGAACTGGGGGGAATATGGCTGCAAAGACAGGAAATCCTTGGGTGCGCTTTCTGCGCAGCTACGGGCCAATCCCCACCAACGACAACATGTACGACGAAAGTATTCGTCGAGCGCTGAGGCGTCACAAGATCAAGGCAATAGCACTTCCAGCGCAGTTTCTAGATGAGTTGTCAGACAACTTCCTGAAATCCTCGCCGGATAGCTATCTCCTGACAGGAACTGCTGGAGACGGAAAGACCTACCACTGCCGTGAATTGTTCGTTCGTTTGGGCGGAAGCGAGGACGTGTGGAATGGTGGCGATCCAATCCAAACGCTAAAGCTATCCTCGGGCCTCGAGGCCGTGTTTGTGAAGGACTTGAGCGAGCTTCAGGCGGAGACAAGCGAGGTACTGTTGAATGACCTGGCTATCGACATTACCAAGTCCGACGCCAAACGTGTCTACGTTATTGCGGCCAATCACGGCCAGCTGCTTGAGAAGCTCAAGACCCCCTCACCCTCGCTAGAACGGCTTCGCCTAGCGGCGACTGTCGAAAGTATGATGGTCACTGAGCGACCAGCGGAGGCAGACCTCAAACTACAACTTCGGGATCTAAGTCGATCGCCGGTGGCGGACCTTATCGGACAAGCCATAACGGCGGTGACTGCCCTCGCGCGCGCAGATCACGAGCTGTCCCGGGCCGCTGTCGTTGGCACGGTCAATAATGGTCTGAACGGAATCGGCCATGCTGCGTGCTGTTCGCAGGATGTCTTCGCCAACGGTTGTCAATTCGAGGCCACGGTTTGATCGGTCGAACAGCTGGTGGCCCAGCGCGCGCTCAAGTTCAGCAAGATCGTTCGACACTTTGGTATAGCTCCGGCTTAACGCCTTCGCAGCGGCATTGATGCTGCCTGTGTCAGCCACAGTCTGAAAGACCTTAAGCCGATCCCAGTCTAGTTTCGCCCCGCCCACGTTCGCTCCTTTTCAGCGACCCCATAGCCAAAAAACGGTGAAGCGAACCGTCGTCGTTTGCGCCTAAGCCCATGCTCATCAACTCGCTGAGTGGTGTGATGAGCTGGCCCGTCCCCCCGTTAAGACATTATCCAAGCAAGGCCCGGACCAGCTTCGCTTTTTGGTGCGCTGCGGGCGCCGCTTACGTAAGCGATGCGCGCTGCCGGCGAGCAGTCGTCAGGAGACCTTCCCGCCCTCGCACGACACACGGAGTGTTCACCGGCTGGCTCGTGATCAAACCGCAGGCGGCCGATCAATGAGCGCCGGCCGCGTCTACTGGGGCCAGATCCTGGCCGTGCTGTGCGCCTTCGTCGCCAGCGCCGTCGTGGCGACGCAGTGGACGGCGGATGCGCTCGGCTATCAGCCACAGCTCGGGCCTCCCGACGCATTGCTCTGGGGCGTCCGCCTCTACGCGCCGTGGAAGTTTCTGCTGTGGTGGTATTACTTTGACGCCTATGCGCGTGAAGTTTTCGAAGCCGCGGGACTGATCTTCCTCTCTGGCGTCGCCATCGCTGTTGCAATGGCATTCGCCTTTTCGCTCTGGCGATCCCGCGAGGCCAGGAACTCCAACACCTATGGCACTGCGCGCTGGGCCAATGCCGCCGACGTCAAAAGACTCCATCTGACGAGCGGCGACGGCGTCATCCTCGGCGCCTGGAACAAGCACATCCTTCGCCATGATGGCGACGAGCACGTGCTGGTCGTGGCGCCCACCAACACAGGCAAGAGCGTTGGCGTGTCACTGCCGACCGGCCTCGTCTGGCGTCACTCCTATATTGCACTCGACCTCAAGGGCGAGAACTGGACGGTCACATCCGGCCTGCGCGCGTCGTTCGGACCCGTCTATCGCTTCGCACCAACCGAGACTGGCACCCATCGCTACAATCCGCTGACCCAGATCCGGCGCGGCGATGCCGAGGTTCGCGACGCCCAGATCCTCGCTGACATGCTGGTCGATCCGGAAGGCGCCTTGCGCGAGCGCAGTCACTGGCAGCTCCGCGCCTTCGAGCTGCTCGTCGCTGTCATGCTGTGGACACTCTACGCCGAACGACAGAAGACGCTGGCCCGCGTCGCGGAACTGCTCGCCGACCCGCAGCGGCCGGTCTCGAACCTGCTCGAGGAGATGCTTGGCCGGTCCATAAAGAACGGCCTGCCCCATCCGGTCGTCGCTGCGGGGGCCAGACAACTCCTCGACATGGCGGAGGCGGAGCGCTCCGGGGTCGTCTCGACTGCGCTGGGCTACCTCGTCCTCTACCGCGATCCTGTTCTTGCGCGCGCAACCGAGGTCTCGGACTTCTCGATCGAGGACATCATAACCGGAGCACGTCCCGTCTCGCTCTACCTCGTCATTCCTCCGGAAGAGATTTCGCGGCTGAAGGCGCTGCTGCGCCTGGTGCTCAACCAGATCCTGAAGCGGCTGACGGAGGTCGCAGCCCGGCAACAGGGCGCCGGGCGGCGCGTGCTGTTGATGCTGGACGAGTTCCCGCAACTTGGAAAGCTAGACTTCTTCGAGCATGCCCTCGCCTACATCCGCGGCTACCGGATCAAGGCCTGCCTCGTCGCCCAGTCCCTGAACCAGATCTCGCAGGCATATGGCGAGCATTCGTCGATCCTCGACAACGCGCATGTACGGGTCGCGTTCGCCTGCAATGACGAACGCACCGCCAAGCGCATCTCGGACATGCTGGGCGTCACGACCGAATCGCGCTCGCAGATGAACTATGCCGGATCCCGCATGGCGCCGTGGCTCGGCCATACCATGGTCTCGCGGCAGGAAGTCCCGCGTTCTCTGCTGACGCCGGGCGAAGTCATGCAGCTGCCCGCAACCGACTCTCTGATCCTTACTGGCGGATCGCCGCCCATCCGCGCGCGCAAGGTTCGCTATTTCGACAATCCGGCGTTCGCATCGCGTGTCCGGCCCGCCGTGACCTTCCCGCCAGTCCGGGGTCCAGGCGTTCCGACCGTGTGGGATGGCGTCGCCCTGCCCGTGACGCCGCCGATACCTGCGCCCGCGCCCAAACCCGCCAAGTCGCCCGCGCGTCCAACCCCGCGCCGCGCTGGCGCTTCGTCCCAGCAGAAAGCTTTCGAGTTCGGCGCACCTGTCGCGCCGGCCGATACAGCCGTCGGACAAGCCCCACCCACACCAGATGATCGCGACGATGCGCACGCAATCGATGCGCCCGATCCTGTCCGCCTGCAGTTCGGTCTCGACGAAGACCTGTTCACCGGAACGGAGCGCTGATCGTCATGGCCCGCACCAAGATCACCGTCTACGTGACGCCCGACATTGCCGAGACGTTGAAACGCGTGGCCGCGATCGATGATCGCAGCATGTCCGACATCATCGAGGACGCGATCATGCGCCGGCTCGGCAATACCGGGCGCGACGTCGAACACGCGGCCCTGATGGCGCGGATGGACCAGTTCGGACGCCAACTCCGCCAGATCAGTCAAGTGCAGGACACGCATTTCGAACTGACCGCGCAGGCCGCGCGCTTCTCTCTGAGCGTCGCGCCCGAGATACCGGAAGCCGATCTCCCCAGGCTTGAAGCACGCGGAAGCGACCGGTTGCGCAACATCCTGTCGATCGTCATCGCCCGGCTGGCAGCGGGTCGCAGCGTCTGCCGCGAAACCCTTGGCCAGCTCATGGCGCCCAGAGACGAAATTCATGCCGTGCGGGAGTCCGCAGAATGACCTCCCCGAACACGACCGACCCCGCGCGCGGCCTCGCCATGCTGTCGACAGCGCTGGGCCCATCCATCGCCGCGATGCTTGAAGCGCCTGACACGATCGAGGTCATTGCCAATCCGGATGGAAGGCTCTGGCTTGAACAGGTCGGCAAGGGGCGCGTGCCCACGCCGCACCGGCTGGAAGCGGCCGAAACCGAACGCGTCATCCGGCTCGTCGCCACCCTCACCGGCGCCGAAGCCAACCGTGACAGGCCGATCGTCTCTGCTGAATTGCCGCCACGCGGCGAGCGGTTCGAGGGGGTACTGCCGCCGGTGGCGCGCGGCCCATGCTTCGCGATCCGCAAACCTGCCAGCCGCGTCTTCACGCTCGACGAGTATGTCGCTCTCGGCATCGCCTCGCCCGAGCAAGGCGAGGAACTCCGCCGTGCCGTACGGACACGCGCCAACATCATCGTCGCGGGCGGAACGGGCTCGGGCAAGACGACGCTCGCCAACGCCCTCCTCCACGAGATCGCCCGGATGGGCGAGCGTGTCGTCATCCTGGAGGACACCCGCGAACTGCAGTGCGCAGCCGACGATGTCGTCGCGCTCCGCACCCAGCAGGGATCGGTCTCGCTCTCGGACCTGGTCCGCTCGACGCTCCGGTTGAGGCCCGACCGGATCGTTGTGGGAGAAGTGCGCGGACCCGAGGCGCTGGATCTCCTGAAGGCGTGGAACACCGGTCATCCCGGCGGCGTCGCGACCCTCCACGCCAATTCGGCCCCGGCGGCGCTAGCGCGCCTCGAACAGCTCACCATGGAAGTCTGTGAGACGCCGCCGCGTGCGTTGATCGCGGAAGCCATCGACCTTGTCGTCTTCGTCGAACGCGGCGGGCCCGCCGGCCGGCACATTCCCGAAATCTATGCGCCGAAGGGCATGTCCCTCCCGTCGCAGGAACCCGCCGCGCGAGGGGGACACGCGCATGACCCAACAGCCAGGAGCACCACATGAAACCGCAGACGATGACGCGTGCGCTGATGCGCGCGGCAGGCAATGTGACGACAATGGGCCTCGCCGCCCTGGTGATGACAGGAGCCGCGCACGCCGCGACGGGCGGCGGCGGCATGCCGTGGGAAGGGCCGCTCACAGCCGTCATGGATTCGATCACCGGTCCGGTCGCGCGGATCGTCGCGATCCTGATCATTGTGGCGACCGGCCTGACGCTGGCCTTCGGCGATGTCGGCCAGGGCTTCAAGAAGCTGCTGCAAATCCTGTTCGGGCTCGCGATTGCGTTCGCGGCCGCCAGCTTCTTCCTGCCGCTCGTGGGCGGCGGCGGCGCGGTTATTCCGTAGGAGGCAGACCATGCGAGACCCCCGCGATGTTCCGGGATTCCTGGCGCCGGTCCGGCACGCGCTCACCGCTCCCCTCCTCATGGGCGGCGCGCCGCGATCCTACGCCATCCTCAATGGCACGCTGGCGGCGATCGTCGCCTTCGCCGGTGCGCTCATACCGGGGATTATCCTGGGGCTCGCGGGGCACCTGCTCGGCGTCTTCCTCGCCCGCCGTGACCCCGACGCCGTCGAGGTGCTGAAGCGCGCCATGCGCATCCCCAATCGGCTCGAAAGCTAGACCGCTCCGGCCCACTCATTCGCCCGCACGCAATGGATCGTGACCATGTTCTCTCTCGCGCCTTATGCTCACACGCCCAACCGCCTTGAGGATTATCTTCCCTGGGCGATGCTGGTCGCGCCCGGCGTCATCCTCAACAAGGACGGCTCCTTCCAGGCGACGGCGCGGTTTCGCGGACCGGACGTCAGGTCTTCGACGCCGGAGGAGCTGGTCTCCTTCGCGGCGCGCACCAACAATGTGTTCCGCCGCCTTGGCCGCGGCTGGGCCATCTATGTCGAGGCTGACCGCCGCGAGATCACCGACTATCCCGCGGGTGCGTTCGAGGATGACCTATCGCGACTGATCGATTCGGAGCGCGCCGCGGAGTTCGAACAGACGGACACGCAGTTCGAGACCATTCATCACCTCACGCTGCAGTGGGCGCCGGAACCGGACTCGAGCCGCAAGGCCTCCGCCTTCTTCTTCGAAATCGACGGGAAGAAACCCGCACGATCGTCGTCTCATGGCAAGGACACAAAGCGCGCCCGCCCGGACCCGAAGGAGGCGCTCGACCGCCGGGTGGCGCGCGAGGCGCTGGAGAGCTTCCAGCGCAGCGTCGCCCAGGCCTTCGGCATGTTCGAAGCCATCGTCGCGGAGTTCCAGCGTCTCAGCGATGACGAAACCCTCTCTTACCTCAAGCGTCAGGTCTCGCCGCGCGCGACGCAGGTACGGGCGCCTCGCGGCGCGGCCTTTCTCGATGGCTGGCTGTGCGACGCCCCACTCGTCGGCGGTGTCGCGCCGATGCTGGGCGCGAAGCACCTCCGCGTGCTCACGATCAAGGGCTTCCCGCCCTTCACCCATCCCGGCGTGCTCGACGATCTCAACGCCGCCGCGATGACCTATCGCTGGATGACCCGCTATCTGTGCCTCGATCGCGAGGAATCGGAGCGCGAACTCGTCAAATGGCGCAGGCTCTGGTTTTCCAAGCACAAGTCGATGGGCGCGCTGGTCAAGGAGATGCTGACCAAGGAAGCGGCGACCTTCGCCAATCCCGACGCCATCGCAAAATCGGAGGAGGTCGACGAGGCCTTGCAGGAGCTGGGTTCCGAACTGATCGGCTTCGGCTTCCTGACCTCGACGCTGGTTGTCATGGGGACAACAGCGGAAGACGCCGATGAGAAGCTGCGCACGGCGGAGCGGATCATTGCGTCCCGCGGCTTCGTAACCGTCGCCGAGACGCTCAACGCTGTCGAATCCTGGCTGTCGAGCCTTGCGGGGCACGCCTGGGCAAATGTCCGGCATCCCATGGTGTCGACGCTCAACCTGTCGCACATCGCACCGCTCTCGACAGCTTGGGCCGGGGACGCGCGCAACCGTCACCTCAACGCGCCGGCTCTGGCCGTCGCACAAACGGACGGATCGACGCCGTTCCGGCTCGACCTCCATGTCGGCGATGTCGGCCACACCATGGTGGTCGGACCGACCGGCGCGGGCAAATCCGTCCTGCTCGCCTTTCTCGCGCTGCAATGGCGGCGCTTTGCCGGCGCCAAGATCTTCGTGTTCGACAAGGGCGGATCGGCGCGCGCCGCCCTCCTCGGCATGGGCGGCATAGCCATCGATCTCGGAGGCGATGGCGTTGCAGCGTTTCAGCCGCTTGCCCGCATCGACACGCCAAATGGCCGGGCCGACGCGCTCAGCTGGGTGATGACCATCCTCGCGCAGGAGGGCCTGCCCGATACGCCAGAGGTCAAGGAGCCTGTCTGGTCCGCGCTCGGCAGCCTTCGCTCGGCGCCGCCCGAACAGCGCCACCTGACTGGCCTTCGCCTGCTGGTGCAGAACGCTGCCGTCCAGGCGGCGCTCCTGCCTTATACGCAGGAGGGCGCCATGGGCGGCGTGTTCGACGGCGCCGAGGACCGGCTGAACCTGTCCGACATCGTCCTGTTCGAGATGGAAGAGATCATGGCGCGGCCAAAGGCTGCTGCGCCCGCCCTGCTCCACCTGTTCGACCGGCTGGAGGAGCGGTTCGACGGCAGTCCGACACTGCTGATCCTCGACGAGGCCTGGCTGTTCCTTGACTCGCCGATCTTTGCCGCCCGTATCCGCGAATGGCTGAAGACGCTCCGGAAGAAGAATGTCGCGGTCGTGTTCGCAACGCAGTCGCTGGCCGACATCGCGGAGAGCGCCATCGCACCCGCACTGATCGAGTCCTGTCCCACGCGCATCTATCTTCCCAATGAGCGCGCGTTCGAACCACAGCAGCGACAGGCCTATGAGCGCTTCGGTCTCAACGAGACCGAGATCGACCTGATCGCAACGGCGCAGCGCAAGCGGCACTATTACTATGCGAGCCCGCGCGGCCGCCGTCTGTTCGAGCTCTCGCTGGGGCCGATTGCGTTGGCCTTCTGCGCCGCAGCTGACCCCGCCATCCGCGCGCTGATGACGTCAATCGAGCGCCAGCCATCGGCTCAGCCCTTCTGGCGGCGGTTCCTGATGGCGCGCCAGCTCGGCTGGGTGCTGGACGCGCTCGACCCCGCCGATCCGCCTGCAACCGCCCTTTCAAAACCCCTGGAGACTGTCTGATGCCTGCGCTGAACCTCAAGAAAATCATCCGGGCGCTGCTGGCGTCTTCCGTTATCGCGCCTTTCATCGCCGCGCCTGCGCAAGCGCAGCTGACGGTGATCGACCCCACCAACCTCGTGCAGAATGCGCTGAACGCTGCGCGCGCCCTTGAACAGGTGCGCAATCAGGTGACGCAGATCACCAACCAGATCCGTCAGCTCGAGAACGACGCCAGGAACCTCACCAGTCTCGGCCGGACGTTTGCGCCGGATATCATCGGCAAGTTGGGCGAGCTGGATGCGCTGATCAACGAAGCCCGCGGCCTCGCCCTGCAGGTCAACGACACCCGCGCAGCGCTGGAAGGCGTTTACACCGGCAACTATCGCGGAACCGACGTTGCAACCCGTGCCGTCCAGGCTGCCCGGCAACTCGACAACGCCCGCGCCGCGCTTCAGACCTCGCTCATCCTGCAGGCGCGCGTTACCGAGCAACTCGCCGAAGACAGCCAGATCCTCAATGCGCTTGCAGACGCCAGCGCGAGCGCAACCGGGTCTCTGTCGGCGCAACAGGCGACCAATGAAATTCTCGCCTTCCAGGCCCAGCAGGCGATGCGCTTGCAGGCATTGCTGGTCGCGCAATCGCGCGCCGAAGCGCTGGAGCGCGCCCGCGAGATGGAAGCGTTGGCGCAGGCGCGCGCCCAGCATGCGCATTTCTTCTCCGGCGCAAGGTCGGCGCATCCCGAGCGACCGCCGTGGAACTGACCAGTCAGAACGCATGACGCAGAGCGACGACGGGGGACACCCATGAACGACTTCTCGGCCATTGACGGCTTCCTGACGACCTTCATCACTTACATCGACTCAGGGTTCGGCCTGATCTCGGGCGATGTGACGTCGCTGGCGGCGATCCTGATCGTCATCGATGTCACAATCGCCGCGCTGTTCTGGGCCTGGGGCCAGAACACCGACATCATCCAGAGCCTGGTCAAGAAGACGCTCTATGTCGGCGCGTTCGCCTTCATCTTCGGCAATTTCGCGATGCTGTCGACCATCGTGTTCGACAGCTTCGCGACTCTTGGCCTCAACGCTTCGGCCGCCAGCTTCACGCCTGCCGATCTCCTGAAACCCGGCCTCGTCGCCGCTGAAGGCCTGTCCGCGTCGCAGCCGATCTTCGATCATATCGGGACCATCGCGCCGGGGCCGTTCGAGTTCTTCGGCAATCTGGCGGAGGTCATCCTTCTCTGCCTTGGCGGCATCATCGTCATCGCATCGTTCTTTGTCCTCTCGATCCAGCTCTTCGTCCTGATCGTCGAGTTCAAGCTGACGACGCTTGCCGGCTTCGTGCTCGTGCCTTTCGCCTTCTGGCGGCAGACGACCTTCCTGGCCGAGCGGGTGCTCGGCAATGTGATCTCGTCCGGCATCAAGGTGCTGGTGATTGCGATTGTCATCGGCATCGGCTCGACCATGTTCGAGACGCTTCGCACGGCGCTCGATCCGGACGACATGACGATCGAGCAGGCATTTGCGGTCGTGCTCGGGGCCCTCACCCTGATGGGCCTTGCGATCTTCTGCCCGCGCATCGCGGCCGGGCTCGTGTCGGGTGCGCCGCAGCTGTCGGCCGGCGCCGCTGCAGGCACGACGCTGGGTGTGGGCGCGGCAGGGGCCGGTGCTCTCGTTGCCGCACGATCGGCGGCGGGCGCTACGGTGTCGGCCACCCGCGCCACCGCCAACGGCGCCGCCTCCGCGGGCGGCGGCTTGCGCGCCGCCACCGCGTTGGGCGCAATGCGAACCGGCCTGTCGGGTCCGGTCGCCGCGCCCCTCAACGCCGCCATCGGCCTGGGAGCGTCCGCGGCTGGCAGCATGCGTCAGGCCGGCAGCCGCGTTGCCGGACACTTCCGCAATCGCGGAGGCGCTGGTCAGCGCGCGGTTGCTGGCGCCGCCGGCGCGATCACACCCGGTGCAGGCGCCTCGTCATCGTCCGGCGCCGGCCAGTCCGGCTCGGGCAAACCGGATTGGGCGAAGCGGTTCAAGCGGTCTCAGGCGTTGCGCGAAGGTGTCTTCGTCGCGGCCCACACGCTCAATGCCGGCGACGGCGGCGGCGCCTCCGAAGGCCCCAACCTCAAACAGCCCGGCTAACCCGGCGAGACCCCATCCACCAACCTGAAGCAGCCAAGCCAGACCGGAAGGAAATGACGATGTTCACCCGCGCGCGATCCTCGCGCCTGTCAAAGACGCCGGAACCGGAGACGCCCTATCGCGAGGCCCAGCAACTCTGGGACCGCCGCATGGGCTCTTCGCTTGCCCATGCCCGCACATGGCGCACTGCCGCTTTCGCAAGCCTGACCCTCGCTGGCGCGATGGCCGCAGGCGTCGTCGTCCTTGCCCTCAGGCCTGCCGCTGTCCCGTTCGTCATTGAAGCGAGCGAGACGGGCGAAGCACGGCTCGTAGGCCCTGCGCAGTCGGCCTACGAGCCGAGCGACGCCCAATTATCCTGGCATCTTGCACGGTTCGTCGAGATGATCCGCGCATTGCCGTCAGACCCCATCGTGGTTCGCCAGAACTGGCTCAGGGCCTATGACTGGGCCACGCAAGGCGGGGCTCAGGTCCTCAACGCCATGGCGGAAGAGGAAAACCCCTTCGACAAGGTCGGCAAGACGACGGTCGCGGTGGAAGTCCTCTCGGTGGTGCGCGCAAGTCCCGGCAGTTTCCAGCTGCGCTGGCGCGAAAGCACCTATTCCAACGGCACGTTGATCGATGTCGAACGCTTCACTGGCGTTGCGACGATCGTGATCGAGCCGGCCTCCTCGCCCGAACGGCTCTCCAAGAATCCGCTCGGCCTCTACGTCCATTCCTTCAACTGGTCTCGGGATCTCCAGCAATGACACGCGCGCTTCTCATCTCAATCAGCCTCCTGACACTGGGCGTCGCTTCACCCGCCCTCGCTCAAACAAAGCCGCCGCCGCTGCAGCAGACGAACCAGGCTGCCCTGCGCGGCCCCGCCGACGCCTCGGCCGTCGGCGCGCTTCTTGAATTCGGGTACGAACGCGGCGCGCTTTACGCCATTCAGGCGGCGCCGCAGCGTATCACCGACATCGCGCTCGAACCTGGCGAAGCGGTCCTGTCCGTGTCCGCCGGCGACACCACGCGATGGATTGTCGGTGACGCAAAATCGGGCGGCGGCGCAAACGCGCAGGCCCATGTGCTGGTAAAGCCGAACGCCGCGAACCTCACAACCAACCTGGTGATCATGACCGACCGGCGCGTCTATCATATCGAGCTCAAGAGCGTATCGGGCGCGGCGATGGCGGCTGTCTCCTGGCGCTATCCGGCCGAGATGGTGCTGGCGAACAATCCCGCGCCGGCGGCTTTACCGCCACCGCCGCCTGCCCCGCCGCCCTTCTCCCCGCAGCAGCTCAACCTGCGCTATCGCATTGATGGCGACAAACCGGACTGGCGTCCGCTCGCAGCCTTCGATGATGGCCGTCAGGTCTATATCGAGATGCCGGAGAAGATGCAGACGCTGGAAGCACCGCCCCTGTTCGTGATCGGGGAGTCAGGCCCGGAGCTGACCAACTACCGCATCGCCGGCCGCTACTATGTCGTCGACCGTCTCTTCAACCAGGCCGAACTACGCCTTGGGACGGGCTGGGGCGCCAAGAAGGTGCAGATCCATCGCCAGACGCCGATCGCGGGAGGCGCGCGTGGCTGATGGAATTCCACCGCCCGTCGATGCAATGGGCGAGCCCCCTCTTCAATCGCAGCCAGAGCCGCCGCCGCTCGACTCCATTCGCGTCAGAGGCCAGGGCGCGAAGGGCATAAACAAGCCAGCCATCCTCGGCGCTGCGGGTGGCGGCGTCGCGATCGTCCTGCTGATGGCGTCAGGCGCTTTCCCCGGCGACCCCACGCGGAAGCCTGCCGAGACGAAGCCGATGATGTCTGACCCCGCGCGGCCCGAGATGGCGAAGGGCGCCATCCGTGACCTGCCGGCGGACTACACGCAGGTTGCGACTGCGCAGCCAGCGCCCGAACCTGTCCTGCCCCAACAGCTCGGCCCGCCCCTGCCCGGCGACATCGCCGCATTCGCCCAGCCTGACTCAGCCCTTGGCTCCTACAGCCGTGCCGGGGCCGAAGACTGGGGTTCTTCCGACACCTATTCGCCTCCCGCCGCCGTCGACCCTCTCGTAGCAGAAATGAAAGAGGCTGAACGCTCCGGACTGTTCTTCGCCATTCGTGACCAGGCGACGCCCGGCGGCGCGCTGCTGCAACAACAGCACCCTGTAATGCGGCCGCCCTCGTCCGGGATGACTGCATTCGCTCCGCAGACGCCCGACGAACCGGAGACCGATGGCGGGAACGATCGAACACTTTTCCCCGGCGCGGTCATTCCGGCAAGCCTCGTCACGGAAGTGAACTCGGAATCACCGGGACCCGTCATCGCACAGGTGACGCAGTCCATCTATGACAGCGCGACGGGTCGGGCGCTGCTCATACCTCAAGGCGCACGATTGATCGGCGACTATCGCTCATCGACGCGTTACGGACAGAGTCGCGTGGCAATCATCTGGTCACGCCTGATCATGCTGGACGGCCGCGAGATCGCATTGGCCGAAGCCGCGCTCGACCCGGCAGGCGCCGCAGGGGTGAGCGGCGAAGTCGACAATCACTGGGCGGACGTGTTCGGCGCGGCTGCACTCGGCACGCTTATCAATGTTGGCGTCGCGACAACCGAAGACCCGGTCGCCTATGGCGGAAGCGGCATCGTCGTGCGCGATCCTGTCGATGACGCCGTCTCTGACGGGGTCCAGCGCATGGCCAGCAATGTCACCAACCGGGTCGTCGATCGCGGCCTCGCAATACCGCCGACAATTCGCGTTCCGGCAGGCGCAAAGCTCGCCGTGATCGTAACGCGAAGGAGCGCTTTCTAGCCGCCAACACAACTTCTATTGGATCGTGCGAGCGCCTTCGCGGGCGGGTCTCGACTGTCACGACGCTCCGGTCCTGACGAACTCCCTGTCCGCGTTGGCCCAATCGAGCGCACCCATGTAGGCATCGACGTAGGCGGCAGCTTTGGCGCCAAAATCCATGTGGTAGGCGTGCTCATACATGTCGAGAGCGATGAGGCCGCGACCATCGGCAATCGCCATGGTGTGATCCGCCGCCCACTGGTTGACGAGCTTGCCAGCGCGTGGCGACCACATAAGCAGGACCCAGCCTGAGCCGCCGCCAAGCGCCTTGCCCATAGCGACGAATTGGTCTCGCCATTTTTGCTGGCTGCCAAAATCCTTCTCGATCTGGGCGGCAAGTTGTGCGCCCGGCTTGCTGCCGCCTCTGCCTAGCGAAGCGAAGTAAAGCTCGTGGAGGATCATCGAATTCATCGCGAGCAGTTCCTCGCGCTTGAGACCGTTGAACATAAAGCCCGGAGCCGCCGGATCCAGCTGCGCGACCTGCGCCTCGATTGCGCCAAGACGCGTGACCGCGCCCACATAGTTGTTGTCGTGATGACTTACGAGAATTCTCTCGGACAGTCCGGGGATTGTTTTCGGGTCGAATGGCAGCGGTTTGGCCTGATAACCTTTGAGCGAAACAGCGGCTGCGGACTGCTGCGCAGTGGCGCACCCTTGAGCGGCGAGCATGACACCGGCGGTTAGCGTGGCAGCCAGCGCCGTTCGGCGATCAATCGCTGTCGGCATCGCTGTGTCATCCCGTGTTTACGTGGGGGGAACGATCCGATGGCTTGCGCTCAACCAAGCCACAACTCAATACCTCGCTCGACAGCGCTGTCCATCAAGGCGCAAACTGACTCCCGTCAGTGACCCGAACGTCTTTTGGCTTTTGTGACACCGCAACGGGTAGCTCAACCCGGCTGCGTTCGAGGACCTAGCGCCTTTGACGTGGTCGTGCGCTACGGATCCGGCATCAGCTCACTGGCCTTTCCGCGTCCCACGCCCCAGCGGCACGAAGCGGATATCGTTCGCCTCGGCGTGCTGCCGGCGTAGCTCGGTCTCGAGATAGTCAAGCGCATCGGAGTCTGTGATGTCGAGGTCGGTCAATAGATCGGTGACCACGACCAACACGTGCGAGACTTCGAGATAATCTCGCGAAGAGGGTCGGCGCACGACGCGCTCAAACCAAAGATCGTAAACATGCTGCATGCGAGGCTCCAGTCAAAGGCAGAGCACCAGACAGTTGACTCGATCTCGCCGAAAGTCGGTACGCGAACAGTTATTCAGCCCCGAGGCGAGCTGCCTCAGGATTTGCGCGCCACGCAACGTCAATGAGCATCCTATTGGTCACGTAGGGCGTGCGGCTCCCGGTATTCCTTTCGAGAGCCAGCAGGTCGCGATTGGTCCGCCGATACTGATCGCGGGCAGCGGCAACGTATTTCTTGTTGGCGGCGCCCAGGCTCGACGGCATCGATCCGCAAGGCTGGTTTTGTTGGAGTTCCGGGTAGCGCACTACCGCTGGTGAGACACCACTCGACCAGCGCGTGCGAATGATGGCGCCAAGCGCTCTCCGCTTTCGGTCTTTGGGGCTTCTAGCCCTTTGTCGCCAGCGAGTTCGAGTTCGGACATTCGTGATAAAAATCGACCTGCATTCGCACCGGGCCTTGCGGTTCGACCAGATGCGGCTGGTCCGGCAGTATGAGACCGGGCGCGCCGGGCGAGAGCATCTGGGTGTGGCCTGTTTCCGTGAAGGTCAGCTTCAGCTCTCCGTCCAAAACACGAATGACACCCCACACACCCAGCTTGGTGCGGTGCTCGCGGCGAAGGGCGGCCGGCAAGGTGGCTTCGTCGAACACGGGCGTTGAGCGATATGGTGACGGCGTCGGAGTATCATTCATCTCGTCACCCTTGTCGTTTCACCGGCAAGCCGGGAAAACCGAACATCGCGAGCTGCAGGCTTTCAGCAATCCGATTGGCGCGCTCCATGAAATAGTCCACCGCTTCGGGGGTGGGAGCGGTGTCTTGCAGGGTCTGGCGAAACAGCGCCAACCAGGTCTGGAAATGGGATTGCTGGACCTGGTTCAACTTCTTGTGGGCCGGAACTGGCTGACCAGAATATGTGCCCGCATTGAGTGCGACCGAAGCCCAGAAGCTCTTCATTCGCGGAAGATGATACTCCCATCGGTCTCCGATCGCTTCCTCGAAAATGGGTCCAAGCGTCTCGTCGGCGCGGATGCGCCTGTAGAACTCATCTACCAACAGCGATATGTAGACCTCGTCTATACCAATGGTATTGGCGCGGCGCTGGATCTCGGCGCGACGCGCATGAGCTGTAACTACAGGATCGCCCATCAGGCGGCCTCGCTGTTCAACAATGCACGAAGTTTTGGATTCGCGACCAAATCCGCCAGTGTGTACCGGTCGAGTACGTTGAGAAACGCATTCAGCGCTTCATGCATCACCCCTTTGAGCTTGCACGCGCCCGAAATCACGCATCCGCCAGGCTCTGCTGCGAAACACTCGACGATGTGGATGTCTCCCTCCATTCGTCGGACGACGTCGCCGACGCGGATTTTCTCTGCTCTCCCCGCCAACCGCAGCCCACCGGAGCGCCCGCGTACCGTCGTGATCAGACCCTCCTTTCCTAGCAAGTAGGCGACCTTCATCAGGTGGTTGTGAGAAATCCGGAACCGGTCGGCGACCTCGCCGATCGTGACAAGGCGGTCGGGGCTAGATGCGAGGTGCATCAGCATTCTGAGCGCGTAGTCCGACTGGAGGTTAAGACGCATGGTCGCTCCTAAAGCAGTATTTAGTATATTGCTTTATATGCTAGGAAGTGCAAGGATTGCGAAGGCGATAAGTTGCGCCGTCTGACTTTGAGCGAGGAACTGTCGATGCTTCGGCTGCTGATGCGACCTTCGAACGCGGTTTGCGATGTCATGGGGATCAAGAACGAGAACGAGCGCGGCATGGTCCGCATGCTCGTTAACATGCTGCTTCTGACTGTGCTGTTCGTGTTCCTCTTCGTCGCCGCCGTCGGTAGCTTTTAGGCTCGCCAACCACTGCCCAGCACACCCTATGCCCGGCGCCAAACCGTAGACGGTGTTGCGAAAACCGTACGTCGCAACGATCGCATACAACCGGTCCTCAAGGAGCCAAGCCTCGCCCGTACGACAGGGCTGCTCACATCGAAGCACCCTACAGGGCGCCAGTCAGGCTCGGCTGCACGTCTGCCGTTTTTTTGTCTCCGTGATGATTGAGCCCCCCACCCACGCATGATGACTTGACGAGCTCAAACATATTACATAGGTGTCCTATGTATGAAGATCGATCAGTTGTCAGAAGGATTGGCCCGTCTCGCGGCCGTGTCGCGGCAGGATGACTGGCGCACGGGTGAGGTTGAAGGCCTGACGCCTACGCAGGGTGATATTCTCCGACTGTTGATGACGCGCCCCAAGGGCGTCCGCCTGTCGTTTGCGTCTGCGCATATCGGCGTCAGTCAGCCGACCGGGAGCGATGCAGTCTCTGCATTGGAGCGCAAAGGGTATCTTGAGAAGATTTCCGATCCAGCCGATGGGCGGGCCGTGCTCCTGCGGGCGACACCCGCCGGTAAAGCGCTGGCGCGGCGCTGGCCGATGAGCTTCGGCGGGATGATTGAAGCTCTTTCCGAAAGCGACCGTGTCGACCTGCTGGGGATCGTTTCCCGCGCCATTCTGGCTTTGCAGACGCAAGGCGCGATTTCACGCCAGCGTATGTGCCTGAGCTGTCGGCATTTCGCGCGGGATGCGCATCCGGGCAAGTCGGCACCGCATCATTGCAGGTTGATGGACGTCGCTCTTGGGGCCGGCGATCTTCGGATCGACTGTCCGGAGCATCGGGAGGTCAACGCCGCCTGAAACGCATCGACCACAAAAGAATTTGAGACGTTGTCTCAAGCAAGCGAGCGCATCGCTTCCATGCGCATAATACATAGGAGTCCTAATATGAAAACAGGAGCCACCTTCTACCACGCCGGTTGCGCCGTCTGCATGAGCGCCGAGCAAGCTCTCGCCGGCTCACTCGATCCCGCTCGCTACGATGTCGAGATCGTCAATTTTGCAACCGCGCCTCAACGCATCGCAGAAGCCGAAAAGCTGGGCGTCAAATCTGTCCCCGCCTTCGTGATCGATGGGACAGCCTTCCACATAAACTTCGGGGCCTCGATGGCCGATGTCAAAGGAGCTGCCCGATGAACAGCAAACCCTCTCTCGCGGCGGCGCTCGCGCTGATCGGCGTTGCTGCTTGCGCGCAGTCACCCCCTCCCCAGCCCGGTTCGGCTCAGCGGTCTCACACCCACACCGGCGGCATCAGCAACCCGTCCTCCCCCGCTGTCCTGGCCCCATTCGACATCGTGCATGCCAAGATCACGACGGTCGGGAACACGGCGCTGTTTCATATGGCCGTGTCAGGCAAGGCGGGCGCGACCAGACCGATCCCGACCGGGCAGTTCGCCGGCAGCGAAGTGTTCTCCTATGTCTGGCCCACCACGATCAGTCCCTTTGAAGTCGGATTCGATCGCGATGCAGGCATTCTGGCGCTTGCCGTTACATCGCACCCAGATTTCGACGATACGCCCCTGTTCGATGAGACGCATGATGGCGACCGCACCAACGATGGCGGGCTTTGGCACATGCACTGGGTCGTGCTGGGACCGGATGAGACGTGCGGCAAGGGCGCCCTCAAGGTGGTCGATATTCCCGAGGGCCGTAAGCCGCGTCTGCCCAAGACATGGCCCGGCGTACCGATCCATATCGACAGTCCTGGTTGGCAACCTCAACTTTATCGAGACACGGTCGAAGTCCGCGTGCCTTTCGATGACATCGGCATTGTCGAGAAGGCCCGCTTTGATGGTGTGACGGCAGGTCTTCGCGTCAGCGCGAGCGCACACGCGCCGCTGCTGTGCGTCGCCAACGTTTTTGATGTTGCCTCGGGTGATCTCAGCCTGCCCGGCATGCCCAACCAGTAGTCGCTGCCTGCCCGTGCCTCGCCAGTTAGCGGCGCACGGGCAGACGGTCGGTCTGCACAAGGAAGTAGGATGAAAGATATTTGTCCCGCCAGCCCCGAGTGGCGCGTCTCTCGCTGGTTCAATTCCGAAGCGCCGCTGTCCCTTGGCGCCCTGCGTGGCAAGGTCGTAATGGTGAGTGCTTTCCAGATGCTGTGTCCCGGCTGTGTCAGTGAAAGCCTTCCACAGGCGCTGCGTGTTCGGGAGGCTTTTTCAGAAGGTGACCTCGCCGTCGTGGGATTGCACACGGTGTTCGAGCACCATGACGCGATGACGCCGATTTCACTCGCAGCATTCCTTCACGAGTACCGGATCACGATTCCGGTTGGGGTCGACGAAGCCAATCCAGCCGGTCCCATCCCTCTGACCATGCAGGCTTATGCGATGCGCGGAACGCCCACGACATTGTTGTTCCACCGCAGCGGCCGACTCCGCAGACATATGTTCGGCCATGTTCCGGATTTGCGTCTCGCTGCTGAGATCGTGACACTTGTTGGAGAGATCAATTTCTCGGGCGGATCGGCGACAAACAATGAAGGTGCCGTTTGCACGCCTGAAGGTTGCGGCGTCCAGGATGCGTGACTCTGGCGGCGCTACTCCTTTTTTTGATGCTCAGAGCCGGACTACAAGCGCGGAAGGTCTCATAGCGCGGCGGATACTCATTGTGATCTGAGTCAATGCTCGAGAATTGACAGACGGCCAGCGCCGCAATCGCGCGCGATCACATCCATCTGAAACCCGTGGCCTGCATGCTGCGGCTGCCTACTCTCGCTGCCGCCCTATGCGGCTTGGATAGTCGAGGGGCATTCCGGTTTGCATTACATCCCGCTAGTTCCAACCGACACGGCAGCGCGATCAATTTTCGAACGGCCCCCAGGGTGCAAGGGCGCATTCGAGCGCTGCACCGAGATCGGACTCACTCACAGCCGCCGGTAACAGAACCGCGTCGGCCGGCGCACGCAACACGAGGTGAGCCACCCCTTGCTGAAAGGGGACGAGTGTCCGTCGTCTGACAACTTGAAACAGCGAGGGCGGTTTCCTGATGGAGGATTTTGCTCATCTGGTGTTAGTTTTTAAGCAGCGGGTCTGGCGTGCTGCAAGCGGTGTTGTGCTCGCCGAAGCCTGTAAACGCTGGCTTTCGAGACGAAGTAGGCGCGTTCGTCTGTGAAGGTGACGGCGACTTCGCGCGGACTTAGCTCGAGCTGCTCCGCGCGAGGTCGATGAGCACGCCGCGCACCTCGTCCGGCATGTGGTTCCAGACGTGGCCATCGCCTGAACGCCGGTCGTCAAGTCCGGCTTCGCCAAAGCGCTGGTAGAGGTCGCATCAACGATACAAGGTCTGCCGGGAGACACCCAGCTTCTCGACCGTGTCGTTGATCGGCAGGTGCGAACTCTCAACCATGCGGATGATCTCCAGCTTTCGGTCGCGGGATACCTCATTCGGGGTCGTCTCCATCCGTGATCATGCTTCTCTGAGCCGGTGGTTCTCCGGAATGAGGTCAGCGACCGCCTCCTTCAGCGCATTCTTGTCTTGGTGCAGGTCCCTCAACGCCCGGTAGCCCGGCTAGCCTTGCGGCCGGACAGCGAGCTTTCCCTTCATCCCCGGATGATAACGACAGTAGAACGCGATCTCGCCTGCCTTGCCTAGCTTTGTCCGCGCACGCGCTCCAGACTTGACATCGACATCAAAGCTCCCGTCATTCGCCGTGGCTGTGTGATCGAAAATGTCGTCATTGGCCCAGATGATCGTGTCACCGACGCGCAGGTCCACCGGCGTCGATCCAAAGACCATGCTGTTGAGAGTCACCGTGAAGACCTTCGCCGTCCTCATCCCGGTCCCCACCGTCAGACCGGCTATTGGGAGGCTGGCCATCGCCGCCCCCCAAAGGCCAATCAGGACGCGCCGCGAAATATCGGGCGCCGCCTCGCTCACTTGACGATGGCCGCGAGATGCTCGGCGTGTGTCTGGTGCTCGTTGAACAGTTTGAGACCGATGCCGAGTAGCGATTTGAGCTCTGCATTCTGCGCGCTCGGGATCAATGTGCTGGAGAGTGCGCCGTTGACCGTCCTGTGGAACGCGACCTCGTTCGCGATATAGGCTTTGTCGAATTCCGCGCCTTTCATCTTGCTAAACGCAACCAATTTCGCCGCCGCATCCTTCGACAGCGCCTGGCTGGTCGGGTTGTCCTGTGGCGTAACGCCGAGCTTCTTCACCAGCGCAAGGGCCTTGTCGTTTACGGCCGCATGGTCGCGCACCATTGCCTCTGCAAAGGCGCGCACATCCTTGTTCGTCGAGATTTCCAGCGCCTGCTTGCCAGCGGCTACGTCGAGGGCGCCGGCGGTGTAGGCGATATGCGCGATCTGGGCATCGTTCGGTTTCGGCGCCTGCGCGCCGGCGTTTCCGACAAGGAGCAGCGCGGCGGCGACCAGACCAAGTGTCTTCAACATGAGATTTCTCCACTTTCCACCGCATCGGCGGCAGCGATTGGATGAACCAGCGCGGCAGAGGTTCCCGGCCAGCGCGCAATGAAGTGCTTGCCTACTCGGCGGTGCCGGAGACTTGCGGAGAGTGTTCCGTGGACTCCTGCGGCAAATCGAGGCGCGCGAGAACTGCTGCAGTCATGCGTTCGCATCTCGCCCCCAGAAACGGGAAAGCGCCCTTCATCCCTGCTCCGATCTTTTCGTCGAGAGCCGTGCGCAACAGGCGGCGCGCGCGGTGGAGGCGGGTCTTCACGGTCTCGGGCTTGATGTCGAGGAAGGCCGCAGTTTCGAGTATGCTCCAATCCTCGACATCACGCATGACGAACACGACGCGGAAGCCTTCGGGAAGATCGTCAACCGCCTGCTCGATGAGATGTCGTATCTGCAATCTGGCTGCATTTGCCTCGGGTGTTTCAGCTGCAGTCATAGATGGAAAGAGAACGACCCCGCTGCCCTGCGCGTCTTCGATCTCGTCGAGATCGACCGTCTTGCGCCGGGTCCGCAGACGGCCTCGCGCCTCATTCAGCGTGATACGCGTGAGCCAGGTGAGGATGCTCGCCTCGCCCCGGAACGTGTCCAGCTTCGCAAAGGCGCGGGTGTAAGTCTCCTGCACGATGTCCTCGGCCTCTGCCTCGTTCCGCACGATTGCGCGCGCCACGCGGAAGAGCCGCTGGTTGCAGCGCTGCATGATAACGCGAAACGCTCCGCGAATGCCCTGCTGCGCCAGCCGGACGAGTTCGGCCTCGCCGAGCTGGTCGTAGCCGGATATCGGCGACTTCTGCGGCGTCATTCAGGCTGCCTTCCCTGCTGCTTTCCTATTAGATGGGAAAGGACGCCAAAGGTTCCCAGCTGGAATTGCCGATTTCTATCCTCTTGTCGCCTCAGGTTTGCGCCCCAGCTCGGCCAGCACCTCCTGCCGCATGGGCGGTTCGCGGAATACACCCAGTAGCGCCTTGGTCACCATCAGCGACCCGTGCTTGTGGACGCCGCGCGTGGACATGCAGCCATGCCTGGCTTCGATGACCACCGCGACACCGCGTGGCTTCAGCGTCTTTTCGAGCGTGGCGGCAATATCAGCGGTCATGCGCTCCTGGATCTGGAGACGCCTGGCGTAGGCGTCCACGACCCGCGCCAGCTTGGAGATTCCGACGACACGGCGGGACGGGAGATAGGCGATGTGAGCGACACCCGTGATCGCTGCCATGTGGTGTTCACACACGGATTCGAAGACGATGTCGCGCAGAACAACAATGTCTTCATAGCCGCCAACTTCACCGAAGGTGCGCGACAGCATTGCGGCCGGATCATCGCCATACCCGGCGAACCATTCCTCGTAGGCCCGCACAACGCGGCCCGGCGTCGCCCGTAGGCCTTCACGTGCCGGATCGTCGCCCGCCCAGCGGATGAGTGTGCGCACGGCCTCCTCCGCCTGCATCTGCGAGGGCCGGGGCGTCTGACGGGCCGGGGCGGGTACTTCGGGCGAATCGTCTTGCGTCAACATATGAGTCCTGAGCATTCTTCACCCTGGCTTGCCCGGATTAGAGGCTACCGGAGCCGATAGGTTCCCGCGGAATATCCGGGAACCCCGCAGCCACAGGCGCATCCAACAGGTCCAGGGAGAGCGACATGGACGCGCAGAAACCAGCAGAAGGTCCGGATTTCAGGGTGGGGATCGCCATTGCGGAGGTAAGGGACGGGGGCACTGTTGCGGGACAGGTCGGCGACCAGCCCGTGTTGCTGTCGCGTCGCGGATCGTCCTACTTCGCGGTTGGCGGCTCTTGCACCCATTATGGCGGGCGTCTGGCGGATGGACTGATCGAGGGCGATCACGCGCATTGTCCCCTGCATCACGCCTGCTTCAGCCTGCGAACTGGAGAGGCGCTGACCGCGCCAGCTTTCGATTCTCTCCCGAGATGGCGCGTGGACCGCGAGGGCGAAACGCTGTTTGTCCGTGACAGGCTGTCTGTCGAAGAAAGATCTGGCTCCGACACCAGCCTTCACCCCGAGCGGATCGTCATTGTTGGCGGCGGGGCAGCGGGATTTGCGGCGGCCGAAATGCTGCGCCGGCGCGGCTTCGCTGGCGCGCTGACCATGCTCAGCGCGGACAGGGCGCCACCTTGCGACCGGCCAAACCTGTCGAAGGACTATCTTGCCGGTACGGCGCCGGAAGACTGGATACCTCTCAAGGGCGACGACTTCTATCGCGACCTCAAGATCGATCTTCGCCTCGAGCAGGAGGCGCTCGGGATCGACCCGCGGCGCAAGGAAGTCCTCCTCGATGGCGATCGAGTTCTTTATGATACGCTTCTGCTCGCGACCGGCGCCACCCCGGTCCGCCCGGTTGGTGAGGGGTTCCGCCTGTCAAATGCTTTCGTGCTGCGCTCGCTGGCGGATGCACGCGCGATCATCACGGCGGCCAAGGGCGCGCACTCGGTCGCAATCCTCGGCGCCAGCTTCATTGGCCTGGAAGCTGCCGCATCCCTGCGCGCGCGTGGGTTGGAGGTTCATGTGGTCGCACCTGAAGCGGTTCCACTGCAGCGCGTGCTAGGCCATGAGGTCGGTACATTCTTCCGCGCTATACACGAAGACCATGGCGTGAAATTCCATCTCAGCCTCATGGCCGAACGCTTTGACGGCAGTGAGCTGCACCTAAGCGATGGCAGCAGGATCGCCGCCGACTTCATTGTTCTCGGCGTGGGCGTGAAACCAAACACCAAGCTCGCCTCGGCCGCCGCACTGGATGTGGACAATGGCGTGCTCGTCGACAGGCGAATGAGAACGAGCGATCCGGCGATCTTTGCGGCCGGCGACATCGCGCGCTATTTCGACCCGCGCGTAGGCGAGCACATTCGCGTCGAGCATTGGGTCGCGGCCGAGCAGCAGGGCCAGGCCGCGGCAGCCAGCATGCTGGGAGACGACCTTGCGTTTTCGGCAACTCCATTCTTTTGGAGCGCTCACTACGACCATTCGATCCGATACGTGGGACACGCACAGACCTGGGACACCATTAACATCGACGGTTCACTCGGCCCAGAAGGTTTCATTGCGAGATACATGAAAGGCGGCAAGCTCCTTGCGGCAGCATCGCTGGGCCGTGATAGGGAGTCACTGCAGATTCAGCGCAGCATGGACAAGGAGGCGGCTCGCGCAGCGTTTTGATCCGGCCGCCGCCGAGCCGTCACGCTAACTCGCTGCGCTCTCGCTGAACGATCTGGGCGCATGGGGGCATGGGCCTCCAGCTATGCTGACCGCATCGACCCAACAAATCAACGCAAGTTCTCGCCCACATACGCGCCCTCGTTGCCGATGTCTTGGGCCACAGCCGGAAGGCACCTCGTAACCCGTCAGGATCTCTTGTCCGGCTTGTCGCAGGCCAGAGACTGGGGCGCGTTAACCTGCCAGCACCGTCAAGAAGTCCCAGCTCTCCTGACCAGTTCCAGAAATCGACGCGAATGGCAGGCAGGCAGCACGAATTTGTTTCCAATGGTCCTGCTGGGCACGCCCTGCCCTCAGTTCGAGAGACCATCTTTCGAACGACTAGTGACACCTGAGTCTGTCCTTCCGTGACTTGGCGACGGTACGCCCACCTATTCTAGGACGCTTTCAGTATTCAAACTTGATTTTCTGGCGCATTATCCCCGAAAGATGTCATTTTTGACACTGTCACTCCTCGACCATTCGCACAAATTTGTGCCTCCACGTCGACTATGGGGCGAGACCATGCGCAGCAATTTGATGAGAGCCTGATGGGTTCCTTGCCAGATGCTTCGGCTTCCATTGCTTGCTCTGAAAACGCAATCTGCTTGGACCCTCGATGGAATCTACAATCCTGCTTCTCGCGGCCGGCTTTCTGGCCGGCACCATGAACGCCGTCGCCGGCGGCGGGACGTTCGTGGCGTTGCCTGCGCTTGCCTTCATGGGCCTGCCACCGACCGTGGCCAACGCCTCTACCACGGTCGCTCTGTTTCCGGGGACGCTCGCCAGCGCCTGGAGCTATCGGAAGGATATTCGGCCCTTGGACCTGGTCCCGACCCGGAACCTGCTGGCGCTCAGCCTTGCGGGCGGCCTTGTCGGGGCCGTGCTGCTCCTGGTGACGCCGGAAAGCGCCTTTGGGGCGCTCATCCCATGGTTGTTGCTGCTTGCCACGGCCACGCTCGCCGCCGGACCACGCCTTGCCGTCCTTCTTCGTGGCCTGGGTCTTCACGCCGGGTCGCGTTTCCTGCTTGTCGCGCAATTCCTCCTGGGCATCTACGGCGGCTATTTCGGTGGCGCCGTGGGTCTCATGATGCTGGCCATATGGAGTCTGGCGACAACATCCGATCTGAGGATTCTCAATCCCCTCAGGACCCTGATGGTGGCAGGAGCGAATGGCGTGGCCGTGGCCTGCTTCGCGGTGACCGGAAACGTAAGGTGGCAGGAAACCCTTATCGTCATGGTGGGCGGCGTCGCGGGCGGCTTCGCAGGCGCACAGCTGGGTCGCCGCCTGCCCCTCCCGCTCCTTCGCGCCATCATCCTGGCGATAGCGGTCTTCACAACAGGGGCCTTCTTCGCCCGCGCCTACCTCAGCTAGACGGGGCCTCTGCGTCGCCCGAATCCGACCGCGCTATGTCCCGCTTGCGTGACTTTGGAGACGCGCAAGCGGGACATGGCTTCGCAGCACACGAACCGCGGCTCGAGCGCAAGCGGGATATGAATGACGACGCGGAGTTCACATCCGCGGATGATCAGCGTTCCATGCGCCCCGGAAGCAGGCGGTCGAACTCGCCGGGATCGTCGACATCAGACACCGGGCGGAAAACCGGCGCAGACACTGGCATCGCCTCTGGCCGCGCCAGGATCAGCTTCGTCGGCGGCTGCGCCAGTCGATCGATGGCCTCGACCCACGGAGCGACTGTATGGATGGAATCCAGCATCCCAGGCGCGCTTGCCAGCAACGCAAGCACCTTGGCCATGTGCGTCTGGGGATTGCCCCAGCCGACGGTGAAACGGACACCGCGATCGTACATCGCCCCCAAGGGCACCGGGGCGGACCCATGAAAGACACCGCAACTCGTGCATCGCCCGTAAGCGGCCGTCGATCGCAAGGCTGTACCGAGCCAGGCGCCCGACGGATCCCCACTTGTGTCTGCGGTTACAGGATAGCTGCCCACACGGCCTGGAGCACTTGCCCTCTCGATGGCCGTAGCACCGAGCGACTCGGCGAGCGCCAGCCGCGCGGGGTCGCTGTCGAGATAGTCAACCTGCTCTGACCCCAGCGCGATCGCGAGGGTGGCGGCATAAAGACCGATGGAGGGCGTTCCCCCGCCTCCGGCAACCACAAGCACCGGTGCGCCAGGTTGCTCTTCCAGCCCCTCCGCCACGCACCGGAAAGCATCGGAAAGATTGTCGCCGACGCTGGCCGCCGCCGCAGGAGACACGCCAGGGGGCAGCAACGCCATCATATAGTTTGCGTACGGTACGCGAACCCTGTCGCAGAGCGCGCCCCCCCAGTCTCCGAAAATGCCGAACCCATAGGCCGCCTTCGCGTCAATCGTCGTACATGCCGCCGGCAACCCCCGTCGGCACGCAAGACAGGATCCGCAGGCGATCAGGAAGGCGACAGCGACCCGGTCACCAATCGCGAAGCCCGCGACATCCTCTCCCAGCTCCACGACCTCGGCCACGAACTCGTGACCGAAGCAGAATGGGTCGCGACGGCGAAACGCGCCGCGCATGTACAGGACATCAGCGTCGCAGATGGATACCGCCAGGGGACGGACGATGGCGTCTGCGGGAGCCAGCAGCCGCGGTTCGGAAATCTCGCGCCATTCAAAAGCCGAGGCTCCCAGCGCCATGAGCTGCTGCATCTGATGGTTTCCTGTGGGCCACGGCCATTTTGACGGCATTACGCTCCCAGTCGCGCACGCCGCTCACAAGTGTCAGATTCGACAAGGATGAGGTGGTTTTCGCCATGAGGCTCGCCAGCGCCCGATCATCTGCAGCCGTGATCCGGACTTCGATGCGACGCGAAGCCCGGAACACAGCTGCAGGGTAAGTTGGCTTCGCACGCCTGGTTTGCGGACTCAAAGCGGCTTCAACGCCGGCCCAGGCTGAGTTTGCGGTGAGACACGCGCCACGCCCTACACCGCCTCATAGGTGGCAATCGACAGAGAGACCTTCCCTTGCCCGTCGAAGATAAAGGCCTCTGACGCCCGGCGTTGCAACTGGTTGCTGTACAGGATTGTCAGGGCGTCGCGCCCACAAAAACAAGACTGGAGCTCAAAGCGCAGGTCTGGCGCCAATACCAGCGCCCTGCTCCAATAGGCCCTGAGCTCCGGGCGCCCCTTGATCGACGCTTGATCCGCACCCGTCACCCGGAAGATCATCGGCGAATAGAAGGTCACGTCATCGGCGTAGTGGGCGAGGACGGCATCAAGATCGTGGGCGTTCCACCCGGAAATCCAGGACTGCGCAAAAGCCATCAGCTCAGACCGATCCATCGCGCAAAGTCCTCCCGATCACACCCCAGATTCAACGACTGGCAAGCCGCGGACCAGCGCCGAATCCGACAGTCTTCGGGGCCTTCTCGCCAACGCCTGAGGAAGCTCCAGTGACACTTACGCGGCCGGGGTGCGCAGGCCTTGCGCCACCTTCCCTGCGTTAAGCGTGCGTGCGGGGGGAAGCGCGATTATCGGCAGTCCACCGCTTCTCGTCTTCCGAACCCTCTTTCGGCGGGAAGTGCCCCTGTATGGTCCAAAGATCGAATGGCGTTTCGTCTATGTGGAGTTCCCAGTCGTAGCCGCGGCCAGCAATCCACGGGGCAAAGATCTGGTTCATTTTTTCAAAGAACCGGACCTTCATGTCATCTGAGGAAAATGTTCGGGCGATATGATCGACCCAGATCCGAACGAACCTGGGATGAGATTCGCCACCGACATAAAAATCATCGGCGCGGACCTCCTGGAAGACGACCCCGACATAGAACCTCGGCATCGCGCGGGCATAGACATCCGTAAGCGCTCTGGAGATCGCCCGCTTGTCTTCCGACGAGTAGGCTGCAACCGGGTGATATATTTTCCATAAGGGCATTGAGACGCTCCAGTTCAGGCGCCAGGGCGCCATTCCTCTATTTGAATTTCGGGTTGTTGCAGCTCTGCTCGCGGGGCAGCGCGGAATCGAGATCCAGATGCTGGCTGCACGACCGATCGAAGCCATGAACCGAGAAGAAATCGGATAGCGCCGATATCAGCCGCCCAGGCTGGTCTTGCTGGACGAAGTGACCCACGCCTGGCCAGGCATGGAGCGTCACGGGCGCTGCGATCCAGTCCCAGACGTCGTTCAGGCCAGCTGGCAGGGCATAGGTATCCGCCAGGCCATGAATGATCAGCGTGGGCGCCTGCACGCGCGCGGGGGGCGCATCCAGAACCTTGTAGGGCGGGGCGGGAAAGTGAACCCGATAGTAGTTCAGTGGCGCAGCAAGTGTGGTTCTGGCGTACGCCTGATCATGTCGATCGCGGAAGGCGGGATCAGAGATCCATTGGCCAAGGCGCTCCGGCGGAACCGCCCGCTCTGCCCCCGGCTGCTGGAACGCGCGGACGTAGGCGCTTGCCGCTTCCTGCTTCGGATTGATCGCGAGTTCGCGCGCAATTGCCCAAGGGTGGGGCATGCCCACGATGGCCAGGCCGTCGACCAGGTCGGGGCGCCTCATGGCAACCTGCCATGCAAGCCATCCGCCCCAGTCATGTCCCACGATGATGGCGCTGCTGGCGCCACAGGCGACAATCGCAGCGGCAACATCCTCCACGAGCAAGGCCAGGTCAAAGTCGTCCGCCCCCAAGGGTTGGTCGGACAGGTTGAATCCCCTGAGATCCATTGCAGCTACGCGATAGGATTCCAGGAACGGGGCCATCACCGCGTGCCAGGTCAGCCAGTGATCCGGGAAGCCATGAAGGAAAAGCAGGAGTCGGCCCTGCCCTGCCATGGCGACATGAATCCGCGTGTCGCCGTTGTGGGCAAAGCGATGCTCAACCGCCTGCTCGATCATGGCCAGGGTGTCGGGTGAAGACATCTGAATCTCCGTATGCTTAGATGTTGCCTAACATCTATTTTTCCCATAGATGATGGTCAACATCTTTTTGCGGGAGATCTCCTTGCGCGTGAGCCGTGAACAGGCGCATCAGAACCGGAGACGTGTTGTCGTCGCCTCAAGCACTCTTTTTCGCGAAAGGGGCGTCGATGGCGTTGGCATCGGCGATCTCATGAGCGAGGCAGGGCTCACCCACGGGGGGTTCTACAAACAGTTCGCTTCAAAGGCTGAACTTGTCGAGGAGGCCTGCTCCCGGGCGCTTGAAGACACGACGGCGTTCTGGGACTCGCATCTGAAGGGCGCCGCTGACCCGCGGGCCGCCTTCGTGCGGGCCTATCTTTCCGGGAAGCATCGCGATCGTGTCGGCGCAGGCTGCCTGCTCCCCGCGCTTGCCGCCGAAGCGCGGCGGGAACCACACGCCATCAGGGACGTGTTTACGCGCGCAATTCAGTCGTACGCGGACCGGCTTGACCAGCCTGTTGACGCCCGAACCCATCAGACGCGCGCGGAGGCGCTTTCAACGCTTTCGGAGATGGTGGGCGCCATTCTCCTCGCTCGCGTCGCAACCGATCCCAGACTTTCCGAAAAAATTCTGGAAGCAGCTTGCGGCCACATCCTGAGCGTCCGGCTGAACCCAGACAAGGCAGGCAAGGCAACGAAGCCTCGCAGACCTTCCTCGCCGCAAGCGCGCACCAAGGAAAAATCCGGATCGAGGAAGCGGCGCCATGTCTGAACGTACAAAGCCCAGGCTCGCCATGGAGATTCCGCCGCGCACCAAGGCCTCGAACTATCCGCAGCAGTTTGCGCACGCTGTGGCTGGACGGCAGAAGCGTGCGCTCGGAGATGCCTTCGGCCTTACCAGGTATGGCGTCAATCTGACGGTGCTTCCACCGGGTGTGCAGTCAGCGCTGCTGCACCGGCATACCGACCAGGAAGAGTTTGTCTACGTTCTTGAGGGACGTCCGACGCTGCGCACCGAGGAGGGCCAATTCGAACTCTCGCCTGGCATGTGCATTGGATTTCTTCCGAATGGACCGGCCCACCATCTGGTCAATCTCACCTCAGAAGAGGCGCGCTACCTCGAAGTCGGCGATCGCAGTGAGGCCGATCGGGGCGAATACCCCGAGGATGATCTGGTCGCCGAACGCGCCGGAGGCGCGTGGCGATTTCTCCACCGGGACGGGACCCCCTGGTAGACAACAACGCGAAGGGAACATGTGCATGATCTCTCACGTGTCGATCGGCACGAATGACCGGGATCGGGCGATCTCGTTCTATTCGGTCCTGATGGCCGAACTCGGGTGGCTACGCCGGCATTCCAACAGCAATCCTGAGCTGGCAATCTGGCAACCTGCTGATGCAGGTCGCCCGCTCCTTCTCGTCGGCACGCCATTTGACGGGAATGCTGCAACGCCCGGCAATGGAGGCATGGTGGCGTTTGCCGTCCGTGACCGCGCCACAGTCGACAGGGCCTTTTCGCTGTCTCTCGCCGCTGGCGCCACAAGTGAAGGGCCGCCCGGTCTGCGGCCTCACTATCACGCCCACTACTATGGCGCGTACTTTCGCGACCTGGACGGCAACAAGCTCTGTGTGGTGTGTCACGAGCCGCATGCGGCAGGTTGAGACCCCTGTCCACATCGTCAGACCCCGGAGCTAAGGCGGCGGAATCGGACGCGCGCGGCTACATCGCCCGACAAGCCCGCATCACCGGGGAATTCTACCCGAACATTGTCGTATTCGGCACTGGCCGAGAGATCCCCGTGTCCCGTAACCGGGGCGTCAGGATCTCCCTGGCCAACTGGAAGAGAGCTTATGCGACTTGAGGGCGGATGTTACTGCGGGCAACTGCGCTATGTGGCGGAAGGCAAGCCGCTGATGAAGGGCCAGTGTCACTGCCGCCCCTGTCAGTACATGAGTGGAGGCGCTCCGAACCTCTTCATGCTGATGTCAGCTTCGGGCTTCAGCTGGTTGCGGGGAGAGCCCGCACGTTTTACCCGTGCCGACCTCGAACGTCCGGTGACCCGTGAGTTCTGCGCGATCTGCGGGACACATGTCGCCAATCGCCCCGCCGGCCTCGCGAGCGTCGTCCTGAAGGTTGGCACGCTGGATGATCCAGACGTGTTCCGCGCGCCGAGGGTCGCCATGTTCACAAGCCAGCGGCGGGCCTTCCACCACATCCCGGACGACCTCATGGCCTTCGAGGGCATGCCCAACGCATGAGCTGGCCCGGGCAGGATGCCGTCGTCAGCCCCTCCGCCTCAGTTCCGCCGGTGATGGTCTAGCTTCACGCCGGATCAGCCTGCGCAATGTCGAAGGTTCGGCATAGCCGACCTGGCGCGCCACCTCGTCGACAGACAGCCGCGTCGTCTCGAGCAACCGTTCGGCCGCCTCGATGCGGATGCGCTGGGCGAACTTGATCGGAGACAGGCCGCAGACGCTTGCCAGTCGGCGCGCGAAGGTGCGTGGGGAAAGGCCGGCTGCGGCGGCGAGTTCGTCCATGCTGAAATCGCGACCGATATTGTTCCGGGCCCAGACCTCAGCCCGGGCGATCTGTTCATCGCGTCCGGCCAGAAAGCCCACCGCCATGTAGGGCGCCTGGGATTTTCTCTGGTCGAGCAGGAGGTAACGCGCACAGGCGTCCGACAGGCCGGGGCTTGCGAACTTGGCGATCACGGCGAGCATCAGATCCATCTGGGCCATGGCTGCGCCGGCTGTTGCGATCGGCCAGTCGGCGACCACGATCCGGTCCACGATCAGGTCAACATCGGGATGTAGACGCCGGAAGGCCGGCGCCAGCCACCATGTGGTCGTCGCCTGCCTCCCGGACAGCACGCCAGCCTGAGCCAGAATGAAGGTGCCTGCGCAGGACCCGGCAATGGATACTCCCGCCGCGCGGGCGTCCGCAACGATCCGCGTGGCGCGTCGCACAGCCGGCGTTGCGAGACTTGCCACGAGTTCAGCTTCGGAGCGGATGCCCAGGCCAGGCACAATCAACAGGTCGCGCCGCGCGAAATCTGCATGTCCAGCGGGCGCACGCTGACCGACCCGCACAGGTCGCACCTCGAAGGGCGCCCGGCGCCCTCCTCTCACACTGATCTGGTTGGCGGTCTCCAGCGCATCCAGCGTGATGGCGAGACTTGACGCCATTCCGTCCGGAAGCTTCAGGACCCACACGCGCGCCATTGGCGAATTCTCCTCGAAACATGTCGTATTCGCCACTAGCATCCAGCGCCCGTCGGCACAAACCTCCTGCTCGCCGTCGACCCTGGGAGCGAGACCATGCCCAACATCCTGATCAGAGTTCCGGAAGGCGTGTTCGATGCGGAGGCGCACGGGAAACTGGCGAAGGCGGCAACCGCCCTCGCCAAAACCGTCGAACAAGGGGGCGACGATCCCCGGCATGCGGCGCTGACCTGGGTGGCTATCGATGAGGTCCGGCAGGGCCATCTTTTCGCCGGCGGAAACGACCCGCTCGATCAGATAATTCCGGTGGTCGTGTTCTTCCATTATCCCGCTGGCGTCCTCGATGATGCCGCTCGGACCGAGGCGGCCCGCCTCTTCCAGGACGTCATCTCTGCAGCCCGGAGGCCGGGAGATGCACGGCCTGTTGCGACCTCCGTCATCATGACCGAGGTCGCAGACGGCGCGTGGGGTGGCAGCGGCCGGATCTGGCGCCTTCCGGACCTCGCGCGGGCCGCGGGCTACAAGCACCTGCAGCATCTGGTCACCGCCTGATCAGGCGCCTGACGCAAACCCGGAGACCTCATTGGCACACCGCAGCGTAACTGAAGACGATCCGCTGGATGACTTTGCGTGTCGCGACTACACGTTCGACGGCGCCTCGAAGCAGGTCCACGTGGCCGGGACCGGGCCAGCCGTGATCGTCATGACCGAGATGCCGGGTATCAGCCCGCACGTCGCACGCTTCAGTCGCTGGGTCCGCGATGCCGGTTTCACCGTCTACATGCCCTCCCTGTTCGGGCGTGACGGCGCCGTTCCGGACGCCGAAGAGGGCGCGGCGGTGTTTCGGCGCGCTTGCGTCAGCGCGGAATTTCGCGCCTTCGGCGCCAACGCCACGGCGCCCGTTACCGTGTGGCTGCGCGCGCTGGCGAGACAGGCGCACGCGGACTGCGGCGGCCCCGGTGTCGGCGCGATCGGCATGTGCTTCACGGGCAATTTTGCGCTGACGATGACGCTCGAATCCGCCGTCCTGGCCCCTGTCCTGTCCCAACCCTCGCTGCCATTGGACGTTCCCGGCGGCCTCGACATTGCGCCCGACGATCTGGCAGCCGTGAAGCAGCGCCTGGATCGCGACGACCTCACCGTGATGGGCTATCGCTTTGAAGGCGACAGGGTCTGCCGGGCGGAGCGGTTCGCCGCCCTCTCGCAGGCGCTGGGGGATCGCTTCATCGGGCGCGTCCTGCCCGATGCTGCCGCGCACCCTGCCCCTCCCGCATTCTTCGCGCGCCACGTGCCGTTTCCACACAGCGTCGTGACGGCGCACCTGATCGACGAAGCGGGACAGCCAACACTCGCCGCGCGGGACGAGATACTGGCCTTCTTCGCTCATCGCCTTCGCAGCTGACCTCGCCATGTCGTTTGTTCTGATTGTCCACCAGGTGGACGACTTCATTGCCTGGAAAGCGGTGTTTGACGGCGCTGCCTGCATCCGGAAAGCAGCCGGCGAAATCAGTTTTCAGGTGCTGACGTCGCAGACCGACCCAAACAGGGTCATCCACTTTTCGCGCTGGCGAAGTCTGGACGCTGCGCGGCGGTTCTTCGAGTCCGCCGAACTGGTCAGAATCCGCCACGCGGCAGGCGTGCATGCGCCTGAGTTCACCTATCTCGATGAACGCGACCATGGTGACCTTTAGTCATTGGCCGCAGCACCTCGGACAGGAAGCGGCGCGTCTGCCACGCCCGACCATCTCGCTCGCAACAGCGTGCATCCTAGAAACGACGGAACAGGATCATGAGTGGAAAGCCCGCCATCATCAACATCGCCCAGAAATTCGCCGCCTTCTCGGAGCACTGGGCGCCCAGGATTGTCGCCCGCTACAATGACAACGAAGTGCGACTGGTGAAAACGCGTGGCGAATGGGTCTGGCACAAACACGACGAGACTGACGAGCTCTTCATCATTCTGGAAGGAGAGTTCGACATGGATTTCCGCGACCACACGGTGACGGTGAGACCGGGCGAGATTCTGGTTGTACCGCGCGGTGTCGAGCACCGGCCGGCAGCACGACGGGGCGAGGTCAAGCTGATCCTGCTCGACCCCAACGGCACGCCGAACTCCGGCGATCCCGCGACTGCTACACAAGCGGTCGAGCTGTGAACCTGGCGCAGCCTCACATGGAGCCCCTCCTACGGCCATGAGCCCCTTCACCGCGGCTCATCCGCCTTGCGGACGGCGCCATGTCTGCGGGCAAGGCGGCGGGTCGGCTTCCTCGCTTGCGCTAGGTCCGGCGACGCAGCGTGCGCTGCAGGGCTGACACGTACCATGCCCTTTGCAGGGAGGTCGCGTTCATTGGCATGCCGCCCACGCTACGGCGGAATTCCGGGCCGAACAGTGGATCGAAGGCCAGCCATTGGTGAATCGCGGCGACAGCGACGCGAACTTCATCAGCAGGCGCCCTGGGATACGCGCCCAGCAAAGCCTCCACGACCGGCGCCAGAAGCGGCTTGCCGCGATCCCGCCACCCGGCTTCGTAAAGTTCCAATGCAAGCCGCGCCTGTCCGCCCCTGTACGCTTCGGCGAGCAAGTCGATCAGTCCGACGAGGTCCGCCTCGTCCCGCCATGCGCGAGCGGCCTCGCCGATCGCCGACCTGAGCTGGATCGCCTGATGCTCGAGCAGCGCCCGCATAAGCGCGTCACGGTCGTTGAAGTGATGCAGGACCCCGCCATCGGTCATGCCGGCCGCGCGCGCCACGGCGCGAACCTGCACGTGCTGCGGTCCGCCTTCGGCCAGCAGGCCGGACGCGGCGCGAAGAATGTGCTCCCGGGCCGCCTCGGGACTGCGGCGGGTGCGGGCGGTCTTCATCGGCGCACTCCCCATCTATCGCCTTGATGCATCAAGGTAGTCGCGTTACCTTGCAACCACAATGTAGGGACGGCCGATGGACGTCGGATCTGAAAGGACGGAAATCTGCCTTGAGGCCGATCTTAGCGGATATGGCCCGGAGGTGATCCTTCTCCACGCCGGGGGAGAGAGCCGGCAGGTCTGGCGGCCGATCGCGCGCAACCTCTTGAAGAAAGGGTTCGCGTCGGTGGCGCCGGATCAGCGGGGCCATGGTCGCAGCGGAGGCTCTCGTGACGCGTCCATAGACGCCTTCGCGTCAGACCTTCGGGCTTTGATTGGCGCTGTTGGTGGCTGCCCCGTCGTCGTCGGAGCGTCGCTGGGAGGGTTTGCAGCCATGCTCGCTCTCGGAGCCGACGCGTGGCAATCGCGCGCGGCGGGCCTGGTGCTCGTCGATGTCGTTCCCGATCCAGATCCACTCAAGGTCCGCGCCTACCTTGATCAGCCACAGAGGCGTATGGCGGACCTTCCCCTCGTGACCGAAATCCTCGGTCGGCCTGGCGATTTCCGCGAAGCAGTCAGGCGCCTGAGCCTGCCGCTGATGCTGGTGCGAGGAGAACGATCGACGGTCGGTGAGGACGATGTGGAACGCTTGCGGGGACTTGCTCCACACCTGCAGGTCGCGACCGTTGCGGACGCCGGGCACCTGGTCGCTCGCGACGCTCCAGCCGACCTGTCCGCAGTCCTTCTCTCTTTCCTGTCCGACCCAGTGGTCGCTCGCCGGCATTCTGGCGGGCGGGGCATTCGAACGATGCAGCTGGGTGTTTCCGGATAACCCAGACTTTTGAAGACGGCGGCCTGTGTGGGCAATGGGGGTGTCGGGTGAAACCCGGAGGGTGGACACGCGGAGAGCCCGCGCGCGTTGCCCTAGGACAGACGCCGAATTTCTAGTGCGGCGCGCGGGTCGTTTTCGCGGGTGGCATTGCGGGGTCGACCGCAAAGCGGAAGACTTGGCAGCGTCATCCGTGCTTCCGAACTTTGCTGCGAAATGAGGAACGCGATGTTTGGAAGATTGCTCTCAGCGGCGCTGGCTGCACCCGCCGCACCTGTTGCGGGCTTTGCGCAGCAGATCGCGTCCAGCGATGTCGAACGGATCGCTCGGGCTTATATGCACGCCTACTGGCATGGCATACGGTGACTTTGGCCGACGAGAAACCATGCTTGAGGTGAAGTGGCAGACCGACGCTGATTCATGCAAGTGTGAACAGTCAATCGCCTTTTGGAATCGTCGCTCCGTCACTGCACCCAGGGACGGGTCACAATCCAGCTCTCAGCCGGGGGGGACGTCATCATTTGCTTGCTCTGGCTTTCATTTAAGGGACTGGCAATCCGGTCTGGTCATGTTGGAGAATGTCGACACGAATCTCCCACTCACGTCGCGCCGCCAGTATCCTGGCGACGGGCGGCCTGATTGTCCTCGCTCAAGGCGGCGCGGCGCAGGCCCAATCGACGCTGGACGACTCGATCTCGGGCGTCGTCGTCGTTGGCGTTGCAGCAGGCGCCAATGTCGAGGCGTCTGCCGAACAGGGCCTGGGCAAGCTGCGTGCAACAGGTGATCAGCCGTCCATGACAGCTGACGCCACTTTGGTGTGGGCGGCCGACGTTTCGGAACGCGTCAGAGCTGTCGTCGCAGTCGATTTTGGAAGTGATGCACGACCGGTGGCTGGCCTTGGAGAGGCGTATCTGAAGTTCAGGCCCGACGCAGGCCACGCATGGAGGCTATCGGGAAGGGCCGGTATCTTCTTTCCACCCGTATCCCTGGAGCACGATGGGTCGGAATGGTCACTTAGCCGCACGGTCACGCCTTCCGCTCTCAACACCTGGATCGCCGAGGAGGTCAAGACGAGCGGGATCGAAGCGTCGCTCGACGGAGTCGTCGGCGATCAGCGCGTCAGATTCACAGCCGCCGCGTTCGTCGGCAATGATACCGCAGGGACACTGCTTGCCTTTCGCGGCTGGGCGCTTCACGACGTCAGAGCAACAGTTGCGGGTAAGTTTGCCTTGCCTGACCAGCCTGCGATGTTTGTCGGACAGCAGGGGGCGAAGACCCAACCCGTGATCGAAGTGGACGGCCGGATTGGCGGCTATGGCCAGGTCGAATGGCCCCTGTCCGACACAGTTACCCTGAGTTTCTTTGGCTACGACAACAACGGGGACGAAACGAGTCTGACTGATGGGCACTATGCTTGGAATACGCGCTTCTCGCAGGCAGCGCTTCACTGGACACCCTATGAGAGCGGCGAAATCCTGGTTCAGGTCTTGATGGGCCAGAGCCGAATGGGCGCACGCAGTGACGGCGCATCTCCGGCGGACGTCGACTTTGTCGCCGCCTACGGACTTGTCTCCCAGGAGGTCGGGACAGCGTATGCGACGCTGCGCGCCGACTATTTTGCGGTCAGCGACAACTCGTTCAAGGAACTCGACAACAATGCAGAAAGCGGCTGGGCGGTCACCGCCAGCTGGGGGCAACCTATCCACGAGCGAACCGAACTGGTCGTCGAGGGCATTCTGCTCTCGAGTGTCCGGGCCGATCGCGTTCGCTTCGGACTGGACAGATCGCAAACGAGCGCCCAATTGCGCATGGCCCTGCGCGCAGGGTTCTAGTTCTTGTCTCCACCTGTAGAGCCAGCTGTATTTTGCTGTCTGAGCCAGATCTAACAGATGGCGAAGACGTTGGTACACGACGATTTTCTCGCTGCTGTGCAAGGCAGGACGCCAAGACAACATCGCCAGTTCTAACCCATGACTACGTGGCAGTTTGAGCAATCGCGGACCGGCTATTTCGACATCCGCCGGAATTTTCTCACACCGTCATGTAACCGCCGACCCTCCTCATCCGGATAACCCTATATGCGGCTCCGACGCCGCGCTCGCGGCCGCAGCCCTGCGGCGCGAAGCTCAGGAGGATATCCATGAAGACCGCTTCCACGCTCTCAGCTCTCGTTGGCGCGCTCGCTGTTGCTGGCGCTCTCGCGGGCGCTGCATCGGCGCAGAACATGCCCGCGAAAAAGCCGCCAACTGCCGCTCAGGAAGCAGGCATGGAAAAATGCTATGGCGTCGCCAAGGCGCACCAGAATGACTGTAAGGCGGGTGCAGGAACGTCCTGCGCCGGCACGTCGACAGTCGACTATCAGGCGAATGCCTGGTCTCTGGTGAAGGCCGGCACCTGCACGACGATCAAGACCCCGAACGGCATGGGCTCGCTCACCGCGAAGTCGATGTAGTCCGATGACCACCGCGCCAGGCGCCGGACTCGGTCTGAAGCCTCAGCACTATGCCGAAGCGATCAGCGAGTCGGCGGCTGGCGCATGGTTCGAGGTTCATCCGGAAAACTATATGTGCGATGGCGGGCCACGCCACGTCGCCCTTGCGGCGGTGCGTGAGCGCCATCCGCTGTCGCTTCACGGCGTCGGGCTCTCGCTTGCAGGCGACGAGCCGCCGGATGAAGCGCAGCTTGCACGGCTCAGACACCTTGTCGATCGGTATGAGCCTTTCCTGGTGTCCGAACATCTCGCCTGGTCGCGACGCCGCGGCGCGTATCATCCCGACCTGTTGCCCTTCCCGCGAACCTCGGCTGCGCTCGTCCGCGTAGCAGAGCACATTGACCGAACGCAGGAGGCGCTTGGCCGTCGCATCCTGGTCGAAAATCCGTCGCTCTATGTGGCACTTGATGGTCACGACCTCAGCGAGACGGAATTCCTGATCGACCTGTGCCGCAGCACGGGCTGCGGGCTGCTCCTGGACGTCAACAATGTGTACGTCAGCGCAAACAATCTCGGGTACATGGCTGAGACTTATCTTGACGCGATCCCGGCCAGCCTGATTGGCGAGATTCATCTTGCTGGTCACGCCCCCGACGCGACACTCGGCCCTGACCTCCTCATCGATACGCATGGCGCACCTGTCGGTGCGGCCGTCTGGGATCTCTACCGCCGACTGATCACCCGCATTGGCACGCGCCCCACGCTGATCGAGCGCGACGACAACGTCCCGGCCTATCTCGATCTCGCTGCCGAACGCCACGCTGCGTCGACAATCCTCACCAGCGTGCAGGAGGCTGTCTTTGTCCACGCGTGAGGAACGCTCCTTCTTTGATGCGTTCGACGCCGCGATCGGCGGGAACGTGGCCGCGCTCTCCCCTTGGCTGAAGCAGCCTGCGCCGGGATTCAGCGTCTATCGCAATACGATCGCCAGCGGCGCCGTTGGGGCCCTGGCTGCAACTTTCACGACCGTTCAGCTGATGACAGGCGAAGAATGGTTCCGTGCGGTAGCTCGCGAGTTCTCGCGCGCGCATCCGCCGGTCGACCCGGCGCTCCTTTGCTATGGTGAAGCGCTTCCCGACTGGCTGGCGAACTTCCCTCCTGCCGCAGATACGCCCTATCTCGCCAGTATCGCGCATCTCGACTGGCTCTGGTGGCAATCGTGGTCAGCAGCAGACGCAACAGCGCTCGACGGCGTTGCGCTTGCGAGGCTGACCGCCGAGAGCCTGGGCAGCGTAAAGCTTGATCTGCACCCTGCCGTCCGCACTGCATCATTCGAGACCGGCATTCCCTCGCTCTGGCTTGCGCATCAGGCGCCTCTCAGCGGCGAGCCCCACCTGCTCTCCGATGTGCCCGAACGGATCCTGTTCACGCGCCGCGGACTGCATGTTCAGTCGCACCTTGTTGATGCCGCCACATTTGCTTTTCTCGACGCGCTTCGGCGCGGCAGCTCGATCCTCGTCGCTGCCGAAGGCGCCCTCGTCGCCGACCCCACATGCTCGCTGCCGGACATCCTCGCAGGCGGCATAGCGCTCGGCCTGTTTTCCTCCATCACCCCGCCCCCGGATCCGTCCCGATGAATGCCGCCACCGAAGCCCGCCCCAACCTTCTCATCTCGGTTCTGCGGGCCCCGGAAACCCTGATACCCGAATGGCTTATCGCGCTTGTCTGCCGCCTGGGGGTTGCGACCGTCTTCCTCCTTTCGGCCCGCACAAAGGTCGAAGGGCTCATCACGTTGAAGCCAGAAACGTTCGCGTTGTTCACATACGAGTACAATGTGCCGCTGCTACCGCCCGAGATCGCCGCCTATCTGGCGACATACGCCGAGCATGCGTTTTCGATTCTTCTCATTCTTGGTCTGCTAACGCGCGTTTCGGCAGCCGGCCTCATTGTCATGACGCTTGTGATCCAGGTTTTCGTGTATCCCGACGCCTGGCCCACGCATCTCACCTGGGCTGGCCCCATGCTGTATCTCCTTGCCCGGGGAGGAGGCGCGCTATCCGTTGATCGCGCGCTGAAACTGCCCTGACCATCGCGAACAGCACCTCCCCTGCGCGGTCCTTGCGGACAAGCCGTGGCGCGCTGGCCCGCACGCGGCTAGGGTCGACCACAGCGCCAGGCAGGAGCGCGCACCTGAGGTCGGGTTTGAGCGAGATCGAGGCACCGTTGAAGGCGCTCATGCTGCGCGGGTTGGCCGGCGACGCCAGCGCCTATGCCGAACTGCTGTCACGGATGAGCGTCCATCTTCGCCGATACTTTGCACGCAAACTCGGGAGCGGCGATGCCGATGTTGAGGATCTGGTGCAGGACACCCTGCTCACGATCCACCTCAGGCGGGATACGTGGGATGCAACCTTGCCGCTGACGTCCTGGGCCTACGCCATCGCTCACTACAAGCTGATCGATCAGCTCCGCCGCAGGCGTGTCCGCTATACAGAGCCGATCGAGGCGGCTGAAAGTGTGTTCGCCGGCGATGATGGAGACGCTTCAGCCCGTCTCGATATCGATCGGCTGCTCGGTGAGTTGCCGGAGCGCCAGCGCCAGGTCCTGTCCGACGTGAAGCTTGGCGGCTTCTCGACGGCGGAAGCTGCGAGAAAATCAGGCATGTCCGAAAGCGCCGTGAAGGTCAGCGTCCACCGTTCGCTAAAAGCTCTGATCAGGAGGGTCCGCGATGAAAACGGATGATCTCATCGCTCTCATTTCGGTCGACGCGAGAGGATCTGCCTCACCAATTTCTGTCGTGAGCCGCCTCGTCCCAGCAGCGCTCATCGGCGCCATCGCTGCACTTGCCTTGCTGGTCGCCTGGCTCGGCATGCGCGACATGACCGAGGCCGTGGTCTCGCCCAGCTACTGGATGAAGACGACCTATACCGTCGCACTTGCCATCTCAGGGCTTCTCGTTGCTGAAAGACTCTCGCGTCCCGCCGCCAGCGCCACGCGCGGGATCGGTGCCCTGATCTGTGTCACAGCCGTCATGCTCGCGGTCGCTGCAACGCAACTTCTCTCAATCCCGGCAGAGCACGTGCCCCGCGCGTTCCTCGGCTCGACCTGGGATCGCTGCCCATGGCGCATCGTTGTGCTCGCTATCCCCGGTCTCGCGCTCACGCTCTTTGCGATGCGAGGGCTTGCTCCGACCCGGCCCGCGCTTGCAGGCGCCGGCGCCGGCCTGTTTGTCGGCGCTATAGCCGCTACGGTCTATGGGCTTTACTGCGCTGAGACGTCAGCCGCGTTCACACTGATTTGGTACACGGCGGGAATTGCGGCCTCAGCGATACTTGGCGCACTCGCAGGCACACGCGTGTTGCGGTGGTAAGACCACGCCATTGTCAGCAAGGGACTCTGCCGGAGCCAACGCGGCGACGCGAAAGCGCCGATAGCAGCATGACGCTTGGGCGCAAAGATTTGCGCCAAGACTGTCAAATCAACTGCGATCGCGTTTGCCGGGCGTCGACAGGCCCGCGGCGCCTGCGCCACCTCCACGCCGTAGTTTAACTCCGAACGTGCCCGCAGGGCGCGGATCGCGGACGGAAAGCGGAGATTTTCCCGGCGGGGGGAGGGTCCGTAAGGGACCCCTCCTTCGCGCCCTTTCGTTGAGTTTGCGAATGGCAGCGTCGCTCGGGAGCTGCCGTTCGGTCAGGTCCTGCCGATCAGGCGGGAGCTCGCCCAGAAACGGCCGCTCACGGTGAGCTTGGCCCGAAGAGTTCGAACAGATCATCACCCTAAGCGTCGGCGGGCTGCAGATAGCTCGAGTCTCAAGCAAAGATCGAGAATTGCACGACAACTTTTAACTTCATGTCGTTCAGAAAACCGCAACGTGGCGCCTGATGATAAAGCGCACTGTCTACCTCAGTTCAGCCGAAGGCGAGTTGAAGGCTCCTGACATTGAGAACATCCTGGAAGCGGCGCGCCGCAATAACGCGCGAGCGGGCGTAACCGGCCTCCTGCTCTTCCACGATGGCTGCTTCTTTCAAGCGCTTGAAGAACCACCGAAGGAGGTGGATCGCATCTTTGCGGTCATCCAAAGGGATCGTCGGCATGTCGGGCTGATTGTATGTAAACGTTCGCCTGCGACATCGCGTGCATTTACAAACTGGTCGATGGGGTTCGTAGGCGCAAGTCGTTTCAACTCGGACCAAAGGCGCTCGTTGATCGATCTGGCAAACCTCGTCGCGAGTGACTAAATCACTGCATTCTCGTCGTCCGGGTCAATGACAGTTCACATCGAGTCTTTCCTACGCACCTTCCGCGAATTCGCCCCCATGTGATCAGTTGCATACCACCCGCGCGCTCCTGAAGGATTGCTGTTTGTCGCCACTTTTGAACCCGCGATAAAGACTGCCCGGCGACAAGCCGAAGCATGACGAAATCGCGGTCGCCCCCGCTCGCGGCACTCTTGTCGATCAAGGGCGCCTCACCAGAAGCAGCCTGTCAAACTTCAATACACTATTCGCGCGCGTTGCGGCGGCTGGAGACAGCCGTCAGCACTGCAACGAGCTCGGTCGCATCAAACGGTTTTGCCAGGAAAGCATCGGGGCGCTTCTCGACGAGGCAGGAGCCGATGTTCCAGTCGGAGGCGGACATAAGGATCGTTGCAGGGCACGGCTCCATAGCCCGCAACGCAAGAATGACATCCTCGCCGCTTGCGTCCAGCAGCATGAGATCAACGAATGCGATGTCAAAATGTCTGTCGCTAGCGGCGGTGAGCCCACTCGCGCCAGAGCCGCAGACAACTACCTCGTAACCCAAGGACCGCAGCATCTCTCCTACAATGACCCGGAACGCAGGATTGTCGTCAATCACAAGAGCCGACGTGGATGGAAGTGCTGCGTTGGTGTCGGGCAACCTGCAGACGACCTGGGGCAGCGGAATTTCAAACCAGAATCTGCTCCCCCGCCCCTCGATGTTCGGCGACCATCCAATCTGACCACCGAGCTCGCCAATGATGTCCTTGCAGATGGCGAGGCCGAGGCCGTGTCCCCGACGATCAGGTGGCATCGGCGCCACGGGCGGCGCGAATCGCTCAAACAGCCGCAATATCAGGGCTTCAGATATGCCGGGACCATGATCTGTTACGCTGAAGCGCATCCACCCTGCCTTCTGACAGGGAGCCACGTCGATGGTCACTTGCCCGACGTCCGCAAACTTGATTGCGTTACCAGCGAGATTCATGAGGACGCGGCGTGTACGCCCCTTGTCGCCACGGACCATGAGCGGCGCGTCAGGGTGCATCGTCATCTCTAGCGTCAGCGTCTTGTCACCTACGGCAGGCGTGAGCGCATCGATGACCGAGGCCACAAGGGAGCCAAGGCTGAACGTCTCTTCCCGAACGTACAACTTGCCAGCGTCCAAGGCAGCACGATCGAGGAGATCGCCGACCATCGCCAGCAACTCCTCCGCCTGCAAAGCGATTTTGCCCCCAACGGCTGCCATGTCTGGCGATCCGTCCGCCTTTAAGCGCGCAGCATATGCCAATATGGCGCCAAGTGGCGACTTGAAGTCGTGCGAGAGGTTGGTGACCAGTTCTTGCTTCTGCTGCAATGCCGTGTCCGCGCGGCTGATTTCCGCTCCGAGGCGTTCAATAAGCCCCTGGCGCTCCGTGACATCACGAAACGCGGAAACAAACGCCACTGGCGCCCCACTTTCGTCGCGCACAACGCTGGGCCGGCCCTCCAGCCAGAATTCGAGACCGTCCGCGCCCAGCACTTTGAATTCGCGATTTAGCGCCGGGTCCGGCTCTTCGCCGCTGAACAATTGCTGGAGCGTGACACGCAAACGTTCATGGTGCTCACCGGCGACGAAATCGAAAACGGAGCGGCCAATCACCTGCTCCGGATTGAACCCAAGCAGCCGGCACGAGGGCGAAACGTAGGAGATGATCCCCTCCGGCCCAGCACGCAAAATGATGTCGCGCGCGTTCTCGGCCAACATGCGGTACTTTGCTTCACTATCGGCAATCTGCATGCGGGCAGCTTCGTCGCCGCTTATGTCTTGAAAGACGCCGAAGAGTTCCACCGTACGCCCCTGTGCGTCACACTTGGCCTCGGCCACTGCTCGAACGATCCGCTGCTCGCCGTCAGAGGGCCGCTTCAAACGAAGTTTAAAGGCATAGCCCTGTCCAGTAGCGATGGCTCTCGACACAAGCCCAGCCAGCACAGCTTGATCGTCGGCGTGATAGGCGGCAATTACGCTTGGGAAGTTCGGAGCAATCGAGCGCGGTTCGAGACCGTGTATCCGGTAGACTTCGTCCGACCAGAACACCTGCTCCGTTGCGAGATCGTATCGCCAATGCCCGACACCCGCGAGCGCTTCAACCAGGCGCAGCGTGGCCGCGGAGCGCTCGCGATCTGCGTGAATCATTGCGATGCTCCACTCGCGCCCCGCCACCTATTACCCCCCCCAACCAAGATGGGGTCATTTTAAACGTTTGAATAGAGTCCGCTGAGCTCGTCGGCGAATGCGCCGATGGTTTCGTCGTCGGCAGAGCACGCTAGAGCAATGCGCGAGCCGGTTGCGCACCAGCAAGTCACTGCCCGCGCCGAGGATTTCCGAACCATGCGCACCGCGACCGTCCGCTTCGGGCCCCGAGTTCGACAAAGCGCAATTTGTCGCGATTCAACAGATTCGATCCATTCTTGCCGGTCAGTGCTCGTGCTGCGTCTCGGCAGGAGCTTGCCCAATTGCGGCCATTCGAAACTCAGAAACCAAGAACAACTGGATGATGTGACGGCTGTCCTGATAGCCGTTCGGAAGGTTATTTAGCGCGATTGAGGCGCGAGGGGAGGCTTCTCGCCGCTTTTTGCGACGAAGAAGCTAGTTCGATCGATATTCGCCAGCCGTAGCACCGTCACCACAGGCGATTTGGCGTGCGACGCAAACTGTCACGTCAGCGTTTCAAAACCGTCGCTCCGTTGACGCAGGTTCGTGGGGCAGCCGTCATGGACCGCCGCTAGCCGAGGCCACGGGTTGGTTCCGGAGGGCGACGAATATGATCTTGAAAAAACTGCTGCTTGGATCAGCAGGCATGCTTGCGGCCTGCGGGCACGCTTACGCACAGCAGACAGTCGCCCAGCCGCCCGCGATGGACGCAGGGGCCGAAGGACAAACGGACATCGTCGTCATCACCGGCACCGCCCTCAACCGTAAGGAAGCAATCGAGGAGAAGCGCGAAGACAGCCGCACGATTGAAGCGCTTGGCGTCGACGAGCTTGGCCAGTTGCCGGACAAGAATGTCGGCGAAAGTCTCAATCGCCTGCCTGGTGTCTCGATGCTCGTCGAAAAGGGCGAGGGGCGGTACGTCCAGATCCGCGGCGTCGCCTCCAACCTCAACAACGTCACAATCAACGGCGTGCAGATGGGCTCACCGGAAGTCGAACTCGGCGGCCGTCAGGCGCCGCTCGACATCATCTCCGGCGGCGTTCTTGGCGGTGTGCAGGTCATCAAGACCCCCACACCGGACATGGACGCGCAGGGCATCGGCGGAACGGTGAACGTCGAGACCAAGATGCCGTTCGACCGCAGCGATGATTTCTATGGCTACGTCACGGCGCGCTATGGCTACGAGGAAGAACGTCCGCGCGACGAAGCTTTTGGCGGCCATGACCCCTACGCTGTGGACGGCACGCTATCAGGCAAGATCGGCAACACTCTCGGCTGGCTGGTCGGCGGCACGTTCTCGTCGCGCGAATATGTCTCGACCGGCATTTACCAGGATGACTGGACACAGGTTCCGGGCCAGCCCGCCGGGACGCTTCTGCCGGTTAACGTCAAGAACAACTACTACATAATCGGTCGCGAGCGGACCAATCTCAGCGGAGCGTTGCAATGGATTCCGGACGACAATTCCGAGTATTTCCTTCGCGGCTTCTACGGCGAATGGAACGAGTATCAGTGGCGCAACCGCTATGAGCAGAACCTCACCGGTAGCCGCATCACGCTTACCTCGCCCACGACTGGCACGCAGAACACCGACCGGATCCTGGCTAACGTCCGGCTCGAATACGCCGACAAGATTGTCTCTTCGATCGCCGCCGGCGGCGAGAACACGATCGGGCAGCTCAAGCTAGATTATCTCGTGCAGGCGAACGCCAACGAGATCGCCGAGCCGTTCAGCGGCTGGGAATGGCGCTCCAGCACGACGGCGGTCGGCCCAAGCACATTCGTGCTCGATGGCGACGGGATAGTCACCATTACGCCGAATGCAGGTACGCCCGACCGCACCAACCCTGCCCTGTTGCCGCTGCGGCGCGCGCGCTTCTTCACGCAGGACATGGAAGAGACCGCGACGATAGCTCAGCTCAACGTCCAGTGGGACATGAGCGAGGAAATCTTCTTCAAGGCGGGCGTCAAGACCGCCACGACCGAGCGGGGGCTGGATGCCAACCAGAACGAGTTCCTGCCAAACGGTGCGCCTATCACGCTCGCCACGTCGCCGACCTTCAACAAGGGCGGTTTCACCAACCAGACGCAGAACGGAAACGTGCCGAACATCTGGATGGATGTGCATGGCATGGACGCGTACTTCGCCGATCCGGCCAACGCCGGCCGGTTCACGCCCAACACAAACGCCAACTTCACGTCCAACTTCGCTTCGGACTATGACCTCAAGGAATCTATCCGTGCGGCCTATATCATGGCGTCGGGCGAGTTCGGGCCGTGGGAGGTGATCGGCGGCGTGCGCATGGAAGCGACGGATGTCGAGAGCTCGGGCTATCTGCTGCGTGGAACAACGTCGCAGACCCGCGTGAACTCGGGCGGGGACTATGCCGAGGCGCTGCCGGCCCTGCTGGTGAACTTCCGCCCTGGCGATGAATGGGTGTTCCGCGCCGCAGTTACGCGTGCGCTGGGTCGCCCCGACTACAACCAGATTGCCCCACGTTCGACCTTCACGGAGAACGGGACTATCGGAACAGTCTCGGTCGGCAATCCGGATCTGGTTGCGCGCAAGTCCTGGAACTACGACCTTGGCGTCGAGTGGTATCCCAACCAGTTGACGGCGTTGTCCGCATCGGTGTTCCGCAAGGACATCACTGATCAACTGTCTGGGCAGAGAACATCGTTCTCGACACAGACTGAGATGCAGGCCGAACTGACGTCGCGTGGGCTTACGGGCATCGACACGTCCGCCCTCACCCGCCTCGACGTCTCGACCACGATCAACGCCGGATCGGCTTACCTGGAAGGCCTTGAACTGTCCGCGCAATCGCAGTTCGACTTCCTGCCCGAACCTTTCGACGGACTTGGCGCGTCGCTCTCGGCCACCTTCATCGAAGGTGAGGTCGAACTGTCAACCGGGGGCACGGCGCCAATCCAGGGCCAACCGGAGACCACCTACGCCTTCACGGCTTTCTACCAGAAGGGCCCGATCGACATCTCGGTCAGCTACGCCTATAACGCCAGCTTCCTCGACGCTGACAACACCGATCCGGCATTCCGCCTGAACCAAGGCGAGTTCGGTCGCTGGGACGCAAAAGCGAGCTATGCAATCACCGACGGCTTCAAGATCTTCTTCGAGGGCGTGAACCTTAATGACGAGCCGACCTCGGAATTCCAGGGCGGCGTGGTGAGTCAGAACACTGAGTTCGAGTATGTCGGCCGAACGATCTACATCGGCGCCAGCTGGGGCTTCTAACCTGCTCATCTGTTGAGCAGCACGCCGGGCGCAGCCGGCCGGTGTCACCCCGCCGGCCGGCGCGTTCCGCTCTGCTATCCGCCCATCACAAGGAACGCGTGATGCGTCTCGTAGCTGTCTGCCTGCTTGGACTTGCCCTTGCCGCCTGCGCGACCGAGCCCCTGTTCGAGCCGCCAGGACCGCTGATCGTGCCTGACTATGTCGCGCCAGTGCCGATCAGGCTGGTCGCAACGACGATGCGTGAGTTCCCTGCGCCTGAAGCGGATCAGGGCGTCGCCGTCGATGACCGCTACTTCTATCCGGTCGACAACACCGTCGTCGCGAAGTACGAGCGCGCCAGCGGCGCGCTCATTGCGCGCTGGGTTGCTCCAAGAAACGGCCTCGTCCGGCATCTCAACAGCTGCTTCGAAGATGCAGGTCGCCTCCTGTGTGCCAACTCAAACTATTCGGAGACCCCACACGGATCGTCTGTCGAGATTTTCGACGCACGCACGATGCAGCACGTGGACACGCACAGCCTCGGCATGACCGAGGAAGGCTCGCTTACCTGGTTCGATCACTACCGCGGCGGCTGGATCGCGGGCTTTGCGCACTATGCCGAAAATGGCGGGGTCGCGTTCAAGGACCATACCTTCTCAAACTCCGTGACGTACGATGCTCAGTGGCGCCGAACCGGAGGCTGGCTTTTTCCGAAGCCGGTGGTTGAGCGCATGGCACCATATGCAGCTTCCGGCGGAGCCATCGGACCTGATGGACTGCTCTACATACTCGGGCATGATCGTCCCGAAATCTATGTTCTGGCCCGGCCGGCAATGGGTCCGACGCTCATCCACGTCGCAACAATCGACGTTGAAGCCGAAGGTCAAGCCTTTGCGTTTGCCGACGGCCGCACGATCTATGCCATCGACCGGCGCAAGGGCGCCGTCCGCGAGATCAACTTGCCTGCAGTGAATATCTCGACGTTCGCCGATGCACACGCGTTTCGCTAGGTTGCCGAAGGTCTGCTATAGGCCACGAAACCGGGCGTGCCGCGTTCTGTCCAATGGCATGGCCGCTCGTCACTCGCCCGTCGCCGCTTCCCCGAAGGTTAGGCGGGTCGTCGCCACAATTGACCGTTCGTGTGCACCGTTTTGATATTCCGTGCAGATCTAAAATCTTCGGTACACTACCATTCGTTACTCACCGTCATTTGCTGACTCCAGCCGGCTTCTGATCGTGCTCAGCAAAGCCAGCGCTCTTTCTATCTCTCCCCGATCCAGCCCCTTTGCCAGCGCATTGATCCAGGGCGTCTGCCGCCGATCCGCCAAGGCGTAAGCCGCATGTCCATTTCGCGTGAGCGTCACGAGGTGGGCCCGCTGGTGCGCGGGGTTTGTCTTGAGTGCAATCAACCCCTCACCCACGAGCTCGTTGACGATGCGCTGCACTGCTTGGCGCGTCAGCCCCATGCTTCGAGCTAGCCAAGAGACAGTCTGTGGTTCGCTCGCATAGTGGATCGCGCCCAACACCTGCCATCGCGCGCTCGTGAGGCCCGCTTCGGCCACAAGCTTGTCGCCCGCTGACAGAAGACGGCCGTTGAGTCGAAAGACTTCAAGAACCAGATCGGTCAGCGCTGCGCCACCTGGTGAATGTTTGTCGGCGGCCACCCATCATTCTCCATATTGACAACACATTGTCAAAGACTACACTGACAACACATTGTCATAATAGACGGGTCAATGCCATGCTGCAGATCAAGGCGCTGGACCCCACTTGCCCGATACAGCACCAGCTCGGTGAGGAGCAGTCCCCAGCCATTCTGGTCAATGTTTTCGAGGTTGATACTCAGGACGAGGAAGCGCTCCTGCGGGCCTGGGAAGGGGATGCGAACTGGATGAAGCAGCAGCCAGGCTACATCTCCACGCAACTCCATCGCGCGGTAGGGGCAAGCAGGCTCTACCTTAACTATGCCGTCTGGGAATCAGTCGCGCATTTTCGCTCTGCGTTCACACACCCGGATTTTGCGTCCGCGCTCGCGCACTATCCATCGAGCGCGGTGGCCGCGCCACACCTCTTCCGCAAGGTCGCTGTCGCCAATCTGTGCACAGAATAGCCCTCTGCCAGGAGAGCCTCAGCCTATCTGCAGGCTCATGCACCCTGTGGCTGGCGCGCTCGCGCTTTTGTCGATTGTCTCTTGTTTTTCGCGCCGCTGGAGTAACGGTGCGCCACGTTTCGGCGCATTCGGATCAGACTGGAAAAAGTCGGCTCCAGCTCAGCCGGAGCCGGAGCCGGAGCCGAGGTAATCGTCGGCGCTTTAATATCTTCGACGAGGGAGGACTGGTTAAGGCGTGATCGAAAATGCCTCGACGAGTGCGGCCGGTATGTCTGCCTTAGTTATCCACTTCGGACTGAGGCGCGCATGAACAACACGCCTTGTTGCTCCGTATCGGCGCCGTGACCCCGCGCCGATCCCCAGTAATGCTGAAACGGGTGATGGGTTCACGCCTGATGAAGCAGGAATGACCTCAGGCGGCCGCCGCACAGAAGGGCTAGGCAGATGAGTGCAAGCGGTCTCCACGCCTCAGGGCGCCCCGCACGCCCAGCCGAGTAGTGCGCCGTATCAATCGAGCAGCCCAGTGGCTCTGCGAGCAAAACACATGTAACGCTTGTCTTGGTACGCAGCATGGGCGTGGCGAGGTGGAGTTTGACCGTTGGCTCAGAGATGCCGATACACTGGGCAATTGCATCGGTCGTCTGGCCCTAATGCAAGCTGACTGCCAGCGTCAGGCTTTTCGCTCCCTTACCGTCGCCGCGTAACGAGCATGATACTCGGCATGCTCGGTGCCCATCAGGCGATCCCACCACGTAAAATAGAGGCCGTAGTTCCAGCTAGCTTCAGCGTGATGGATGTCGTGATGCGTCGGCGTCGTGATCCAGTCGATCAACGGCCTTCCGTTGCGCCGCGCCGGCATGATCTCGTAGCCGGAATGCCCAATGGTATTGCGGGCGATTTGGTGGAGCATGAACAATCCCAACACTTCCCAGGCTGTTGGAACCAGAATCATCCAGAGCGGAACGAAGAGCGCATTCACGGCAGCCTCGCTCAGGTCGAAGCTGTAGGCGGTGAAGGGTGAAGGGTTATTGCTGCGGTGATGGCGGCGGTGAAACCGGCGAAACAGGCGCGGGTCGTGGATGAGCCGGTGGGTCCAATAAAAATAAGCGTCGTGCGCGACGATCATCAGGATAAGGGAGGCGGCGAACCACCAGACGCCCCAGCCCTTGGCCATCGCCGGCCCGGGCAGCAGGCCCCAGCTTTCCAGCCCGAACATGATCAGACCTACCGTCGAAAACACCGCGATTGACCGGAGTGAGATCAGGAATTCCACAATGAGCTGCCGCGCCGGCGGCGTTGCTTCGCGGATTTTCCGCGGTCGCATTACGCTGCGGAGCAGCACCCACAAGACCAGCCAGATTCCGATAGCGAATACGGCGTAGCGGATGATGTCTACACCGGTACTTTCCAGCCACGTCAGCGCGGTAACTCCGACCCATTCGGGCATGTGAGGCATCCTTTTCTGAATGCCGCATCAAGCCGTACAGCCTGTGTGCAGGTCTCGCCGAGGGCTGAAAAACCTCGCCATTTTCAAATACGGCGAGGCATTTTCAGAACCGGCGAGCCAAACCACATCCTCTCCCCGCATGTCCTTCAGCCGGAGGACAACTGCATGCGAAGACCACGTTTCATTGCTGCCCAAGCTCGTCGGGCGCAGGGCCCGCTCGGGCGGCTGATTGCCTTCCTCATGGCGCGGGAAACGGCGGGGCCAAACCGGCGGGCCGTCGAGGCGCTTGGCGTTCTCCAGGGCGACCACATTCTCGATATTGGGTGCGGACCGGGGATTGCCCTAACGGAACTTGCCGCCGCCGCCCCTTCGGGGCACGTCGCAGGCGTCGATCCGTCGCCGCTCATGGTCAGCGTCGCCCAAGGCCGAAACAAGTCTCTGATACATAGCGGGCGCGTGAGCGTGACGGAGGCCAGCGCTACGGCGCTCCCCTTCCCCGATCAGACGTTCGACAAGGCGCTGTGTGTCCATGTGATCTACTTCTGGGACGACCTTGACGCCTGCCTTCGCGAGATCGCGCGCGTGCTGAAGCCAGGTGGTCGCATCGCACTTCTGTTTCGGTCGTCGGATGACCCGCGCTCGGTTCGGTCCTTCCCCACTTCTGTCTATCGATTTCGGACGCAGCATGAAGTTGAGGCTGCGCTGACCGCGGCAGGGTTCGCGGTAAACGCGCCGCACCCGGTTGACCCGCAACTGCCGACCCTCCTCGTCGCAACACACACGGGGTAGTCTCACGTCGGATCAGCTTGGTTCGGCCGAACCCATCGCGCGCCGCCGCCATTCGGTAGGCGTCTCACCCGTCTCCTCCTTGAACGCGCGATTGAACGGGCCAAGCGAGCCGAAGCCGAGGTCGAAGGCGATCGAAGCAATGGTTCTTCGCGCTTCTCCGGGGTTTGCGAGCACCTGCTTGGCAGCCTCGATCCGGCGGGCATTCACGAATGCTGCAAAATTCCGGTAGCCGAGTTGATCGTTGATCAGCCTGCGAAGGCGGTGCTCCGGCATATTCAGCTCCTGGGCAAGCGTCCCGATCGCAAGCCCCTCTCGCCGCCAGACCTCGCCTGCGTCCATCAGCGCGGTCACCCGATCAATTTCAAAGCGATCTGCTGCGTCCGGACCGATTGCTTTGGAGGCAGTGGACACAGCGGGAATGACGGCGCCCAACAACGCCGATCGCAGCTCGAACAGTATGAACGTCCCGAGCAGACTGAAAGCAGCAAGTCCCATTGCGCCAGCCATCTGATACCAGCCCGCCGACACGCCGAGGTCTTCGCCGATCTCAAATCCCGAGATGACAACTGCGAACAACGCCACGCTCGCAATAAAAGGTCCACGAAGGCGACGTCGTGCATCCACGAGATCGCCGCGCCAACTGCGATAGACGACAAACAAGGCGTGGGCCGCCAGGCCTACCTCGATGACGTTGTGAACAATCCACCACACACCGTGACTGCCCGCTGGCACGAAAGACGCGGCGATCCCGTAGAGAGTGAGACCCACGAACGGCGTCAGCAGGCCGGGCGAAAGCCGCCGGTCTTCGAAGATCGCAAGCACGAAAGCCCAGAAAGCGCCGATGCCCCCGTACGACAGCGCGCGGAAAATCGGATGCAGATCGCCCACCGCTGCCCTGCTCGATGCAGAGGAGTTGACGACGTACCCAATGACCGCAATTGCAAACAGAACGCCTGACAGCCGGACCGCCGGACTGGCCCGGCTGCGCCCGAGGACAATTGTGGTCGCTGCAAGCGCGCCAACCGCAGCGCCTCGCAGCATGATCTCAAGACTGGTGAGCGTGTCCCCCATGGTATTGACCTAGCCGGTCACCGCCATGCTCGCCAGATGCGCACTCAACAAATTGCCGATGGTAACAGCCGCATCAGAACACGATCAGCTTGTCGGCGAGAAGTGACGCCTTACCGAGGTCGTCCATCGAGCCGCGTGCGGCGCCTGCGATCAACTCGTCGTCGAGCAATCCTCTTGCGTTCATGCATGTCCCGCACAACAGCACCTTCCCACCGCTCGACATGACGCGCCCGATCATGTGTTCGACGTTGTAAAAGCCGGCCGGAACCGACTGACCACTTTTCGCTGCTGTGACAGCATCCGGCATCAGAAACACTGTGACCTCGCCCTCGGGATCTTGTTTGTGGAGCGAGTGCGCGAGCCGCAAGCCGTTGTAGGTGCGTTCACTGCCATAGGGCGCATCATTGAGGATGATCACTGACTTCATCTAATAAGGGTCGCACCGGCAGGAGCATGTTGCATGATCTGGATCAAGACGCGTCCTCGTTGGCGCGGCTTACGGTTCGCGTCTCCCGCATTGTAACGGCTGTGACCGCACCCGACAGAAAGGTAAGTCCCGCAATCGCTGCGATCGCCGCCGCAAACCCGAACGCATCTGCGATCAAGCCCGCAGCAAGGGCGCCTATCGCGTAGCCAAGGTCGCGCCAGAAGCGGTAAACGCTCAGCGAACGTGCGCGCCATGAGGGGTGCGATGCGTCTGACACTGCTGCGATAAGACTTGGGTAGACCATAGCGGTGCCGATCCCCAGCAGGATGCTCGCCGCCAGCCACCAGCCAAAGTCGCGCGTCAGCGCCGTGAGGAGCAACGCAACAGCCTGCAGCCACATGCCGGCGACGATCAGTCCCTTTCGACCCCACCTGTCGCTCAACGGACCGGTTATGATCTGCAGCAGACTCCAGACAATTGGATAGATGGCCTTGAGCAGACCGATACGGTCGAGCCCCAGTCCGAAGGCAGAGTAGAACAACGGAAATATCCCCCAGCTCATCCCGTCGTTCAGGTTGTTGACCAGCCCCGCCTGCGAGGCGGCGAACAGATTGCGGTCCTTGTAGGTCGTCAGCGCAAACACCTGTCGGAACGAAAGCGACGGTTGTGCCGCTGTCGCTCCTCCCATCTCCAAGGCGACGTGTGCCCGGGTATCGCGAACAAGAAAAACAGAAAGCGCTGTTCCGAAGATTGCGTAAGCAACTCCCAGATAGATTGGTTCTGGCCTTAGTCCGTAGATGGAAGCGAGATAGCCGGTGGCGAGCGCTGTCAGTCCGACTGCCAGGTACCCTGCAAACTCGTTGAGGCCGACGGCGAGACCGCGCGAGCGTGAGCCGGCGAGATCAATCTTCATGATCACGGTCATCGACCAGGCCAGTCCCTGGCTCACGCCAAGCAGTGCGTTGGCTGCAATGATCCAGCTCCAGTCAGGGGCCCACATGAGCATGAACGGCGCCGGCAGACCGGCCATCCAGCCAAGGATCAGCACGCGCTTGCGGCCCCACCTGTCGGCGAGTTGTCCGGAAACCAGATTGGAAACAGCCTTAACGAGGCCGAAGCTGATGATGAAAGAGGTGACGAGCGTCGTTGAAGTCAGGCCAAACTCTTCTGAACCGATCAGGGGGACAAGCGTCCGTTCGATGCCGACCATGCCGCCAACGAACGCATTGATCAGGATCAGCAGCGTGAACTGAGGCCAGTTCTCGCGAAGGCCAAGCGCGATTGCTGGCTTAGGGCCGCTAGTGGCCGTTGGCATGTGTCACACGCCGACCGCGCCAGCGTTCAACGCACGTAACCGCGCAGCCTCCGGTGGAGGCGCCGGGATATCGGTCAGCATTCGCTGGACGAACTCTTCTTCGTCATCGATGCGAAATGCCCTGTTGTGCCGTTTCTCGAAGCCGATCGTCGATGTCGGCTTCCCGCTGAGACTCTTGCCGCACACAGAGCCCGCGAAAGCTCCGGGCAGGACTTCGAGATGATCCGGCAGGGCTTTCAACCTCTGGGCAGACCTGAACAGGACACGCGCCCCTTCCTCGGCGCTCGAAGCCAATTCGGTCCGCCCCAGATCGCCGACCATCAGCGTATGGCCCGTCATGACGAACCAGGGGTCTTCCGAGCGTGTCTTGTCCCGGATCAGCAGAGAAATGTGTTCGGGCGTATGACCTGGCGTGTGCAGGACTTCGATGGTGACATTGCCAAGTTCCAGCACTTCACCGTCCTGCAATCCGCGAAAAGGTATTGATGCCTGGGCGCCGTGGAAGAGCGCATACTCGGCGCCCGCGAGATCGGCCAGGGCGCGCCCGGTCGACATATGGTCAGCGTGAATGTGGGTGTCGATCACATAGAGAATTCGCATCCCCGCCTTTGCGGCGGCATCGAGGTAAACGCTTGTGTCGCCAACAGGATCGACGACCGCGCCGGACGCTTTGCCTCCGCATCCAAACAGGTAGGAGATTGCGACGGGATCGTTATGCAGAAACTGCCTGAGAATCATCGCTCTCTCCCTGCTGACGGCGGCTCAGACGCCTTGACAGTCCGTCCGATTACATTCAATTGTTCGATTGAATGATGGAGCGTTGATAAGATCATGTCAAGGCAGAGCGTCAAGGAAACATTGCTCGCGGGATTTGCAGCAGTGGCGAAAGCCGCCGCACATCCACATCGCTTTGCCATTCTCGAACATCTTGCGCAGGGCGAACGGACAGTTGAGGGCCTGGCGGATCGAACGGGCTTGTCGGTCGCCAACGCGTCGCAACACCTCCAGTCAATGCGACGGGCTGGTCTTCTGACGGCGCGACGCGACGGGAAGTTCACACTCTATCGTCTCGCGGACGACAGCGTGCTTGACCTGATGCATGCGATCAGCCGCGTCGCAGAGCGAAACGTCGCTGAAGTTGGCGGCGTCGTGAGCGGCTATTTCAACGAACGCGACGCGATGGAGCCTGTCTCCCGCACAGAATTGCGCAAACGTCTAAAGGCAGGACTTGTTACAGTCCTGGACGTGCGACCAGCGGACGAGTTCGCAGCCGGTCATATTCCCGGTGCGATCAACATTCCCGTCAGCGAGCTGAAGAAGCGGCTCGCGGAATTACCTCGCAACCAGGAGGTAGTCGCCTACTGCCGAGGCGCATTTTGCGTCATGGCTTTTGAAGCCGTAGCGTTGTTGCGCACGTCAGGCTTCAAGATCCGTCGGCTTGAGGATGGACTGCCGGAGTGGCGAGCCGCAGGCCTCCCCGTCGCGTCCGCCCATCAATAGCAATTGTTATCAGGAAACTGGATACAGGATCGAGCCGGCGCTTGGTCCGCACATGATCTAGAAGGCCTGATGCGATCCAGCGCAATCTCAAGGCGCTGACGCCGTCGTGTTCGCAACGCATCTCCGCTAGCCGCGACGATTGGGCCAGCGCCCGTGCAAGTCGTCGATGACGAACGAATGGGCGTGCTCAGGGCCGCCGCCTGCGAGGTGCGGGTCGTCAGGGGCGAGGTTTTCATGGCGGTGAGGCAGAATTTCCGGATCGTGTGCGGGCCACAACAGCCAGGTCGCCAGCGACCCAATGGCCGAGAGAATTCCGAGCACAAGGAACGCAGCGTTTGTACCTGATGCCGAACTGACCAAGCCTGCGACAGGATAGGCGATCAACCAGCACGCATGCGACAATGCGAAATAGGCAGCAAACAATCCGGGACGATCTTCCGCTGACGCAGAACGCCGGAGCGCCCTGCTCGCAGGTGTAAGCGTCAGCGAATAGCCGACGCCGATATCAAACCACATCACCAATAGCGCGTAGTACCCGCCGTGGTGATGAAAGACACCAGCGATGAGACCAGCCGTCATCACTGCGCCGCCCAAAATCATCACGACACGATCCGACGCGTCCTCAAGCAAACGCGGCACGAGCATCGCGGCGGACATCGAGCCAAGCCCGAATACCGCCAGGGCCCAAGCTGTATGCTGCTCAGATAGCGACAGCTGCGTCTGCACGATGACGACCGTGTTGATGAACACCATCGCGCCGCCTGCCGCGGTGGCGAGGCTGATGGCGACCAATGCGCGAAGCCTCGGCGTCAGCGCAAACAGCCGAAATCCAACCGTCAGGCGTTGGGAGAAGGTCCTTTGCTGGACAATGCGCGTGATGGGGAGAGATGCGCTCAAGACCAGGAGAGCGGACAGGAAGAAACCAATCGCCGTTCCCGCAAAGAGATCACTGTACCCCATGAACGCCAGCAGGACGGCGGCGATGACAGGGCTGCCGACACTCTCCAGGTCCGACGCCAGCCGCGACAGGGAAAGCGCCTTCGTGTACTCACGCTCGTCCGTCAGAATGTCGGGAATCATCGCCTGAAAGGCGGGCGTGAACGCCGCAGACGCGACATAGAGGACGGTCATCAGGGCATAGACCTGCCAAGCCTCCGCCACAAACGGCAGCAGAGCGGCGACACCTGCTCTGACCAGATCCAAACCGATCAGAAGCGTCTTTCGGGGTAGATTGGCTGCGAGCGCACTGGCGAATGGGGCCACGGCTACGTAGGCGATCATCTTGATCGCGAACGCTATGCCGAGAATCTCTCCGGCGCTCGCGCCGCCAAGACGGTGAGCCAGAAGCCCGAGCGCTACAGTCGCGAGTCCCGTGCCCAGCAACGCCATCACCTGCGCCAAAAACAGGCGTCGGTAGGTAACGTTGCTGAGCGGCGAGAGCATCGCAGCGATCCTCAGTCGTATTCTTTCAAGTCGGTGTAGTCGCCGCTGGTACGAAGCGTGATCGTGACGGGTTGGCCGCTGCGATTACGCCAAAACCAGCCATGGCTTCCGGTGAAGGCGGCTGTCAGCTCGCCTTCCTGACGGTCCACATTCGTGCCCTTGCCGTAGCCGTGGTAGTTGATCCCGGCGCCGTCGCCATGGGTGTCGTAGTTCACCTTGGGACCGTTGGTGAACCATTCGAAACGTGCAGTAACACCCTTCTCCATGACCAGCTTGACCTCGTAGCCATCATCGGGCGCGAGATTGACCGTCGTAGTATCAGACCAGGTCTGGGCTTGCGGCACTGAAGGTGCAGGCGTCGGCTGCTCCGCCGCGGCCGGCGAGGCTTCTGCTGGCGCAGGGGGCGGCACGACATTGGTAGAAGGCTGCACGCCGCCCTGTGACGCAGCTGCGTCCGACGCCGCGGCGGCCTTCGCCTCGTCAGCAAGCTGCATCTTTATGCGGCCCATCTCTGCCAAGCCAAGCAAGGAGCCAACGCCCGTTGGATCGACGCCGTACTCGGCGGGAAGCACCGTCGTCACCAAGAGAGCGCTGGCGATTACGGCGGCAATACCGGTCGATTTGAGCAGCCTGCCGGTCGAAGGCAATTCCGAAGGATCAGGTCTTTCTGCGTTGAACATGGAATGTCTCCGATCAAGCGACGAAGTAGCCGACGAGCTGATAGCCCATCAGGACGAAACCGAGGGTCATTACGACGGTATTGGCGAGATAGGCATGCTTCCAGAAGCTCGGCGTTTTGCGCCAGAACCCCATCACGATGAGAATGGCGCCTAGGGCCAGAAGCTGGCCCATTTCAACACCGATATTGAAAGCAATCAGGTTGGCGACAAGGCCATCAGGCGACATCTCGAAGTCCTGCAGCTTCGTCGCAAGGCCAAAGCCGTGGAACAGGCCGAAGACAAGTGTTGCCGCCTTGGTGTTTGGCTGGAAACCAAACCAGCGTTGGTAAGCGCCCATGTTGTCGAGCGCCTTGTAGACGACTGACAGACCGATAATGGCGTCCACCAGGTATGAGCTGACGCTGATATTGCTGAGCACCCCGAACAACAACGTCACTGAATGACCGATGGCAAACATCGTCACGTAGATGCCGATGTCCCTCATCCTATAGAGGAAGAAGATCACGCCGAAGAGGAACAGCAGGTGATCGTACCCGGTCACCATGTGCTTCGCGCCGAGGTAGACGAACGGCCAGAACACGATGCCACTCGTCTCCTGAATGTATCCTTTGTCCCCGGCCTCTACGCCGTGAGCGAATGCAGCTGGACAGAACAGCACAGCGAACAGGAGCCCGACCATCAGCAAAAGCCACGACGCAGGTAGGTCGGGTATTGCCGCCGTACTGCCACGACGCTGCTGTGGAAGGAGGACCTCAATCATGCGGAACACCATCGACCACGATGACATTGAGACTGCCTTCCTTGGAGATCGCGTTGGCAGGCAAATCAAGACTCAGTCTGGCCGAGCCCTGAGCCCGCAGTGCAGTGACGGGGTAGATGAGCGCTTCGTGAACAGACACGCGCTGACCGGAGGCGTCCCGTAGCTCGATATGAACATGCTCCCGCAGCGGGCCTCTGGGAAGCGCGGTGCGATTGACATGCCCTCTGAGACTGATGCCGGTTGCTCCACGCCCCGCCTCGACGCCCCAGGGCTTCAACTGATCGCCCCCCTGCACATTGACCTGCAAGGCGGAAGACTCGCTGACCGACACGCACCCGCTGATCGTTACTGCCAGAAGAATGGCCGCAAGCCTGATCATGGCATTCTCTCCTGTTGATGATGCCTCCGCGGGTCCGGACATAGTTGGCCCGAGGGAGCGCAAGCCGTTCCTTCTTGGTTGGTAGCTGTCGCTCGCGGATGGGCAGCTATCGGGCGGGCGCATCATTGTGCAACCGCCGCTTCAGTGGTGATCGGGTCGCCGGGCGTTTGATGCGAACCCCTTGACGCCCTTCCGTGAATCAGCCGGTAGAGCGCGGGGAGCACGAGCAGTGTTAGAATGGTGGACGAGATGATCCCGCCGATTACCACTGTCGCCAGCGGCCGTTGCACTTCTGCCCCGGCGCCGACGTTGAAGGCCATGGGGATGAAGCCAAGGCTCGCAACGAGAGCTGTCATGAGCACCGGGCGAAGGCGGGTGAGCGCCCCATCACGTATGGCTTCGTCAAGCGTCTGCCCCCGCTCGCGCAAGGAGCGGATGAAGGTGAGCATCACCACCCCGTTGAGCACGGCGACGCCCGACAGGGCGATGAATCCCACGCCGGCCGAGATGGAAAGCGGCATGCCGCGTGCAATCAGGGCAAGGATACCGCCCGTTAGCGCAAGCGGAACGCCACTGAAGACGACGAGCGCATCGCGCATCGAGCGGAAGAGCCCATACAGCAGTCCCACGATCAGCAGCAGCACGACCGGTACGACCAGCGCGAGCCGCTGAGCGCCCGAGATCAGCTGTTCGAATGTGCCTCCATAGCCAACCCAGTAGCCCGCTGGGAGTTCGACTTCCGCGCCGACTTTCTCTCTCAGCTCGGTCACGAAGGAGCCAAGATCGCGCCCGCGCACGTTGGCGGTCACGACAACTCGTCGCTTGCCATTCTCGCGGCTGATCTGGTTGGGGCCGATCGAAAGATCGATGGCAGCCACCTCCTGAAGTGGAACATAGCCTCTGGGGTCGCCGTCATGTCCGGGCAGCGGAATGCGAAGCTGACCAATGGCGTCCACATCCTGACGCAGCCTTTCAGGCAGTCGCACGATGACATCGAAGCGGCGGTCGCCCTCGAAAACCTGCCCCGCTTCCGTGCCGCCGAAAGCAGTGCCGACGGCGTTCTGGACGTCGGCCACGTTGAGGCCCAGACGAGCAAGCGCAACCCGGTTAGGCGTGATCTGCAGGACTGGCAGGCCGGTGACCTGTTCGACCTTGGCGTCCTGGGCGCCGTCAATGGCGCCAATGACACCCTCGACCTGCTCGCCAAGCTCTGCAAGCTGTTCGAGATTGTCGCCGTAGATCTTGACCGCCACGTCGGACCGAACGCCCGAGATCAGCTCGTTGAACCGCATCTGGATCGGCTGTGTGAACTCATAGTTGTTGCCGGGGATGCGGCTCACCACCGCTTCGAGTTCAGAAACGAGCTGGTCGCGAGGCTTACGCGGATCGGGCCAGTCCTTTCGGTCCTTGAGCAACACGTAGGTGTCGGCCACGCTTGGGGGCATGGGATCGGTTGCGATGTCCGCAGTACCGATCTTGCCCACTACACGCTCGACCTCTGGCATCTTCGCAATCGCCGCCTCAAGCGTCTGCTGCATGCCGATCGCCTGTGTGAGGCTGGTGCCCGGTATGCGCAGCGCGTGCAGCGCGATATCGCCCTCATCAAGGTTCGGGATGAACTCCGATCCCATGCGCGAGGCTGCAAAACCCGAAACTGCAACGAGCCCCACCGCTCCCGCGACGATCGCCCAGCGGAGGCGCAAGGCCCAATCGAGCGCAGGCTGATACAGTGCGCGAGCGCCGCGCATCATGAAGCTTTCCCTTTCCTCCACCTTGCCCGTCACGAACAGTGCGACGGCGGCAGGAACGAAGGTAAGTGACAGGATCATCGCGGCCGTGAGAGCGAACACCACCGTGAACGCCATCGGATGGAACATCTTTCCCTCGACGCCCGTGAGCGCGAAGATCGGCACATAGACCAGTGTGATGATGAGCACACCGAAGATCGACGGTTTGATCACTTCGACGGTGGCAGCTTCGGCCAGCGCAAATCGCTCGCTGCGGGTCAACAAGCGTCCAAGCCCATGCTGCTCCTGTCCGAAGCGTCGTAGGCAGTTTTCAACGATGATGACGGCCCCATCGACGATCAGGCCGAAGTCGAGCGCGCCCAGGCTCATCAGATTGCCTGACACCTTGTTCTGGACCATGCCCGTTATGGTCAGCATCATCGACAGCGGGATGACCGCAGCCGTGATGATCGCAGCACGAATGTTCCCGAGCAGAAGGAACAATACTACGATCACCAGGAGAGCGCCCTCCAGCAGGTTGGTCTCGACGGTTTCGATCGTGCGATCAACAAGAGCCGTGCGGTCGTAGATCGGCTTGGCAACAACGCCGGCGGGAAGCGCCTTTGCTGCAACTTCCAGCTTCTCTGCAACTGCCTGCGCCACGGTGCGGCTGTTCTCGCCCATGAGCATGAGAACCGTCGCCAGCACGATCTGCTGACCATTCTCGGTCGCAGCGCCCGTTCGCAGTTCCTCGCCCAGGGCCACATCGGCGACGTCTGCGACGCGCACAGGCACACCGCCGCGGTTCGCCACGATGATAGCCTGCAGGTCGGCAATGCCGGTTGCCTGCCCCTCCGATCTCAATAGGAGCTGTTCGCCATACCGCTCGACATAGCCCGCGCCGCGATTTGCGTTGTTGGCCTCCAGCGCGAGTATAACGTCATCCATCGACAGCCCGGCCGCGCTCAGGCGATCCGGCCATGGGGTCACATGATACTGACGGACATACCCGCCAATGGTGTTGACCTCGGTAACTCCCGTTGTTCCTAGAATCTGCGGACGGATCACCCAGTCCTGCAAAGTACGCAGGTCTTCCGGTGTCCACTCCTCCCCGTCAGGCCTGCGCGCGTCACCCTCGGGCTCGATGGTGTACATGAAGATTTCGCCGAGCCCGGTCGCGATGGGGCCCATCGCTGGCTCGATGCCATCCGGAAGCGTGCTGCGCGCGGCCTGCAAGCGCTCATTCACAAGCTGGCGCGCAAAGTAAATATCCGTCCCGTCCTTGAAAACAACGGTCACCTGCGAGAGGCCGTAGCGCGAAATCGAGCGCGTGTAGTCGAGTCCGGGAATGCCAGAGATTGCCGTCTCGACCGGGAAGGTGATGCGCTGCTCGGCTTCCAGCGGCGAATAGCCTTCAGCCTCCGTATTGATCTGCACCTGCACGTTGGTGATGTCAGGCGTGGCGTCGATCAGCAGGCGCTGGAAACTCCAGACGCCAAGCACAGCGACCGCCAGCGTTGCCGCCAGAACCGCCCATCGCTGGCGGATCGAGAACCGGATGATTGCATCAAGCATGGCGCCCGCCCTCAATGATCGTGGGAAGCGCCGGACTTTTCGATGTCCGCGCGGATGAGATAGGCGTTTTCGGAAACGTAGACTTCGCCCGGTTCGAGCCCGCCGAGCACCTCTGTCCACTCTGGCGAGCGGCGGCCCAGCTCCAGCATCCGCACTTCGTAAGTGTTCTCGATGCGCGCAAACACGACCGTGAAATCGCGGAACCGCTGCAACGCCTGGGTACGAACCGCCAGCGGCGCTGAATGCGCACCGACAACGGCTTCGCCCTCGACCGCCTGCCCTGGTCGCCATGTCGCGCCATCCGCGTTCGGCAGTTCAACGTGTGCGATCACGGTCTGGGTCAGCATGTCGGCGGTTGGGAGCACCGTCTCGATGGTTAGCCTTGCGCTGGTTGCGCCGGACAGGTTGCGCACGGTGATCGCCTGCCCCGCCCGAAGGCGTTCGGCATCGCGCGGATAGACGAAGAACTCGGCGTGCAGCTTGGTGGCGTCGGCGATGACATAGATCGCGGCCTCGCCGGCCACATCGCCGACGTTGGAATTGCGTTCCATGATCACTCCAGAAATCGGCGCGGGGATCGCATACGTCTGCAGGCTCTCAGCCGAAGTCACGGAAGCGATCGTTTCGCCCTTGCGAACCCGCTCACCAATAGACTTTGTCATCGTGACGATGCGGCCGGGATACCAGGCTCGCACCTCGGCCCGCCCCTGAGGCTGGAGTTCCACCCGTCCGGACATGGTGATGGTTTCCGCAATCTCGGCGGGTCCGGCTGCTTCGACCTTTACGCCAGCGGCATCAGCCTGTTCGCGTTCAAAGGTCGTGCGCCCCTCATAGGACGCATAGGTCCACTGGTGCGTTGCTCCCGCGTGAGAAGCTGAAACACTCACGTCGAATGAGTGCGGCTCATGCACGACGCCGTTGCCGAGCAAATAGTCGGCCGCAGGCGCGAAAGCAAAGGTGTCGGTTCGACCACCCAATCGGCCCAGCTGCATCGCGAGGTTCACCTCGCCGGGCTCGATTGGCTTGTCGTTGAGATACGGGAAAACGCGAAACTGCGGCTCTACACCATCCTCGAAGATCGTGATCTCCACGGCGAAATCGCCATCGCGCAGCATACGCCCACGATGCGGGCCGCGCTCGAACTCCTCTGCCCCAGCCTCTTCGCCGTGCTCATCGGCAGGCGCAGGGGGCTCCCCGCAAGCAGCTAGCAGGGCCGCAAACGCAAGCGCCATCAGGCTTCGTTTGATCAGATTGGTGTTCACTGAGAAATCTCCCGCGCCGGCTCAAAGCCGACATATGCGCCCGTCAAGCGGGCGAGCGCCGCTCGGGCGCGATGATAGGAACCAAGAGCGGAATTGCGCTGAAGCCGCGCTTCGACCAACACGCGCTGCGCATCAAGAACGTCGAGGTATGAGAAAGCGCCAGCGGCGTACCCCTCTCTCGCCCGCTGAAGCGCTTGTTCGGCAGCAGGCAGGAGACGCGCATCGATCGCTTCGACCTCTGCACGCGCGATGCCCATCTGTGCGGAGGCCGAGGCGGCTTCCCGCTCGACGTTGCGCCGCAAGGCCTTAGCTTCAAGACGTACCTTCGACCGCTCAGCTGCCGCACGATCGACAGCGCCGGAGTTGTCATCCCACCAGGTCAGCGGGATGGTGACGCCAACAACGAATGCCGCCTCATCAAACTCGTTGAAGTAGCGAACGCCTGCGGACATCGTGGGGTCGGGTTGCGCCCTCGCCCGTTCGACAGCCAGATTGGCCGTGGCGCGCTCCTCTTCCACTTGAGCGCGGGCAATCTCGGGGCTACCGGCGATGCCGGTGGCGTCACCCGTGACGGGCGCTGGCTTAACAAAGCCTGAGAGGTCGACACTGAAGGCGGCATCGCCTCCCCAGTAGCTTGCCAGCTGATGGCGCGCCGCGGCGGCAGCTAGGCGAGCGCTGGTCACCGCGATCTCCGCGTCGGCCAGAAGGGCCTGTGACCGCGAGGCCGCCATCAGGGGGTCACGCGCCGCCTGAACACGCCGGTCGACGGTGGCGACGATTTCCTGGGCCACGGCAAGCCGATCGTTGGCGACGGCGAGGTTTGCCGCACTGACCTGGGCGGCGACGTAAGCTGTCTCAACCTCGAACAGCAAATCCTGTCGTCTGAGCGCGCCATCGAGCCTGGCTGCCCTGACCTGGGTTCCCGCCAGCTGTGTCCGCGCTTCGCGATCACCGCCCATTTCAAGCGACTGGCTGAACGAAAGCGTTGTTTCGGCGCGGCCGATCCATTGAAAACTGCTCCAGCCGCCAAAATTCTCGGCGCCGAACTCTATCGTCGGGTTGATCGCACGGTCGGCCTGACGGAGGCCAGCCTCTGCCGCACGCTGCGCCTGTACCGACCCATCCAATGCAGGCGCATCGTTCAGTGCTCGCGCGAACGCATCTTCAAGTCTCAATGGTGGCGCGTCGGCAACCTGCGCCGCAGCTGTTCCGGCCGTCAGCGCGACGGCTAGACCGGCAACCCAGAAACGGGTCGCCCTATAGGGAAATGACAAGGATGGCTCCTCTGTCGCAAAGACTTACGAGCCCGCCGCAGCGGCGAGCGCGAACTTCGGATCAGAGGAAAGGACGGGGGGGCTTACGAGGGGGCGAATGACCCAGCGAACGCACAGACGTGTTCATTTCGCACCAGACTGCGGGAGCAACCGTTTCGGCTCGTCCAACGAACTCGGCCTGGACGACAATCGCGGGGTGCGAGCATCCATGAATATGGAAGACCGGGTCGGTGTCGGGGTTTTCGTTGCCCGGCGCACGCTCGCTATCGAGCTGTTCGTCAGCATTTGGCACTTCGGCCGTGGCGTCCGCGACGTGGTGGTCGTGGGCGTCAGCCTCGTGCCCCGTGAACATCACCAGATGCTCGTGCAGAGACTCGGAAGCGTCCATCTCGTGAAAATGCACGGGCCCCGCAGTCGCTGCGCCAGACCCAGCAACGAGCGAAACAAGGGCGATCGCAAGGATTTTGCGAAACAGACGCATGAAAGGATAAGTACTGCATTGGGCGTTGCCAGTCTATGAAGAGCCGCATTGAGGCGACTCATCCGTGCATAGTTCTCACAACCGGCGACCTTGTGTTGTCGCTAACCAAGGCGGTTGCCGGCCTTGCCCGCTTTAGGCCGACGTCTAGCCTCAGCGTCACTAGCCGATCAACTAGGAAAATCTCGCTGGCCCAAGCCGTGAGGCAGGGCGGTGGCTCTGCTGGCTGACGAAGAAGCCCGCAGACGTACGGTGACAGCATCGACCAGTTCCACGCTGATCGTATTCTCGGCCTGGCAAACAGCTGAACCGGCAGTTTGGGAAAACGCTGACAATGCTGATCAGGCTGCAGAAGATTTCTGCTCCTCCACCCTCAGCATGACGAACGGCAGCTTTTGGCCCCGTGTTGATCGCAACCCGGAATGCGGCGATCCGGCAGAGTCGATCCATATAGGTCATTCAGGGCGCGTGCCGCTCTTCGGCGGGTCATCGCCCAAATGCGGTCATTGGTAATATGTAGCTCGCAGCAGTTTACTCGGTCGCGCGCGTGATCGCGGCATTCGGCCCACGCGTCACGACCATTCCCAGCCCATCGATAACCCGATAGCACCTCGCACCGTGCTTCAGCTGAGCGCTCCGGAAGCCCACCATTGCTTTGTTGCCGGCCTCCACTCTGTCTCGCGCCACGATGCTCTCCGAGGACAGTGCCTTGGTCGTCGGCTCGTCCGAATAAACGATCTCAAACCGAGGCATTGGTTCCATCTCTCGAGCCAGATCAGGTTGGCGCTTCGTGTGACAGTGACGCTACCTAAACTGCTTCGACATGCGATCAAATGAAGTAACTATGAAATCGAGACGGATTGCAGTCTGGCTTGCGCCCTGCCGCTGCATAGCCAATGGCTGGGCCGGCTTCGGAGCTGCCGCATCTGCTGAGCCAAGCTTGGCAGCTTGATTTCGCAGACAGAGACCATTGTCGAGCGATGTCCGCTCAACCTGCGGATCCCCTTCGTGCGCGCCGCTCGACAGCCAGGATCCGCACGCACAGGGGTGAGCAGCCTTCGTTCAGCCAGCCGCCGCCATAGGCTCGACGGCGATCGTTCTCGGATTGACCAGGTTGATCATCTTGGAGATCAGCGCACGCTGGTCCAATGGTTTGGGCAAATAGTCGGTCATCCCAAGCGCCAGCAAGCGTTCGTGATCGCCGGCCATGGCGTCCGCTGTAAGCGCGATCACCGGAACTGCGCGCCAGGAGGTTTCGCTCGCGCGGATACGTTGGATAGCCTCCTTGCCGTCCATCACGGGCATGTGGACGTCGAGCAGAACCAGATCGAACGCCTCGTTCGCCAGTTTGTCGAGCGCCTCCTGCCCGTTCCGGGCTTCAGCGATCTCGCACCCCAGCGGCGCCAGGAAGAGTCTTACGACTTGCCGGTTGATCGCATTGTCGTCCGTAAGCAGAACCCGCGTGCCGAGCAGCGAAGCAGGGGGCGACAAATCGGCTGACCCCGCACTTGCCCGAACGACCGGCCCTTCTTCCGCCGCGACGGCTTTGGCTCTAATGGTCAGTGTGAAAGTCGATCCCTTGCCTTCAGCACTATCTGCGGACAGATCGCCTCCCCTGAGCCTTGCCAGTTGCCGAGATATGGCAAGGCCCAAGCCTGTTCCGCCATACTTGCGGCTCGTGGAGCTGTCCGCCTGTGAAAACGCCTGAAAAAGCCTCGACTGAACATCGGCGCCCATGCCTATGCCGGTATCGGTGACCGCAATCGTCAGGCAGCACTCTTGATCCGCAAGAATCGTGCACGAAACTTCAACACTCACACGTCCCCGATCTGTGAACTTGATGGCGTTCGAAATCAGGTTGCTCAAGCACTGCCGGACGCGAAGGGGATCATAAATCAGTGATCCGGGGATATCGTCGGCGATGGACGTCTCAAACGTCAGCCCCTTCTCCGCCACCGCTGCCTGAAAGAGATCGCACGTGCGCTTGATCGTGTGCCGCAGGTCAGCAGGCACTGCTGCGATTTCGAGTTTGCCGGCTTCGATCTTGGACAAGTCCAGAACGTCATTCAGCAGCAGCAGAAGCGACTTCCCGCTGTCGAGGATGACGTTCACTTTCTCCATCTCCGACTGCGGCAGGTCCGCATGCTGCAGCGACTGCGCCATTCCCAGAACCCCGTTGAGGGGCGTCCGTATTTCGTGGCTCATGGCCGCGAGAAATTCGGATTTGGATTGCGATGCCGCCTTCGCTCGATCGGTTTCATGCGCAAGCGAAAGGGCAGCTTCCCGCAGGGATTCGTTCCTCGCATCAAGTTCAACGTTCTTGATGGTCGTAACGGTCACAGCCGCCTTGTAGAGATCAAATGCGGTTGCATCGCCAGAGTAGAAGCCCTCACCGTCTACGAAAACAACGCCATCGAGCAGGGTCTGTTGCGATAACGCTGCAACGCGCTCAAGGAGTCTCTCGATCGGAATGCTATCCGGGATCGCCGCGAACTCGCTGGACATGAGATCGCGAACGGGGCGCTTGCTCCAGATCTCATGCCCGAACTGGTGGGTGAATTTCTGGAATGTTCGCTCGCGCGTCAGGATCCCGATCGGCTTGCCTACGAGTACAACGGGAATGAGATGTAGATCGGGGGTCGATCTAAAACGTTCGATCGCAACCGCGCCCGGGGCATCCGGCTCAAGACTATCGGTCGCCTTGGCGATTTCACGCGCGATCATCATCAGCTTACCTGTCCCTAGGCTGCTTGATGATTCCATACCGGTGTCGCACAGAATTTTTGGTAAAGGGGCAGTGCTGATAAGCGACCCGCCTCGCTCTCTCACGCGGGCCTTGCTCCAGTATCAATTCTGTGACGCGGCGGGCGATCCAACTGGGACCGTAGATCGGCTCAAAGCGCCTACGTCGCCGACGGTCAACTCGCCAGCAGCGATCGTCACGCCGCCGACCGGCTCGCTTGCCTGTGGATATGTTCTATGTAACATTTCCACGACAGTTGGTGCGGTTGTTGATGAAACTGCGTGAAGTCATTGGCCTAAATCGGCTCCTGGAGGTCGCCTGCGCTGAATGCCGCGCAAGGACGCCGCTGGATCCGAACTTTTTCGTCTCACGGCGTGGACTTGAGACGAGCCTCGATGAACTGAGGCCCCACCTTGTTTGTCCTTGCTGCGGATCTGCGGAGATAGGAATCGCGGCCGTCAGGCCGATCGGGGCTGCCGCGGTTTCACAATCAGAAGCCCACTAACACCCGCACAATCATCGATGCACTGCAATCCAGATTGAGGTCGACCGATGTCCAAGAAACTCGACAAGAAGCTTCGCCGTTATCTGAAGCGGCGTAAGACCCCCAAGACAATTGCCGGCGTAAAGGTGCCAAAGGCGCTGCGCGATGTGGCCGACAGCCCCCTCGGTGCAGCTATCATCGCCCACTTGCTGATCGGCGCACCCGCCGCTGTGAAGGCGACCCCCGGAACCACCAAACTGCGCAAGCAGGCCCGAGCCTTTGCAGGCAAGGTCGCCGACGCCTTGCAGGAAACCGAGGCGAAGGCGACGTCCCTTCCGATCGAGGCGCCTGTGGCAACTGCCAAGGCTCCCAAGCGTGCCGACCAAGCGCCGGCCTCTGATGTTGCCCACTAGGTTTCGCGATCTGTTGTTGTCGCCAGGGTTGAGCGAGACAAGGATCAGGCGACGCCAAGTTTGCCGCGCTAGATCCTGACTCCGGTACGCTCTTTGGTTCCGTCCTGGTTGGAAGAACTCTTCGAGGGTCAATCTCTGGATTGTTCGGGGCCCGGATTAGCCGCAGTGGCGGTTGCGGCGATACGGCTGAGTCGTTCAAGATCTGCCAGTCGTCCTCCCCTAACGGACTCGGCGGTTGCTCGCCTCAAACCCGACATCCCGACTACGAGGACGACAATGTCTTCCGCCACGCGCTACCCCCGGCGAAGCGGTCGCGTTGCCTGGGTTTTGCCGAGAGCCCGCGCTTGGCCGATCAGGGCCAATGTCGTACCTGCGCTTCGAAACATTCGTTTCAGCTCGTCGCGATCTACGAACTGGCTGTAGAGGTCTCCAGGGTCGCGATCCACGCACGTACACAAAAGCTCTGCGACTTCAGAAACTGAAACGTTGGCTGCGGGCTTCAACCGGATGACCAGGTCCACTGGTCGGTTCAACAGACGCTCAACGGCATTTGGGTTTGTCTTGGGAACGGCAAAATCAACTGCCCATACGGAGTCGGCACTGTCGAAGAACCGCAATCCCTCGAAGAAGCCATTCTTGTAAGCCTGCCAAGAACAGCTCTCGATCGGACGGTCAACAACAGCGAATGATCCCTCGGAAGCGATCCAAATCGCTGGAAAGTTTATCCTGCCTTCGGCATGCATCGAATCCCGTTCCAGCGCGCGATCGAAGAAGCGCTTAGCTGCCGGGTGCATTCGGTTTACCAAGTCCGGCGGGGTCACGGCGTTTCGTCGCCAAATGGCGGCAAGAGACTCGCCCGCCCGATCAGCAAGATCCGCGTCCGCGCTGGCGTCAAGCGCAATGCTCAACAGTGCTTCAACGACTTCGGGCTCGTCGGAGGATGACATTGCCATGGCCGCATCGTCGCGATCACCGAACGCGGCGGTTGGATCGAGCAGTATCGCAACCAGTTCGTTCATTGATTGCCTTCGGGCTACTGACAAGCATGCCACAATCGTCTTTGCGAATGATTAGCCTAAATTTCCATTCCGAGCCGGTCGGCGTAGTTGCACGCTGTCATGACGAAACGCACGTTCGTTCCGAAGCGTGCGTTCACGCGGGTGAAGCCCGATTGAACGGAAATCGCCTGTGATAGGCGCCCAGTTGGGAGATAGCGAGCAGTTACGGGCGCAGACGCTCGCATCCCTTCAGAGGCGCGGCCTCGTCATGAATCAGGGTGTAGCAGGCTACCCGGCGGTCAACGATGGCGTCGCCGCCGTATACTGCAGTCCGGATACTTTGCCGCAGGATTGTCAGATTAACGCGGTGCGATTTTGCTGGGCCTTCGACAGACCGCTGCTCTCACGCGACCGCCCTGCTCCAGGCAGATTCCGAGCGTGTGCGCAGCACACGCAAGGCTCCACGGCTCAACAGATGCCGCTGGATGTCGAACGTGTTGTAGACCGCCGCATGCGTCTCAAGAAAGCGCTGCGCGGAGGATCGGCTCTTGAACCCCTGCATCTTTCGCTCTCGTCGACGGATTGAGAGATGAGAGTTTTCGGCGCGATTGTTCTCGCGCAAACGTCCAGGGCGATGACGATCGACGAGACCCAAGCGATCGAGCGCGGCGCGATAAGAACGCAGCCCATCAGTGACGATGGTCTCTGGCTCCACGTTCTGGTTCTTCAATAGCCGTCGCAAGAATCGAAGCGCCGCTCCAGTATCACGCCGCTTCTGCAGGATCATGTCCATCACCTCCCCTTCATCGTCGACAGCGCGCCAGATCCACACATGCTCGCCAGCGATCGTCGAGACCATCTCGTCGAGATGCCACCGTGGCGATGGCGGCAGTTTTCGACGACGAAGGTTTGCTGCGATCTTGGGGCCGAACTTCAATGTCCAGGCGCGGATCGTTTCGTAGCTCACGTCGACGCCACGATGCGCGAGCACCTCTTCAACGTCACGCAGGCTGAGTGTGAAGCGGAAATAGAGCCAAACGGCGTGCTGAATCACGGCGGCTGGCAAGCGGTGCCGTTTGTAGGAAATTCGCGTCATTGGGGTCCCCGAAAGGCCAATAACCACGGCCCTCACCAGAGACTAGGTAGCGTAGGTCTGACAGCACCCCCGCGATCCTGCTACGCTCGCCCTGTGCCCGGTTCGAGAGACCGCCTACCGGGCGACGGGCGCCAGCATTCGAGTTTAACTTGACAGCAGCATCGCCCGTCTTCGCCATCCAGTTGCGTGCGACGCAACCGCCGTTGTCGTGTTTGCGTTCGACGACGGCGTCTCGTGCAGGAATAAGCACCGCAGGTCGAGCGGGAGCGTGGCATGCGGAAGATTTTGCTGATTGGGGCGTCGGGTATCGCCGTCATGTCCGGGAGCGCGGTTGCCCAATCTGCGAGTTCTCCAGATCCGACCATCGACAGGGTGGTGGTGGTGGGCTCGCGCGGAGAGCCCAGGCTGGCGACCGACACACCGGCCCCGGTCGATGTGCTGTCCGGAGAGGAACTGGCATCGAAGGGCTACAATGACCTGACGAAAGTTCTCGAGTTCCTGTCGCCTTCCTTCAACTACCCGCGCGCATCCAGCGGCCCGTCCTCGGCTGGCGCAAGGCCGGCAACTTTGAGGGGCCTGGGCCCCGACCAGGTGCTGGTCTTGATCAATGGCCGGCGTCGGCACGGTTCGGCCATCCTCAACTTCAACAACACGGTTGGCCGGGGATCGGTGCCGGTCGACTACAACACCATCCCCGTCAGCGCGATTGAGCGCGTGGAAGTCCTGCGGGATGGTGCCGCCGCCCAGTACGGATCGGATGCCATCGCCGGCGTCATCAACATCGTTCTCAAGGGCCAGGACGATGGCGGAATGGCGTCGCTGCAGGTTGGCGAGACGGATCGGGGCCAGGGCAGGACGCTGATTGCAAGAGGCAGCAAGGGGCTCCCCATCGGCGAGGGCGGTTTCCTGTCCGTGAGCGGCGAAGTCCGAGACCGAGGCGACACAAACGCGGCCGAGATCGATCCGCGCTTCGGACGCGTGACGTCCACGCTCGGCGATCCTGCGACCACAGACGCGCAGATCGTGCTGAATGCGGAAGCGCCATTGGGTGAAGACACTGCGGTCTATGGCTTCGTCACGCTGGCGCAGCGCGATTCCGAGATGAGCCCGCTGTTCCGCGCACCCAATGTCTCGCCTGCCTTCTATCCCAGTGGATTTCTTCCCATCGTGAATCTTGACTTGCTCGACATCGGCGCCAATGCCGGCGTGCGCGGCACGCTCGGCGGATGGGACTGGGACCTAAGCAATACGCTCGGCTATAGCGACGGCGACTATAGGGTGTCGAACTCCGTGAACACGTCCCTTGGCCTTGCAAGCCCAAGAGTGTTCTACGGTGGCGGAGTCCGCTACGGCCAGAACATCTTGAACCTCACCGTGGGACGGCCGATCGAAGTCCTCGCAGGCGCCCACCTTGCCGCGGGCGTCGAGCACCGCGTCGAATACTACAAGATCGCATCCGGCGATCCGGCTTCCTATACGCTCGCAGGCGCGCAGGGTTTTCCCGGGTTCAATCCGCCAAGGCCGGTCGAGGTCGACCGGAATGCCCTCAGCGTCTTTGCTGATGTCGAAGTCAGCCTGATCGATGGGCTGGAGGTCGGTCTGGCCGCGCGATACGAGGACTACAGCGACTTCGGCGAGGAAACGACCGGCAAGGCGTCGGTGTTCTGGCGCCCGGTCGATCTCGTTGCGGTGCGGGCGACCGCCAGCACCGGGATCCGAGCACCCTCGTTACAGCAACAGTACTTCTCGACCGTGACCAGCCAGATCCTGCCCAGCGGGCAGCTTGCAAATGTCGGCAATTTCGCCGTCAGCGACCCTGTCTCGGTGGCTCTGGGCGCAAGCCCGCTGCGCCCCGAAAAATCGACCAACCTCTCCGGCGGCATTGTGCTCACGCCGGGCGGCGGTCTGAGCCTCAGCGTTGACGCCTACAGCATCGAGATCGACGACCGCATATCGCTGAGCGAAAACATCCAGGGCGCGGCGGTGACCGCCATCCTTCAGGCGAACGGGATCAACAATGCATCCGTGGCGAGGTTCTTCACCAACGCTGCGGACACCACGAGCGAGGGCTGGGAAGCGACACTGCGCTGGGACACAACGCTTGGGGAGAACTGGCAGCTTGCCCTGACAGCAAGCTACGGATCATTCGATACGGATGCCGATCGCATCCAGGTCAACCCGGTCCTTCCGCAGATCGCATTGCTCGGGTCTGCCTCGATCGGCATCCTCACGGACGCCCAGCCGCGGAACAAGGCCTTGCTGAACGCACAGCTCGGCGTTGGCGACTGGACCTTCACGGCAGACGCGGTGAAGTTCGGATCCGTTCGTATTCCCACCGCGATCGGCGACCAGACCCTTGAAGGATCGACATCGCTGGACGTGTCGATCGGATACCAGATGACGGACAGCGCAAGCGTCCGGTTTGGCGTACTCAACGTCACCGACGAGTATCCCGCACGGCAGCTGGGCGACACGACCGGCCGCCCCTACACGGAAGCAGACCCGCTTGGATTCAACGGCCGGGAATACTTCCTGCGCATCACGACGGAGTTCTAGCCGATGACCTGGCGGTCCCGAGCATTGCGCCTGGCCTTGATCGTCGTCATGGCCGCTACGCCCGCAGCCTATGCCTGGACAAGACCAGGGCACATGGTGACTGCGGCAATTGCCTACGACGAAATCGCCGAACGCCGGCCCGACCTTCTTGCGAAACTCGCCGCCCTCCTCGATGTCCATCCCGACCGCGGCGCCTTTCAGGTGGCGATCGACAGGACAACCGGACAGGAACGCAGCCGGAGAATGTTTCTCGAATGCGCACGCTGGCCGGACGATGCCCGCGAGACCATATACGACCATCCCCGATGGCACGCGGCGCTCAGGCCTGTCGTTCTGGACGAGGACAAGACGCACTTCCATCCGCCGGACATGATCGCAGGAGATGCGATCGAAGCTTTTGCGCTCAACTATCGTGTCCTGTCTGACGAGACGGCCGCGCCGGCCGAGCGTGCACTTGCGCTTTGCTGGGTCCTGCACCTCGCGGGCGACATCCACCAACCGCTGCATGCCGCCCAGCTGTTCTCCAAAGCCTATCCGGAGGGTGACCGTGGCGGCGGTCTCCAGTTCGTGAAGGATCCGTTGTCTGGATTGCCGGTCAGCCTGCACTGGCTATGGGACGACAGCGTTCATCGCTCCGGCGAAGTAGCGAAGGTGGATGCGAGGGCCGACGAGCTTGTTGCGCAATTTCCAAGAGGCGCGCTTGCCGAGCTGCGCCTGCCGGCGTCGGCTGCTCAGTTCCCGCTTTGGGCGAAAGAGGAAAGTTATCCGCTGGCTGTTTCGCTGGCCTTCGGCGCACGCATTCCCAGCCATGTTGCAGCTGAATCGGCGCCGGCTGTTCCCGAGCGCTACTGGCGCGATGTTCAACAGGCGTCCGAGCGGCGTGCGACTGTTGCGGGCTACCGCATGGCCGACCTCGTGATCACGGCCCTGGCGCCGTCGGCCCAATGAAGAACGGATCACGCGGCCGCGGTTTCGATCGATCGCGCAGCGACCGTGTCGGATCCAAGGCGCCAGCCGATGGTGTGGAGTCTTGCTTCGTCCAGCAACCAGGCCCAGAGCTTTCGAACCGTGGGTGATCGCAACCTGTTTACGGTCGCCGCAAGCCGATAGGTGACCGGAAATGTGACCGATGGCAGACCGAGGCTAACGAGTCGGCCCGATTGCAAGTGGGGGCCGAAGGTCGCATTGGAGCCCAGCGCGATCCCGAGACCGGCGGAGGCAGCTTCGTACATTGCGTGCTGCACGTCGAAGGTGGCCGTCGCCTTGAGCCCGGCGCCGCCGACAGCTGCCTCCTTCGCCCACCAGGCCCAGAGGTCCGGATGCTGGCGCATCCCCAGCAGACGATGACCCGTTAGTGGGCAGGCGCTGGCGTTGAACTTTCCTGCGACCTCCGGCGAGGCCACGGGAGTGATCATCATTTCAAGGAAATGAGCGTTTCGAAGGCGGGAAAGGTCGACGTCGGTCGCGCAAACCCCAAGGTCCGCTTCGCCTGATCGGATGTGCTCGGCGGTCCGCTGCGTGCGGATAACGACATCCAACTGCGGATGCAGCTCGCGAAACCGGTCGAGGCGAGGAATGAGCCAGCCGACCGCGAGGGAGTGTGAGAGCGACAGGGTGACCTTGCCGCCTGGCCCGCGCCTGCCAAGGCCCAGCGTCGCCTCCCGCATGTCGCGATAGAGCGGCTCCAGCAGCGCAAGACACCGCTGGCCTTCACTCGTCAGGCGCATGCCCTCAGGGCGTCGCTCAAAAACCTCATGGCCGACATAGGCCGTGAACGCCTGGATGCGTCTTGAGAACGCAGCGGGACTAAGGGCGCATTTTTCCGCCGCCGTCCGGAAATTCGGCCCCTGCGCGGCGTGGATGAATGCCTCGATGAGTTCCAGCCTGGGCATGCGCCGCTGCATCGGAAACTCCCTTCGACTGGTTCGGAAAAGCGCCATCGAAATTGCTAGACATCGTGCACCACAGTTTTGTGACGAAGGGGCATGGAGCGCCGGAGCCCCGCGATTTCGATGCCAGTTCTTGATTTCATGAGCTCAGGGAGCATTGTCATTTTAGCCGAGTGAGGCTTTGCCAGTCTTTCGACAAGCTTGCGCTGGTCGCGCCGCTACCCTGCGCCAGACAGCTTCCGATCATCGACAGCGTGCCGGATCCACACGCGTTGCCCTGTTCCATCCCGAAACGACGGACGGCCGCGTCGCAGGGGCGCGGCCGCGACACTCTCATCGTGTGTTATCAGAAGCCGACGCTTGCGGTGAAGGAGACCGAACGTGGGGCGCCGGCGGTGTAGCGCTGGGTGAACTCGTCCAGCATGCCACCAACGTAGCGCTCGTCCGTGAGGTTGTTCACCGCAACGCCGAGTTCGAGGTACTGCGCGCTCGCGGATTGCAGCTCGATGCGATAGCGGCCCGACAGATCAACCAGCGTGTAGGCCGGGATAAACAAGGCCGCCGTGTTGAAGGCATCGCCCGGCGCCTCACCGATACGCCGAACTTGCAGCGATCCCGTGAACGGACCGGTTGCGTAGTTGAGAGCGCCGGCGAGTATGTATTCCGGCGTGCCGGCAACCTTGTAGCCCGCGCGCACCTGGCCGCCATTGCCGCCATAGCTCGCGGCATTGAAGTCGGCTGTGTATTCCGAGCTGATGAAGGTCGCGGCGACATAGGCGGTCAGTTCGTCCGTGACGTCGTACTCGACGCTGGCCTCGAAGCCTGTCGATTCGATGCCGCCAGGCACGTTGAAGTAAGTGCCGCCGGTGCCCGCCGAGTAGTTGATGGTGGGCTGGCCGATAGCGAAGTCGTTGGTCAGGAAGACGATCGCGTCGTCATAGTCGATGGTGTAGGCGGTCGCCGACGCGCGAAGATCGGTCCCGACGAAGCGCAGGCCGCCTTCGAGATTCTGCGCGATCTCGGGTCGCAGCGTGGAGAGGTCTGTGCCGGTCTTCTCGAGGGCCCAGTCGCCGATGGCGCCGAAATTCTTGGAGTAACCCGCGAAAACCTGAAGCTCGTCGTTGAGGTCGTAGACGACGCCAACCGACGGCAGCAGGTCATCGCTGTCGCTGTTGACCGCGAGATTTCGCGGCGCGATCAGCTGGGCGCTGGAATTGAACTGCGCGCCCTCGATCGAGATGCCTTCGATGTCGATCAGGTAGTGCTGCAGGCCGGCGCTGATCAGCAGGTTTTCGGTCACCTGCCAATCGTCGGCGATATGGAGTTTCACGAGGTCAGTCTTGAAATTCTGGTAGAAGTCGCGCCGATAGATACGGTCGAGCGCGATCGGCCCAAGCCTGACGTCGAGATAGGGCTTCCAGGCGCGACCGAAGTCGCGATCGAGCCGCTCATACCAGACGCCGCCACGGATCGTGTGGTCGCCCAGTTCGAACTGCCCGTCGGCGACGATGCCCATGCGCTGATGCTCGTACTGGCTGTTGCGGTAGGACTGCGCCAGCGGACACACCTCGACCCCGGCGGTGAAGCGCGGCGTGTTGTCCGGATTGAAGCATTCCGACGAGCGCACCACAGCGCCGGTGAGATCGGTATAGACCCGTTCGGTAGTCGCGTTGACATAGGGCAGCACGGCGCGGCCGGTGGCGTTCGCGCGGGTCGTGCGGACAGTTGTGCCGGCGTACATCACCTGCTGGAGCGCGGCCGGATTGACGGTGTTGATGACGCGAGGTTCCTGGTAGGGTGGAGCGAATTCGCCAATGCCGCGATTGGTCTGGATGTAGGGCGCTGCCGTGAACGACAACGCATCGCTCACCTCCCATTCGAACTTGAGGTAGCCGAAGGTGTTCTCGCGCTCGGCGGCCCAGGCGTCCGCCCAGTTCTCATTGCCGCCGACGCCGTTGATTGCCGCTGCCTGAGTCGTGCTCCATGCCGAGCTCGATGCGTCGGTGGTGAAATTGGTGGCTTCAAGGAAGGCGCGGGTCGACTCGATGATCGGATCGTCGTCGCTGTCATTGTAGGAGCCGTAGGCCGTTACCGTGAGGGGGCCGAACTCGCTCACCAGCTTGCCAGCGACATGGAACTGCTCGATGCCTGCTTCGGTCATGCCCTTGTGCGGCCACAGGTGCGACTTGAGATCCGACACGGCGAGATAGCCGCGCGTATTGCCGAACAGCTCGCCAGTGTCATAGCTCGCCATGAAGCGCTGGCTGTCGAAGTCGCCGAACGTGCCCTTGATCAGCCCGGCGACATCGCTCGATGGATCGCGGCTGGCGTAGGCAATCGTGCCGCCGAGAGCAGATGAAGCCGGTGAGCCGACATCCGCCGTCCCCTGGTTGACCTGCACGCTCTGAACCGTTTCGGTGATCATGTATTTCTGGGCCGAGGCGCCGCCGAGATAGTAGGACGCGTTGAACAGCGGAACACCGTCGAGTGTCTGGCCGATCTTGGAGTTGCGCAGGTTGACTTCGAAGCCGCGGATGTTGATCGCGGATGTCCAGGGGTCGTTGTTGGAGGAGTCGCCGCCGCGCAACTGCACGCCTGGCACCAGCTTGATCGCATCGATGATGTTCTGGGCGCCGGCGAGCGTGTCGATGTCCTCGCGGGTGACCACGTTGTTTGCGCGCGCGACGCTCTCGCCCACAATGATGATGCGATCGGTATCCTCGCCTTCCGGCATGGACTGCGCGAAGGCCGGCGCGGCGAGCGCGGCGATGCTTGCCGTCGAGATTAGGAAAGTGCGTTTCATGGGAGGCGTCCTCTTTTCCCCGATCACAGTGCGGACAGCGCCGCAGGCATGGTGGACCACGGACGCGCCGCCCCGGGCCAATTCATTGTCTGCATGCCGCGCATAGACGCCGCGCTCGCTGGAGGTCGCGGCAGATCCGCGAATTGTCATTTGAGCTTGATACGACAGATTGAAGACGGATCGCTTGGCCGAGCGCGCCAACGGACCGTCCACGACCCTGTATGCGTCATCCGCGCAGGAGCAGCGGTAGGAACTGATCGAATGTCATTGTCGGCGCGCCGGGGATTTTGGCGCGATCGTCCCACAGACGGACACGGACGGCATCGCGATGCCAGGCAAGGCTCTCGAATGCGACAACCTCCGCTTCCGACATCGGCCCGCCCTGCTGGTCGAGGGTGAGTTTTGATGCAGTTGAGAGCTGATCGTGATAGGTCGGGTCCGTGGCGCAGAGATAGCGCTTCGCCGCCACGTGCAGGCGAACACATTCGGCGACAGCAGGCGGAAAGTGCTCGGCCAATGCCTTGGCCCCGTCTGCTTCGTGCCGCCGGTCATCCGGCGATTGCCCGGCGATGTGGTCGGTGAAGTATCCGATATCGTGCAGCAAGGCAGCGACAACCAGATGGTCTGCCGCGCCTTCTTCGCTGGCGAGCGTGGCGGCTTGCAGCATGTGCTCGGTCATGGTGACAGCCTCGCCGAGATACGCTGTCGCGGCGCGGCGCTCAAACACGTCGGCGATGAATTCGATAAGGCTGTCGCGCTCGGGATTCCAGTTTGTCATCCGCCAGCTCCGTCTTGCTCAAGCGCCAAGAGGGATGACAGCAGGCCATCCTTGTCCGCATAGCAGCCCTGCAACCAGCGCTCGCCGCTGCTGGTGATCGCTTTCCGGGCGTGCAGAACGCGCAGGTTGTCAACGATGAACATCTCCCCGGGCGCCAGCTTGAAGCTCACAGCGAGGTCCGGATCTTCGATGAGTTCGGCCAGGCGCCGATAGGCGCCGTAGTAGTCCGCCATGACGTCGAACGGGATGTCTGTGAACGGCGCCGCCGAGCGGTTGTTGAAGCGGATGGCGAGGAGTTCGCCGTCCGGGCCAAGTTCGATGATGGGCCGCTTCGATCGCAGTTTGACGCCCCGCGTCCCCGCATACTCGAAGCGGGCGCAGTATCCAGCCAGAAGATCGAAGTCGCGCGGCGCAAGCGCCTGCAGTAGCGCTGCCACTTCGAAGCCATCGATGACGATCGTCTCGCCGCCCTCGACCGTGTTCTCGAGGCAGGCCAGCAATTGCAATCCAGGCGTCGGATCGCGATAAGGATTGTCGGTGTGGGCCTGAAGGCCGAGATTGGTAAAGGCGAGATTGGTGGGACTAACTTCGGCGCGAACGTCAAAGAGGCGGCCATAATTTGTCTCCCGCACATAGCCAAACAGGTTGACCGTATCGAGCACGGCGCCGCCGGAGGTCGGAGCATCTACGAGACGCGCGAAGCCATAGCGGCGAACGGCTTCCAGCCAGCGCCGGCGCGCCGAGGCGTCCGTGCAAACAGCCCGATAGCTTTCGATCGGCATCTTGTCGGCGAAAGACGCATCCCAGCGTGTGATGGCAGGCTCGTTCCAACCTCGCGTGGATGGCGCGGGCTTGTCGTAGGCATGAGCGGACAGCCAGTCGGCATCGAACGTCACGCGCCTGCCATCCGGCTCGAACAGCAGGCTGATCCGGCCGTCCATCCTCGCCGCATCGGCGATGCGCGTGTATTGCGGAATGTCGAGCTGCGTGATCAGACGCTGGCCATTGCCTGGGCTCCGCGTTTCAGCGTCCTGGGCGTTGTCGCGAAGCCAGACGGCATGAAATCGGCGCATCTCGCCGCCCAGTTGGACCTCCAGGACGGCTCCATGATCCAGCAGTCGGAGCGGCGTAGCCAGGGTCTGCTCGTTCAAGGGGACATCCTCGGCGCAGGGATGCTCAACGGGTGACCGGTAGCGGCGAAGGTGCAGAGCCGGGAGCCATTCTGCCGGGAGACGATCGGCGATAGAAATATATCGCCGCGAGAAGCGTCGCGATCGCGCCGACGATCCCCGTCACGTAAGCGCCCATCATGAAGAACTGCAGCCAGTCGAGATCGGGTTGGCCGAAGTTGCGGAACAGCAGCAGTCCCACGCTTCCCAGATAGCCGCATGAATCCGCGACATAGATGAGGAAGCCAGCGTTGGCGACCAGTCCGCTGACGGCCACCAGCCGATCGAACAGCACGGCGTTGATTGGGTTGTAGGCCAGGTAGAGACCGGACCCGGCGAGAATCATCCAGACCAGAGGCGAGATGAGATTCGCCTGGAAGGCCAGCGTGGACAGTGCGAGCAGTGCAAATCCGCCGCCGACCATGGCGTGGATCACCATGAGGGCGCGGCGGTTGTCGCGCACGGCGATAACGGCCGCCATGCCGAGCAGTGCGATGATTGCCACGGGCAGTTCACTCGCTGAGAAGATCGCGGCGTCCCCGCCATGTCCGAGCGCCGTCCAGATCTCGGCAGCGAAGTTGTCGCGGAAGTCCCTGAAGGCGGTGAGCAGGACATAAGCGAAGATGAGCGCGATAAGGCCTGGTGCGTAGGCCCTGAGGAAAGCGCCACGCTCGACGCTCGTCATCGGTGACCGCCGAGCGCGCTCCGCCTCGTCGCGTGGGCTTGGCGGCGGCAACTGTCCCAGTACCCAGACAGACACGAAAAGCAGCGGCATGAACAGGCATCCTGTCGCCGCGGGCATCCAGAACTCATTCACCTGCCACGTCTGCATCAGCCAGACGCCGACGGTTTTGACGACGCCGGAGGAGAGGATGAAACTGGCGCACAACATGGCGGCCAGGACCTCTGAAACGCGGCGGCCCTCCATGTAGCCGTAGACAAGCCCCCAGATCATGCCCAGCGGCAGCCCGTTGACGAAGAGGGCCGCCACATTCCATGGCGTAGGAATCAGGGCGAAAGCCACAAGGGCCAGCCATGAGATGCCGATCAGCCCTATGATCGCCCACGCGCGATGTCTCGGCTGGATTTCGGAAATCACCTTGACGCCGATGAACTTCGACACCGCGTAGCCCGCGACCTGTGCGACGATCAGTGCAACCTTGTAGTCCAGGACGAACTGCCAACCCGGCACGATCTCGAACGTCGCCGCCGTGAACGGCTTGCGAAAGGCGTACATCGAGAAATAGGCGCAGAAGCCGGCAAGACCCGCGACGGCCGTGAAGACAGCTGGATTGGCCTGGGTAAGGAGGCGTCGAAAGCGATCATTCATCGTCCCCTCCCCGCGTTCAGAACCAGACGTGACCAGTCTGGGCGCCCGGCGACTCGCCGCGCAACAGACGCGCCTCGATCTCCTCGACGACGGCCGGAAGCTCGGCCAGCGTCGTCACCACGAAGTCGGCGCCAGCCGCCAGGAACTCCTGCGCGACGCCCGACATCCGTTCCTTCTGCTCGTCCCGCGACAGGGTGATGAAGGCGTCGTGGGTCAGCCCCACGCCATTGCCCGAACCGGCAAGGCCGACGGACCAGCAACCTGCATGGCGACCAGCCAGGACCCCAACGGGCGCATCATCGGCAACAACTGCGGCCGACGCGGGCCAGATGCCGAGTTCGACCATGCATTTCCAGATCATCAGGGGCGCTGGTCGTCCCTGCGCCGTTTCGCCGGCACAGACGACCACGTCCGGCCGATAGCCCTGATTTGCCGCTGCTCGCACGATGCCGGCCATCATGGTGCGTGTGTAACCCGTCGTCGATCCCACTCGCATGCCGCGCGCGCGCAGCGTCTCGATGGCGTCCATGGCGCCCGGGATGAGATCGGCGCAGGTCTCGGCCGCATCGGCCATGGCCGGCTCCAGCGCAATCATCATGCGGTCGACGTCGCCGTCAGACCAGTTTGTGTCCTTCGCCGTCCGCCAGGCAGCAGCGCTTTCCGGTTCGGACAGGATGGCGACCACGTGCTCTCGCTTGGCCATGCCCATATAGCGACGGATGACGCTCTCTCGTAGAGGAACGCCTTCGCCGCGAAACACAGCGTCCATGGCAATAGCGGGCGCGCGCGAGCCAAAATCGACGACGGTTCCGGCCCAGTCGAGGATGGCGGCTTTGAGATGCATCACGCGGCCTCCGACAGATCTGTGTTGAGTGCACGCGAGACGACCTGCTCGGCGATGGCGAAAGCCGTGGACATGCCAGCGCCACAGGTGACGACGGTCATGTGGACGCCGGGGCGGACTTCCTCCGAGAACCAGGGCCCTTGAGGCGACCACGCATAGGAGCCGATCCAGCGTTCGACAGGATCGGTTGCCATACCCGGCAACGTGTCGCGCAGCGCATCAAGCATGAGCGCGTCCTTGTCCTGCGGCTGGAACGGCGTTGGCGCGTCGCCGTATTCGTGCGTGTCGCCGACGACTAGTGTCCCGTCCGCAGACTGCACCACGATCAGATGCACGCCGGCCGCGAGCATTTCCCGGCGCTCAATCTCCAGCCGCTGCCGAAGCACATGGGCTGTGGGAAGACCTGAATAACCTTCATAGCGGACGAGGCTGAGATCGGCCATCACGGGCGAGGGCAGCTTCACGCCCGTTGCCCCGAGGCGAAGCATGTGAAGCTTGCACCGCGTCACCTCGTGACGCGCCATGGTCTCGGGGAACAGTCCGTTGAGGTCATCGCCCGGGCAGACGAAGACGGCATCACCCTGCACCGCGCCGCGGGTCGTTTCGACACGTGCGGCGTCACAGCCGATGACGTCGGCCGGCTCGAGGAAGCGCACGCCATGCTCGCGCTCAAGCCAGGTCCGCAGCTTCGGAATGGCGTCGCGCGCCTCGATTCGAAGTTCGTGCGGACTGCGCAGCGCCACCTCGAACGGCGTGACGCCGATTGCCGGGTTGTCCCGCCGCCACGCCTGCTCCGTTATCAGCTCGCAGCGTTCGCCCATTTCGGTCTGGACAAACTCCGCAAGCACATCGACCGCCTCGGGACGATGCGCGAATACTGTCAGGCCGGTCTGAAGCACGTCGATGCCCGCCTGTGGAGCCACACGCGCCCACACATCCCTCGCCCGCATGGCCAGAGCCCACATCTCGCCGCGCGCCTGGCCTGTCACGGTGACGAATCCGAAATTGCGAATACTGGCGCCGAGCGCCCGCGAATGGCGATCGATCACGCAGACGGAGCGTCCCGAGCGAACAGCTGCGTAGGCATGGGCGAGGCCTACAATGCCCTGCCCGACCACGACGACATCCGTCTTCTCGACCATGATCCGGCCTCCTTCAAGACGATCGCACGCCCCGCAGGCGAGTGCGAATTCATTTGGGACATGGGGACAATAGACGCGGCGAATGCCGCAAATCCTTCATGCAGGCTGGATAGTCTGTTGGTTCAGAAGTTTGGCCATGTCGCTCAATTTTCAACATCTGCGCGCGTTCTACGCCGTTGCAAGCGACCGCAGCGTCACGCGCGCTGCAAACCGCCTCGGCGTTTCGCAGCCCACCCTGTCAAAGCAGGTGAAGGCGCTCGAAGACCGCTATCAGGTAAAGCTGATCGAAGGCGTTCGTCCGCCGCTGGAGCTGACGGCTGCGGGTCTTGCCCTGTTTGAACGTGCGCGCCGCCTGTTCGAGACGTCGGCGGACATCGAGGCGCTGCTGGGCGAGACGCCGCCGGAGGCTGGCGGACTCCTGCGGATCGGGACCGACTCGCCACCTTATGCCGCCGACCTGATATCGGCCTACCAGCAGCAATCGCCCAACCTCGACTTCAAGGTGACGATCGCCAATGCGCGCGAGACCAACGAACTGCTGATGGGCGCCTCGGTGGATATCGCCATCGTCTGCGAGCCGATCGGCGACAACCAGTATACCTACCAGCCCTTCTATGAAGACGAGCTCATTGCCGTCGTGCCGGCCAACTGGAAGACCGCACACGAAGGCCGTTTCGAGCTTAACTGCCTCCCGCACGAAATCCTGCTGGTGCGTGAAGTCTCATCGCGAACGCGATCGACAATGAACCGCGTGCTGGAAGCCGAGGGCATACCGACAGGTCGCGTGATGGAGTTCCATACGCGCGAGATGATCCGCGAAGCAGTCGCGCAGGGAATCGGCGTCACATTCATGTTCGCGCGGGAGTGTCCGCCCGACGAACGCCTTTTGCGCCTTCCGTTCGACGTACGCACCCCCGCGGCCAGGATCACCGGCTACATCGCCTGCCGCAGCGAACGACGCCGGCACCCGGCGATCCGCAAGGCCTTCGACATCGCCAGCGTGATGACCCGGCTGAAAGGCGAGCCCCGCCTGCTGTCAGCGTGATTGGGCGCCCAGAGGTTGCGCACCATACCGGTGCACAAGCGTCTGGCGTTCCTGCTTGCAGGTGGTGAGCTGCCGTCGCCCGTGTCCATGGCGCGAGAGACTAGGTCGCGTAGGTCTGACAGCACCTTGTCCGAGCCTATCGCATCCTGCGGCGCCAAACCACGAATGTCCGCTTGGGGCCCCACAAAAGCCGATCGTAATGTTTGGGTCGAACGTCCGGAGTTAGGGGGCATTCCGGCCATGCAGCTCGCCCGCCCTCAGAGTAAAGCTAGTTGATCGGGCCCGCGTGGCTTCACCGGGCCTTGGCCAGCTGAGAGCGAAGCGGCGATCTCACTGCCGATGATGTCAGCCGCGGCTCGCAAGGGCGTGTCAGCAAGGTGGGCGTAGCGTTGGGTCGTCGACGCTTGTCTGTGGCCAAGAATGCCTCCGATCAGCGGCAGGCCGATCCCACCTCCTGCTCCGACGCTTGCAAACGTGTGGCGGAGATCGTGGACCCGTACGTCTTCAATCTTCGCCAGCCGGCGAATTCGCCCCCACTCCTTGCTCAACCCGTCGAAGTGCCTCTCGCCCTTGCTCCCTGGAAATACCCAGACCTGGTTGCTGGAAGCCCATTGCCGCTGGTCATCGAGAAGCTGAAGTGCGGCCCTTCCGACCGGGATGACCTTCGCCCCGGTCTTGCTGGTTTCTTTTCTCAGCATACCGAAATTGAAGTCCACTTCTGACCATCTGAGGCCTTCGATCTCTCCTCGACGCGCGCCAGTCAGGATAAGGAGACGGATGACAGTAGCGGCCGTACCTGCAGTCTCAGACGATGCCGGCTGATCCAGCACTTCACCGAGACGCTTCAATTCCTGCGGCGAGAGATAGCGGTGCCGCTGTCCTGATGGGGCCAACTTGATGCCGAGCGCCGGGTTTCGCTCGATCATGCCGGCATCCACTGCGTAGGACAGGATCGACGAGAAAAGACGGATCGTCCGGGTCGCGGTGCCTTCCCCGCCCTTGACTTTGATCAGGCCGCGCTTCCGACCCTTGCGTTTGGTCTTGGACTCGCCCGATGCGATCTGGGTTCGCACGCGTTGGATGTCGCCCTTGACCAGGCTTTCAACTGTTCGGCGGCCGATCAGGGGCCGGATGTGGTGATTGGCCAGAGCGATGTCCTGGTCAATGTTGACCTGCTTTCGCCGCACCCCGGTCCGTCGGTTGTTGAGCGCGCCGTCGACCGACCAAGCATCGATCAGCTGGGCGACTGTTTGGGAGCGGCGCACCTTGTCCCGTTCTTCAGCCGTGTCCTCACCCAGATGAGCACGCGCGAGGACGTCCTTCGCCTTGGTTCTTGCTTCATCGGCGGTGATCTTCCCGAACACGCCCAGCGTGTAGCGACGCTGGCGGCTGCCTCGACCGCCGCCGACCCGGTATTGCGCGATGAACACCTTTCGTCCGGTCGGATAAACCCGGAGGCCGAAGCCCGCGAGGTCGTCGTCGAAAAGGTAGAGATCCTTTTCGGGCTTTTCGATCGCATCAATGTTGCGTTTGATCAGCTTCACGCGGCGGCTCCCGACAACAGCCGCACAACAATGCGGGGGTCAAATCCGGAAGCACATCGGAAGCACCGTGACGGGGAATCCGGGGTGATTTGAGGAAACACGAGGAAACGCATGTCGCTGCCAATCGCCTCTAGAGCGAGGATTTATTGGCAGAATCTGACACGCGTGCTAAATAGTGGAAACACCGAGAAACACGGGTCGGCACCGTTCGTAATGCGGGGGTCAGGTGTTCAAGTCACCTAGGCAGCACCACTCCGCCTCTCACTGTCACCCCGCTTCGGAACCGAGATTGGTTTCGCTTCCCGCCGCATCCCTCACCGAAGCGATAACCTGAGTTGGCGAGGTAATTGCCGCACGCCTCTGGCGACAAGGTTTGGACGAGCTGTCCGATGCGGTTGGCCCCGCCCCGAGTTCTGATCCAGTGACCCCCGACGTTTATCCAGTCTCAACCAAGACCGGCGAGTTGAGGCCGGGCAGATGACCGCACCCGACAGATCTTCAGCTCGGCTCCACTTCCCCTTGCAGCTCAAGGGCCGTCCACAGACGACAGCACTGGCTATGCTGCCCACTCCTCGGCCATCTCGACCGTGCGATGCATGAACCGCACAATCGCCTGTCGCTCGCGCGCATCGAATTCCGCCCATAGCGACCGTCTCGCCGCCAAGAGGGGCTCGATCAGCGCCAGCGCCTTGCGCGCCTCGGAACGCCTGATGACAACCATCACCGCGCGACGGTCTTCCTCTGTTCGCTTGCGCTGGGCAAGACCAGCCTTGACCAGCCGGTCTATGGCGGTTGTTGCAGCACCGCTTGTGATGTCGGCCGCCTGGGCGAGCGCGCCCGCGGTCAGGGGGCCATCGGCTGCATCCAACGCCAGCAGGAGCGACAGATCAGTCGTGTTGAGGCCCGTCCTGTCCGCCAGTCGTCGCTGGAAGTGCTGCAGCGCTGCGATCATCGCTCTGAAAACGCGATCATTCTCACGGTAATCATCAGCACTTGACATTCGCATTGCTTCCTATATCTTGATGATCAAGATACTTAACGATAGAGTATTGTGACCTGAAGATCAATCGGCTTTTGCGGCAGTTCAACCATGTCATCCAATCAGACAGACCCCGAGGTGCTCGACACGCAGGTGTCGTCCGGACCCGACGAACCGTCTTTTGAGCAGGCCGCGCGAAAAGCCATGCCAGAAGGTGAGGATGTCATTCAGGCCCGTCCCGTTGTTGATCCGACCCGCAAGATCGCCCTGGGAGCACTCGCGCTCCTCATTGCTGTGGTCGGCTGGTACGCGCTTGCCGATCAGTGGACCCCAAATTCCACGAACGGCACGACATCCGCCTATGTGGCGCAGATCGCCCCGCGGGTTGCGGGCCAGGTGGACGAGGTCCTTATCGAGGACAATGCAATCGTCAAAGCGGGCCAACCGCTTTTCCGGCTGGACCCGTCGACACTGGACATCGACGTCGAGACACAGACCGCAAACCGCGCTGCCGCCGAGCAACAGGCGATCACATACAGCGCCGCTATCCGGACCGGCGAAGCCCAGCTGGCAAACGCGCGAGCCCAGGCAGCGAGCGTAAGGGCGGACAATGCCCGCATCGTGGAACTCGCCGAGACCGGCGCCTATTCCAAAGCGCAGGTGGAGAAGGCGAAGGCGGCAATTTCGGCTTCGGAAGCAGCGGTCGCTGCCGCAGCCGCGGACCTCGCCCGGGTGCGCGCCGCCGCCGGCCCGTCTGGCGACAAAAATCCGACCGTCCGCGCTGCGCAGTCGCAGCTTGAGCGGGCCCGGCAACTCGCCGCCTACACTGAAATCGTCGCCCCGGGCGACGGCTTCATCACCAACCTTCAGCTGACAAAGGGACAGTATCTGCAGGCGGGGTCTGCCAGCATGACTTTCATCGACCCCGCGCGGCAATGGATCATCGCGGACTTTCGCGAGAACCAACTCGGCAATATCGATCCTGGCGACCCTGTTGAGGTGTTGTTCGACGTGGCCCCGGGGCGGATATTCCGCGGACACGTCGAGAGTATTGCTTGGGGGGTCAGCGCGAACCGCCCCACGAGCAATGGCCTGCAACAACCTCAGCAGACAACGAAGTGGTTCGAACCGGCGCGGCGCATTCCTGTCCGCATCGTTCTGGACGAGCCCTGGCCCGAGAAAACTCGGATCGGATCACAGGCGAGCGTTACGGTTCACTCCGGCGGCATGGCGAATCCCCTGAGTTGGATCGCCCAGGGCATCCTTCGCGTGCAGAGCCTGCTCTCCTACCTCCACTGACGGTTGACCAGCGAGGACGATGATCAATGGACCCCGCTCCTCCAATAATGCTGAAGGAAGATCCCTGGTTCGCCACCCGGATTGCATGCGGCGCAACGGCCGGCTTCGCCCTCGCGGTCATCTTTAACGTCGCCGTGCCGATGCTGCCGGCCGTTCTTGTCTGCGCGCTCATGGCGACCTCTCGCGGCGCGCTGGATCTCAAGCGCGCCCTCGGAGGCGGTCTCCTCATCCCCGTTCTTGTCTGGACCTCTTCGCTGTTCATTGAAGTGTTCCGCCAGGAGATGGCGACTTTCATCATCGGCATGACGATCATCACCTATTTCGGTCTGCTCTTCGTCATGGTCACCTCAAACCGCATGGGCCTGATGATCCTCATCTTTCCCCAATTGCTCGGAATCACCGCCGTATCGTCGGCCTCAAGCCTGGGGGACGCGCCGTTTGTGGCGATGCGTGATAGTTTTGCGGCCGCCGGCCTGATCTGCGCCGTTGTCATACCGGTGAGCTATCTTGTGTTCAGACCGAGAACCAAAGAAGTGTGGAAGGAGATCTATGAGCCGCCAGGCTTCGAGCGGCCTTGGCTTGAAGCCGCGTTGCGCACCGCCGCGATCGCGCCGGTTCTGGCCGCCTACTACCTTTGGGTAGATCCGTCCAACGTGATCTACGCCATCATGGCGCTCCTGGTCCTCGTCTACCCTCACCGCCACCAGCAGCGGCGCGAAGCGCGAAGCCGGATCATCTCCACCGCCACGGGAGGCATCATGACGCTGGCGCTGGCGGTCCTTGTCTCGCTTCAGCCGACGCCAGCTGTTATGTTGCTGGGGATTTTCTTGGGCGTGCTCTGGTTCGGGTGGCGGATGTCCACCGATCACAAGGAGCGCTATACCCACCAACTGGCCATGATGGTCTTCGTCGTGCTCGCGGTTGGCGCGGCGCTGGGGTCATCGGATCCGATTACAAGTCTCACACAAAGGCTGACGCTTACGGTCGGCGGCGCCCTGTTCGCTCTCGCCGCGTTATATCTCCTGCGCTGGACATTTGCGCGCTCAACATTCCACGATGTCTACCCGAGAAGGTGGACGGTTGCGCCTGCAAGCTGAAATCAAGCACACTGGATCCGAGGTTGAAATGAAACGCAGTGTCTCGCTCATTCGCATGGCGGCGGTTGCATTGTCGATCATGATGCCTGTCGCCTGTGCCAGCGGCGCCCGCTCCGACTTCGGACTCAGCGCGCGCGAACAAGCAGTGGTTGTCGGCTTTCCCGATGTGCGGTTCGCGATCGAGGATGCCGCATCGGCCGAGATCCTTCGCGCAGGGCTCGAAGGCGGTGTGCCCCGCGGGGCCGACGCGCATTTCGATGTGATCGCGCTTTCCGGCGGCGGCGCGAACGGCGCCTTCACCACCGGACTGATCACCGGCTGGACGGAACGCGGAGACAGGCCTGACTTCGAAGTCGTGACCGGCGTGTCGACAGGCGCACTTGCCGCTCCGTTTGTCTTTCTCGGACCGGAGTACGACGACCGCCTGCGCGAGGCATTCCTTGGCGGCCAAGCCCGCAATCTGCTGCAGGGACGAGGTCTCCAGGCGTTCTTCGGCTCTGGCTTGTTCAAGGCCGATCCTCTCCGGGACCTGATCGCGCACTACGTTGACGCACCTCTCCTGGAAGCGATTGCCGCCGAGCACCGCAAGGGCCGGGTGCTTCTGGTTGCGACCACCAACCTCGATCTGGAACGCGGCATGCTGTGGAATATGGGCGAGATAGCTGCGATCGGTGGTCCTGACGCGCTCAAGCTTTTCCGCGATGTCCTTCAGGCTTCCGCCAGCATCCCCGGAGCATTTCCGCCTGTAATGATCACTGCGCAGGTCCGTGACCCGACCGACCCCAGTCAGAAGCCGTTCGAGGAGATGCACGTCGATGGCGGCGTCCTCAACCCGTTCGTGGCGTTGCCCCAGCTGTTGTGGACATGGACCGACGACGGCCAGATACTGAACCAGGGTCGGATCTGGGTGGTGGTGAACGGCAAGGCGGCTCCGGTCATGCGTGTGACATCGGACTCGGCTCCCGAGGTCGTCAGCCGCGCGCTGAATGCCTCGCTCAGCGCCAATCTCCGCGCAAACCTCACGGCGAACCGCGTTTTCGCGGAACGCAACGGCTTGGAATTTCGGGTAGCGGCGATACCCGCTGCCTTTGCCGGCGGTGACAGCCTCGACTTCAGTCCTGAAGCAATGCAAGCGACTTATGACCTCGGCCGCACGCTCATGGCGCAGGATAAGGCCTGGTCCAAGGGATGGGAAGAAGACGCCAGCGCGCTACTCTCGGAACCAAACTGAACAGTGCTGTCTGGTGCGAGAAGTCATGGTGAGCGCGAATGCTCGCCAAGCGCGTTTTCGCCGAAAGCGTTGTTCAAGGTTTCCCGCTGAACTTGGGATGCGACAGGAGTCAAGCTCTCTCGCACCTCGCCTCTACTTCGCCAGGCTTGCAGCTACATGCGCGCCACAGACAAAATTGCGAAATCCAATGGCGCTCAAACGCGACGAACCAGGGTTGACGCGGCGATGGCCTTCCTTTGACCCTCACGGCGAAGCGTCGTGGATCGATTAAGTCTTGGCTGCTTCCAGCTGGCCGCCCCTGCCGCACAGCTGCACCGCTGCACAGCGTGACGTGCAGCAGCCAAAAGAGAGGCAAATGAAAGTCTACACGGCCATCGCCAAGACTTTAGTCGACAATGGCGTCAACACCATGTTCGGCGTGATCGGTGACGCCAACCTCTTCTTTGCCGACAGCTTCTCGCGCGACTTTCAAGGTCGATATGTTTCTGCGTCGAACGAGTCGGGCGCGGTATTGATGGCGCTGGGATACGCGTCTGTGTCGGGTCGGCTGGGCGTAGCGACGACGACCTACGGGCCCGCACTGACCAACACGATCACGGCGCTGATCGAGGGCGTGAAGGGCCAAAAGCCGGTTGTCGTGATCTGCGGAGACACGCCGGCGGACATGAGGGAGAACCTCCAGGACGTTCCACAACGCGAACTTGTGGCGCCGACCGGGGCAGGATTCGAACAAGCGCGCTCGCCAGCGACGATCGTCTATGACCTGACTCAGGCGATACGGCGAGCGCAACTGGAACGCCGACCGATCGTGTTCAACGTTCCATCGACTTTCCAGTCGCAGGATATCGAGTACGAGAGGCTTCCGCATCGACTTCCGGATGTGCGCACCTGGTCTTTGGGAAATGACGACATCGACGATGCTGTGGGAATCATAGCCGCGGCGCGACGTCCAATCGTGCTTGCCGGCCGAGGCGCGGTGATCAGCGGCGCTCGCGAGTCGCTTATCAAGCTGGCGCGCCGCATTGAAGCCCCGCTTGCCACGACTCTTGGAGCTAAGGACCTCTTTGCGGGGGAGGATTTCAACCTGGGCCTCTTCGGAACACTCAGCAATCCGATCGCTGTCGACGCCATCATGTCCAGCGACTGCGTGATTGCGTTTGGTGCAAGCTTGAACAGGTACACGACCTCACAAGGCTCCTTTCGGAAGGGCAAGCGCATCATCCAGTGCAACCTTGAACCGAGTGAGGTCGGGAAGAACTTCCTGCCGACTGCGGGGGTCGTCGGCGATCCGGCTCAGGTGGCCGAGATCATCGTCAACTACCTCGACGAAGCTGAAATTCCTCCGTCCGGCTTTCGGTCGGCAGAGTTGGACGCAAGCCTCAAGAGGTTCTCGTGGGAGTCCGATGCTCCAGACCGAAGCACATCGGTGACAGTTGATGTCAGGCGCGCGCTGATCGAAATAGACAAGGCTCTACCAAAAGACCGTGTGGTTGTTGTCGATGGTGGACGCTTCATGACGGAACCCTACAAGGTCATGGGCGTCAACAACCCGCGTGATTTCGTCTTCACGAGCAACACAGGATCTATCGGCCTCGGACTATCCTATGCGATCGGAGCCGGTTGCGCTGCGCCCGACAAGCCAGTGATTGTTGTGATGGGCGATGGCGGTTTCATGCTGGGCGGCCTGGCCGAATACAACACGGCAGTACGACACGGCATCGATCTGATCGTCGTGCTATGCAACGACTCTGCGTACGGCGCGGAGCACATCCAGTTCCGCGACCGGAACATGGACCCTGCGATCTCGATATTTGCATGGCCTGACTTTGAGCAGGTCGCCAAAGCCCTGGGCGGCACAGGGTTTACCGTGCGCACGATGAAGGATCTCGCCAACGCCTTGGAGGACCTGAAAGCCCGAAGTGGTCCGACTTTGCTCGACATCAAGCTCGATCCCGACCGAATGCCGGACAGGCCGCGATGAGCATTTCAGAAACCGCCGTTCCCGCGCGAACCGAACCTGGGATTGATGCCTACCTGTTGGCACATCCATGCGCATCACCGCGCGAGCGTCCGGGCAAGACGCAAGAAGGTGGTGTAGGACCGCTGGAACCCGACGCCCCGGCAGACGATATCAGTCGGCAGCTAAGGCGGCTGTTCCACGGCGCCGGAAAGTTTCGGTGTCTCGTGGCGCCGATCGTGCCTGACGACAAAGTCCTCACGGCCGTAAGCCGCGTCGTCCCCTTGAGTGATGAGCCTCCTGCAATCCTCATCTGCGTGACGCGACAGAGCAGACTGTATTCAGAACTGATCAGCGGCGTCGGATTTTTCGCTCATCTGGTACGAGAGGATGGACTGGCGTCGCCCCTCCCCGAACCGGCGGAGAACGGGGAAGCCATTTCTCCTGGACGGGCTGAGACCCTACTTGGAGACGCCGTTGCGACCGTAACCTGTGAGCAGAATGGCAGGTATCTATATGGGACCGACGCAATCTTCATCGGAAGGGTGACCGGTCTTGACGTCAGATGATTGCGAGTCGCTGGCCGACAATCCGGGATCGCGTGACTCGAGATTAACGCATAGCGGCGGCCAGCCCGCTATTTTCGACGGTTCATCCATCGCCGAAACGCGGCGTCGGTCAACGCCGCCTTGGCGATGAAGGCAATTGCACGCTCGATCTCTTGGGGATCCCGCGGCTCGCGTCCTGTCAACATTCGGTACTCGGCTGCAAACGACGGAAGCGCCGCGACCCCCAAGATCATGTAGCGGAGCATCTCTGGATCGAAATCCCTGATCGACCGATCACCCTGCCCTTCACGAATTAGCTGGACAAAGGTTACGTGAATCCGACGTACGAAATTGTCGAGCAGCCATGTCAACCGGCTCGATTCCGAGTAGGCCTCCATCACAACCACGCGATGCATCTCCGGCATGCTCGCGTGTCGACCAACGACAATCTCGACTAGGCGCATGAAGCGGTCAGCCGCAGGCAGGTCAGCGCGCTCCAGAATTGCATACCGAGTGCGATCCATAGTCCGCATCACGTCCTCGACAGCCGCGTGCCACAGATCGAGCTTGGACTTGAAATGGTAGACGATCAGGGGAACGGTTGTGTTCGCACGGTCCGCGATCAGTTTCAGAGTCGCGCCATCAAAGCCTCGTGCAGCGAACACTTCTCGCGCGGCGGCCATTATAGGCTCCCGCATCGAGTCAGCTTCGCGCCGACGAGGTTCGCTAGCAGAGTCCATTCTTCCACGCCCAGGATCCGCGAACCTAATGGAATCCGCAGTACTGTGATAAACATCACCAATGTACATCTTGTTCCGCGATTGCCTAGTAGAGGCAAGCCCGCATCCCGCTCCAGAGGAGCGCTGGCGGGTCCCCAATCCGGGAGAACTGGCTCCAGCGCCTAGAACGCGACGCGATGACCGCCCTTGAGTTCCAGAATTTCACGGGCCTCATCAGGTGATGCGACTTCCAGACCAAGCGACTCGATAAGGTCACGTGCTTTCGCCACTTGAGCAGCGTTGCTGGGCGCAACCTTCCCTTTGCCGATCCAAAGAGAGTCTTCGAGACCCACGCGCACATGGCCACCCATGGAAGCCGACATCGCTGCGATCGGCATCTGGCTTCGCCCCGCGCCCAGCACGGACCACTGGTACTTGTCTTCAAAGAGACGATCTGCTGTTCGCCGCATGTGCAAGACATCCTCGTGGTGCGATCCGATTCCCCCCAGCAGCCCAAAACAGGTCTGGATGAAGAGCGGCGGTTTCACCATCCCTTCCTGCAGGAAGTAACTGAGGTTGTACAAATGGCTGGTGTCGTAGCATTCAAATTCGAAACGCGTTCCCCCTTGACTCAGTACTGTCAAGGCATGCCCGATTTCCTTGTAGGAGTTGCGGAACACGAGATCTCGGGACGCCTCGAGCATTTGCGGCTCCCATTCGTGCTTGAACTTGGAAAATCGCTTCAACATCGGGAACAGCCCGAAGTTCATCGACCCCATATTGAGGGATGCCACCTCCGGTTGAAAGACTTTTGCAGGTTGAATGCGCTCGTCGATCGGCATGAACGGCGAGCCACCTGTCGTTAGGTTTACGACAACATTCGATTTCTGTTTGATGGCTTTGAGGAATGGTTCGAACGCCTGAGGCGTCTGGTCTGGCCGACCATCGATTGGATTTCGGGCGTGGAGATGCACAATTGCGGCGCCGGCTTCCGCCGCGCCCAAGGCAGACTCCGTAATCTCCTGCGGCGTCACTGGCAGATGTGGCGACATGGAAGGCGTGTGGATCGAACCCGTGATCGCACACGTGATGATAACTTTTTTTGCTGGTGCAGGCATCAATCTCTCCCCGTAGGCCGCGCGTATTCAGAGAGCGCCCGCAGGCCATGAAACGCGAACCCATTGTCGCTTGCGGATAGGAGCAAGTGCCAGATGGCTGGAAGCGAAAACCTGCGAACCGCGTTTGCGTTCGCGCGCGTTTGCTGCACTTGAGGTCAGGCTCCTGTGCGGGTCAGCAGTCGCTCAATTTTGCAAGAAATCCATTGACTACAAAGTCTTGCTCCAGATCTGATATGCGGAGACAACTCGTCGCCGTCAGACTGAGATGTTTCGGCTGAAAAGCAGCTCAAACAATGACGCTGTCCCGAGACCATGTATGGCCTTGCAGGTCACACCCTAACGTTGTGCAAGTGTTCAATGAATGAATGGCTATCAGCCTTACGCTCCTGGCAAGCAACCACGTTTGCTCCGCTCAAGACGCATTCGTTTCGGATCTTCTGGATAGCGACTACAGCGGCGAATTTCGGATCTGTGATCCAGATCGTTGGCGCGTCCTGGTTAATGACCATGATCGAACCCGCACCTCACATGGTTGCGCTGGTGCAGACTGCCGCCATGGGGCCGATGGTTGTGCTTGCGCTTCCAGCGGGCGCGCTGGCTGACAGCGCCGACGGCAGGATTCAAATGTTGGCTTCCCAGATCATTGGACTTGCAGGAGCAAGCGTTCTCGCCGCCATATCCATCGCCGGTCAGGCATCTCCCTTGGTGCTTCTTGCGCTCACAATGTTGATCGGGTGCGCAATGGCTCTCCATCAACCAGCATGGCAAGCCTCGTTTCCGGTCTTGGTGCCGCGCGACCAGTTGCCTGCGGCGGTGGGATTGAATTCCTTGTCGTTCAACATCGCCCGTAGCCTGGCCCCTGCAATCGGAGGAACGGTCATCGTGTCGCTCGGCATAGGAGCGACCTTCCTGATCAACGCGCTGACGTTTCTTGTTCTCGCTATCGTGCTCGCGACTCAGACTTTTCCTGCCAGACCACGCCGACTTCCGCCCGAACCAATAGGCGCCGCCCTGGTGGCAGGCATCCGATACGCCAGTCTGGCCCCTGCCCTGCGTCGGGCAATGTTGCGCGGCGTGCTGTTCACCTTCTTCGCGAGTGCGTTGTGGTCCTCGGTTCCACTTATCGCGCATGAGCAGCTTGGAGGAGGGCCGCTGGAATATGGTGTCCTGTTGGGTGGCTTTGGCGTGGGATCTCTCTGCGCTGCCGTGATGTCAGCCTCTGCGCGGACTCGACTGGGGGCTGATCGACTGGTGACACTCGCGACAGTGCTTTTTGCTCTGGCGACGCTGACCATTCTGGCAAGCCGCTGGCTGGCGCTCTCTACAGCCATCATGATAATTGCAGGCGCCAGTTGGATACTCGTGCTCTCGACTCTTTCGACAAGCGTTCAACTGTCTTCTCCGCGGTGGGTCGTTGGCCGGGCCGTCGCGCTGTCGCAGGTCGGCATCGTCGGAGGGATGTCTGTCGGAGCCGTTGTGTGGGGATTGCTCGCGGCGGCCAGCAGTCTCTCCTTTGCCTTTTTGGTGGCCGGCGGCCTCTTTCTGGCCTGTCTGCCGTTGATGATCCGCCTTCCGCTACCGGCCAATGACGGAGAAGACATGGAGCCTCACACCATCGGCGTGCTCGAGCCCCGGGCGCGGATCGAACCGAACTCCGGCCCAATCAGCTTCCTGATCGAATACCGCGTACCCTTGGATCAGGCGGAAGACTTCTTGACGCTGATGCATGCGGTCGGTCGCATCCGGCGTCGTGACGGCGCTCGCCGTTGGCGCATCCATCAGGACATCGACAATCCGGAAATCTGGTGGGAAACCGTGGAGAACGCGACGTGGATCGACTTCCTTCGCAGAATGGACCGCAGCACGGTGGGCGATGTAGCGCTGCGAGACCGCGCCTCGGCCTATCGTGTAGAAGGTTCGGTACGACGCATGATTGAAAGGCCGCCGGGATCGAAACCTCTGCAAGTCCCCTGATCTGCCTTAAGTCGCGTCCCTGCCGCGCCCACCTGTCGACTTGAACGCAATACATCTACCGAAGGCATCTAACGCTTCTGCGGGAATTCCATGGTCAAGGCGGAGATCGGTAAGTCTTCAAGCAGCCGGATGCGAGAACTCGGTCAGTTCCTGCGAGCGCGCAGAGAGCGGATCGCTCCCCAAAAGACCACCGCGCGAAGCACAACACGCCGCCGCACTCCGGGACTGCGACGTGAGGAGGTTTGCGATATCAGCGGCGTCGGTTTGAGCTGGTATACCTGGTTGGAACAGGGTCGGATTGACGGCGTCACGGCGGATAAACTGCATTCACTCGCGGCAGCGCTTCAGCTTTCAGCTGACGAGACCACCTACGTCTTCGAGCTGGCGGGCCTTCCTCATCACATCGGTCGACCGCAAGTCGCCGAAACCGTGCCGGCACGCTATCAGGCGCTGCTCGACACAATCGGTTCGACGCCGGGATATATATCAAACAGTCGCTGGGACAGAATCGCCTGGAACGATGCCGCCGTTTCGCTTTTTGGAGACTTCGGCGCCGATCCCCCACGCGAGCGGAATGTGCTTTGGCGCACCTTCACCAATATGAGCCGACGCCGGACATTACGCGATCGGGACGCCGTCGCACAGGTCATTCTTGCCGAATTCGCCGCCAGCCAAGGTCAGTTTCTGGAAGAGCGATGGATGAAAGACTTCGTGGAGGAACTGCTGGAGGCCAGTCCGGAGTTTCGGGAGTGGTGGCCCAAACGCGGAGTTTCCTACAGCCGAGACAAGGAGATTTCGCTCGTGCATTCGAGATATGGCGAACTTCGCCTATTCCACTCGAGCTTCCGAATGATGTCCGATGCGGAAATGACGCTCGTCCTCTTCACCCCGGTGCCAGGCACGGGAACAGGAGAGAAGCTCGACTGTATGCTGGCCGACTACCTGCGCGAGAATCCCGACCGCGTCAGACCGTTGCGATAGGCGTCACCGGCGACCCGACCGCTCCGGGCAATCGCAACGGCGGCGCCGTGAGAAAGAAGGAATGCCGATCATTCATGCGCAGCCATTCTGCAAGCTCGGTCAGGTACCAATACTCGCCAAGATAGACCCCAAGACGAAACAGGCAGAGCTCGTGAAGCGGCAACAACGAATACTGTTCGCCTTGACCGGGCCGCGCGGGAAAGAACTCAACCACATTGTTGTCGGCGACAAGCGCAACTAAACCGCTCGTCCGCACCCAGCGCTGCAGCTCCGGATCGCGACCATCAATGCTTGGCCCGACGCCTGCGAGCTTGGCTTTGTCAGGCTTTCCGCCCATCTCAAGCAACTCACGGGCGAAGCCAGTATGCAAGCAAACAAAATCCCCCTCACGAACCTCGATACGGTCCTTCGCCATCACCGATTCCAGATCGCGATAGCTTACTGCACGGCGCTCCGGGCCGAAGTGGAATTCCAGATCGATGAGTACGCCACGTCCCTGGACACGGGCCGCCGCCATTTTATCCACGCCGAGGCGCCGTGCGCCGGCTCCTGGAGAGACATGGCGATCGCCGGGGTTGTACGTGCCCGATTCAATGTCGCTCCCCGCACGATAGCCGTTGTAGAAGACCATTTCCGCGACTCCATCCCCATCGGCGTCAAACATCTGGCCCAGGTGCGCCAGGCTGTCCCACTGGGTGGAGTACTGGAGAGACAGCTCCGCAAAGTCATCGCAGAGAACATCTGTCGAGCAGCTGTGCTCAATCGACATGGGATAGTTCATCGCCGGCCGGTCATTCCTCACCAGCGGCCGAACGACAGGCGCTGTGCGTCGCGGGTTGAGAATGTTTCCACCCGGATAGTCTAGCCGCATGCTTAAGCAGAAATTGATCCCGGTCTTCACTTCCATGATTGCCTCTCGCACACGCTGAGGCGTGATCAGGTTCAACCGCCCGATTTCGTCATCAGGGCCAAAGTCGCCCCACGTCGAAGGCTCAGGGCGGTACTTCCAGCGACGGGTTTCTTGCATTGCGTCTCCAGTGCAGCAGTCGGCTTATTCTTGACGAAGCGTGCTCTATGGTCAAACCTTGCAAATGATCATTCTCCTCAGAGAATGGGTAATGCGCGCGCATGGAGAATCGAATGACCGCTACGGTGTTCTCGTCGAATACAGGTATCGAAGACGACGAAATCGCGCGCGTACGCGGAATGCTTGGCGAAAAGCTGCGCGTCCTTCAGTTCAACTCCGAAGCGACGCTCGACACGATCCGGCACTACGCGCATGGCTGCGGCGACGATAACCCGCTCTGGTCCGATCCGGACTATGCCTCCGCCGGCCCGTTCGGCGGTATCGTGGCGCCGCCGACCTTCTACTATACGATCTTCTCTCCTGGGATCACGCCGGGCTTCGATGGTCTTCAGGTGTTCTTTGGATCCGGGCGGTGGGAGATCAACAGGCTCGCAAAGCGTGGGGAGGTGGTGATCCCTGAAGCGAGACTCATCGATATGTACGAGGCCGAAGGCAAACGCGCGCGGCGAATGATCGTCCAGGTCGGGGAGACGACATACTCGACCCCCAGCGGTGAAGTTCTGGCGCGCTACATCTCTCGCGCCCTCCGCGTGCCTCGGGCCAACCAAGCCGATGGTCTGAAGTACGAGCCTCGTAAGCCTCACGTCTATTCGGAGGCAGACCTCCTCGCCATCCGCGACCATGTTCTTGCTCAGAAGCGCCGGGGGGCTGAGAAACGCTACTGGGACGACGTCGTTGTCGGCGAACAACTGCCCAAGCTCGCGAAGGGGCCGCTCAACACTGCGACTCTGATGGCGTATTATGCGGGAAATCTCTCTGGCGCCGGCTATCGCGCTGGCGAAATGCAGTGGAAGACCAGGTATGCGGCCAGGCATGCGCCGGAGACCCTGCCGAACAACCGGTCCTTCGGATGGCTGGCGGAAGAGACGTGGCCCGGCATGGGGCATGTGGACGCCAATGTCGCGCAGATGGTCGGCATGCCGGGCGCTTATGACAATGGCTGGATGCGTCTTGCTTGGGTCGGGCAGGTTGCGACCGACTGGGCGGGTGATCATGGACACCTGGCGACGCTTGAAGTTCGCCATCTCTTGCCAAACCTGATCAACGACACGCTTTGGTGCGGAGGCGTCGTGACGGCAAAGAAAATCGAGGGGGACAAAGCGATCGTCGAGCTCAATCTGGAGGCGTACAATCAGCTTGGACAGCTGAGCTGCAAGGGCTCCGCCACGGTCGCGCTGCCGAAGCGATAAGGCCCCGTCGTGCGCTCCTCCTCCCGCAAAGAAGCGCCCGGATCCGCCAGGCGTAAGCCTTCCCCACAACAGGGACCTGAACCTGAAACAGGATACGACCTGACGTCCGGCAAGACAGTGGGCGCGCTGGTGAATGGGCTCAGCATACTCCGGCATCTCGCCAAAACGGACGACCCAATCGGCGTAAACCAGCTTGCCCGCGACCTCGCCCTCAACCCAAGCACTTGTTTCAATCTTCTCAAGACGCTCGTCGCCGAGCGGTTGGTTGAGTTCAGCGAGGCGGATAAGTCCTATCGCCTCGGCTATGGCCTCGCAGCCATGGCTCGGGGTCAACTTGAGCGCGATCATCTGATCACCCAAGCGAGACCTGTCTTCGAAACGCTCGTAAGCGCCCATCCGGTTACGGCAACGCTTTGGCGTCCTCATGGCGAGGATCGCCTTATCCTTGTGAGTCGCGTCGATCATGGCGGCGCCATCAGCGTGCACATGGCTGTCGGCCGCAAGATTCCGATCTACATAGCCGCCCTTGGCCGATGTTTCGCTGCGAACACATCCATCTCTAGGACCGAGTTGCGCAACGCGTTCAGCAAGATGCGCTGGCAGAAAGCGCCCTCCTTCGACCGATATATGCAGGACGTGGAATTGGCTCGAAAAAAGCTGGTAGCGGTGGACCAGGACAATTTCTGGAAAGGCGTCACAGCCGTGGCCGCGCCCGTTTTCAACAGCAGCGGCTGCGTGGTAGCAGGCGTGAGCGCGGTCGGATTCTCCAGCCAGTTCTCGCCGAGCGCTCTGGCATCTCTTGTCAGGGACGTTCGCGCCATCGGGCAAGAACTTTCCGAGACCGGCCGCCACGTTGTCTAGTGGATCGCCTCTGACGGGACCGTTGGATCTAACTCGAACGATTGGTAACAAATCGCTCATAGCGCACCAAAGTGTCCGACCCAAGCGTCGCGTTCCACGCGTTTGCCAAGCCTTCGGGCGTCCAGCCTCCCTCGCGATAAATCGTGCGCGCCACCCGCGGCTGCGGGAAAATCGAAACCCGGTCCCCTGACACACCAACAACCTGGCCTGTGATGTTCCTCGCAGCAGCACTTGCCAAGAACGTAGCCACGGGGGCGACAGCCGACGGATCGCCAGGATTGTGGCCAGGCCGGGCGCGCTCGATCATCCGGGTCAAGGCGCTCGGAGATATCGCGTTGCAAGTCACGTCGGGCGCGAGCGCAAGGGCGGCGCTTCTCATTAGTCCAAGTATGCCTTCTTTCGAGGCCGCATAGTTCGGTTGATTGGGGCTGCCCTCCAGCCCGCCTGACGAAGTCAGGACAAGGATGGTGCCGCTCTTCTGGGCTCGCATGTGTATTGCAGCAGGCTGCATTACGCTGAAATTACCCTTGAGGTTCGTTTCCAGAACAAGATCCCAATCCTTCTCGGTGAGATCGAACAGGCTCGCTGGCCGCATGATGGCGGCGTTGCACACGACCGTATCGAGGCGGCCATAGGCATCGATCGCTGATTGCACGATGCGGCGCCCACCGGTCATTGTGCTGACTGTTTCGTTGACCGCGATCGCCTCCCCGCCGGCGGATCGGATCTCGGCAACAGTTTCGGCGGCGGGATCTCCAGCACCGGGATCGCCGTCCAGCTGTACGCCTATGTCATTGACGACAACTCTGGCTCCGGCGTTGGCGAGGCCGATGGCAATTGCCTTACCGATGCCGCGCCCTGAGCCTGTTACAACGGCGACCGTTCCGCTGAGCATTCCCATGCAGTCGCCCGCTAGCGAGATCGATGTTCTGGCAAGTCGCCGTGTCGGGTGATCGTCCGTCTCCTGCGGAGGGTTGCAAGGCGCATTTCTGCGCCTCTCCTTCTCAATATCACAAGCGATGCAGGATCAGAGATGACTGCATGGTTCCATGCCATTCTCGACGCGGAGGGAGCCGATGGAGCCGCTCAGGAACATTCGTGTCTTGGCGCTGGAGCAGTACTATTCTGGCAACATAGGAAGCATGTATCTAGGCCGCCTTGGCGCAGAGGTCATCAAGATCGAGCCGCCGGATGGCGGCGATGTGCTTAGAAATGTTGGTCCAAGCACGACGTCGGAAGGAAGAAAGCGTAACGTCTCCGAACTGCGGACGATGGGTGGCAAGCGAAGCGTCTGCATCGACCTGCGGAATCCGGCAGGCATGGCCACCCTCTGGCAGCTGGTGCAGAATGCCGATGTTGTCTGGACCAATATGAAGCCCAGCTCGCTGACGAAGCTCGGCATCACGTTCGACGCCATGGCCTCGCGCAACGAAAGGATAGTGTACACAACGATCTCAGGCTTCGGGCATGACGACCTCACGCCTTCTGGCCCTTTTGGCGGATGGACAGCGTTCGATCTGATAGCGCAGGGTTTGGCAGGCCTGCAGTTCCGATCGGAAGGCGCAGAGGGGCAGCCTGGATACAACGGCCTCCCGCTTGGCGATTTCGTGACGGCCATGCTGGCAGTCACTGGGACCATCGCCGCGCTCTATCGCCGCGATAGGGAGGGTGGTCCGCAACGCGTCGACGTCGCCATGCATGATGCCATGATGGCTCTCAATGAGCTCCCCTTGGGGTTGCTGGCGTTCTCCGGCGTCGCCCCGCCGCGTGGCCGTTCAGGAACGAGCGCCCCCTACGGCTCGTACCGCGCAAAGGACGGCTTCATCAATGTCGCAGTCGGCGGAAATCCCATCTGGCGGCGCTTCTGCGTCGCGATCGGCCGACCGGAACTTGCGGAGGACAATCGGTTTAGGAACGCGCCCGACCGTGTCCGCAACCACAGGGAAATCGACGAGATTGTAGCGTCCTGGAGCAGCCAGCACACAATGATGGAGGGGGTCGCTATTCTCGAGAGATACGTTGTCCCAGCGGCGCCGGTCTATGATCTACCGCAGGTTCTCACCAGTCCTCAGGCCGAGGCGCGCAATATGTTCGTCACGATCACGGACCCAATCGCCGGAGATCAAAAGATAGTCGGCAATCCGATCAAGATGTCTGGCATTGACGACAAGCTAGCGCCCCCGCCGCACGATTTTGCGGCCGACACCGCATCCGTCCTGCGTGAAGTGTGTGGAATGAGTGACGCAGAGATTGCGCAGCTCCTCGCAGCCGGTGCGATACAGTTCGCCCCGACGCGCAATTCGTGACGCGCGCGGACTTAGGCGGCGGGCCAAGCGCTAGTCGCCCTCTCCCGCCCTGATCATGTGGCGCGACTGTTCGACGATCTGCGTACCCATACTTGCGAGCATCGCGCAAACGCGCGCGTCCTCGCACGCTCCCCGATCATCGAACCGGGTTTCCTCGGTGTTTATCGCGACGCCCAGCGGCGTGTTCCACCCGCGCAGCGAATGAACCACCGCGCGCATGGCCGAGAGCGTAGCTACAGCACCTTGCCAGCCGCCTCCGGTGGCAATGCAGCCGACGACGCGCCCCTCCCAATATGGTCGGCGGTCGAGCTTCATGTCCTCTACATAATCGAGCGCGTTCTTCACGAGCCCAGAAATGCCGCCATGGTAGCTCGGCGAACCGATGATAATGCCATCAGCCTGCCGCAGCTCGTCGACGAGGCGCGGGGCATCCGCCCTCCGCATCCCGACGTTTGGCGTGTACATTGGCAGGTTGAGCTGGTCGCCGCCTATCAGCAACGTTCTCGCGCCCGCATCAGCGGTGGCCTGGAGCGAAATCATCACGGCTCTTTCCGTTGATGATCCCGGCCGCAGGGCGCCGCCAAGGCCGACGATGTAGGGCGATGGCTTCATTCCGTGCCCGCCGAACTCAAAGCGCCGCTGTGCTCTTGGTGCCAAGTACCGCCGTATTGGGATTATACTTGCGTACATAGTCGATGGTTTCGACCACCGGCACCTGTTCGTCCGGCATCCAAAGAGGCCGCTTGTCTTTCTTGCGTTCGAAAGCCTTCTCGATGAAGGGGGCCAGTTCCTCCATCTTGCGTCTCTGTCGTTCTTCCTCGCCGTCGTGGAACTCCGGCATGATTTCCCTGGCAAACAATTCAAGCGACTCACAGATGTGCTCGTGCTTGTTCTTCCCGACCTGCTGCATGAAGACAAGCTGATCCACGCCGATGTCGGCAAACTGGCGAATTCGATCCCTGACCTGCTCGACTGATCCAATTGCGCCACGGCTGTTGGCGACGTTGCGCATCAGCACCGGATCCAGATCGGCTTTCAGCAGCTCTGCGCGCTTCGACATATACTGCGCCCAGAGGTCAGTGCGCCCGGGCTTGTGCTCGCCTGATCGATAGTAGTGGTTCAAAGCGAACTGAAAGAAGCGGATACCGTCCAGGAAGCGCTCGATCGCTACATCCGCCTGCTGGTGCACCCCGAAGCCTGTGACAAGCAGGATGTTGGGGTTCACCGTGTGCCCGATGGGCACGCATTCGTTGCGGAAGATCTCGTAGTATTCATCAACCCACTTCTTTGCCTCCATCGGATCGAGGAAAGTGAACGAGAGGGCGCCCAATCCGAGCCGTGCAGCAAGGTGAATCGTTTCCTTGTTGGAGCACGCCACCCACATCGGCGGATGCGGCCGTTGCAGCGGCTTTGGCAAGACATTTCGCGCCGGCATGTTGAGATACTTGCCGCGGAACCCTGGATAGGGGTCCATTGCAAGCATGTTGGCAATCTGCTCAATCGCCTCCTGCCACTGCTCCCGCTTGAGCGTCGGGTCGATCCCGTATCCCTCCAACTCCATGCGTGCGCCGGATTCGCCCGTGCCAAACTCGACGCGCCCGTTGGACACCAAATCCAGCATCCCGATCTGCTCAGCCACGCGCGCCGGGACGTTGTAGCCCACCGGCAGCAACCGGATGCCGTGCCCGATTCGAATGTTCTTTGTGCGCGCCGCAGCAGCGGCCAGGAACACCTCGGGTGAGGACGAATGCGAATATTCCTCCAGGAAGTGGTGTTCGACCTCCCAGACGCAATCCAGACCCAATCGATCAGCCAGAACAATCTGCTCGAGGGATTCGTGTATGAGTTTGTGCTCGCTACCCGGATCCCACGGGCGCGGATGTTGAAGTTCAACGAAGCAGCCAAATTTCATCTTTTCCTCCGCAGCCGACTGCGAATGCCGAAGAATGCAATCGCGCCAGCTTTCGTGCAGAGAATGCGTGATCACATCCGGAGAACAAGCAGCGCCGCTAACCTAGGTTGCAGCCCAACAGGCTACGGTGATCGAACCGCCGATGCGGGCCACGCGGGACAGTCTCTAGTCCGGCGACAGGAAGAGGCTCCGATCCCGTCGAACGCTGTCTGTGATCAGTTCAATCATTGTCCTTACGCGCGCCAGGTTGATCGCCTCGGGATGTATGACCAACCAGAATTGGCGATCGATGCTGAATTCCTTTGGCAGCACAGGCCGTAGCGTCGGTTCAGACTTGGCCATAAAGCTTGGCAAGATGGCGAGACCAGCGCCCGCAACAACCGAACGCAATTGCGCGATTATGTTTGTGGACTCGAAGGGGGTGCTCAGCTCCGGGTCCAGTTCAGCCAGGTAGTCGAGTTCAGGCGCATAGATCAAATCTGGAATATATCCGACGAAGGGATGTGCTTTCAGGTCAGAGACCGCGCAAATCGGGGGGTGCGTCTCCAGATACGACTCTGAGGCGTATACGTACAATTTGTAGTCAGTCAGCTTGCGTACAACTTGCCGTAGCTGGCTCGGCGGTGAGAGAGCGATAGCAAGTTCCGCTTCGCGGTTTGACAGCGTCATGATGCGGGGCAGCACAATCAGCTGAATCTTGAGGTCGGGGTAAGCTGCCGAGAATGTCGCCATACGCGGAGCAAGAAAGAACGCTCCAAATCCGTCGGGAGCGCCGATACGCACCGTGCCGGCCACCGAGAGCCCGCTGTTTGCCACATCGTCTTGGGCCCGCAACGCCAGCTTCTCGATCTCCTCAGCATACTTGAGAAGACGGTCTCCCTCTGGGGTGAGCTCGTAGTTTTGTCCGCGGCTCGCAAAGAGCCGCGCTTGAAGCGCGCTCTCAAGCGCCTGGATGCGGCGCCGGACAGTTGTGTGGTCCGCCTTGATCTTCTTGCTGGCGGCCGAGGGGCTCCCCGAGCGGACCAGTTCGAGAAAAAATTTGAGATCTTCAAGGTTGAACAGGTTCATTGGCGCAAACTTTTGTGCGTGACCGCGTACTCTCGTGCCCATTGCCTCCTAATCAATTATCCCATGCTCCATCGAGCACGCCAAGGCAAAGACACTCCAGCCGCCGGCCGCAATCCTGCAAGATCGCAGCGACCCGCGATCACACAGGTCGAACAACATCATGTTGCCGGCGTCGATGGCTGTCCGGAGCGACCGTCGATCTCACTTGCGCCATCGCGTGTGGCGTCCGTCGGGCGTTCTGCGAAGTCGGGATATCGACCGATCGTCAACATCAGCGCCGCCGCGATTGCGAGTGCGCCGCAGGCGAAGGCCATAAGTGGAGTGTAGGATCCCATCGCGTCGAAGATCATCGCACCTATCATCGGGCCTCCCCCGTATCCCAGGGCAAACGCTGACAGCAAGAACCCATATATCGCGCTGAAGTTTCTCTGTCCAAAATACTTGCTGGTCAGAAACGGAAGGGCGTCACCCTCAGCGCCCATCGAAAACCCAATGAGCACGGCGACAGCAAACCCCAGAGCCGCGCTCACTGGGAGTATCGCCAGCAAAGCGCATGCGATAATCGGCATGATCAGGATGGCCGCCACGAAATACGGCGCAAATAACCGGTCAAGCAGAAAGCCGCCGAGAATGCGCGCGACCACAATGATGGGAGCGATAAGGCTGACGGCAAGCGCTGCGACCGGCGCAGACACACCCGCATCCATAAGAAGCGGTTGAAGGTGAACAATGAAGAAGCCCGAAACGCCGCCTGCAATCATCAGAGCGACGAGCATCCGCCAGTACCGAGAGCTTCGCAGCACTTCGGGAAGAGTCATTCCAGGTTGCTGCTGGCGGTCCGCTGTCTTGGCTGCGAACGAAGGGATCTTGTGATCCATCCCTCTGCGTCGGAGATCGGAAACATGATAGAAGAAGAGATAGACCAAGGGATAGGAAATCGCGATCGCTGCACCACCAAGCATGGCGTAGGCCGTTCGCCACCCAAATGTCGAAATCGCCCATGTCATGAAAACAGGAACGACGCCGCCCAGCAACGCAACCCCAGAGATCACAACGCCCAGCGCCATCCCGCGATTCTTGTTGAAGCGGCTAACGACAGCGGAAGACCAGACCAGACCCGTCACAGCAGGGCTGACAATAGCGATGAATACGAATGCGAGATACCAAGTCCAGATCGATGGCCCGGTCTGGCCGATTAGCGCGAGACCAAGACCAAAGACCCACGGCGAAATCAAACCGATCCGCCTCGGGCCCACGCGATCGATCAGGAAGCCGAGTGCTGGTTTGGCAAAGATTCCAACCAGGCTTATTATGAAGGGGCCGGCAACGATTTCGGTTCGGCTCCATCCGAACTCGTCCGTCAGGGTCTTCATGACCGAGCCGATGGACTGTGTGTGGAAAGCAGATATTCCGCTCGCCAGCGATGTGGCGACTACGAGAATCCACCCCTTGCGCCACTCGTCGTCCTTGGCAATCGACTGAGTCATACAAGTAGCCCTTGTTTTGGAGTGCCGCACTGAGACCCAGGAGACAATGGCGGCACGCTCATGCCGTCAGAGAATCTGGCACGCCTGGTCAAAGTTCAGCCTTGGATTGCGCGGGAACAAATTGACGTCGCTCCCGTAGCCGATGCTGCAAATGAAGTTTGCGCTTAGTCGGCCATCGGGGAAGTAGTCGGCATCGAGCGTGGCCTTGTTGAAGCCCGACATGGGGCCGCAATCCAGTCCAAGAGCGCGCGCCGCGATCATGAAGTACGCGCCCTGCAGAGTTGAGTTACGTTGCACAACTTCGGCGATCAGCTCGGTCTTTCCGACGAAGGGGGTGCGCATGTCACGTGACGGGAAGAGTTGCGGCATGAGTTCGTAGAACTGCATGTCGCCGGCGATGATCACGGTGCAAGGCGCCGTTGAGACTTTTGCCACGTTCCCAGGGTTGATGTGTTTCAGGAGGCGCTGCTTGCCTTCCGGTGATCGGACAAACACAAAGCGCGCAGGGTTGCTGTTGGCGGCGGTTGGCCCCCATTTGAATGTATCATACAGCTTCTGGATCACCTCGTCAGGAACAGGTCGATCCTGCCAGGCGTTTCGCGTGCGAGCGGTCCTGAACAATTTGTCCAGAACCGCTTCGCTTACCGCGATGCTGCGCTCCTCTTCCTGTGCCGCGCTTTCACTCTTCATGATGTTTCCTGGTTAGAACCTGTAGTCGAGGAGAACCCCGATATACCGCGGTTGCGCATAGCCGCCGATCACCGCAGTCGAACCCGCCGGGATCGCCCAGGTCTTGTAGCGTTCGTCGGTGAGGTTTCTGCCGACCAGCTGAACCGAAACGGTGTCGTCGGGATTCGCCCAACGCAATGTCAGGTTGACCAGATCCCGCTCATCGAGAATCGTGTCGTAGATCGGCGCAATCTGCGAGTACACGGACAAGGTCTCGTCCTTGTGCTCAAACGTGCCGTTCAACCTGATCTCGCTACCGTCTTCGAGGTCGAACGTGTAGGTAGCCGACAGGCTGTAGGACAGCGGTGGCGCGTTGTTCATGTCGCGAGACGTGAAGTCCGTGTCGATCGTTCCGTCGCTGTTGCTGTCAACGAGGAAGCTGTCGTAACCGCCATCCAGCACACCCGCGGTCAAACGAAGCTCCAGAGGATCGATCGGAACAAGCGTGGCCTCAAGCTCAAGACCCTGCACGTTTGCCTCGGCAGCGTTGAAATACCGGACCTGGACGAGTGTCGTTGAATTTGGCCCAGGGAGCTGCGCGCTCAGGCTTCGTTGCATGCCTTCATAATCGACGCTGAACGCGGCGAGGTTAATCCGAGCACGATTGTCCCAGAACTCGGTCTTGATTCCAATCTCCGTGTTCGTCGCAATCTCCGGGTCCGTTGGCGCCATCGAAAGAGCCGTAATAACGCCCGCGCTTCCGGTTGAGTCGTTGTATGCGCCGCTGCGGAACCCCCGCGCATATGTGCCGTACACCATGGTGTCGTCAGTGATGTCATACGACACATTCAGTCGATATGTCGGCTCACTCCACGACTTCGAGTTTCTCGAAACTCCAGATGCCCCCGGGTATAGATTGAAATCGCCCGCGCTCATCAGGCTGCCAAGCTGGCGCCAGGTGAATGCTGGATTCGCCGTTCCGGTCAGCGATTGAACGAACTGCAGCGGCCGACCAGCCCAGTCCTTGCTTTCCTCTGTCTGACGATAGCCGGCCCCGATCGTGAGCCGGTCTGTGACGTCCCACGTCGCATCCAGGAACGCGGCGGTGGAGTCTTGATCCTGCTGGTTGCAGGTAATCTGCGGGTTGTCGCGGAACGCCCCGTAAGGTGAGGTCGCCCCCAGGACATCCTGCAGACCGAGGAGACGCGAGGTGCAAAAATCAACGCTGCGCTGCTGATAGAACAAGCCCGCAACAATCTGGACCGGGCCGTCCCAGTCGGATGCATAGCGCACCTCTTGCTGGAAGGTCTCCTGATTGTCCGCGCGAACGCTATCGTTCAGTGGAACCGAGGTGCCCCACGGCGAGGGCAGATAGGATGACTGCGTCTGAAAACCAGTCGTCGCCGTGATCGTTCCGCCGAACGTGTCCCAGTCAACCGTTCCCAGATAGGTTTCCAGATCGACCCGGGTGCCGGCCGTGGAATTTATAAGGCGATCGGGAATGGGATAGACGACAGCATTGTCGATAGGATCTCCCGAATTGGCGGGATAGCCTATCCGATTGACCGCCCACAAATTGCCCGGCGGCGTGATGTTGATGATCGGCGAGACCTCGCTACGATCCTTGCCATTCATGTATTGCAGGAAAACCGACACCGTATCCGAGGGTGTCCACAGCGCCTTCAGGCGAAAATCCGTGACATTGCGCCCGCCGACGCGCTCCCCATTGCCGCACCCCTGAGCCATGCTGGCAGGAACGTTTGCAAACGGTCCCCAGCAACCGCTGTTCGTGTAGTAACCATCATCATAGGTGAAGGATCCGACAGCCCTTACGGCAAGCACATCGTCAATAACCGGGATATTCAGGGCGGCCCGCGCTTCGCGCGTGTCCCAGCTGCCAGCCGCGACCTGGAATTGACCCGACATCTCCGACATCTCGGGTCGTTTGGTAACGACGCTGATGACGCCGCCTGTCGTGTTCTTTCCGAACAGGGTTCCCTGCGGACCACGCAGAACCTCGACGCGCTCGATGTCGAACATGTCGAACAGCTGACTCATGGTGCTCGGCATGACGAAGTCGTCCACGACGACCCCGACCGGCTGATCCATGTAGATGTTGCTCTCGTTCTGCGCCACGCCACGAATGGCGAATGACGCCGCGCGGTTGACCGACGCCTGGCCGGCCGAAAAGTTCGGAACGACGCTTGAAAGCTCTCCAACGTTGCGCGGCTGGAGATCGAGTATCAAGTCGTCAGTCACGGCCGACACCGACACTGCTGTATCCTGCAGGTCACTTTCACGTCGGTTCGCGGTGACAACCACACGATCGATACCGCCGCGCTCGTCCGCAGACGCACCTTGGGTTTCCGGCTGGCTTGCTGCCGCGGCGTTCTCAGGCGTAGCCGATGGTTGGTCCGTAGCCTCTTGAGCTTCGGCAACCGAGGTCGCCGCCACGGCGATCAAGGCGGCCGCACATGTCATAAGTCCGTTGTTGAGATTTCGAAGCTTCACGTTAGTCCTCCCTAGTTCTTTTTTTTGGCGTCGTCAGGCTTTAGGCTTCTTCGATCACCCTATGTTTCATCACCCCCACGCCATCGACTTCGATCTCGAGCGTGTCTCCGGCCTTCATGAACAGTTGGGGCTTTCGAAAGAATCCGACGCCGCCAGCAGTGCCGGTCGTGATAACGTCGCCGGGCATCAGGCGAATGATCGAGGAAAAATACGCAATCAGGAGGTCGACCGGAAAATACAGCGTGCCGACGCTCTCATGTTGAACGACTTCGCCGTTGAGGCGCGTTGTTATGTATAGCTGCGAGATGTCCTCGATTTCGTCCTTGGTTGTTATCCAAGGTCCAAAACTGCTGCTGCGGTGAAAGTTCTTCCCCGCAGAGACGGAATGCTGCAGTTGATAATCCCGTATCGAACCATCATGGAAACCCGAATAGCCCAGCACGAAGTCGAAGGCTCTTTCGCGTGGCGCATTGCGGCATTCCTTGCCAATCACCACTGCAAATTCGTTCTCGAAGTCGAACTGGTCGGAAGCTTTGGGTTTTACGAGCGGCTCCATGTGGCCGACGAGCGACCCAGGAGTCTTGATGTGAAATCCGGGGAACGGCGGCGGCCCCTTGCTCATGCCCGCATCAACCATCTCTTTGACGTGGCCAGGAAAATTTCCGCCCGACGACAGAATATGAAAGGGATGCGGGATGGGCGGCAGAAAGCGCACATCAGCGAACGAGTAGTCGAGCTTGTCTCCCGCAGCCTTCGCGACTGCCTCCAGATCTCCACTGGCGATCAGCTCACGAAGGGTCGGATAGGTCGCACCGCAGCGACGCCCAAAATCAATCAGACCGTCTTCTCCCGCGACACGGCCGTAGGTCTCTCGATTCTCGGCAACAAAGCTTGTCAGACGCATGACCGCTGCTCCATCAGCTGACGAAAAGCGTTTCACCGCCAAGGTGTGCAATCCGCCACCGACCGGCCTCGGGCCGCATTTGCGCAGTGAATGCAGCAATTGCTGAGGGAGGACTCATTGGGGCGGGCTTGTCGCCACGATCAGCGAGGTAGCGATAAACTATGAGATTGAATGTCGCGACCGCAGAGGTCCCGTCGCTTGCTACATCGACCAGCAGGTTCGAGATCATGTGGCGGATGGTCAGATCCCGTGGGCGCTCCGCCATGGCGGCAAGGAAAGCCTTCCTCGAGTTGAGCTGCTTGCCGCCACGATCCCAGCAGCCGTCAGACGTCATCTGATCCCACTGCTTATCGTGATCCCGCGCATCCAACTGAACGAAGAATGCGGTGACAGCCCTCGCGCAGTCCTGTTCGATCGGTCTAACTGCATCCATGTTCACGCTTCCCTCCACTGTTCTTCGGCTTGGGTCGCCGAAAAATCATGTTATTTGGACTTACTGTTTAGTCAGCTTCATTGACCCTCTCTTCAGCAGCTCACATCTACAAGGCGTTTTCACGTTCCTCACATTCGCATTTTTGCACGGATGGTAAGGCTGATCCTTCGACTCAAGAGGCGGCAACCAGGTTGAGGAAATCCTTCTTCCCAATAGCGTAGCCGCGGTTGCGGAGGATTCCGTAACCGGTGATCCAATGAAACATGAAGCTGGGTAGCGCATACTCTGCGAGGTACGCGTCCCTCGTGAATGTTCGCAGTTCACCCGCCACAGCCTGGACAATGTGTGGACGCCAGGATGCCGATCGCGCACGAGACTGGCTTACCCGATCGATTGCCGCGTCAAGGATCGCCGCCGCGCCCGCAAACTCCAACGTGATCTCTTCAGGCGGCCGCGGCTCGTCCCCATTGAGGCGATCGACGGCCGCGCAAGCAAAGTATGCAGCAAGAGTCACCTGCCGGCCAAACGGCAACATGTCGGGCGCGAGCCGGGCTTCGAATACCCCCAGCTCTGAATCACCGGCGGCACGCGCCTGACCTTCAATGACGCCTATCAGCCTTCTGAAGGAGCGGAGATTGAGCTCGATAGTCCTTATCGCAAATTCAGAGCCCCCAGACACCTCGCCCACCACAATCCGCCCTAGAGCTTGCCCTCAACAAAGTCTTTGATGAAGCCTTCGTTGGATATCAGATAGTCGGCTTGATCACCGGCCCGATGGCGTTCGACCAACTTGTCGAAATCAAAGGCCCGCCCGATCGGATTCTTGTCGAAGACACCGGAGGCAAACCACTCATTCAGAAGTTCGATGTTGGGAAATGCGTCCACCTGGAGTTCGATACGATTGCCGTCCGGGTCCAGATAGTAATTCGAGATGGTTGGGCCGTGGTGCACTGTGCGCATGGGGAGGATGCCCTCCGCCTTTAGCCGAACATACGTATCGACCAATTCGCCAATATTGGCGTAAGTGAACGCAATGTGATTGAGCGTTCGGGCAGGCGGCGGATCATCAGGCTTGCCATCCATGCTTGCAAACGCAACACGGTGATGCTCGTGATCAAAAGTCACGAAGTCCATCGCTGCGCGATGCTCCCCGCCCGCGCCGTCAACCACGTCCAGCTGCGCTGCGAAAGTGGATTCTGCCCCCAGCACAGTTGCGTACCAGTCGCTCAGGCGCGGAACGTTGTTCGTGCTTAGGACCACATGCGCGAGGTAGGCCGGCCGCGCCATTTTCTTTTCGAAAGTCGGAAGTCGTGCTCGCGAATGGACACTGTTGGCGCCATCGGAGCTCTTCGGCTTCAATCCTGAATTTTGGGCGGCATCGCGATCGAACACTTTAGCTTTGGTCATCGTGATCTCCAGCAAACGGCCACGCAAAGCCGTATGAATTTAACTGTCTAGTTAGTCAGTTTGCAAATGCAAATCGCGTTTTCGGCTAAATACCTGAAAAAATTGATTATTTTGGGCGGGAGCTAGGGGACGTCTTGCGGACGGGATCTGCGTATTTGCGGATGAACCCGTCGTTTGATTTCAACCAGGCCTCGTCGTCACCCGCGTCATAGCGTTCGGCCAGCTTGGCGAAATCGAACGTCGGCCCTGCCCCGTAGTGCTCCGCAAAGGCGCCGGACTTGAACCACTCGTCGAGAGCCTCGCGCGTTTCAAAGGCGTCGATCTGCAGTTCCGCCCGGTTTCCGTCCGGATCCATATAGTAGCAGGAAATCGTGGGACCGTGATGAAGCGTGTATATCGGTTCGATCCCCACGCTTTGAAGATACTTCCAGTTTTGGACAAGGTCGCCCAGAGAGCGATACGTAAAGGCGATGTGATGAAGCGAACTGGGCGTCGTGTCACTGGGACCGGGTGTGGGTCCGCCTCCGGTCAATCCGTCGATGTTCATGAAGGCAAGCCTGTGATGCTCCTCATCAAATGTGATGAAGTCCACGCTCACTCTCGCAATCCCCCGATCATCCTGCGCCGCGGGAAAATCGTCATACATGCTGCGCGCATTGAGCACTTTGCTCCACCAATCGACCATGCGCGGAACATCTCGCGTATGCAGGACCACATGCGACATGTAGTCGGGAGCCACTCCACGCTTTGGGGCTGGCTTAGGAGCGACTCGGGCCTGCTGCTTCACCGTGGCGTCTGACATTACTCTACCTCCCATGAGTATGGCCGTGTTGTAAGTCGACGACTGGCGGCCACAGGAGGTCTGGCGACGGGCTCACCGACGGCCAAATCCAACCTCCAGCTACCAGAGCCGGCACGTATGGTAGGTTCAATCCGTACCGTCCGGCAGGTGAATTGATGCGAATTCCATTCGCAGGTTCTCACAGTGCTCTTCGGGGCGATTTTGACATTCTGCAGTACGACCTTTGTTTTGGGGCAGTCCTGCCCGAGTTCTCAGCGGATATGTGGATTGGCACGGCTCGCAGGCAAGACGGCGATTGTCACGGGGGGCGCGTCGGGCATCGGCGAGTCGAGCGTTTGTCTGTTTGCGGATCACGGAGCCAACGTCGTGATCGCCGACCTGGATGCTGCGAAAGGCCAAGCTCTTGCCCGTTCCTTGGGGAAAGCCGGCCTTTTCGTTCAGACCGACGTGAGTTCCTCTGAGCAAGTGCAACGCTTGGTTGCCAAGACGGTGGAGGCGTTCGGCCGTGTCGACATCATGTTCAACAATGCAGGCGTGGTGCTGGACGGCCAACCCATAATCGATTTTTCCGAGGATGCGTTCGATCGGACGATCGCGATCAATCTCAAGGGCGTCTTCCTGGGCATGAAATACGCAATCCGCGAGATGATCAGCTCGGGGGGCGGTTCCGTCATCAATACGGCCTCGATTGCCGGCGTACTCGGCTATGCCGGTCAATGCGCTTATGGCGCTTCGAAGGGCGGCGTTTTGCAGCTGTCGCGCCATGTCGCGACGGAGGTCGCAGCCTATGGGATCCGCGTGAACTGCATCTGCCCCGGCGGCGTTCTAACGCCACTGGTTTTCGCAAGGCGGCCGGGAGTTGCTGAGAGCGAGATTGCCGAGCAGTTCGCGAATGCAAATCCGATGCGTCGAGCAGGACTCCCAATCGATATTGCGCATGCGGCCTTGTGGCTGGCGTCGGACGAATCGACATTCGTCACTGGCCAGACAGTTACTGTCGACGGCGGCCGCACCACCTCTGTTTACCGCGGTCCCTCGCCTGACCTTCTGAGCTCGGCAGATCCAGCAGCCGATGGAAGATCGGCGGATCATCTAGCGCCGGGAAAGAAGGACTTGCGTTGAGCGATACGAAAAGCATTGTCGTCGCCGTCTCGGGCGGCGTTGCGCTTCTGACGCTGGACAGGCCGCAGCGGCGTAACGCCATGTCGCGCGCGCTTGTAGACGAACTAATCGTAGGGCTCTCTCGCCTCAATTCGGATCCGACCGTTCGCGCGATCGTGCTCACCGGACGCGAGGCGGGTTTCTGCGCGGGTAGCGACTTGGTCGAACTCGCTTCGGCCACGCACGAAGATCGGATCAGCTTCGAAGCTGCTTCCGGCCGGGCGGCACGCATGCTGGGGCAAATATCCAAACCGACAATCGCCGCTGTTCATGGCTTCGCGATCGGCGGCGGGCTTACGTTGGCGGCTAGCTGTGACCTTGTCGTTGCCGAACCCGCTGCGAAATGGAGCTTGCCCGAAACAGCCATCGGCCTCTTTCCCGCGTGGGGACTGAATGCGGTCGAAGCCCGTATCGGACGCCCCGCAACACGCCGGCTCTGCTGGGGCGTGAACACATTGGGCGGAGAGGAAGCGTATCGGCTCGGTCTGGTGGACATTCTTGCTCCACCGACACAGGCGACTGACGCCGCCATGTCTTTCGCGAGGCAACTCGCCGCGCTGCCTGCCGATCAATGCGCTGCGGTGAAGGAGTACTTTTCGGTCGATGCGTCTGGCGAGGCCGCTGACGTTCTCGCCAACCGCCTGTTTGCCCGTGTGTCCAGCTCCGGCGCCGCTGAAGCCAGCTTCGCCCGCTTCAGAGCACGGTGATCACATTCAGCGCCCTTTGAACTCGGGTTTTCTCTTGGCTACAAAGGCCGCCATCCCTTCCTTCTGATCTTCGAACGCGAACAGACTATGGAACAGGCGGCGTTCGAACTGCACGCCTTGGGTCAGCGTTGTCTCGAAGGCCGCATCGACCAATTCCTTGTTTGCCATCAAGGCGACCAAAGACTGCGAGGCAATCTTGGCAGCCACGCTGCGGCACTCATCCATCAGCTTTTCGGCGGGCACGACACGGCTCACCAGGCCAGAGCGTTCGGCTTCAGCGGCGCCCATCATCCGAGCAGTGAGAACCATATCCATCGCTTTGGATTTTCCCACTGCCCGCGCGAGCCGCTGCGAACCGCCAATACCTGGCGCCACTCCCAGATTGATCTCAGGCTGTCCGAACTTTGCGTTGTCCGCAGCGATCACGATGTCACATAGCATTGCAAGCTCGCATCCGCCGCCAAGCGCATACCCTGCAACGCCAGCAACCGTCGGTTTGCGGAAGCGGCGGATCCGATCGTGGGCCTCGGCAAAAAAATTCGATGTGTACATATCGGCGTAGCTTTGCGTGGACATTTCCCTGATGTCCGCCCCGGCCGCGAAGGCCTTGGAAGAGCCGGTCAGAATTACACACCGGATGTCGCGCTCCCCCTCAACAACGTCCAGCGCTATGCACAACTCCCTTAGGAGCTGCGAATTTAGCGCATTAAGTGCTTCAGGTCGGTTGAGCGTGATGATGCAATAGCTCTCGTTGCTTTGCTCAAGTTGCAGGGTTGTGAAGCGGTTCATCGGAACTAGCTCTGGAGCGACTCAAGGTTTCCGCGCAGCAACTGGAGGATTGCGGAGAAATCCTTTGCAGCAAAACCCTGCCGGGCAAAGAGCGCGTAAAGGGCCTCGGCTTGCGCGCCGAGCGGCGTCGTGGCGCCCGCCTTTGCCGCGACTTCCTGCGCCAACTTGAGGTCTTTCAACATCATTGCCACAGCGAATCCACCCTCGTAGCCCCTGTCGGATGGCGTCTGCGGGCCAACGCCCGGCCAAGGAGAATAGGATGTCAGCGACCAGCACTGACCTGATGATTTCGATGCGATCTCGAAAAAGCGCTCAGGCGCGAGATTCAGTCTTTCAGCAAGCGCAAAAGCTTCGCAGACGCCTATCATGCTGACACCTAGCAGCATGTTGTTGCATATCTTGGCGGCCTGTCCTGCGCCATGATCGCCTGCCCGTATTGTAACGCGGCTCATTGGCTTTAGGGCGTCCTCGACGGCCGGAAAATCCGCCTCCCTGCAACCCACCATGAAGGCAAGCGACCCCGAAGCTGCCCCCGACGTGCCGCCGGACACGGGAGCGTCCGCGAACCTGAACCCGGCGGCATTCGTGCTGGAGGCGATTGCGCAAGCACTCTGAACATCGATCGTCGAGCAGTCGATCAGCAGCGCCGACTGCATGGCATTGGGAATGATCTCCTCAGCATACACCGCCCTCACTTCCGGTCCGGCGGGAAGCATCGTGTACACGATCGAGGCGCCTGCCACAGCTGCCGCGATTGAACCGGCCGGTTCACAGCCGTCCTTCTGGGCCTTCATGATCGCCGCGTTATTCAAGTCGAAAACAGCGACGGTACCTCCCGCCTTGGCGAGGTTCGCCGCCATCCCGGATCCCATATTGCCCAGTCCGATGAACGCCCTTTTCATTCGATCTCGCTCCCGACTTCTGCTCTTCCCCGGTCAATCCACGGCGTCCATGCTTCGCCCCGCGGTAGCGGCGCAAAGAAGTCTGGCTCAAGGACATCGCTGATCGCTCGCGCCGACCAAGCGGGCGCGTCGCCCTCATCAATGATCGCGGCGCGCACGCCTCCCTGGCAATCGTGCCTACTGATGATCCGGCTCGCGAGTCGGCACTCCACCTCTGTCGTCTCTGCGTAGTCGCTATGCTTGGCGCCGGCTCCTATCTGCTTGAACGCGGCGTTTATCCACTGACGGTATTTCGTTCTTACGACCGCGAGCTGATCTTGCGACCAGGTTGATCCGTCCTCTTCCAACGTGGCGAATGTTCCCTCAGGCGTGTCGACGGCAGACATCCGGCCCGTCATCGGCAGCTTGTTCACGGTCAGCGCCGGCTGGCCGCTACCGACAACACCTAAGATGCAGCCGTCAACAAGGGCTGTTGGCCGCTTCGCATCCCCTCTGCCGCTTTCGGCCAGCCTCCAGACGTCGCCAGCACAGGAACCACTGACACCAGCGTGATCAGTCAGCGCCGAGACGAGATCGCCGTCGTGAATCCAGTCCTGCAGAGCCTCGATCATCCCCAAGCACATGTCGACGTTCAGAGCGTGTGGCGCGCTGGCGCGGTTCAGTGGGATACGTCCAAGCCCGGCCTCCCGCTGTGGGAGAATATCCTCATTCATTGCGCAGCACCTCTCTTGCGATGATGAGGCGCATGATTTCGTTCGTGCCCTCCAGAATGCGGTGAACCCGCAAGTCTCGCACGATACGTTCCAGCGGATAGTCTTTCAGATACCCGTAGCCGCCGTGCAGCTGCAGAGCGTCATCGGCAATCTGGAAGCACACGTCGGTTGCGAAGCGTTTGGCCATCGCACAAGACGCAGCAGCATCGGGACATCCCTTATCCAGTGCCCAAGCGCCGCGCAGCACCAGGAGCCGAGCTGCGTCGAGTTGCGTCGCCATGTCGGCCAACCGCCATTGAGTGGCCTGAAAATCCGCCAGCGGCTGTCCGAATTGCTTTCGGTCGCGAACGTAGCTTGCGCTGGCTTCTAGCGCCCGCCTTGCGCCTCCGAGCGAACATGCCGCGATGTTTAGGCGCCCGCCGTTGAGGCCCGCCATGGCGTAGCGGAATCCATCGCCTTCCTTGCCCAACAGATTAGCGACAGGAACACTGCAGTCATCAAAGTTCACGACCGCCGTGGGCTGGCTATTCCAGCCCATTTTACGCTCCTGAGCACCAAAGCTGAGGCCGGGCGAGTTCTTCTCAACAACAAAGGCCGAGATGCCACGCGGTCCCTCCCCTCCCGTTCGGGCCATCACCACGTACAAATCCGAAGACCCGGCGCCAGAAATGAACGCCTTGGATCCGTTCAAGACATACGTGTCTCCAGACTTCCGGGCCGACGTCCTGAGCGAGGCTGCGTCTGATCCGGAGTTGGGTTCTGTCAGGCAATAGCTGGCGATCAGCCGCATGGTGGCTAGCGACGGAACAAATTTGGCGCGCAGAGGTTCGGAGCCGAACTGGTCGATCATCCAGGTGGCCATATTGTGGATTGAAAGGAATGCAGCGGTGGAGATGTCTCCGTGTGCAAGCTCTTCAAAGATTATGGCGGCCTCGACGCGCCCGAGTCCAAGCCCTCCGTAAGCATCCGCTGCATAGATTCCTGCAAAACCGGCGTCGCCTGCCCGTCGAAGGACATCGACAGGAAAGTGCTTTCTCTCATCCCATTCCGCCGCCTTGGGCGCGAGTTCTTCCTCGGAGAACGCCTTCGCGGCATTCTGAAAAGCGAGTTGATCCTCGGTCAAAGAAAAGTTCATCGTCTCTTCTCGGCGTTTTAGTACCGCCAAAATTCGTCCGGACGGCTGGAAGCCGCCCGGACGCAGTTGCTACGGCGCTTAGGGGGAGGAAGGATTCGCCGTAAGAAAAATTCTACCGCATCGTCGGGATGATGAAGCTCGAATCCGCCACGTCGCCTTCGGGCCAGCGGGCGGTGACGGTTTTC
>DLHI01000018.1 GCA_002483135.1 Hyphomonadaceae bacterium UBA7672 | reverse complement strand
AGACTGGCAACAGGAACTAACCCATGGCGCGGCTCGCGCGCCCCGGCCCCTCGCTTTGCAGGGGCGAGTCCACCGGCATCCCGCAGGGCAGCGCGCTCGTGCGATAGCGAAGCTGCGCTCGCCAGTTACGCAGCCAGCCGAATTACGCAGCCAGCGTTGTGATCACTACGCCGCGCCGCGTCGCCACCATCGTGTGTTCATACTGCACCGTCGGGGCGGGTCTGTCCGCGAACAGCGTCCAGCCATCGTTGCCATCGACAGCCCAGCTTGCGCCAAGCGACAGGAAAGGCTCCAGCGTGAAGACCAGGCCCTCGCCGATGCGCCGGCGTTCGCTCATGTCGCGCCAGGTGGGGATCTCGCCCGGCTCCTCGTGCAGCGCGCCGCCGACGCCGTGGCTCGCAAGGTTGCGTATCAGCGTGTAGCGATGCTTGTGCGCGAACGCCTCGATGGCGATGCCGGGCGCATTCAGCGCGCCGCCGACCTGCACTGCATCGATCCCGATCTGCAGCGCACGCCGTCCGTCCCGGCACAGCGCATCGAGCTTCGCGTCGCGCCCCTGCAGCACGAAGCTTGCGCCGGTATCGGCGAAATATCCGTCCTTCTCGGCCGAGACATCGATGTTCACCAGCTGACCCCTGCGAAGGACCTGGCTGCCCGGGATGCCGTGGGCAATGGCGGGAAACACGCTGATGCAGGTCGCGCCGGGAAAATTGTATGTGACTTTCGGCGCGGATTTCGCGCCCTCCTGCTCCAGCAGGGCCGCGCCGATGGCGTCGAGCTCCGCGGTCGTCATGCCGGGCTCGGCTGCGCGGCGCATGGCGTCAAGCGTATGCCCGACGATCAGGCCGATACGTTTCAGCCCGTCGAGCTGATCCTCGCGTTCAATGGTCATGTTCTATTCGGTCCCAGGCGCTCAGGCGTCCTTGGCGGGAGCCGGGTTCGCCGCCTTGGGCTGAGCCTTGGGCGCGCCGAGGTTGTAGTACGCCGTAGCAGGATCCACGGGTTTCGCCACGGGAGAATCCGCAGCCGCCGGCGCGGGTGCGACAGAGGCTGCGATTGCGGGGGCATCGGCGGGCTTCATGATGTTGGCGCCATTGTGGGCGCGCTCCACCGTGCGCTCCGACAGGCCAAGCTCAGAGGCCGTGAACGCCACAAGGCCGCCCGACTTGCACAGCATCTGCACGATGTTCTGCCTCGTTTGCAGTTCCAGCATGCGCATCAGCACTTCGACGGTCGCCGGGTTGGCCTTCTCGAGCATGTCGACCAGGTCGTCGAGATGCTCGTTGTCATAGGCCATCGGGCCGTTGGCGAGATCCTTGTTGATCGCCTTCTCGGGACGTTCGAACGAGAACATCGCTTCATAGATTTTGAGGCCAAGCGGCATGCCCGTCGGTTGCGTGCCTTCTGGCGGCTCCTCGATGTCCTGCAGTTCGCGCAGCACGCGATGCTCGATCTCGCGCTGGTGCTTGAAGACGTCCTGGTCCTCGAATTCGCTGATGGCGTTGTCGAACAGGTTCTCGATGCGCGTCGCGAGGATCGTGCCGAACGATTCCATCTGCGTCGGAATCTGGATGCGCTCGATGTCGAGGTGGAAGGCCACCTTCGGCTTGATCAGCAGCTGCCGCTTGTCCGTCGTGGTCGACAGGAAGGGCCGCGGAGCGCACGTCTGAACGCGCAGCGAGATTTCACCTGTGCGGCGATTGACCAGCGACTTCTCGAAATAAGCCCCCGTGGCGTCCGTCGTCATGATCTTGAGCTCGGGCGCATGCTTGTCGCGCAAGACCTTGATGGTCGGGTCCCAGATCGTCATCGGCGCGCGCAGGGCGCCATAGAAATCGCCGCCCTTGGTGGTGATGAAGGTGGCGTGCGCGCCAGCGTCATAGGTCCGCGCGGACCTGTAAACGAGGAAGATCAGGAGCAGCCCAAAGAGGACCGCGCCCACAATCGCGACGATCTCAAGCATTTTCCACGTCCCACGCCACACGCCGCCCCTGCAGCCCGGAGAGGTTACCCCTCCGGCCCGGTACGTACAATTGCAAAACTGGCCCATTTCTTGGGGCGTGTGCAACGAATTCTAGCACAAGCCGAGTTTTGACTGGCGCACGACCGTTCTGCGACCACCTTTTACCAAGACGCGGAAGTAGTTTTCCCCGATTTGGCTCGTTCGGTCCCACCCGGTCGGGCGGGCTAGTGCGGGGCGTGTGCGGGAGGGGCGGGCTCTTCTTCGCCTTCCTGGCCCGGCTCAAGGTCCCACCAGTCTTCACCGCCCTCAGGCGGGGCGAACAGGGCGTCATACGCGCTGACATCGACGCCAAGCTCGATCAGCGCCTCATAGGCGCGGTAGTCCTGTGTCGCCTCCAGCGCGCTGCGATAGAGCGCCGTGGCGCGTTCGATGTCGGTCGCTCCGCCATGACCTTTCGCCAGCATGCCGGCCAGCATGACGCGCGCTTCGACGGCCGCCGACAACTCGCCCAGCTTTTCCTCGTAGGCGAGGTACTCGTCCATATCGCCTTCCTGGAGTTCGTCGCCGAAGCCTGGCATGGGAATGGGTGTTGCGTCGGTCTCGGCGACGACAAGCTCGAGGATCTTGCGTGCGTGCCCATCGACGGCTGCATCGACGCCGGGGTGTGCGCCCATCATCGTTCCGATCTGCAGCATGATGTCGAGCGGCGCCGCCTCGGCGACCTTGAGCAGCAGGGCGGCTCCTTCGCGCACTTCACCGGGCGTCGCAACGCCGCCGGGAGCAAAGCCCATCCCCATCATATCGCCGTTTTCCGTTTGCGACAGAAGGAAGGAGCCCAGTGCGAAGGCTGCATCCTTGTTCGTCGGCGCCTGTGACCTGAGCCAGTCGCGCGCGTCGATCTTCTGCTGCAGCGAGCCAGCCGAGATGTTGTTCATGTGAACCGCCAGAGCCGCCGTGCCGTCGCCCGACGCGGCCAGCGCCGCAAGGCCATCGGGCTCGCCGCTGCTGATGATCAGTTTGGCCCCAGGATGGCCTTCCTCGGCGAGCGCCTCGACGATCGCGTTGAAGTCGACACCTTCGGGCATCTCCGGCGGCGCGCCCGTCATGAAGAGGGCAGAGCGGTTGATCAGTTGGCCCGGCTCGAGAACCCAATCGATGAAGGCGGCGACATACGCCTTCACATCAGCGCTGGCCGACATCGCGGGCATACCCGCGGCTACTTCCGCATCGCTGAGGATGCGGAACTGCGCGGGCTCGGCGAGAATGGCTTCAGAGGTTGCGCCGGGCGCCGCTGCTGGCATCGCCGCGCAGGCGCCGAGTGCGAGCGCCGATATGCCGGCGAGAATGATGGCTTTCACGCAATGTCCCCTGGACGCGGCCAGCCAGACGCCAGCCGCTTGGGGGCATCTGTAGACCCCGCAGCGCGGCTGTCCATACCGCTCTGGCGCCTGCCTGTTCAGGACGCTGGATCATGCGTTCGAGTGATGTCCGTGCCGCCTCGGGGAGGCAGTCTAAGCCGACTGCGCAATCCCTTCGGCGCCGCCCCTGACCAGGGCTTCGGCGATCTGCTGGGCGTCGAGCGCGGCTTGCGCCTGCGGGTCGATGCTCACGATCGTCTTCTGCTGGCGGATCGCCTCGCGGACCTTGAGGTCGCGCAGGACGATGCCGGCAAGCGGCGGACGGAAGCCGAGGAAGGTCTGCGACGCGCGGGCGAGCGCTTCGTAGGTGCGGCGGCCAGCGACGCGGGTGTCGGCCATGTTGATGGCGATCCACGGCTGCACGCTAGGCGCATAGCCGCGCAGAACCTTGATGAACGCGTACGCGTCCGTCATCGATGTGGGCTCGTCATTGGCGACGATTACGCAGCGGTCGCACGCGCGGGCAAGGCGCATGACGTTGTCTTCAATGCCGGCGCCAAGGTCGACCAGCACAGTGTCGTATTGCAGCGACAGCGCCGTCAGAGACGCGGCAAGACGCGAGGCCTCTTCAGCTGGAAGGCCGGCGAGGGCGCCCGAGCCCGAGCGGCCCGGCAGCACGTCGAAGCCGATTTCAGAACCAGCGCCGCCATTTACCTTGCAAACCGCGTCTTCGAGTTCGACCCAGCCTGCGATCACCGCGGCAAGGTCTGTTTCGGGGGCGATGCCGAGCTGGACGTCGACGTTGGCAAGGCCAAGATCGCCGTCAACCAGCAGGGTGCGCCGGCCCATCTTGGCGAAGCATGCGGCGAGGGTGGTGGACAGCCAGGTTTTCCCGACGCCCCCCTTCCCGGAGGCGACCGCGATGACGGAAGCAGGCGTCACGCGCGAACGCTGATGGCCTTTCCCTTCCGACTTTCTCGAACCGAAGTTCATCATCACGCGGCTCCCTTGAGCTGATCCGCTTCGACAACGTCAGCGCCGGCCATGAAAAGCCTGGCGATTCGCTCAGACGAAGCAGGCGTCAGCCCGCAACGTGCATTTGACGTCAAACCTAGTGAAGCGATGCTTAACCGGGCCGAAGAAATTGCTGCAATTGCTCCCCCGCGACGTCGAACCGCATCAATCCGGGTAAGGATGACACGGCGGCAACCCATCTGAGCGAAGGCGCGGGCGTTGTCTTCGAGTTCCATGGGGTGGCCGTCAGCGGCCAGAACCAGCACGGGCTCGACATTCATGTAGGAAATCAGGTCGCTGCACCGCTTCATGTCCGCCTCTTCCAGCGGGTTAAATGAGGGGCAATCGATGACAAGTCTTTGTCCGCGGTCGTCTGCGTCGCGAACAAGTTTCATCAGATGGTCGGGCGACAGCGCAAAGGTTACCGACGGCTTAAGCATTAAGGCGGCCAGCCGCGCAACCTGGCCCGAAGAATCGAAATCGGCCGCCACCGGCTCGATCGGATGCTTCTTGTCAGACAGGAAACGGGAGATCTTCGCGACCGCCGTCGTCTTGCCCGATCCATGCGGGCCGACGAGCAGCAAGGACTTCTCCGGCCGCGGGTTGAGCGGATTGAACGTCAACGCCCCATCCATGCCGGCGGCGAGGGCGGCGTGCGGTTCCATCCCCGCCCCAAGGCGGGCGCTTGCTTCCGAAACCATGTGGACGAAGCCGTCGGGCGCACCGTGCCAGCGCAGGGCGGAGGACAGCTGCGAGCGGGTCTCGTCGTAGACCGGGCGGATCTCCGCGAACTTCGGCGTCGCCTTCTGGCCGAAGGATCGCTCGATCGCGGCGCGGACTTCGAAATAGCCATCTTCCTCCCGCTCGCGCGTGGAGAGGATGACGGCATCCGGCCCCATCTCGGCCCGGATCATCCCCAGGGCCTCTTCCTCGGTTCGGCCCACGAACATCTTCATCTTCATGGTCGGGCTCCTTCTGTACGCAGTTACACTGTGCCGGCGGAACGGAGCCGGGCCTTGGGATGAACTTCGTTCTGCGACATCACGATGGTCTGCGGCCGGAATCGTTCAACCAGCGAGCGCACATAGGGACGAACGCCTGCAGAGGTGAGCAGCACAGGTGAATCGCCGGCCTGGCCGGCGCGCTCGAACGCGTTGCGCAGATCGGAGACGAACTGGTGAAGGCGCGAGGGCTCCAGCGCCAGCTGCCGGTCTGCACCGACGCCAACCAGCGCTTCGGCAAAGGTCTGTTCCCACACCGGCGACAGCGCGATGATGGGCAGCGCGCCCGAAGCATCGAGATTGGCGTTGCACAGCTGACGGGCAAGACGCGTCCGCACATGCTCGCCAACAGACAGCAGGTCGGTGGAGGCCGAGGTCGCTTCCGCGATGGCTTCGAGGATGGTTCCGAAGTCACGGATCGAGATGCGTTCGCGCAACAGGTTCTGCAGGATGCGCTGGATGCCCGAGATGGTGATCTGGCTCGGCGTGATATCGTTGATCAGCGCCGCCTGCGGCTTGGGCAGGTCCTCGATCAGTTGCTTGACTGAACCGAAGGTCAGCAGTTCGGCCATGTTCTCCTTCACCAACTCGGTGAAGTGCGTCGTGAGAACCGTGGCGGCATCCACGATGGTATAGCCTTGGATGGACGCGTTCTCCTTGCCGCCTTCGTCGATCCACACGGCGGGCAGGCCGAACACCGGTTCGTTGACCTTTTCACCCGCGATCGCCGGTGCGGTGCCGGACGAGTCCATCGCCAGGTGGAATTGCGGACGCAGGCGTCCGCGACCGGCCACCACTTCCTTGATCAGGATGCGATAGTCTTCCGAGCCAAGCTCCAGGTTGTCGATGATGCGCACCTGCGGAACCACGAAGCCGAATTCCGACGCGATCTGGCGGCGCACCGCCTTCACCTGGTCGGTGAGTTTGCGGCCCGTCGTCTCGTTGATGAAACCAAGCAGACCGAAGCCGAGCTCGATCTTGATCTCATCGACGGCGAGCGATTCCTGGATCGGCGGCTCGGGGATTGGCTTGGCCCGCTGCACGGCGGCAGCTTCCGCCAGCTTCTGATCTTCCTTCTCGCCCTGCTTCTGGAAGCCACGCCAGGCGAAGTATCCGCAGATGCCCGCCAAGCCGAAGAAAGGGATGATCGGCATGCCGGGCAGGAGGCCGGCGAACAACGCCATGACCGCAGCCATCGAAAGGCTCTGCGGATTGGTGAACAGCTGGACGCCGATGGCCTTGTCGGCGGCGCCCTCGACCCCAGCTTTCGACACCAGCATGCCCGCCGCGACGGACACGATCAGTGCGGGAATCTGCGACACGATGCCGTCGCCAACCGTCAGCAGGGTGTAGGAGCCGGCGGCGTCCTCGAACGAGATGCCCATCTGCGCGACGCCGATGATCATGCCGCCGAGGACGTTGATGAACGTGATCAGGATGCCGGCCATGGCGTCGCCGCGCACGAATTTCGAGGCGCCGTCCATTGCGCCGTAGAAGTTGCTTTCGCCTTCGAGTTCGCGGCGGCGCTTGCGGGCCTCTTCCTCGTTGATCATACCGGCGGACAGGTCGGCGTCGATGGCCATCTGCTTGCCGGGCATGGCGTCCAGGGTGAAGCGGGCGGCGACTTCGGCGATACGGCCCGAACCCTTCGTGACGACCACGAAGTTCACGATGATCAGGATGATGAAGACCACGACGCCGATGACGAAGTTGCCGCTCATCACGAAGTTGCCGAACGCCTGGATGATGTTGCCGGCAGCTTCCGGGCCCTCGTGGCCGTGAGCGAGGATGAGGCGCGTGGTCGCGATGTTCAGCGCCAGCCGCAACAGCGTCGCCAGCAGCAGCACGCTCGGGAAAGCGGAGAATTCAAGCGGCTTCTGAATCAGCAGCGCCGTCATCAGGATGAGGACGGAGAGCGTGATCGAAATCGCCAGAAGAAAATCCAGCAGGAAGGCGGGGATGGGGATGATGAGCATCATCACCAGCATCATCACGCCAAGACCCAGGGCGTATTCGCCCCGGGCAAACAACTTGGTCAGCGCGTTCCAGTCGAACCCGCCGCCGCCAACAGAAACTGACCCCGCCTGAGCCATCTACCTTACCCCGCAGCCCGGACTTCGCCGGGCGCGGCGACTTCGACACCAGCGTCCTGGTAGGCGCGCAGCTTGTTGCGGAGCGTGCGGATCGAGATGCCGAGAATATTCGCGGCATGCGTGCGGTTGCCGAGGCAATGATCGAGCGTGTGCAGGATCAGGTCCTGCTCGACTTCCGCCACAGTCTGACCGATCTGGAAAGACGTCGCGCCCTTGATGGCGGCCTCCGCAGCGCTGACGGCGCGCTCGGCGGTGACATCCAGCGCATTGGCCTGCACAGGGCGTCCGTCGGGCGTGCGTAGGTCGTCGACCTGGATCTCGTTGCCGCGCGCCAGGATCACAGCGCGATGCATCGCGTTCTCGAGTTCGCGCACGTTGCCCAGCCACGATGCCGAACGGATACGATCGCGTGCTGCCTCGGAAAGCCTGCGGTCGAAGCCATTGGCGACAGCGTATTTTTCCACAAAGTATTCGGCCAACGCGATCAGGTCGCTGGGTCGCTCCCGCAGCGGCGGGATGTGGAGGTTCATCACGTTGAGTCGGTAGAGCAGGTCCTTCCGGAACTCGCCGCGCATGACGGCTTCCTGCAGGATGCGGTTCGAAGTCGCGATGATGCGGATGTCGACCTTCACCGGCTTGGCGCCGCCTACGCGGTCGATCTCGCGCTCCTGGATGGCGCGTAGGAGTTTCGCCTGCAGGCGGATGTCCATCTCGGAAATCTCGTCTAGCAGCAGCGTGCCGCCGTCAGCCTCCTCAAACTTGCCGATGCGGCGGGCGACCGCGCCAGTGAACGCGCCCTTCTCGTGTCCGAACAGTTCGGACTCCAGCAGGTTCTCGGGGATGGCCGCGCAGTTGACGGAAATGTACGGCTTGTCCGCGCGCTTCGAGCGCTTGTGCAGATAGCGCGCCATCACTTCCTTGCCGACGCCGCTCTCGCCCGTGATAAGCACGGACGCGTCGGACGGCGCGATCTGGTCGGCGACGCGTCGCAGTTCCATCATCGCCGGATCGTGCGCGATCAGCGGCCGATCATCATCGGCCACAGCCGCGAGCACGGCGGCGATCAGTTCGGGATCGGGCGGCAGCGGTATGAACTCGCGTGCGCCGGCGCGGATGGCGTTGGCGGCCGTGTCGGGGTTGGCGCCGATGCCACAGGCGACGACCGGAGCAACGATGCGCTCCTGCTTCATTGCGGCGACGAGGCTTCTGATGTCCTCGTGAACGTCGATCATGACGATGTCCGCGCCGCGTCCAGTGCGCAGCATGTCCATCGCCGCATCAGCGTCGTTGGCATGCAGCACCTTGGCGCCGCGGTCGAAGGCGATCTTGGTGGCGGCCGAAAGCTGGCCCGCGAGATTTCCGATAATCAGAACACGCATGGGATTTCCTTAGCCGTCCGAATTCTTGATGATTTCCGTCATGGTCACGCCGAGTCGATCGTCGACGACGACGACCTCGCCACGCGCCACGAGGCGTGAGTTGACATAGATGTCGATGGCCTCGCCAACGCGCCGATCCAGTTCGAGAACGGAACCGGGCCCGAGCTCAAGCAGCTTGGACACCTCGATGGTGGTGCGGCCGATGACGGCCTGCACCGAGACGGGAACGTCGAAAACGGGCTTGAGGTCAGCCGCGATCTTGTCGCGCATATCCAGTGTCTCGGGTTCGGTGGCGCGCTGTGCCGACAGCGCCGTTCCGGGCGCCTCGTGCGAAAGATCAGGAAGGTTAAGGTCGCTGGTGCTCATGACATCCTACGCGGCGGAGAAGAGTTCGAGCTGCGGCTCGACAGGGTCTTCCATTCGCGCCCTGAGCGCGTTTTCGATCATTGCTTCCACGGCGTCGCGGCTGAATCCGGTCGAACCCTCGCCCCAGCTGATCCGCCAGTCGCCCGGCTTGGCCTTAGCGTCGCCGATGAACTGAAGCGATGCGCCGATGCCGTGGCGGCGCAGCTGTTCGAGGCGCCTTTCGATCTGGGGCAGGGCGTCAGGCGCGACGCTGACAACGACTGTCGGATTGCCCTTGAGCTGGCGGACGGCGTGGGCGATCGCTTCGGCCGCAACAGTCTCGCCATTCTTGTCGAGCGCTTCGCCGGCAATCTTTCGCGCGGCGATCATGGCGAGTTCAGCGGCTTCGCGGCGTAGCGTGTCTGCGAGTGCGGCCAGCTGCGCGGCAACCGGCGATAGGTGGGCGGCCACCTTGTCGACGGAGGCAAAGCCCTTGGCTTCAACAGCCTGGCGTGCGCGCGCCTCGCCCTCGCTGAGCGCCTTGGCGGCAAGCTGGTCGGCTTCCTCGCGCGATAGATATTTGCGGTCGGGCCCACGCAGGACGTCGCCTGACGGCGTGAATTCGGTTTCGAAGGAAAAAGGTGTGGCGCGTTGGGTCATCAGTAGATGAGCTCCTCTTCGCCGCTGCCTTCGGCCAGCATGATCTCGCCGCGATCGGCCAGCGCCTTGGCGACGACAACCATCTCCTGCTGCGCGGTCTCGACGTCCTTGAGCTTGACCGGCCCCATCGACGCCATGTCGTCGCGCATCAGCTTGGCCGCCCGCTCGGACATGTTCGACATGAACAGGTTGCGCATCTCGTCATTGGCGCCCTTGAGCGCGAGGCCGAGCTTGTCTTTGTCGATATTGCGCAACAACGTCTGCACGCCGCCCGGATCGAGTTTGGAGAGATCCTCGAACACAAACATTAGCGAGCGTATCTTGTCGGCCGCGTCCTTGTTCTTGTCTTCCAGCAGCGTCATGAACCGGCCCTCTGTCTGCCGGTCGAAATTGTTGAAGATGGCGGCCATCTGCTCGTGGCTGTCGCGCTTGGACGTGCGGGCGAGGTTGGTCATGAACTCGGTGCGCAGCGTCGATTCGATCTTCTCGAGAATGTCGCGCTGCACCGGTTCCATGCGCAGCATGCGCTGGATGACTTCGAGTGCAAATTCCGGAGGAAGGGCGGTGAGCACGCGCGCCGAGTGATCCGTCTTGATCTTCGACAGGATGACCGCGACGGTCTGCGGGTATTCGTTCTTGAGGTAGTTTGCGAGAACCTGCTCGTTCACGTTGGCGAGCTTGTCCCACATTGTGCGACCGGCGGGGCCGCGCAGTTCTTCCATCAGCGCATCGACTTTTTCGCGCGGCAGGAATTGCAGCAGCAGGCGGTGCGTCTGATCGTAGGAGCCTGTGACGGCGCCCGAGCCCGACAGGCGGTTCACGAAATCCTTGATCAGATACTCGACGGTCTCGGCCTTCACCGGCCCGAGGTTCGACATCGCCGATGAAATCTCGCGCAGCTCATCGTCATCCATGCGATCCCAGATCGGTTTCGCATCTTCGCCGAGCGCCAGCAGCAGGATCGCAGCCTTCTCCGAGCCATGCATATGCGACACGGTCAGCATCGTATCTGCAAGTCGGCGACCTGTGTCGTTATGCGTGTCGTCCCGCGTCAACGTGCCAGTGGGCTGCGCATGATCATCGTCGGACGGCTTGGGAAGGGCTGCGGCCTTGCTCATGCTGCGCGATCCGACGGCTCTTCAGCCATCCACGAGCGGATGATCGCGATGGATTCATCCGGGTGGCTGGAAACGACTTCAGAGATCTTCTTGATCGAGGACGCCTTCACCTGACCGGAAATGCGCGCGACATCGATGCCGGCGTCCAGTCGCTCGGGCTGGGGAATGTCAAAGGTGACGGCGCGTCCTTCCGGAAGCTGGGTGGAGCGATTGACTTCCTCGGTCACCATCGTGATCGAATGAGTGTTGGCCATGGCCGCCTGGTGGGCGGCGATGGCCTTGGCGCGCTTGGCCCCCTTCAGCGCCTGGATTTCCGGCGGCAGATTGTCAGGTTCGGGCTTGCTCATGAGGCCGCCAACCAGCGGACGCAGCACGAAGAATACCAGCGCCAGCGCGGTGAGCACCAGAGCCAGGATTTCGCCGATGCGGACCAGGTCGAACTTGTCGAGATCGAACGGGCCGGGCGCCTCCGCGCCGTCCAGCGAGGTATCGGGCCGTGCGAAAGCCGTGCTCTCGACAGTCACCACGTCACCACGCCCTTCGTTGAACAGCACGGCCGATTTCACGAGCGAGGTGATGCGCGCGATCTCTTCCGGCGCACGGTCTTGCCAGGTGGCGGGCGCGCCTTCGGCTCCGGGCACGCGAACCTGGTCTACGGCCACGGCAACTGATAGGCGCTTGATAGCTCCGCCCTCGATGATCTCGGTGCGGACGGTCTTGTCCATTTCATAGCTGATCGTCGCTTCGGTGCGGTTACCGGTGCGCTGGCTCTGCGGCTGCGGCGGGGCGACCGGTGCGGCCCCGGTGGGAACATTGTTGGCCACCGTGGTTTCATCGCCGGGCGCCATGCTGGTGTCGGACTGGACGTCCTCTACCGTCGTTTCGGAGCGGACCACGCGGCTGTCTGGGTTGAAGGTCTCGGAGCTCTGCGTGACCTTGTTGAAGTCCGCCTCGATCGAGACGGTCACCTTGGCGGCGCCGGGGCCAGCAATGTTCTCGATGACGTCGAGGACCTTGCGGCGGTAGCTCTCCTCCATCGCGGCGCGGCGTTCGTCCGAGGACGATCCGCCGCCGATTCCAGTCCCATTGTCATCGGTCGCGGCGGCCAGAAGGCGGCCATCCGTGCTGGTCACGGTCACCGCCTCGACGTCAAGGCCCGGCACCTGGGACGCCACGAGATTGCGGATCGCGCGTACTTTTTCGGGCGGCAGCATGTTTCCCGAAAGCTTCAGGACGACGCCGGCCTTGGGTTTTTCGGAATTCTGCTGGAATAGTGGCCGTTCGGGCACCGACAGGTGGACGTTCGCGGACTGCACCATGTCGTAGGATGCGATCGAGCGTTCGAGCTCGCCCTCCATGGCGCGGAGTTTCTTGATGTTGAGGACGAACTGGGTCTCGCCGAGCGCGTCCGACTTGTCAAAAATCTCCCAGCCGACCGAGCCGCGCGTCGGCAGGCCCTGTTCGGACAGCATCATGCGGGCGTCTTCGACCTTGGATGCATCGACGAAGATGGCCGAACCGCCGCCTTCCAGCGAATAGGCAATGCCGGCCGTATCGAGCTTTCCGCTGATTTCGGCGGCTTCCTCAAGCTCGAGGCCCGAGAACAGCAGCTTCTTACCGCTCTCGCCGCCCTGGAGCATGATGACGCCAAGGCCGCCGCCGACCAGCGCCACAACCACAAGAGCGGCCGCAATGCGCATGCGGCCCGAACGCGCGAGTTGCGCGATCAGTCCCTTGGTCTCGGCGGATTCAGGTTCGGCCACGAACACCCCGGAAAAAACTGCCTGCGTCGCGAAGCACGACTAGGCAGGAATTTCCCGGTGCGTGGTAAACGTGGTGTTAAGGACGCCAAAACAGAGTGTTAGCGAAACCTTAAAAGCGCTGCGCCGCCGCTGGGCTGCCCAAGGCCCGGCGGCGGCGCTGAGTTTCTCGCGAAACGCGTTCTAACGGTAGTTTTGCAGGCGTGTCGTGCGAAGGCCCTTGACGCCGTGGCGCTCGTAAAGGCGCTCCCAACCACCGAATTCCTCTTTCGAGATTTCGTAGCGGTCACACGCGTCCTCGGCGGTCAGGAGGCCGCCATGGACGGCTGCCACCACTTCCGCCTTGCGACGCGTCACCCACCGCTGGATCCCCGGAGGGGGAAGATCAGCGAGTGTGATGTGGCGTCCGTCTGGCCCCACGACGGCCTGGCCTGCTTCGGCATGGCTCAGCATGGAATGCTCCCTGTTCTGCTCGTTCTGTGCAGGGACCTTACGCGCTGGCGTTTAAGGTGAGCCTCGCGGCGGCCATACGCTTTTCGGCAAAATTTCATGGAAGTGACGCGGGACCGGAAACCACAATTGACGCGATGGACCACGGGCAAAGGGCGCATGGCGCCCACAGGCATTGGGTTTTGCGTCGCGCCTGTGGGTTCCATGGGTTTACGCTTCACGCGTGATGGAACTGGTTAGCGCTTCAGCCTGATCAGCTCGTCCAGCATTTCGTCGGCCGTCGTGATGATTTTCGACGACGCCGAATAGGCGCGCTGGGTCATGATCAGGTTGGAGAACTCCTCGGCGAGGTCGACCGTCGAGCTTTCCAGCGCACGCGACTTGATGAGGCCTGCGCCGCCAATCCCCGCGCCACGCATGGAAAGAGCGCCCGCATCCGGGCCCAGGCGATAGACGCCGCCATGCTCGGAGAGGAGGCCGTCCGCATTGCCGAAGGTTGCGAGCGGAATCTGATAGATGCGTCGCGTCAGGCCGTTCGTGAAGATCGCAGTAACAAAGCCATCGTCATCGACATCCACCGAAGCCAGTGAACCGAACGGCGTGCCGTCGATCTGTGAGGTGCCCAGCACCGATGGTGAGTCATAGTTGGTGAGGCCGCCCGGTGCGCCGGGCCCGCCCATGTCGAGCGATATGGTCTGTGTCGCTAGGCCCATGGACGGGTCCCACTCCGATCCGCCCGCGCCGGTCCCGCCGATGGTGAAGTTCAGGGGCAATGTCGAGTTCGCCGCGTCGAGCTGACCGAACGGCGTGAACGAGACGATGCCGGTGGCGAGCTGTCCGTCGACGAATGGGGCTGCGTCGACAATCTGGTCCGCAGGCAGGTGCACTTCTGCATGCCAGGCATTGGGCCCCTGCTTCAGGAACGAGAAGGTCAGCGTGTGGAGACCGCCCTGGCTGTCGTAGATCTGGATCGGAATCTGGAAATCCGGCGTCACGGCGCCTGACGCCATGTTGTTCAGCGGGTCTGTCGCGTCATAGGTCGCGGCTGCCGTCGAGACTTCACGCGACGACTGCAGGTTTGCCGACAGCGAGAGGCGCGCGGTCGCCTCGGCGCCGCCCGCGATACCGGAGACCCGGATAGGTTCGAGCGCATTCAGGTCCGTTGGGTTGGCGTTGACCACGCCCGTGGAGTCGACAGGCCAGCCCTGGAGATAGTAGCCGGCGGCGTTCTGCAGGTAGCCGTCCGCATCCGGCGTGAACTGTCCGGCGCGCGTGTAGTAATAGGGGTCGCGCGCGGTCGCATCGTCGCTGCGCCCGCGTACGACAAACATGCCGTCGCCCGAGACGGCAAGGTGCGTGGAGACCGAAGAAGCGACCGTCGAGCCTTGCTCCGTCATGATCGCGCTCGAACGCGCGATGGTGCCGCCGGCCGAATAGGACGTCGCCCGGTTCTGCGAGGTCAGCAGCGCGGTGAAGTCATTGCGCAGGCGCTTGAAGCCGACCGTGTTGACGTTCGCGATGTTGTCCGAGATCGCAGCGAGGGCGCTGGCGTTGGCGCGCATGCCGGAGGCGCCGGCAAGCATGGCGGAATTGATACTCATGGTCGAAGCTCCCAGGTTGCCCCATGCGGGGCAGGGTCGATTGCGGGTTGGTTGGCCGCTTTGCGGCCGGACGGCGCGCTTCTGCGCCGGAAGTTACTGCGGTGTGGCGCGCCTACTGGCGCATCAACCGCTTGATGTCCGAGTAGGCGAAGACGCCTGAAGGTGTAGTGAGTGCAGGCTCGCCATAGGTGAGATCGACGCCGGTGATGGTCGTCACCAGCGAATGCGACACCGTCAGCGCTTTCGCGTTCGCGTCCTCGGCGACGACATTGATCCAGTAGGGCTCGCCGGCCTCGGCAGCGGCCCCGCCATTGAGTTCGCCGTTCCATATGAAGTCGTGCGGGCCAGCCTCAAGTTCGTCCTCAGTTGCGGCCCTCGAATAGAGGACTTTGCCGGCAGCATCCGTGACCGTGATGGTGGCCTTCGCGGCGTCAGACGGCAGGGCGAAGCGCCAATTTACGGGATCGCCCGTGTACTGCGCACCGGCGGTGTCGATCTCGGCCGTCTGGCCAAGATAGCCCGACAGGGAAGCGCCAGCGTTGGAGTTTGTCGCCTTGATCAACGTTTCCAGCTGGCTGTTGACGCGGATCTGCTGTTCGACACCGGAGAACTGCACAAGCTGCTCGGTAAACTGGTTCGAATCCATCGGCTCGAGCGGATCCTGGTTCTGGATCTGCGCGGTGAGGATGGTGAGGAAGGTGTCGAAATTGTCCGACAGGCTGGCCTGCGCATTCGCCGCGGTGTTGGCGGTCGGCGGCGCTGTCGGGACGAAAGAGATTGTGTCAGCCATGCGATGTTCCTTCAGGCCACGAGGTCAAGTCGCGACTGCCGCCATGGCTGCGCGACCGGCTTTGCTGCGGCTTCTGCCGAAGGGTTCGTGATGTCGAAATTGCGCCAGACATTTGGAGACGTGGGTGCGCGCGCGTCCCGGTCGCTGGTCGATGCGTTGCGGTTCGAGTCGTTGGCGAGTTCGAACTTCACGCCACCATCTGCGAGGTCGATGCCGGCGTCCGCCAGCGCACGCTCCAGCGCGCGATGACCGCGCATCAGGTCGTTCAGCGCGGCGCTGTCGTGGGCGGCAAGCACGGCATGCACTTTCTTGTCGGCGCCGATCTCGATGCGGACGTCGACGCGGCCAAGCTCTGCGGGGTCGAGGCGAATCTCGAAGCGTTGGGCGCGGCCATCGAAGCGCTCGATCATGCGGGTGTAGACCTGCACGGTCGCGGTGGGGGCGGCGGCTTGCCCGGCTGTATTGGCGCTGGCAGCGCGCGCAGCCTCGTGCGGAGCCGGTGCGGGGGCGGCGAGGGCGTCGACCGTGGCGCTTGCCTTGGCCTGCTCGCCGGCGGCGGGGTCTGCGGCGGCCTGCAGCTCAGGCGCAGCCGTCGTGATGCCGGTCGCGGCGTTGGGGTTTGCCGCGCTGGCAGGGGAAGCGGTGACGCCGGTCGCCGAAGCCTTAGCAGGCGTCTGACTGTTTGCGTTCGCAGTCGTCGCGGCGTTGTCGCCTTCGACAACGTCGGCTGTCTCGACCTTGGCGGCGGTTTCAGCCGCAGGGATAGCTGTGGTCGTTGCAGAGGCAGCCTGGTTGGCGACGTTTGCGGAGCCGGGGACGGTCGTGGCAGCGGCTGCCACAACAGCGGTCGCGGCCGGTGGAAGCGCTGCGCCTTCGACTTCCGCCGGGATCGCGGCATCGCCTGCTTCGGCGTCGGCAACAACTGCGGCTCCAATGAGGTTCGGCGCGGCGGTGGTCACTGCGGTCACAATTGCCGCCTGCGTTGCGGCTGCCGGCACAGCTTGCGAGGGATCAGCCACCACGCCCTCGGCGATGGCCTCTGCAGGAATGGGGTCGGCCTCGCCAGTTGCGCCGGCGATCATTGTCGAAATCTGGGTGGAAGCGTTGGCAGTCACGGTCGCGGCGGGCGCAACGCCGGCAGCAACCGCTTCGGTGGTCTGGACGGTTCCGGCGAGGACGGTTGCAAAGCTCTCCTGTCCGCCTTCACCCGCGCCCTGCGCCTCGACGCCCGGCTTGCCCGTGGCTGCATTCTGGATGCGGCCTGCATTGGTGTTGAAGGGTAGGGCAGCTGTCGCGGTCACTCAACGCCTCGATTGCGAAATCGTCGTGTTCGCCGACCGGTGTGGCGCGGCGAACCCGCGTACGACCTGCAACGTGCGAGCCATTAACGTTTGCTGCGAAATGCATCGGAAAAGCGGGCCTTACGTCGTTAACACCCGGCGCCTGGAGCGGCTCCGCACGGCAAGTCTGTCTGGGTAGCCCTGCAGATTCTGCCGCCCCGGAGACGATTTGAACGGTTCGTATACGGCCGATCCCGACGCTGCAGGGAAAGCCGGGCTGGCCCGCAACTTGCGTGGTTAACGGCAACGTTACGGCCAGCAAGCCGGGACGTTCCGGGGCAGAAGCTCCCGTCGCGCAAGTTTCGCGATTGTTTTCAGGAAGATGGAACGATGCCGGTGAAGGCTGGTCGTGTTGCAACGGCCAGGCAGGTTACGCCCCTTGGGCAATTCCTGCCGGGTCGATTGAACCCGGAGCCGCGTCTTGTCGATCCAGTCGATCATGGGAACAGGCCTGTCTGCGCTGTTTGCAAACCAGCAAGCGTTGAAGGCTGTCTCGACCAACGTCGCTAACGTCAACACGGTTGGCTATTCGCGGCTCGATGTGAATTTTGTCTCCCGCTCGTCCAACGGCGGCATGGCCGGCGTCGAGATCGAGGTCACGCGCGTCGCCAACACTTTTCTCTCCGCCGCCGAGATGCGCGGCGCGGCCGATGTGTCCGCCGCCGACATGCTCGCGCAGTTCATGGATCGCGCTCAGGGACTTCTCGGCGATCCGTCCGACTCCTCGTCGGTCTTTGCAACGCTTGACCCGGTCTTTTCGAGCTTCGGCTCCCTTGCGGTTGATCCGTCCTCAGCCCTGCGCCAGTCGTCGGCCCTGTCGGACCTGCAGACACTCCTCTCGCAGCTCGACACCACGGCCGAGGAAATTGCGGCCCTGCGCGATGAGTCGCATTCGCGCATCGTCTCGGCAATGGAAGAGGCAAACGCGCTGATGAGCGGTATCGCGCGTCTCAACGCTTCCATCCAGCGCGCCACGATCGGCGGCGTCTCGGCGACCGAGGCGGAGACCGAGCAGGCGCGGATGCTGGATCGCCTCTCCGAGATCATCGACATCCGCACCCAGGATCGCTCGCTTGGCGGTGTCGAGGTTCGTACCTCGGACGGACTCCTCCTTGTCGATGTTGACGCCGCTGTGCTGGGGCTAAGCTCGACGTCGGACGGCGAGGCCTATCAGGGGCTCGTCATGATGTCGCCCCGCTCCACGACCGAGACCCCGCTGGAGTCGCACCTTGGCGGCGGCGAACTGAAGGGCTTGCTGCGCGCACGCGACCACGAATTGGTGAACCTGCAGCTGGCCTTCGGCGAATTCGCGGCCGGGGCCGCCGAGGCGCTCAATGCAGCACACAATTCGGGCACATCCGTCCCGGCCCCGAGCGAGTTGACCGGACGCAACACCGGGCTCCTCGCCACGGATCGCCTCAACTTCACCGGCGTCACCCATATCGGCATCGTTGACGCTTCCGGGCTTGTCGTCCGCAACTTCCGCGTCGACTTCGACAACCAGCAGATCATCGACGATCAGGCCAACATCACCAACTTCGCCAACTCGGTCGGCGATTTCCAGACGGCGCTGAACGCGGCGATGGGGGCCGATGGCCAGGTCAGCTTCGCGAATGGCCAGCTCCAGCTCGAGGCGATGGCGCCGGGAACAGGCCTCGCGATCCGCGATGACATCACTTCGCCGGCGACGCGGGCGGGCAAGGGGTTCTCCCACACATTCGGTCTCAATGATCTCGTCACGCACGGAAACGCGCTTGGCTATGCGACCGGGCTTTCGGGCACGGACCTCCACGGCTTCACCGCCGGACAGACCGTGACTTTCGCGGTGCGCAATGACGACGGGTCGATCATGCGGCGGATCGACTTCACCGTAGGGGCCGGCGCGACGATGGACTCGCTGCGTGCCGATCTCAACACGGCGCTGCAGGGGTATGGCCAGGCCCAGCTCAACGCCGAAGGTCGTCTCCAGATTGTTCCGACCAGCAACAACGTGGCGCGGGTTGACGTGACACAGGACACCACCGTGCGCGGCGACACCAACATGTCGATGTCCGAGCTGTTCGGTCTCGGCGAATCCATCCCCCTGCAGCGTTCGCGCTCTCTCAGCATCCGCAGCGACATCGGATCGAACCCACAGCTGCTGGCGTCTGCGCAGGCAGATCTTGCCGGCGCGGCGGCGGGACAGCGCGTGCTGTCGTCCGGCGACGGCCGTGGCGCACTCGCGATCGAAGCGTCCAGCACAACCTCGCGCCGTTTTGCCGAAGCAGGCGGCCTTGTCGGCCAGGTGACGTCGATCTCGGACTATGCCGCGCGTCTTGCCGGCCATGCGGGGGTTCGCGCCGAGGCGCTGGAAGCGTCCAAGCTGGCAGCCGAGTCGGTGCGCGAAGAAGTGCGCGCGCGCCGCATGGGAGAAGAGGGCGTCAACCTCGATGAGGAACTCGTCAAGATGACGACCTACCAGCAGGCGTATGCCGCCGCATCGCGCATGATCCAGGCGGCGCGCGACCTGTACGACATCACACTGAATATGGTCTGAGAGAGTTGTCGCCATGTCACGAATTTCATCAGCGATGATCCCCGCCGGCTCGATGGCTGACCTGCAGAGGGCGCAGCGAGAACTTGTCGAGGCCGCGCGCCAGAGTTCAGCCCAGACCAAGGCCAGCGATCTCAAGGGCTATGGCCGGGAGGCGCAGACGCTGGTTTCGGCCGAACGCCTGACGGGGCGCCTGAAAGGCTTCAAGGCCACGGCCAATGAACTGACCACACGTCTGCAGATCCAGGACGTGGCCCTGGGCCGCGCTGCCGAGTCCGTCACCAAGCTGAAGGACGAACTGTTCCAGAACCTCAGTCTCGATAGCGGCGAGGGCATTCGGGCTCAGCTCGAGGAGGCCTTCGCCGTCCTGAAGGACGCGATGAACACCAATCTAGGTGGCCGCTACCTGTTCGGTGGTGTGATGAACGATCGCCCGCCGATCACCGCCGATTCACTCAGCGACCTCGCAGCCAATCCTCTGACCGACTCCATCGAGCAGGGCGCCGCCTCGCAGATGATGCGGGTAGAGGAAAGCCGGGTCGTGTCTGCCGGCCTCGTCGCCGATGATGTGGCGACAAACGCGTTCGCAGCACTCAAGCGTCTGGCCGAAATGGATGAGGGCGTGGATGGTCCATTCGATGGCGACCTCACGGCGACGCAGCGCGCAGCTGTCGAGAGCGAGTTGGCCGCCCTCAATTCGGCTTTCGACACCATCCTCAGCCGCCAGTCCGAGAACGGGCGCCTGACGAAGGAAGTCGCATCCGCCAGTACGCGGTTGACATCACGCCTGGACGCGCTGGACGAAGCTATCGGCGGCATCGTGAATGTGGACCTCGCAGAGGTCGCGGTGCGGTTGAACCAGGCGCAGTTCGCCTATGAGTCGTCTGCCAGCGTATTCAACGTGCTGCGCAACATGTCGCTGCTCAACATGCTGGAATAGCGTGCGCTGGCCTGGCGCTGCGCATCGGAAATTATTCAGGACGTGACGTCAACCCTCATGGGCCTTGCACGACGGCGCGCCCGTGGCACTTTGCGGAAAACAGAAACTGTTTGGGAGACGTCCATGGCCCTGCGCGGCAGACTGATTGGAACGATGGCGGCTGCGGCTTTCGCTGCAGCGATTGCAGGCACGGCCCAGGCGCAGATTGCCTGCGAGTCGCTCGCCGGGTTTCGTGCGCCGGACGTGAAAATTACCAAGGCCGCGCCCGGCGCCTCGCCCGCTCCGCACTGCAAGGTCGACGGCGTTATCGGCAAGGAGATCAACTTCTCGGTCTGGTTGCCTGAGGCGTGGAACGGGAAGTTCGTGATGGGCGGGCAGGGCGGCTTCGCCGGTCGCGTGGAGAGCCAGGCGCTCGGCCTGCAGGCGCTGCAGAAAGGCTATGCCGTCGCCGGCACGGATACGGGGCATTCCTCGCCGGCGCGGGGCATCGACGGCGCCTGGGCCGCCGGTGACTATGAGCGCATCGCCAACTACGCTCACGCTGCGATCCACCGTACGAGCGAGGCGGCCAAGGCGCTGGTGAATGCGCGCTATGGGCGGCAGAGCGACCGTGCATACTTCGCGGGTTGTTCCAATGGCGGGCGGCAGGCGCTGATGATGGCCCAACGCTATCCCGACGATTTCGACGGGATCATCGCAGGCGCCCCGGCCATCGACTTTATGGGCATCACGGCAGCATTCTCCACCATCACGCAGAAGATGTATCCCGATCCGAAGAAGGTCGAGACGCCGGTGCTGGATACGCCTGCGCGCAACATCCTCGCCAAGGCGGTGATGGAAAAATGCGATGCGCTTGATGGCCTGAAAGACGGGATCATGAATGATCCGCGCGTCTGCACGTTCGATGTGAAAACAATTCAGTGCAAGAGCGGCGGCAAGGCTGACTGTCTCACGCCGGCGCAGGTCGCCGCTGTGGACGCCATCGTGCGCGGGCCGATGGTGAGCGGCAAGCCGTTCCATGTCGCCTTCCCCTATGGCGGCGAACAGACCGAGATGGACTGGGGCACGTGGCTCGCCGGCAGCAAGAACCGCATCGGTGAAGGCCAGCCTAGCCTTGCCTACGGTTTCTCCATCGAGTTCATGCGCTATTTCGTGAAGCTCGATCCGACCTGGGATCATTCGCGCACCAACCTCGCGACCCTTCCGGCCGAGATGAAGGCGGTGCAGATGACCCTGTCGCCCACCAACCCTGACCTGTCGGCTTTCCGGGGCAGCGGCGGCAAGCTGCTGATGTATCACGGCTGGTCGGACTCGGCGCTCTCACCCTTCATGAGCACGCGTTATGTCGATGCGGTCTACGCCAACGACGCGACCGCGCGCAATGATGTGCGCATGTTCATGCTGCCTGCCGTCGGGCACTGCGCCGGTGGCCCGGGGCCGGATCGGGTGGACTATCTCGATGCTCTCGACAGCTGGGTCAGCACGAAAGCCGCGCCGGACGAACTGACGGCCAGCTTCGCGTCGGGCGGCGCGCGCAAGCTGTGCGCCTATCCGCAGCAGCAGACCTACACAGGCACGGGCGATGGCAAGAGCCCCGAGCATTTCACCTGCAAGGCGCCGTGAGGCGCCCTACACCTGTCGGATGAGTTGATGTAACGGAGGGCGATGACTTCGCCCTCCGATTCATTTCCGGCGCCGCCGAACGAGCCAGAGGAATACCTCTGCTGCCACCGGCACTGCAGCCCGTGCATCAAGGACTATTACCGCGAGGCGCTGGCGCGCTGGAAACTCGCCGTCAGCGAACAGGGCGGAGATCCCGACGCGATGCTGAAGGCGCTGGGGCGGGCGGGCTAGGCCGCGTCTTCTTCGGGATAATGCTCCATCGCCGCTTCGATCGTATCGAGCGCAGCCGCCACGCGTTCGCGGTGGCGCGGGCCTGCGTGGCGGAGGTAGATCGGCTGCGTCACGCTGAGATGGCGGATCACTGTACAGGCGTTGAGGATCAGCGGCGGGACTTCGCGCAGGTCCACAGTCCAGCCATCCTCGCTGAAATGCAGGAAGGTGTTGCGCAGGTCGACGAGATCATCGAACGCCTCGGTCATGATGTGATTGAGCGGCAGCTGGAAGGGCGGGCGCAGGAAGTGGGGATCGCCTACGCGCCGCAGCAGCTCGAGCGGCGAGACGATGCGCGGCTCGCGCACGGCCAGCGGCTCGGGCCCGTGGCGGCCGCTCTTGGTCCAGCGCGTGACGATGCGGGCGTCGGCGCGCGTCATGCCCTTGGTGCCGAACTCGTCGCCATGGTCGAGCGCGCAGAGGCAGGCGTTCTGGACCCCCAGCGTCATCGCGATGATCAGCCAGCGCCATGCGCCATGATCCTCGGCCGCCTTGTCGGCCAGCTCCGCCGCATGCTCGACACACGCCAGCAACTCGCGCGGCTGGTTGGTCTGGAAATGATGCGGGGTGGGCGGGTCAGCCGTCATCGCCATCAGCCGCCAGCCTTAGCGAGGCCATCTTCGAGCAACCGCCGGGCTGGCTCGTAGCGGCTGGCGACACGCGCCGCGCCGTCCGGTAGCTGCGCAACGCGCGCCGGATCGATGTTGTCGGCATTGTCGGAGAGCTTGACGCGAAGGATCGACACATCGCCTGCAGCAGCAAGCTCGGCGATCCAGGCCAGATAGTCCGAACCGTGCGGGCGCGTGACTGCCCGGACGATGCGGACGGTCTCGGGGCTCGCCCCGGCAGCGAGGAGGGATGCTTCCGTCGCCTCGGTGTCTTCAAGACTGTCGTGCAACCAGGCCGCCTCGCGCTCGTCGCGGCTGGCGTCCGGCCAACGCTCAGCCAGCCGGGCGGCGACCCGCGCGAGGTGGCCAATGTAGGGATGGCCCGCCTTGTCCGTCTGACCGGCATGAAGCCGGGTCGCTAGGGCGATGATTTCCGGGCGGGCCTGATTCACATCCATTTCCCCATGATAGCGGGCGATTTCTATCGAACCAGCGGCGGGCTCCACATTCTGCCGCTTTTACACTATATGCGGCTCTCAATTGCTGCTTCGGGCCTTGAACCCGTGGGAGAGGACAAGATGACTACCCTGATCGGGCCGCGTGGCGGCTCGCCTGCCGTTACTGTCGAAGCGGATTTTCCGGTCGCCGACGGCCTTTGCGATTTCTCTAAGCTCAAGAATGTGGACCTGTCGGGCGCCGACCTTGACCTGTTCCCGGGCGACCCGCGCCCGCGTTCGGAAATCCGCGTGGTGGCCGCCATGTCGGGCGGGGTGGATTCGTCCGTCGTTGCGGCGCTGCTGAAGTATGCCGGTTACGATGTGATTGGCGTGACGCTGCAGCTCTACGATCACGGCGCCGCGCTGAAGAAGCAGGGCGCGTGCTGCGCGGGGCAGGACATTCACGATGCACGCCGCGTGGCCGAGGCGCTGAGCATTCCGCACTATGTGCTCGACTATGAAAGCCGCTTTCGTCAGCAGGTGATGGAAGACTTCGCGGACACGTACCTGAAAGGCTCGACGCCGATCCCGTGCGTGCGCTGCAACCAGACCGTGAAGTTCTCGGACCTGCTGACGACCGCACAGGATCTTGGCGCTGATGCAATGGCGACTGGCCACTATATCCGCCGCACGCTTGATGCGGGCGGACGTGCGGAGCTTTCACGCGCCGCCGATCCCGATCGCGATCAATCCTACTTCCTGTTCGCCACCACGCGCGCACAGCTCGACTTCCTGCGCTTCCCGCTGGGCGGCATGAAGAAGCCGGATGTGCGTCGCGCGGCGGCCGCGCTTGGCCTGCAGGTCGCGGCCAAGCCCGACAGCCAGGACATCTGCTTCGTGCCGGCAGGAAAGTATTCCGACATCGTGCAGAAGCTGCGCCCCGGCGCGACTGCGCAGGGCGATATCGTGCACATGGATGGCCGCGTGATGGGCCAGCACGAAGGGATTATCCGATACACCATCGGCCAACGCCGTGGCCTTGGCGTCGCGACGGGCGAGCCGCTGTTCGTCGTGAAGATCGACGCCGCTGCAAACCGCGTGATCGTGGGGCCGCGTGAAGCGCTGCTCACGGCGTCGCTGGCGATCGGCGAAAGCAACTGGCTCGGCGAAGGCTCGCTCGCGGATGCGTGCGCGGCAGGCGTTCCCGCGCTTGCGCGCGTGCGATCGACGCGCGCGCCTGTGCCAGGTCGGATGACGCTGGTCGACGGCGCGCCGGGCTTTGCGTTCGACACGCCCGAAGAAGGCGTCGCGCCGGGGCAAGCCTGCGTGATCTACGCAGCGCCCGACGGCGCAACCGTGTTGGGCGGCGGGTTCATTTCCGCAACAGTCAGCGCGGCGTGATGCGGCTGGCGGCGGGTCTCATGGTGTTGTGCGTGGCTGCTGCCTGCGCGGCGCGCGACAACCGACCTGAGCCCGGTGTCCAGAAGACCTACCAGGGTTTGTATCTCTCTGGGTTCGAAGTGAGTTCCTTCCTTCCCGCAGGGGTGGCGGAGCAGTGGTGGCTTTCCGGCGATATGCGACGTGTGTCAGGAACCGACCTGCAGGACGTACCCGGCCTGGGCAACGCGCAGGTCATGTGGATTTCTGTTGAGGGAACAGTGACCGAAAAGGGTCCATGGGGTCACGGTCACCTGGGCAGTGGCGAGCGCGAATTGAGCGTCGCGCGCGTTCTTGAAAGCAAGCCCGCAACCCTGGACGAATTTCAGCTCGCCAACTGCGATCTGCCCGCGCCGGAATGGGCGACGGATCGGGACATACAGATTTCGAATGCGTACTGCGAAGAACTCCGAACTAAGCTGAAATAGACGGCATGGATGCACTTCGGCTTTCGTGCTAGCTTCCGCGCTTCAGGCGGGCCTCCGCCCGCGATGGAGGAGCGATCATGACGATGCGCATTGCCTCACTGCTCGTAACGCTTACAGCCTCTGCGGCCTTCCTCGCCGCGCCGTCGCTGGCGGAGCCGGAAACCAAGACGCAGCTTGTTTCGCTCGATGGAAAGAGGGTCGAGACGCTGCAGCTGCGGCACGACTTCAATTCCGCCTGGGTGGTCGACAACAGGAACATCCTGTTTCGCGATGACAGACGCGACTACTTTCTCGTCACGCTGAAGGCGGAATGTGAACCGCTGGAAGTGCGCAACCGGCAATTCGAATTCCATCCCGGCTGGTCGTGGCGGCTGAAGTCCACCAGCGGCTACGAAGTTCGACCAGATGCGGGGCGACCGTGCGAGGTCGGCCAGATCGCACAGATCGATGATGCGCGCGCGACTCCGATGCGTGATGCAGCGCTCTGGCGCGTCTGGTAGGTGTGCCGCCCGGTGCCCATCCAGAACGTCACGCCCATCCTCAACGTCTCCAGCGTCATCGAGAGCCAGACGTGGTTCGAGAAGCTGGGCTGGCGTGCGGGCTTCCAGTGGGACAATGGCGACGGCGTAGGTTTCGGCAGCGTCTGCAGCGACAAGGCGGAGATATTTCTCTGCGTCGGCGCGCAGGGGGCGCGTGGAACCGTGATGCCGAAATTTCCTGGCGATGATCAGACCGACGGCGTCTGGATGAGTTGGTGGCTGGATAATCCGGCGGAGGTGGATGCGCTGCATGCGACCGCGATGGCGCTTGGCATGACGGTCACCTATCCGCCGACGGACGAGCCGTGGGGCGTGCGCGAGTTTCACCTGCGCCATCCGGACGGACACATGTTCCGTATCAGCGCCGGGCTGGGCAGCCACGACTAGCTGTTACTCGGCGTGCGTGGGGACAGCTGTTGCAGGCTCGCGTTTGGCCGGCAGAAGTCGGCCGGACAGGTCGATGGCGTAGAGCAGGAAGAACCACGCGAAGAAGAACTCCTGCACTTCGCTGAAGCGGATCGGGATGCCGCCCTGGTCTGGGCCCGCCACGGCGCGGACGACCCACTCGACTAGCGGGATGATCGACGCGGCCAGCGCCAGCCACATCGTGCGACGACCGGGCCAGAGCTGCGCGGGCACAAACTTCGCGGTGGCGCGTTGTGGCCAGCGCCACAAGGAAGCCGACCACGAGCACCCATGCCTGAACCAGCATTCGCGGCTTCTGATTGAACCAGGGGTTCATGTTGTGGAGGTTGGTCTCGGCTTCCTTGTTGCTTGCGAAGAAGCCCTCGGCCTGCCACCCGAAAAGGTGCTGGCCCCAGTTCATGTCTTCGCCGAGGAAATATCCGACGCCAAGACACCACGCGATCAGCCACGGACGAAGACCAGGGTATGGCTTCAGGTCGCGCGTCAGCAGGATGTAGATGCCCATCAGCAGCGACAGCAACAGCACGAAGGCGACGGCATGTTCATAGACGCTGGTGTCGGATGAAACCCAGATGCTGAAGGCCTCGGGGCCGGCGCTCCACGCGAGCAGGATCAGTCCCGGCGCGAGAAGAGGCGCGGCCCAGATAACAAGCAGATCGGAGACGCGGTTTCGCTGCTGCGTCGGCTGGCGCATGGGAGGCGTTCTGGGAGCGGCCGGTCTGTCGCCAGCCTGTAATGTGACACTTCCGCTGATGTGGTATGAACTCGCGATGAACCAAGCGTTGGCGACGCTCGGTCTGGCGAGCGTGACTCAAACGACACAGTTTCGCTTGCCTGCCGCGCGCTAGTTCCCGGTGAAATCCGGGTCGCGACCTTCAAGGAAGGAAGCGATGCCTTCCCCGTAATCCTCGCTCTGCTGCATCAGGGCAAAGGCTTCAAGATCGCGATGTGCCGTTGCCTGCGACAACGCAAGTGCGGCCACGTTCACGTCGTGCTTTACCATTTTCAGCGCGGTGGGCGGCAACGCGGCTGCGGTCTGCGCGAACTCCATGGCGCGCGCGACGGCGCCGCCATCTTCGGACATGGCGTCTGCAAGGCCCCAGGCATGAGCAGTCTCGGCGTCGACCTTTTCGCACAACGCGGCGAGGCGCTTGGCCCGCGCCGGTCCGACAAGCGCCGTCATGCGCGGGATCGAGCCCCAGCTCATATTCATGCCGCGCGCCACCTCGGGCACATAGAGCCGCGCCGACGTCGCCATCACGCGCAGATCGCACGACACAGCAAGGGCCGCGCCGCCGCCGACACACCATCCCTCGATCGCCATGATGGTGATGGCGTCCACCTTCTCCCACGCTTCACACATTTCGGGGCCCGCGCGCAGCGAGATGCGGCGCTGGGCGAGGCCCTCGTCCTTTTGGCTGGCGCGAGCCGGATCCTTCAGATCTGCGCCAAGCGTGAAGTTGTCGGCGCGTCCGGTCAGGATGACGGCGGACACATCGGGACGGGCGTGGAACTGGCGCGCCGCGTCGGTCAACTGGCGCATCGCCTCCACCGACAGCGCATTGGCCTTGTTGCCGCGATCGAAACGGACGACGGCGATGCGGTTCTCGACCGTGGTGGTGATGAAGCTGTCTGCCACGCTGTCTTCTCCCCGTTGCCTGCCTATGTTGCGCTCAGGCTATCGGCTCCACAAGCGCCCCGAATTTGCGGCATGTGGACGTCATTCGGTTTTGATTCTCCGCGTGTGTGCGGGTCCAATGACCGGATACTGCTGGAAGGCATGGTCATGAGAGCGTGGGTCGCGGCGGGGCTGGCTGCGTGGCTGATGCTTCGCGCGCTGCGCGAGACGCATTGCCATCGCCTCGCGCGTAGGGTCCCCTTCCTTCGCCAGTTGGGAGACAAGCCATGGCCATCATGAAGTCCGAACAGATTCTCAGCGAGTCGCCGAAATCATTCGAGGACGCAATCCAGACTGCCGTTGCGCGCTTCTCGAAGACGGTGCGCGGCTTGCGATCCGCAAACGTCAATAACCTGTCGACCGTGATCGAGAACGGGAAGATCACGTCCTACCGGGTCAACCTCCAGATCACGTTCGAGGTTGAGGACGTGGGTGGAGGCGACAAGGCGAAGAAGAAAAAGAAGCGCTAAGGCGCCCGGGCCTGAACTGACTGCATCGGGCGGGGAGGCGGAAGCCAGCGCGCCCGATGTGCCCGCGGCGCCAGTTGCCGAACCGACCCTGTTTGATGAATTGCCCGCCTTGCGCGAGCCGATGACATTCGGCGAGCGGCCTGTTGATGGCGCCGCGCCGCCCGGAGCGCCCGGAATGGGCAATCCGGCGCACGACGTCTGATCGCATTGGCGATCCGCGACTAGGCCGCAGCTGGGCCCGTCAGCGCCTTCTCGATCTCGTGGCTGGGCATGTGGGTGAAGTCCTTGGCGATCTCGGCGACAACCTTGTCAGCCACCTCCTTGTGGAGCGCCTTGCGAAGCTCGCCCAGGATCACGGGTGGGGCGGCGATCACCAGCTGGCTGAACGCCTTCCTGTCCGCGGCCTCATACAGCGCCTCGGCGATCCGGCCGGCGAAGAGATGCTTCTCCAGGCGGTGCCAGTCGGTCTGCTGCACGGCGCTGCGGTGTTCGCCGGTCGAGGCATGGGTTCGCCCCGGGCGATCTACGCCCTGATCGGCGGTTTTCGGGTTGTCCTGCGTCCAGGCATTAAGGACCTGCAGGTTGGGATAATCCGCATCGCCTTCATTGCGCAGGAAAAGCGCCTTTTCCCCGTCTCCGACCATCACCCATGCGCCATGTTCGATCCTCAGGCCTGACATCGCGCGTCCTCCATACTAGAGTAGAAGATCAACTCTCATGCCCCAGCGGCGTTCCAGGACGCTTGACTTGGGACAGGTTGGGCTGATTGTGCGGCCAACATTTCAGAGGAAGGCTATCTCCATGAGCGCATCCGATCCGGTAGTCATCGTAGGCATGGCGCGCACGCCGATGGGTGCGATGCTGGGCGAACTGGCCGGCTTCTCGGCCAACGAACTGGGCGCCCACGCGATCAAGGCCGCGATGGCCGAAGCGGGCGTGAAGGGCGAGGACGTTGAACTCGTCTACATGGGAAACTGCCTGCCGGCGGGACAGGGCCAGGCGCCTGCGCGCCAGGCGACGCTGAAGTCGGGCCTGCCGAAAAGCTCGGAAGCCACTACCGTCAACAAGATGTGCGGCTCGGGCATGCAGGCTGCCGTGATGGGCCGCGCGGCCATTCTCGCGGGCGACGCCACCGTGGTTGTCGCGGGCGGCATGGAGAGCATGACCAACGCTCCGCACCTCGTGGACCTGCGCAAGGGCCACAAATATGGCGCGGCCGCACTGCGTGACCACATGGCGACGGATGGTCTCGAAGACGCCTATGGCGGCGGCGCGATGGGCAATTTCGCCGACATGATTGCGAAGGAATACCAGTTCACGCGCGAACAGCAGGACGCCTACGCGCTGGAGACATTGAGCCGGGCGCAATCCGCCACGAAGGAAGGTCGTTTCAAGCGCGAAATCGCTCCTGTGACGGTCAAGGGCAAGAAGGGCGATGTGACGATCGACACCGACGAACTGCCGCGTCAGGCTATGCCGGAAAAAATCCCGACCCTGCGCCCCGCCTTCTCGAAGGACGGCACGGTGACGGCCGCCAACGCGTCGGGCATTTCAGATGGCGCTGCTGCGCTCGTGCTGATGAAGGAATCCGAAGCCAAGAAGCGTGGCCTCAAGCCGCTGGCGCGGATCGTCGCCGCCGCCGCTCATAGTCACGAGCCGGCCTACTTCACGACGGCCCCCGTTCCCGCGATGAAGAAGGCGCTGGACAAGGCCGGCTGGAAAGCCTCCGACGTGGACCTGTGGGAAATCAATGAGGCGTTCGCCGTCGTCCCCATGATCGCGATGAAGGAACTCGGCATCGGCCATGACAAGGTCAACGTGAATGGCGGCGCCTGCGCGCTGGGTCACCCGATCGGCGCCTCGGGCGCGCGCGTCGTGGTCACGCTGATCAACGCCATGGAGCAGAAGGGCGCCAAGAAGGGCATGGCTGCGCTCTGCATCGGCGGCGGCGAAGGCATCGCCATGGCGATCGAGCGGGCTTGATCCCATGTCTGGTGGAAACGTAACCAAGGTTCCTAGCGGATCGAAGCTGGGACTGGGTTTCTCGCGCGCTGTGCGCGTGGGCGATCTGGTGTTCGTATCGGGCTGTGCGCCCATCGCGCCGGATGGCTCGGTGGCGGCGCCAGGCGACGTGAAGGGCCAGACGAAGCGTTGTTTCGAAATCATCGAGGCGGCGCTGGTCGAGGCCGGGGCGGACCTCAAGCATATCGTGCGCACCCGCGTCTTCCTCACTGACATGACGCGCTGGCGCGAGGCGGGCGAGGTGCACGGCGAGATATTCAAGGATATCGAACCTGCGACCTCCTTCCTCGGCACGCACGCGCTGATCAACCCGGGCTGGCTGGTCGAGGTTGAAGCCGACGCCGTCATATCGCGCTGAGGTGATTGCCGTTCTGGATGCGGCTTACGGCAACGACGCATCGGCGGCAGCATGCGTTATGGCGGCGAGCTGGGATTCGGCCGAACCGCTGAGCGAGTTTAGCCACCGTGCAGGGGTAGCTGAGTCGTATCAGCCCGGCGAATTCTACAAGCGCGAACTGCCGCTGTTGCTCTCTGTTCTCGCGATGCTGCCGCGCAAGCCGGATGTCATCGTCATCGACGGCTATGTCTGGCTCGGCGTCGAGGATCGCAAGGGCCTCGGCGCGCATCTTCACACCGCTCTCGGCGGGACGAGCGCCGTGGTGGGCATCGCTAAGACGCAGTTTCATGGCGCAAGCTATTGGGCCGCCGAAGTGCGGCGCGGGTCGAGCGACAGCCCGCTTTATGTCACGGCGGCCGGAATGGAGCTGGACGTCGCGGTAGCGGCGGTGAAGCTGATGCACGGCGCGAACCGCATTCCCGCACTGGCCGGTCGCGCAGACCGTCTGGCGCGGAATGCGTTGAAGGCCTAGGCTATCGAAGACAAATTCGGCCGGAGATATTCATGCTCAGCTATGACGTTTGCGAGTGCGGTGCGCCGCTGCAGCGGATCGAGCGCGAGACGCCGCAGCCCAAAGGCGCCGAGGTTGTGCTGCGCGTGATCGCGGCGGGGGTGTGCCATTCGGACCTGCATATCTGGGACGGCTATTACGACATCGGAGGCGGGCAGAAGCTGCGCCTGCAGGATCGCGGCGTGAAACTGCCGCTGACCATGGGTCACGAGAATGTCGGCGAGGTGATCGCCAAGGGACCGGATGCAAAGGGCGTTTCGGTTGGTGATGTGCGGCTGATCCATCCGTGGATGGGATGCGGAGAGTGCGTGGTGTGCCGGCGCGGCGAAGAGAATCTCTGCGTGAAGCCGTGCAGCGTTGGCATTCACCGCGGCGGCGGGTTTGCCACGCACGTGCTGGTTCCTCATTCGCGCTATCTGTTCGACATTGGATCGCTGGCGCCGGAACGCGCGGCGCCGCTGGCATGCTCGGGCGTCACGGCCTATGGCGCGCTGAAGAAGGTGAGCGACACGCTGCGCGACGAGCCGGTGGTGATGATCGGCGCGGGTGGCGTTGGTCTGATGGCGCTGGCGCTGCATGGCAAGATGGGCGGCAAGTCCACCATCGTCGTCGATATCGATCCGGCCAAGCGCGCAGCGGCGAAGGCGGCGGGCGCGGGCGTGGTGATCGATGGATCGGCGAAGGATGCGCTCGACCAGATCCGCGCGGCAACGGGCGGCGGGGCGTGGTCGGTGATCGATTTCGTTGGCGCGGGCGCAACCGTGAAGCTTGGCGTCGATGCGACGATCAAGGGCGGCAAGGTTGTCGTCGTCGGCCTGTTCGGCGGCGACGTAACGATCTCGACGCCCTTCTTCCCGATGAAGGCCCTGACCGTGCAAGGCAGCTATGTCGGCAGCCTGCCGGAGATCGCGGAGCTGCTGGAGCTGGTGAACCGCAAGGGCGCGCCGGATGTACCCGTGGCGACGCGGCCGCTCGATCAGGTGAACGCCGCGCTGAATGATCTGCGCGATGGCAAGGTCATCGGGCGCGTGGTGATGACGCCGTGAGGTGAGCTGATGGTCTTGGTGCTGGAAGAGTTTCGTCTTCAGTCGCGCTTCTGCGCCGAGTTCGGGTCGCGGTTCACGTCAGAGCTTCTGGCGCGTGGGGCAGATGACATCGAAGCCGGTGGACCGGTGGCGCAGCTGATCGACGGCTGGCAGGGTAATCCGCGCGCCGATGCCGTTTCGCTGCGATGGGCTGGCGCGCTGCATGCGGCGGCGCTGACGGGGCGAGATACCGCGCTCGCGGCGGAGTATCCTGACGCGCGCGGCGACTGGTCGATGGATCGCATCTGGCCTGCGGTGATCGCCTTCCTGCAACATGACGATGCGTGGGTGCGCGATTTCATGCGCTCGCCGCCGCAGACCAACGAGACCGCGCGGTCAACTGGCCTGGCAGCCGGCTTCATGTGGCTGGCGCAGCATAGCCCTGAGCCCTTCCATCTGTTCGAACTGGGCGCGAGCGCGGGGCTCAATCTCAACTGGGACCGCTTCGCCTATGCGTATCCGGCATGGCGACGGGCGGGCGTCGCCGGGCCGTTTATGCCGACAGAAGTCAGGGGCGCGCCGCTGCCACCATGGCGCGACATCGCCATCGCCTCACGCGCGGCTTGTGACCAGAACCCGCTCGACGCCGCGAATCCGGATGATCGCCTTCGCCTGCGCGCCTATGTATGGGCCGACCAGACGGCGCGGCTTGAACGCCTTCTCGCCGCGCTCGATCTGGCGCAGGCGACCGGGGTGAAAGTCGAAAAGGCGGATGCCGCGGTGTGGACGCGTCGCGCGCTCGCCGGCGAACTGCCGCAGGGCACGAGCGTGATCTACCACTCAGTTTTCCTGCAGTACCCTCCGCGCGATGTGCGTGACTCCATCCTGGAGGCCATCGCTGCAGCCGGCGCAAGGACATCGCCGGGCAGGCGGCTGGCGTGGCTGAGCTTCGAGCCAGAAAGCGTGATCACGGGGCAGCCGGGATCAACACGTTATGTGCTTCACGTGGCGGCGTGGGACGAGGGCAGACGCAGTGATGTCACGCTGGCCGAAGTCGATCCCCACGGCCGGCATTTGACCTGGCTGGTTTAACGAATTCAGGCGCTGGTGATCGTGCCCGGACGCAGGGGCATGCGCTCTTCAGGCTGCGCGTAGGCGCGGCGAACCTGGGCGGCAGGCACACGCACGGGCGTGGCCTGGCCGAGGATATGGGCGCCGAATGTCGGTGCGAACCATTTTGGGGCAGCGTGAACGGCGCGGGTCTGGCGGGTGGCTTCTTCGGTGCTGCGCTCGGTTTCGCTCGCGCGCCGGTCATCGAACCGCTGGCGGCGGTCCTCATTCCGGAACACGTAAGGAGCGGGTTCGATACGCATGCAGAGTAAACTGCAAGCGGCGCACCGCGTTGCATGCGCGCACATTAAATCGGCAGACGAATGGTTAACCGCGGGGGCGCGGTCTTGCTTCCAGATCGGCGTAGTCGATCTGGGCCGGCCGCGAACTGAGGCGCTGCTGGTCGATATGGTCGATGATCGCCATCGCCACCTCGGCGATATTAGCCGGCAGCCTCCCGTTGCGGATCGGGTTTTCCGCGACGAGCCACAGGAGATAGGGGTCGGCGAAATGGCCCGGTTCATCCGTCTGGAGACGATCTCCGACGAGGTGCGAGTGCTGCGTGATCAGTGAGTCGAGGCGGGTGACATCGCCTGCGTCGATGGCCGCGACAGCATCAGCAAAGATGGTGTCGCGGATGTCCATCGGTGTCGTGTTTCCTACTGCGCCTTGTCCTTGTCGGCGGGCGGCGTGTAGGCGCCGGTGGCGATCTGCGCCAGCTGCTTCTGCATTTCCAGCATCTGCTGTTGCATCGCGCGGATGGCGTCGAGTCCACTCGGCGGCGCGCTGGCCGACGGCTTCGCCTCGTCAGCACGCGGCGCAGTGGCTCCCCCTGCTACGCCCGGCATCCCGGGCATGCCCGGAACGCCGGGGGCGCCCGGAACAAAGGGCGTGAAGAACTTCATCGTGTCCTCGAACATCGCCATGTTCTTGCGGATCTGCTCTTCGAAGGCCTTCGCCTTGTCCTCGCCGACGGCGGTGTTCATGTAGTCGCGCCACTTGTCCTGCTGCTGGTTGAACGTCTTCATCGACAGTTCGAGATAGGCGGGGAGCATGGTCTGAAAATTGTCGCCGTAGAACTGGATCAGCTGGCGCAGGAATGAGACGGGCAGCACGCCCTCCTTCTTGTTCTCCTGCTCGAAGATGATCTGGGCGAGGACGGCGCGGGTCAGGTCTTCGCCGCTCTTGGCGTCCTGCACGATGAAGTCCTTCCCTTGGCGGGTCAGTTCCGAGAGATGTTCCAGGGTGACGTAAGCGGACGTCGACGTGTCGTAGAGGCGTCGGTTCGCATACTTCTTGATGACTATCTTCTCGTGGGCGCCGTTACCGTTGGATTGCGACAAGTGCGTCTCCCGTCAGGCGGCCCTTGCCGGAAGGGGATTGCGCGACCCCAGCCTGGCGGACCAGCTCATTAATTCCCGTACAGATCGTGATGTAGCACGAACTTTACGCAACTGCACACACCCTTCCGCGTGCGCAGCATGTGCGCAGCAAAAAACTTTGCCGCACATGCTTTGCGAGACCGCCCGTTAGTGAATCTGCTATAGCGATCACCTGCTCGTGAATGGATGGGAGACGGCTATGACGAAGGTGGCGCTGGTTACTGGGGGAACCCGCGGTATCGGGCGGGCGATCACGGAGCGCCTGGTCCGGGACGGCTTCAAGGTGGCCGCCAACTATGCTGGCAATGACGAAGCCGCCGCCAAGTGCGCCGAGGAGCTGGGCGTCAAGGCTTACAAGTGGGATGTGGGCGATTACGACGCGTGCGCCGACGGGATCGCCAGGATCAACGCCGAACTCGGGCCCATCGACGTCCTGGTCAACAATGCCGGCGTCACCCGCGACGCGACCCTTCACAAGATGACCCGCCAGCAGTGGGACGATGTCATCCGCATCGATCTCACCTCGGCCTTCAACCTCTGCCGCCTCACGATCGAGGGCATGCGCGAGCGGAACTATGGCCGCATCATCAACATCTCCTCGATCAACGGCCAGAAGGGGCAGGTGGGGCAGGTGAACTACTCCGCCGCCAAGGCGGGCCTGATCGGATTCACCAAGGCGCTGGCTCAGGAAAACGCCAAGAAGGGCATCACCGTGAACGTGATCTGCCCCGGCTACATCGACACCGAGATGGTCCAGGCCGTGCCGGCCAAGGTTCTCGAGAGTATCATCGCCACTATTCCCGTCGGCCGCCTTGGTTCGGCCAGCGAGATTGCGGGCTGCGTCTCGTTCCTGGCGGGCGGCGACGCGGGGTTCATCACCGGCGCGACTCTCACCGCAAATGGCGGGCAATACATCGCAGGCTAATGTCGCCACGGCACGTGTGGCGAATGGGGGCGAGGCATCAGAGCAACGCCGGGGAAAGACTCTCTAAAGGCCTGATTTCGTTGGGTTCGGCAGTCTTGCGTCTGCCGCTGAAAGGCCGCATCGTCCTCTGTGGGGCTCTCGTTGCGAACAAAGAATCGCCCTGTTTTCCGTGCCATATGGCGGGGATGAAGGTGAAAGTATCTCATTGGCTGGCGGCAAAAGCCGCTGCAGGGATCGCGGTAGCGATTGGACTGGGGCTCGGCGCAGCCGCCCCGGCTTTCGCGCAGCCGCCAGAGATGCCGCCGCCTACCTTCGCGACCACACGCTCCCAGGTGTCCAGCCTGCCTCCCGGCGCCGTCCGCTATGACGACCTTGGCTCGCCCAGCGGCGGCTTCCTGCTCGAACAGCGCGGCTCGATGGTTCTTCTGCAGCTGGACGGCAGCAACGAAATTCTCCCGCTTGTCCCGGTTCCCGGCGCGGGCGGCTCTACCCTTTTCATGGACTATCGTGGCCGCACGGTCCTCAAGGTGACCATGACCGGCAGCGTCGTCTCCTACCTGCATGACGCCCGCGGCATGCCGGCCGACCCGCACCGGGGCTATCTCCCGCCCTTGTCGGCGCCAGTGATGACGGCCGGCCTTGATGCGATGCGCATCGCCGCCGTCAACGAGCTGACCAAGCTAGCCGGTCATGACGTGACCGTCTGGGGCACACAGGCTTTCACTACGCGGGAAGCCTTTGCGGCGGATGCGCTCAGCATCCTCGTGCTGGGCGTGCGCACCGCCAACGGGCAGGCCGGGCGTGCGGCTTCGAAGATTGAGAAGGTCACGTTGCGCCGGGGTAAGGCTCCGCGCGTGGAGTTCAAGGATGGCGAACTGATCATCGAGGTGAATCCCGAGGATCCGTGGAGCGGCCGCGTGGCGCCCGAAGACGTCACCCGCGTGCTGACCCAGTCGCGCAACGCGGGCTGAGCCTCCTAGCTGCCCGGCGACCAGTCCGGCGGAGCCATCACGAACCCTGAAAACTCGAAGCCCGGCGAGACCGTGCACCCCACCAGCGTCCATGCGCCCAGCGTGCGCGCGGCCTGCCAGTGATATGGCGGCACAATTAGCTGTGGCCGTTGTCCTGCTGCGAGATCCGGACCCAGCGTGTGGGCGATCGGGTTGTCATGGTCGGAGGTGGCAAGCGATAGCTCCAGCGGCGCGCCAGCGTACCAGTGCCAGATCTCTGTCGCGTCCACATGATGCCAGTGCGAGCGCTCGCCCGCACCGAGCGCATAGTAGATCGCGGTCCCCGGCGAGCGTTGTCCCGCTGTGGGCTCAATGCGATGCGTCTGCCTGTACCAGCCGCCTTCAGGATGCGGAGCGAGGTCCAGCGTGCGGATGACGTCTTCGAGAGTCATGGCGCGACCCAGAGTCAAAACCTGTTCTTCCGCTCGCGCACTTCGGCGAAAGTCGCCACCACATCGCCGGGGTGACCGACGAAAGCCTGCAGGACCGGATCGTCGGCGCGCAGGAAGGGGTTGGCGAGCTTCTCGCGGCCGATAGTGGTCGGCACAGTGGGGATGTCCCTGGCGCGTTTCTTTTTCACGTCTTCGGCATAGTGGGCGAGCTCGCCGTTCTTTGCATCGACGCTAAGCGCGAAGGCGGCGTTCGATGCGGTGTATTCGTGCGCGCAGTAAACCACCGTCTCGTCGGGAAGGGCGCGCAGCTTGCTGAGGCTGTCCCACATCTGGCCCGGTGTTCCCTCGAACAGTCGACCGCATCCGAGTGCGAACAGCGTGTCGCCGACGAATGCGATGTGATGGTCGGGCAGGTGATAGACGATGTGACCCAGCGTGTGGCCCGGCGTCTCGATGACGTGTGCGGTCGCGCTGCCAAGCTTCACCGTATCGCCCTCGTGCAGGATGCGATCGGGCGCGGCCCCGATGCGCGTCACTTCCTCCGGCCCCACCACCTTCGCGCCGGTGGCGGTGACGATCTCTGCATTGCCGCCGGCATGGTCGGGGTGCCAATGCGTGTTCCAGACCTGCGTGATGGTCCAGCCTTTCGCAGCGGCTTCCGACAGGATCTTCGCCGCATCGGGCGTGTCGATGGCGGCCGTCTCGCCCGTTGCGGGATCGTGCAGCAGGAAGCCGTAATTGTCCTTGAGGCACGGGAACATGTGAACGATGGGGGCAGCCATGCAGTTTACCTTTCCCGCTCTTACCGGCCCTATATAGGCGTGGATGGTCCACGAAGGTTAGGGCATGCGCTTCGATATCGACAGGCTGCAGACCTTCTATGCATCCCCCATGGGGCGCATGGCGCAGGAGATGATGGCCAAGCGGGTGGCTGCGCTGTGGCCCTCTGCGAACGGTCTGGACGTTCTGGGCATCGGGCATGCCGAGACGCTGCTGGAGCCCTATCGCGGCGCTGCCCGTCGCGTGATCTCGGCGGCTCCAGCTGAGCAGGGGACAGAACGCTGGCCGGAGCAGGGAAAGAGCCTCACCGCGTTGGTTGAGGACGAACGCCTTCCGTTTCCCGATGCACTTTTTGACCGGATCATCGTCTGTCACGCGCTGGAAGAGGCGGAGAGTCCGCACCGCCTGCTGCGCGAAATCTGGCGAGTGGCGGCGCCGGAAGCCCGGATTCTGATCATTGTTGCTCATAGACGGGGTCTCTGGGCGCGTGCCGAGTCGACACCCTTCGGGCATGGGCGGCCCTATACCCGCTCGCAGCTGAACCGGCTGCTGGAAGACGCCATGCTCGCGCCCCAGGCCTCCGCACGCGCGCTCTACGCCCCGCCAATCGGTTGGGGAATCATCACCTCTGCGGGCGATGCGTGGGAAAAAATAGGCAGATTCGCATGGTCGGGCTTCGGCGGCGTGCTGATGGTGGAGGCCCAAAAGCGGCTTTACATCGAGCCAGGCAAGCCCGTGCGGGGAAGACGCGTCGTAAAAGTTCCAGAAAAACAAAGGACCTCTATCCGCGCGGAGAAAAGGCGTAGTTAGGTGTTGAAGGTGTGTAAGAAGTGCAATATATACATCCACGAGGCGGTTGACCCCGCCAAGGCATGAACCGGCCACAGCGACCACGAAAGGGAAGCGTCATGAAATATATCACCGCCATCTTCAAACCGAGCCGCCTGGATGCCGTGCTCGACGCCGTGACCGCCGCCGGCGCGTCGGGTGTCACAGTCACCGAAGTGCGCGGCTATGGTCGCCAGCAGGGCAAGACCGAAGTCTATCGCGGCGCCGAATACGAAGTGCGCCTGCTGCCGAAGGTCCGCATCGAAGTGGCCGTGTCCGACGCGGTCGCCGAGAAGGTCGTCGACGCCATCACGCAGGCCGCCAACACCAACAAGATCGGCGACGGCAAGATATTCGTGATGGATCTCGAGCAGGTGCTCCGCATCCGCACGGGTGAGAAGAACGAAGCCGCTCTCACATCGTGATCTGCTTAAGTCCAGCCGACGTTGCCTACCCCCTCAGGCAACGCGGCTGGCGCGTACCCGGGCCGAATGCCTGAAACGACCGGGAGCGCTGGCAGGTCGTCCCCCATAATCCAACCGCCAGAGCTTTGAGCCGCCGGAAGCCCACTTCCGCGCGGCTCCGCGCATGTCTGCCAGCACTACGCTTTCGGCTTTGCCGCGAGATAGCCGCGTTCGACCATGCGGCGCAGCGCGTCGTAGGCTTCGGTCAGTTCCTCGAAGGCGCAGCGCAGCGTGGTGAGTTGGGCAACTTCCTGAGGGCTCACGTCGGGCTTCTGCGACATCGCGATAGCCGTGGCGACCCAGCGGGCGCGAGCGTTGGCCGTCGCGACCGCCATGCGCTGGAAGCGCGCGAGGTCTGCCGTGCCGACCGCCTTGGCGAGGATCTCGCGGTTAGCGGCGAAGGCTGCGTAGTCGATCTGCTCGAGATGAGCGCGCAGTGCGCGAGCCTCCTGCGGATCGAGTTCGATTTCCGGCTCGAAGTGATCGCGAACCTTGCGGACGGTCGATGTCATCGTGAACGACATGGGACGTTTCCTGTCTGGCCGGAATTTCTGGGAGTCCGGTCCAGATACAGGATAGATGCGAGTGGTTATTGCCCGTTTCCTGCGATCGGTGAAATTTCATCGACCGAGGTTACGGCGTCTCTCGCTCGAGCACGAAAACCAGTTCTTCGGCGGTCCAGTTGAGGCGGCCGAGCGATTTCGCGTTCACCGGTTTGCCGCCGACGGCGGTGGCGGCGACGATCTGGAGGCCAGCTTCGGCGGCGAGTTCGGCCATGTCGCGCGCGGTGCACGGGCGGCGGGCGCCGTCGGACCACCAGCCTGCATCGTGGCCGAGATTGGGGATGCGGCCCGTAGTGAGCAGGGCGGTGCGCACCTTCCAGTGGCCGTAATTGCGGAACGAGATGATCACACGCCGCGCGACCCGGGAGAGTTCGTCGAGCACGAATTTCGGGCGCGCCAGTTCCTGGATCGTCTTCGACAGGATCGCGACATCATAAGCGTTGTCGGGGTAGACGGGCAGGTCGGCGTCGGCGTTGCCCTGCACGACCGCGAGGCCCTTGGCGACGCAGCGGTTGACGCCGGCTTGTTCGACCTCGAGGCCGCGCGTGCGGGCGCCGCGCTCCTGTTGCAACAGCTCCATCAGCTGTCCATCGCCGCAGCCGACATCGAGCACGAGTTCACCGCGGTTGATGAACTGCGCAATGGCGACGTGGTCGGGCCGGCGTGCTCTTGGAAGGTGCGGGGTCACTTCGATGCGCCCTTCAACCCGCGGGCGTTGGCGGCAGCGTCGATGAAGCCGCGCAGGCCGGCTTCGAACTCGGGCTCTTCGACAAAGAAGGCGTCGTGGCCCTTGTCGGTCTCGATGTTGACGTAGCTGGTCTCGCAACTGGCGGCATTGAGCGCGCGCACGAGATCGCGGTTTTCTTCGGGCGAGTAGTGCCAGTCCGACGAGAAGGAAAAGACACAGAAGCGCGTGCTCAATCCCTTGAACGCGTTCGCAAGTACGCCGCCATGTTCGCTGGCGAGATCGAAGTAATCCATCGCGCGGGTGATGTAGAGGTACGAGTTAGCGTCGAACCGATCGACGAAAGTCTGGCCCTGGTGACGCAGATAGCTTTCGATCTGGAAGTCGGCGTCGAAGCCGAATGTCTTCGAGGCGCGATCCTGCAGCTTGCGGTCGAACTTCCGCTTGAGCGCAGTCTCCGACAGATAAGTGATGTGCGCGGCCATGCGGGCGACGGCGAGGCCCTTCTCGGGTCGCGTGCCCTCGGAGAGGTAGTTGCCATTGCGCCAGTTGGGATCGGCCATGATCGCCTGGCGGCCGGTTTCGTAGAACCCGATATTCTGCGCCGACTGGCGCGGGGCGACGGCGATGGGCACGGCGGCGAAGACGCGATCGCGCGCCTGGATCGTCCACTCCAGCACCTGCATCCCGCCGATGGATCCGCCGATGCAGAGGAAGACGTTGGGAATGCCAAGTTGGTCGAGCAGGGCGATCTGTGCGCGCGCCATGTCGGCGATGGTAATGATCGGGAAGTCTGTGCCCCAGTATGTCCCGTCCGGCTTCTTCGAGGCCGGGCCCGTCGAGCCCATGCAGCCGCCCAGCACGTTCGAGCAGATGACGAAGAAGCGGTTGGTGTCCACTGGCATGCCCGGGCCGACGATGCGGTCCCACCAGGCGGGCCGGCCGGTCACGGGGTTGGGGCTGGCGGCGAACTGGTCGCCGGTCAGGGCGTGGCAGACCACGACGACATTGCTCTTGTCAGCATTGAGCGTGCCCCAGGTCTCGTAGGCGATCTCGACATGATCGAGCGTGCGGCCGCTATCCAGCCGCAGGGGCCGGTCAGCGGTGGCGACGGTCAGGCGTTTGAGGCCGTCCGTGCCGTCCAGGGTTCGCGCGGGAGCAAGCATGCAGGTCCCAGATCAGCCCTAAGTGGGCCGAATGCAATAGCCGCCAATCCGGCTCCGAAACAAGGGCTCGGGAAGGGGTGAAAGCAGGGGAATGGCAATTGCATGAGGGGTTCTTGTCCCGGCAATTCTGTCGTATGCAGGAAGCAAGCTGGGGAGCGTAACGAGTCAGTCGAGTTCAATGGCCGCCGACAGCTTCCATGAACCTAATCAGGCCATGAGCGACGCATTTCTCGCCGCACTGTCTGAAAAATGGCGTCAAATGCGCGAGGCGCCTGCCGTCTCGCCGGCCGGCATCGGCTTTCGCCCGGCCCGTGAAGCGGCCGAGCTGAGGCGACTGGCGCGCGAAGCCGCCGCCGCCGGCATGCCCATGGATGCAGTCGCGCGGATGTGGCGGTCGCTGTGCGGCGACGTAGCGGTCAGCCGCGGGCTCAAGGCAGTCTATGTGGCGGGCGGGGACGTAACCCTGTCGGTCGAGGCGGCGCGCGGTTATTTCGGCTTTGCCCCCAATATCGTGCCGCTGGTCGGCGTCCGCGACGCGTTGGAGCGGGCGGTGACCCAGCCCGGCGCGCTGGCCTGCGTGCCCTGGCCCGAGCATGCCGGGGCGGGGCAGTGGTGGCCCATGCTGAACGAGAACAAGTTTCATTCCCTCGTGATCGTCGGCGGTTGGCCCAGCCTGCCGGGATCGCCGGACGAGACGCCCCGGATCGCCATTGTCGGCCGCCTCAGCATCGAGAGCTCGGGCGAGGACGACACGCTGGCCATGGCCCATGACGACCATTGGACCGCCGACAAGCGGCTGCAGGAGCTTGGCCTCAAGGCCGAAGTGGTGGGGCGGGCCCGGTCGCTCGCCCTGATCCGTATCTCCGAATTCGTGGCCGTTGATGACCGCCGGATTGACCTTGCGCGCAAGGCGGGGCTGGACGGCCTGCGCATTGTCGGGGTACGGCCTCGGCCCTGAAACGGGGCCTACCCATGACCGATCATCCCAAGCCGTTGCCGCAGCTTGCCGACGTGCACGCCTATGTGCCGGGTGAAGCGCCGAAGAACACCGGCGGCAAGACGTTCAAGCTGGCCTCCAACGAGAACCCGCTGGGCGCGTCTCCGCGCGCGCGCAAGGTCTATGCTGACCTTGCGGCCAAGATGGAGCTTTATCCCGATGGCGCCGCGCGCGAGCTGAAGGCGGCCCTGGCGAAGAAGCACGGGCTTGATCCGGCGCGCCTTGTTCTCGGCGCGGGCTCGGACGACATCTTCCTGATGCTGGGCCGCGCCTATCTCGGACCGGGCGATGAAAGCATCAACACGGCGCACGCCTTCGCCATCTACGCCATCATCGCGCAGCAGCAGGGCGCCAAGGTCGTCGAGATCGCCGAGAAGGATTTCACGGCGGACGTGGATGCCATCCTCAAGGCCGTGACGCCGAAGACCAAGATCGTCTGGCTCGCCAACCCCAACAACCCGACCGGCACCTACCTGCCGTATGACGAGGTGAAGCGTCTGCATGCCGGCCTGCCGCCGCATGTGCTGCTGGTGCTGGATGGCGCTTATGCGGAGTTCGTGAAGAAGAACGATTACGCCTCCGGCATCGAACTCGCCTCGCAGTTCGGCAACGTCATCATGACGCGCACCTTCTCGAAGCTCTATGGCCTCGCCGGTCTCCGTGTTGGCTGGGGCTATGCGCCGCCGCATGTGGTGGACGCGATCGAGCGCGTGCGCATGCCGTTCAACGTCAGCCTGCCCGCGCAGGCGGCGGCGATTGCGGCACTCGACGACGACGCGTTCAACGAGGCTTCGCTGGCTCACAACGAGAGCGAGATGGAGCGGCTTGCCGCTGGTCTCAAAGCGCTTGGCCTCGAACTGATCGACGGTGTCGGCAATTTCGTTGTCGCGAAATTCCCCGAGACCAAAGGCAAGACCGCTGCGGAGGCGCTGACCTTCCTGAAAGACCGCGGCGTTACCGTTCGCGGGCTGAGCGGCTACAAGATGCCGAACCATCTGCGCATTTCAGTCGGTACGGTCGAGGGCAATGACGCGGCGCTGAAGCTGCTGAAAGAATTTCTGGGCAGGTGATGGCTGCAGTCTTCAACCAGATTGCCATTATCGGTGTCGGCCTCATCGGCGGCTCGATTGCGCGCGCGGCGCTGGAGAAGGGCGTGGCGAGTGAGGTTGTGCTGTTCGATGGCGACCCGGCCGCACTGAAGCGTGCGGGCGAGATCGGTTTCGGTAAACCTGCGGCCAGCATCGAGGATGCGGTTACGAACGCTGACGCTGTTTTCCACTGCGTGCCCGTAGGCGCGATGGGTGCAACAGCGCGGGCCAGCATCGCTGCGATGAAGGCCGGCGCGATCCTGACAGACGTTGGCTCGGTGAAGGGCAATATCGCGCGCGATTGGCGCAGCCTTGGGCGCTCCGACGTTCACATCATTCCCGGCCACCCGATTGCCGGTACGGAAAAATCGGGGCCTGAAGCGGGCTTTGCCAGCCTGTTCGAGAACCGCTGGTGCATCCTGACGCCCGAGCCGGGCGGCGCTGCGGACTATGTGGCGGCGACAGACAGGCTGGCGGCATTCTGGACGGCGCTCGGCTCAAAGGTCGAGCGCATGGACCCAGCGCGGCACGATCTGGTGCTAGCCGTGACCAGCCACATTCCCCACCTCATCGCCTACAACATGGTCGCAACCGCCTACGACATGGAAGCCGTGACCGAGGGCGAGGTGGTGAAATTCTCAGCCGCCGGTTTCCGCGACTTCACGCGCATCGCGGCGTCCGATCCTACCATGTGGCGCGACGTATTCCTCAACAACAAGGATGCAGTGCTGGAAGTTCTTGGTCGCTTCGAGGAAGACCTGACGGCACTCCGTAAGGCCATCCGCAACGCCGATGGCCAGAAGCTGTTCGACACGTTCACGGAGTCGCGCCGCATCCGCCGCGAGATCATCGACGCAGGGCAGGACACGGCGACGGCCAACTTCGGCCGCGACAAGCCGAAGGAGTAAGCGGCTGGTGAGATCGGCAGGTGAGTTAGGTCTCGCGTCCGTTTGCTATCGATCCTGCGCCGCGCGACCTTCGGCCACCAGACGCACGGTCGCCGGATCGAGTGCGTCCTTCAGCTTCTGTGTGAATTCGGCGCGCTTCAGGCCCGGTTCGATAGGTGGAAGGATTTCAAAGACTATCTTGCCGGGCTTGCGCAGGAAGCCTTTGCCTTCCCAGACCAGACCGGTGTTGAGCGCCACGGGCACGCATGGCACGCCTAGCTCGTTGTAGAGCAACACGATGCCTGGCTTGATGTCGGCGGGCGTGTCAGGAAGCTGGCGCGTGCCTTCCGGGAAGATCACGATCTGCTGGCCCGACTGTACACCTTTCTTTGCGGCGGCAAGCATCAGCTTCATCGTCTTCATGCCACCGTCCCGGTCGATGGGGATGCCCACGCGCGAGGCGTAGACGCCGAAGACGGGCGCCTTCAGGAGCTCCTTCTTCAGGATGTAGGCCGGGTTCTCCATGAAGGTGAATGGCGCCAGCGTGTCGTAGGTTGACTGGTGCTTCATGGCGACGAGGCCGGGCCCCTTCGGCAGGTTCTCCTTCCCGCGCACTTCCATGCTGATGCCGCAGATCAGCCAGAGGCCGAAGGCCTGCAGGTGGCAGAAGGATCTCACTGCGCTCATCGCGAAGCTGCGCGAGAAAATGGCAATCGGCATGGCAAGCACACCCAGGATGACCAGCGTCAGGTAGAACCAGATCGAATAGAGAAGAGATCGAACGAAGGTCATCCGGCGCGTTCCTGGTTGGGGAGGGCGGTGCTGCGCAGGGCGGCGAGTCGGAACTTCATCCACTCCTCGATCAGCACGCGGGCGGTTGCCACGTCCTTATACCATTCGGCGGGACGGACTTTGGTGGTCATCACGGCGTTTGGAATGAACTGCCCCTCTGGCATGGCGTTCTGGAGCTCGAACAGCGCACGCTCCATGTGATATTCGGAAGTGACGACCACAATGCGCTGATAGGCGTTGAGGCGGGCCCAGCTCGCCACTTCCTCACCATTACCTTCGGTGGTGGCGGCCTTCCGGCCCAGCTTCACGCAGCAGGTGATTTTGTCGATGTCCACGTTTGTGATGCGAGCGATGTCGGCTTCGGTCGTGTCGACGTTGACGCCGGAAATCAGCAGGGGCAGGTCCAACGAATCCGCGAGCTGCACAGCTGAAATGATGCGCTGGTCTGCGGCGCCAGTCAGGGCGACCACAGCCTCTGCCTTGATCGGCGGGTCGGGCGTTACAGCCCGGTCGGCGCGGGCGACGAAGCGCGCGAAGTCCCAACCCGCGACCAGCAGGCCGGCGGCAAGGACCAGCACCATCACTCGCAGCACGATGCGCAACGCTAAACCATCTCCTCAGACCATGTCCGCCAGCGACCGCATCACGGTCACCCGCGCTGCAATCATGGACGCAACGCCTGCAACCAGAGGCGCGAGCCCGAGAATGAGGCCATCGGCGAGCGAAAGCGATAGCTGCGGCAGCAGCCAAATCTGCGCGTCCGACTGGCGCAGCAGATAGAGGACAAATGCCGCCGCGCCAAACGCCATCAGTGCCCCCAGCGCGCCAGCCTGTACGCCCAGCATCAGGAAGCGCCGCTCGAACAGACCGGCGATGAAGCCATCCTGTGCGCCTGACAGGTGCAGCAGCTCCACAATGTCGCGCCGCGCCAGCAGCGTCGCGTGCGTGGCGAAGGCGATCACTGCAATCCCCGTGGCTCCCAGAAGCGCGACAGCAGTCAGCGCCACGAGCCCGGCAAGGTCGATCGACTTGCGGACATCCGCGGACCAGACGAGGTGATCGTCGACAACAGTTTCGAGGCCAGCCGTCTTGAGCGCTCCCGTCAGGCGCACGACGAGGTCTTTGGCATCCACATCAGGCACAGCTTCCGCTGCAACCAGGCGCGGCAGTGGCAGGCTCGCGGGAACACCGCCCGCGCCCAGCCAGGGTTGCAGCAACTCCTCGGCCTCGGCGCGCGTGATGGCGCGGGCAGAGGCGATGCCCGGCGTCGCGATCGTCACCTCGACAGCGCGCGCGAGGGCGGCATCATCGCCGCGTACGCGGATCGTGATTTGCCCGGTGACGTCTGTGGTCCATGCATCCGCCGCCGCATAGGCCGAACGCGACACGAGGCCCGACAGCGCCGCAAGGAAGCACAGCGCGCAGGCGACGAAGAACAGAGCCGCCTCGCGCGCATCCTCCTTCGGTAGCAGAGGTGAGGCAGACGCGCTCATGTCGGCTCTTCCTTCAGGGCCAGCGCCGTATGCGGCACGCGCATCACCATGCCATCGGCTAGGCGCAGGACGTCGGACTTCGCCTTGCGGACAAGCGCCATATCGTGCGTCGCAATCAGGATTGTGGTGCCAAGTCGCTTGTTGAGTTCGCGGAACAGGCGGAAGAGGCGGTCGCCCATTTCCTCGTCCACATTGCCGGTTGGTTCGTCGGCAAGGATCAGGCTGGGCTTGACCACGACGGCGCGCGCGATGGCGACCCGCTGCTTCTCCCCGCCGGACAGTGTGGCCGGGCGGGCCTCCAGCCGGTCGCCGAGGCCGACCCAGGTCAGCAGCTCGACCACGTCTTCGCGATAGGCGCGTTCCTGCGCCCCGGCGACGCGCAGGGGCAGGGCCACGTTCTCGTAGGCCGAAAGGTGGTCCAGTAGGCGGAATTCCTGGAACACCACCCCCACCCGGCGGCGCAGGGGGGCAAGCTCCCGGCGGCTAAGTCGCGTGGTATCGACCCCGAAAAGCGAGATCCGCCCCGCCGTAGGTCGCAGGCCCAGATAGGCCAACTTGAGCAGGGTCGACTTGCCAGCCCCGGACGGCCCGGTCAGGAAAGTCAGCGATCCGGGGGGCAGGGACAGCGAAACATCGGCCAAAACATCGGATTCCGGGCCGTATGACAGGCCCACGCGGTCCAGGCGCAGGACCGGGTCATCTGCTGCAAGTCCTTGCTCTCGCATGGGATTCCGCTGGTCTGGCCACGGGAACGGTTTGGGTCTGAATCCAGCCCTGATTGGACTATATTAACCGTTCGTGTGATTCCGATAGAGCGATGATCCTCGTCTGCCCATCCTGCGATACGCGGTACTTTGCCGACGACTCCAAAATCGGCAAGGAAGGCCGGCGCGTGCGCTGCGCCACCTGCGGTCATGCGTGGACCGCCAAGATGCAGGAAGAGGACGGCGCCCCCGCCCCGGCGGAGGAAACTGGCCTCACGCGCGAACAGGTCGAACGCCTGCGCCAGACCGCCCAGGCGAACTCCAAGGTGCGCGCCGGCCCGCATGCCGAATTCCGCGCCCAGCAGCAGGCCAAGAAGAAGCGTGAGCGCGGCCGCGCGGTGACGATCGCCTGGGTGTCCACCGCCATCGTGTTCGCGGGGGCGCTGATCGCCGCCGTGCTGTTTCGTAATGAAGTCGCCAACGCCTTCCCGAAAGTGGCCTCGCTCTACAAGCTCGTCGGCTTCGAAGTAAACCGGTTCGGTCTGGTGCTCGAGAATGTCGACGCCAAGCGCTCGTTCGACGGAACGACGCCGGTGCTGACTGTCACGGGCGCCGCCGTCAACAACTCGGAAGAAACCCAGCCGACGCCGCAGCTGCGCGTAACGTTGAAGGACGAATCCGGCAAGGAAGTGCAATCCTGGACGGATGATTTCGCCGTGGCGCAGTTGGCCCCTGGCGAGCGCACCGAGTTCACCACGCGTTTCGAGGCGCCGCCCGTCGAGACCTATCGCCTGACAGTGGCGTTTGCCGAGAAGGATGGCGGTGAGACTGGCGGCGACACGCAAGTGGAGCCGACGGATGCTGCCCCGGCGGAAGGCGATCACGCTGTAGAGGCGGTATCGGGTGAGGAGGAGCACGCTCCGGAAGACGCGGGCGCCGATCATACCGAGGAAGCGGCCCCGGCCGAGGAGGCCGCCCATCACTAGAGTGTTCGTTCCCGCCAATGTCGACGTCCTCCTGACCGAGGACGAGGTGCATGCGCGCATCGACAGTCTGGCCGCGGGGCTCGTTCCGCGCCTGTCGCAGGGCGAATGGACCGGCGTCGTCGTGCTGCTTGGCGCAACGCCCTTCGCGGCAGACCTCATGCGGGCGTTGTCGCGCCATGGCATCGATATCGGGTTTGATGCGATCTGGCTGCAGAGCTATGCTGATGCACGCGAAAGCTCGGGCCGCATGCAGGTGCATGCCGATGTGGCGCGGCCGGTTGAAGGCCGCAGCATCCTGCTGATCGATGATGTGTTCGACAGCGGAAAAACCATCGCCTTTGCTCGCACGCACTTCATCCAGAAGGGCGCAAGGGAAGTGCTCACCTGCGTGTTCGCGCGCAAGCCTGACGCGGCCATCGAGGGCCTCGATGCATGGGCCTGGGAAGCCCCGCCGCGATACCTCGTCGGCTACGGCATGGACGACGCCGGCGCGATGCGCGGGCTGCCGTTCGTGGGCGCGATCAAGGGAGCGTAGGTTCGCTTCGCCAGGCTTGCGCTGGCAGGTAGCGGAGACGGCAATCAAATCCGCTTGCGACGGGGTTGGTGATGTGGCGGCTCGGAAGCTTCAGCCTAGTTTCCATGTCTTGCTTCATCCTTTGCGGATGTGAAGAGCGGCTGTCTGACGCCGCAAAGCGGTTGCCCGCCGCTGAAGCTAAGGCGTTGAAGCTGGCAACGGAGTACTGGACCAAGGAAAGGGCGCCTTGCGTACTGGACGACAATTGTCGCGTCGAGGTGAAGGACGGGGATCACCACATGTGCCGCTCCGAGCCGGGAGATGACGGTGAGAAATGGCGGGTGTCATTGAGCCAGGGAGAGGGCATCAACGGCAGTAGCTTTGTGACTTGTATCGACAAGGTCACTGGCGCGATCAGCGATGCTTACTGGCTCGTCTCTTGACTGGCAGTGGCTCACAGCCGCCCGCAGCGCCTAGAACCGCTCGAGCAGACGCTCGAGATACTCGAGGTCTTCCTTCGTAAGCGCGCGGTCGCCGGCGCGGCGGCGGATTTCGTCGAGGATTTCGCGGGCGCGCTGGCGTTCTATCTCGTCGGGAATCTCCACGTCCTCGCCCTGGCCGCTGGTCCCATCGCTGAGGCGGCCGAGAATGTCGCGCTCGTCGCGTTCGGCCTGCGCATCCGGATCGTTTTCGTCATTGATGCGCGCAAGTTCTGACGAGCGATCCTGCAGGGCAGCCATTGCCTGCTGCTGCGCCTCGCGCGCGGCCTGGAAGTCGCCACGGCGCAGCGCTTCTTCTGCGCGACGCTGCATCTCGATAGCGTTGCCGAGCAGGCGGCGTGACCGATCGTTCTCCTGGCCATAGATGCCATCGCCACGAACGCCGGGGCGACCGGGCTGGCCGCCGGGGCCATTGCCGTCGCGCTGGCCTTGGCCCTGGCCCTGCTGCTGGCCGGGCTGGTTGCCCTGACCCTGGCCTTGCTGACCTTCGCCGGGGCCTTGCCCCTGTTGGCCCTGTCCGGGCTGCTGCCCCTGTCCCTGCTGTCCCTGACCCTGCTGGCCTTGCTGGCCCTGTTGCTGGCCGGGCCGCTGCGGCTGGCCGCCGCCGGAGCGTTGCTGCTGTTCCAGACGTTCACGCTGTTGGCGCTGTTGGTCGGCGAGTTCCTGACCCCGCTGGGCGTCGCCCTCGCGCATCGCTTCCTCGGTGGCGTCGTTGAGATCACGCTGGTCGTTGAGCGCGCGGTTGGTGTCCTGCAGCGCACGGTTCATGGCGCGGCTCATCGGGCCGTCCTGCGGCTGGCCGCTGCCGCCCTGACCCATCTGGATCTGCATGTTCTGCATCTGGTCGAGCATGTTCTGCATGTCGTTCAGAAGCTGGCGTGCCTGGTCGCGCGCGCCGGTCTCGGCAAGATCGCGAAGGGCCTGCAGCATGCGCGTGAGTTCGTCGTCGCCGAGTTGCTGCGGCCCGCCGGACATGCCGCCCTGCTGCTGACCGCCTTCGTTGACGCGGCCTTCGCGCATCGCCTCCGCGATCTGGGCGGCGAGATAGTCCTCGATGGCCTGTTCGTACATGTCCATCAGCCGCCGGATTTCTTCCTCCGACGCGCCACGGCGCAGCGCCTCTTCCAGCGCCCGGCGAGCCGCTTCAAGCGCGGCGGCGGCATCTGCGACGGAGCCGTATTCCGCCTGCAGCGCTATGTTCCACAGCAGATCTTCGGCTTCCTCGGCCTCGGCGCGGTCGTGCGCGGCGTCTATCAGGCCGCGCGCATTGCGCAGGCCCATATAGATCACCGGATCCTCGAAATAATCGTCCGGGCGCCATGTCATTGCGTCCAGCACCATGACCGAGCGCTTGATGCCTTCCGGCGCCCAGGTGAGGCGGGAGGCGGGGGCGACAGCGAACGCGTCGTAACCGGCGCCGGCCACCGACGTGAAATTGTCCGCGCCCTCCGGCGTTGAATACTCTTCCCAGTTGCGCAGCAGGAGTTCGCGGGATTCCTGCGCCATGCGGGCTATGGGCTGCAGGAAGATCTTCTTCGGCAGGCTGTAGGCGACAGCCTCGCTCTCCGCCGTCTGTCCGGCGGCGTCAGTGACGCGCAGCTTCACCATCATGTCGAGCCCGGCCCAGCGATGGCGCACGAGGTCCTGGCTGAATTCGCCTTCCTCTTCGGTGGGGGCCAGCGTCACGGTCTCGATGATGGTGGCGTCCTCGACGACGCCTGCGGATTTTGGTGTGTCGGTGCGGACGGCGATCAGTTCCAGCTTCTCGACGCCATAGTCATCGCCCAGCGTGTATTTGAACTCGGTGCGGTCGCCATCGCCCAGCTTGGGCGGCTCGACGAAGGCCACGGTCGGCGTTGCATCATCGATGATGGTGAACGGGAAGCTGGCCCGCTCGCCCCAGAAGTTCACGGCGATGCGCGTGCCCTGCTTGATGACAACGCGCGCTTCATAGGCGCCGTCGATGCCCGGCTCGGGGTTCAGCGTCGCGTGCGCACCGCCATCGGGCATCACGCCCACCTGCGGACGGCCGGGTCCGACGATGCGAATAGTGACTTCCGAGCCCTCGGGCGCCTTCGCCATTTGGCCAGGCGTCAGCACAAAGGGTGCGGAGCCGGTGTAGGCGGGCGGGGTCACCCACGCTTCGGTCTTCAGCGTGTGCGCGCCGAACAGCGCGCCGAAGTCTGGGAACAGACCTTTGCCCGTCCGGTCGAGCACAGCCGTGCCGGCGACGGCGCCGGCGACAACGAGAACGACCGGCGCGGCAAAACGCAGGTAGAAGGGATCAGCCTGGCGCCAGTGGGAGCGCACATCGAGCTTTCCGGCCTTGGCGGCGAGGGCGGCCATGCGGTCGCGATGCTCGCGCCACAGCGTCATGCCCAGCTTGTCGGCCTTGGCCGGGCGATCGTTCCACACGCTGAGCGGACGGCCTTCGATGGCGTTGTCGATCAGGTCGCGCGCCTCGTCCTCTGTCGGACGGCGCCAGACCTTGAGGCCGATCAGCACGACGGTGATAAAGCCAACCCAGAAGACGACGCCCGTGGTCGCCTGCCATTCAGGCGGCATGGCGGTGTAAAGGCCGGTCAGCCAGAACACCGCAAAGATGGTAAACCAGATGATGGCCGGCAGTGCGGCCTGGACAAGGGCGGGCCAGAAAAGGCTCCGCCGCGCGGCGGCTATCCGGGCGTCCAGCTTGTTCCTGAGGCCAAATCCGTCAGCCAACCTGCATCCCTATCGGGCGATCCAGTCAGGAGCCCTTTCCAGCGCGATCATCTCGTCGAAGGTCGGCCTGCGGCGGACGACCACGCAAGCATCGCCCCGAACGAGTGCTTCTGCAACAAGTGGTCTCGAATTATACTGGGACGACAATGTGGCGCCGTATGCGCCTGCGGTCATGAAGGCGACCAGGTCGCCCTCTTTCAGGGGCGGCATGGGCCGGTCCTTGGCGAAGCGGTCGGTGCTCTCGCAAATGGGTCCTACAAGGTCCACCGCGCGGCGCGGAGCGCCCATCGCGGGCGTCCGGACGGGGAGCACCTCGTGGTGCGCGCCGTACAGCGCGGGACGCATCAGGTCGTTCATCCCTGCGTCGAGGATCACGAAGGTGCGCCCGTCGCGCTCTTTGACGTACTCGACCCGGGAGATCAAAACTCCGGCATTTCCCGAAATCAGCCGCCCCGGCTCCAGGATGAGCTGGACGTCCAGGTTCCCCAGAATCTCCCGCGCCTGGCGGGCATAGATGGTCGGGCTGTCGGGGTCTTCGCTGTCCTGGTAGGGCACGCCGAGGCCGCCGCCGAAATCCACGCGCGAGATCGCAAAGCCGCGTTCCCGCAGCCGGCGAGCCAGCGTCACCACCTTTTCCCATGCCGCCCGCATGGGATCGACCCGCATGATCTGGCTGCCGATGTGAACCGCGATGCCCACCGGCTCGATGTTGGGGAGGCGGCTAGCCTCCTCGTAGAACTGCTCGGCCTCGTGCCAGGCGATCCCGAATTTGGTTTCAGGCGTGCCGGTGGAGATGTGGGCGTGGCCGCCGGCCTCGACGTGCGGATTGACCCTGAAGGCGATCGGCGCGCGCTTGCCCATCTCCTGCGCCACGGCTGACAGGCGATGCAGCTCGGGCATGCTCTCGACGTTGAACTGGAAGATACCGCGCTCGAGGCCGAGGCGCATTTCCTCGCGTGTCTTGGCGACGCCGGAGAACACAATGCGGTCGGCTGGAACGCCAGCTTCCATCGCCTTCATCAGCTCGCCACCCGAGACGACATCCGCGCCCGCGCCCAGCGAGGCGAGAGTGGCGATCACGCCAAGGTTCGAGTTGGATTTGACCGCGTAGGCGATCAGCAATTTCTTGTCCGCGAATGCGTCCGCCAGTACCTGGTAGTGACGGCGCAGGGTGGCGTCAGAATAGACATAGGCCGGCGTGCCAAGTTCGCGCGCGATAGCCTCCAGCGAGACATCCTCGCAGTGCAGGACGCCATTGCGATAGCCAAAGTGATTCATCGTCGCGTTCCAGCCATTCCCCGGTCAGGCGAGGTAGCGGAAGGCGGGTGACGTGTCACCCCGGAACTACGAAGTCATGGCGAGTCTACTGGGGCGTCGGCACGACAGGCGTCTCGGCAGCCGGCGGCGCTCCATTCTCCAGAGCCTGCCGGCGGGCTTCGTCAGCCGCGCGGCGCTCGGCGGCGAGGCGCTCTTCCTCGGCTGCGGCGGCTTCCTCGGCGGCCTTGATCACACGCGGATCATCCAGGCCATCCAGCGGTGGGTCGCCCCACAGCGGCATTGGCCGCACAAGATCACCGCGCAGGCCGCAACCGGCCAGGGCGACGAGGGAAACGGCAAGAACGAGGACTGTACGCATGGGCGGCACAATCTGATGCTGAGCGAGGCGGGTCAAGTTCGGCGGGCGCCGCCAATCCGGAACGACTCTCCGGCGCGTACATTATGCCACGGACTGTGGAGATCGCGCATGACCAGCCCCGTCAACGTACATCCGGCCCGCTCCGGCGCCGCCTGGGATCGACCAACCGGGCTTGGCCTCGTGCTCAGCATCGTTCTGCCGCTGGCGGCGGTGCTGATCGGCAATGGTCTGCTGTTCACACTGGGGGACGCGGAAAACGCCGATTATGCCGCCGTGGCGTGGAACCCGCAGGGATGGCTGATCGGGGCGATCTGGTGCGTGATCTATCCGCTGTGGGGCGCCGCGCGGTGGAAGACCGCGATTGCGGACGATCCACGCGCGGGACGATCCTGGTGGGTGGCGGCGCTGATCGTGTGGGGCCTGTGCTATCCCGTTGTGACGGCGTTCGTCGGCACCCTGGGCAGCGTCATCGCCAACGGCTTCTCGCTCGGGCTTGCCGTCGTGGCGCTCATGATGGTGCGGCCGGTGTCCGGACTGGCGGCGTGGATGATCGCGCCGTCTATCGTCTGGCTGGTGATCGCGAACGCGCTCGGCCTGCAGGCGTTGCAGATGGCGGGCTAGCGGTCGATGTAGGCGAGGAACAACAGATCCGACGCCTCAAGTGTCTTGCTAACCTTCCAGAGCAGGTCGGGCTCGTTTGAGGCGGCGTGAAGCGAGATCACGTAGGCTGCCAAATCGGTGAGCCTATCGGCGGCGAAGGATGATGTACGGCGGAAGCCGATATAGCTCGCACCGATGCCGAACAGCGCATAGCCGAACGCCTCTTCCAGATGCCGCGCTAGGACGAGGTTCTCCATCGGGCTGAAGTCGCCACGGAAATAGCCATTGGGGAAGGCGGCCAACATTTCCCACGCATGCGAGACAGGCACGGCCTGTATGCAGATTTCCTTTGGATCAAGGATTGCGTCGGGCTCGTCGTGCAGCGCGAAGAAGGATAGGCGATGTTCGCCTGTCCACCAAAGGCGGTTGCTGATCTGGTCCAGCGTGACGCCGCCAGCGGCTTTCACGAGGCGGTCGCGGCGGGTGGCGAAGTCCGGCAGCGGAGGTTCATCGTCCTCGCCGATGAATTCATCGTCGTCCGGAATCGGATCGAGTTCGTTGACGTCGATGGTGTGGCCCGACGTGTAGCAGGCCTGGGGGAGGTTATCGAGCGTGGCTAGCATCCGCGCGCCGGGGTGGGCGGGCGCCTTTTCGTCCATGATGGCGAGCAATGTCTTCATCGAAGTGACGCCCGTGCAATGGTAGCCGGGGCAGAGCAGCGGCTCTGGCGTTTCCGAGCCGCCTGGCTCGAATGGCGTGACATTCGGCGAGGCGTCTTTCCGCTGTCTGCCCCAGACCATGTCAAAGCCTCCGATACATGTAGATCGATGGAATGTGCACGCTGAAGCCCGCCTTCTCGTAGGCGCGGCGTGCAGGAGCATGGCTGGGATCGCCGCCCGTGCCGACCGTGGCGAGCTTCATCCCGGCCAATCTCAGCGCGGCGAGGGCATGCTCGGAAAGCGCCGTGCCGATGCCCTTGCCGCCATGGTCGGGGTGCACGCCATTGAGCGTGATCTCGCCAATACCGGGCGCGATGCCGACCTTCCACGAAACGAAGCCGACGATCACGCCGCCGCTTTCGGCGACAGCAATGGAATGCCCGCTGTCGGGCTTTGCTATCGAGTCGAGCAGATCGGCCTGCTCCTGTTCGGCGGTGACGAGGCCGAGAGCGGCGATCTCCGTTCCGACAATGTTGCGAAAGGAGGCAAAGACAGGCGCGAACGCAGCAGCGCGCACGGCCTGCAGCGCGGGCAGGTCTGCCGGCGCATAGGCGCGGATCAGGAATGACATGATGTCTGTCCAGTTTTGGATTGGAGAATGTAGGCGCGCGGCAACGCCGCAACGCTATGGGCGAGCGCTAACGCGCCCCTCGCCAGCGGCCGGACAGGCAATTGTGCATCACGACAATCAAGGCCAGTTCTCCTGTTCGCCGATAATGCGCAGGATGGGTGACCGACACAAGCGGTTGCCGCCATATCCTTGTCAGCAGCAGCGCGTTAGAGTCTTCCTCTCGCGGAGTGCCGAACAAGCTGGAGGCGCAAATGAAGGACCTGAAATCGGAAGCCGACCTGCGCACCGTCTACAAGCAGCCGGGCGGCGGCGCAGTGGGCAAGGACATCGCCCAGATCGATACGCACTTTGCGCACTTCATCTCGCTGTCGCCCTTCCTGTGCATCGGTACGGCGAGCGAGGTCGGAATGTGCGACGTCTCCCCGCGCGGCGGCGAGCCGGGCTTTGTCCATGTGATCGACGCGCGTACGCTCGCCATGCCGGATCGCCCCGGCAACAACCGGCTCGACTCGCTGGGCAACATCACGCGCAATCCCGGTGTCGGTCTGTTGTTCTTCGTGCCGGGGTTCGAGGACGCGCTGCGCGTCAACGGCTTTGCGCGCGTGACGACCGACCCGGCGCTGATGAAGCGTTTCACTGCGGATGGAAAGCCACCGCGCTCGGTCATGCTGATCGACGTGAAGGAGGCGTACCTCCACTGCGCCAAGGCGATCCGGCGTGCCGGCCTGTGGACACAGGAAGCGCAGGTGGATCGCGCAACCTTCCCGACAGCGGGCGAAGTCTATCGCGACCAACTGAAGCTCGATGTTCCCGTCGAAGCGATCGATGCGTCGCTGGAGACAGACGCGCGGGAGAATCTGTACTGAGTTGCTCCTAGCCCAGCTTCGCCTTCCACGCCGCCACCTGCTCGCGCACGCGGGTTGGTGCGGTGCCGCCATAGCTCTGGCGGCTGGCTACCGATGCGTCGACCGTCAGCACGGCAAACACTTTGTCGGTGATGCGGGGCTCGAGCTTCTGCAGCACGCCGAGCGGCAGATCGGGCAGGGCGATGCCAGCGGTTTCTGCGGCTTTGACGGCGGCGCCCGTGATGTGGTGGGCCTCGCGGAACGGGACGTTGAGTTCGCGCACGAGCCAGTCGGCAAGGTCCGTCGCGGTCGAGAAGCCGGAGGAGGCGGAGGCGCGCATGCGCTCCTTGTTCGGCGTCATGGTAGCGATCATGCCGGCCATCGCCTGCAGCGAGAGGTCGAGCGAGTCGAACGCTTCGAACGTCGTCAGCTTGTCGTCCTGCATGTCCTTCGAATAGGCGAGCGGCAGGCCCTTCATGATGGTGAAGAGCTGGACCAGCGATCCCATCGCGCGTCCCGATTTTGCACGCACGAGTTCGGCGGCGTCGGGGTTGCGCTTCTGCGGCATGATGCTGGAGCCGGTGGACCATGCATCGGACATGCGCACGAAGCCGAACTGCGCCGACGACCAGATCACGATCTCTTCGGCGAGGCGCGAGAGATGCTGCGCGCAGATTGCAACGCTGGTCAGCGCCTCAAGCGCGAAGTCGCGCGCCGAGACGCAATCGAGCGAGTTGGCCATCGGCCGGTCAAAGCCCAGCGCCTTCGCAGTCATGTGGCGGTCGATGGGAAAGCCCGTGCCGGCCAGCGCGGCTGCGCCGAGGGGAGATTCGTTCATGCGCACGACCGCATCGGCAAAGCGGCCGCGATCGCGATCGAACATTTCCACATACGCCATCAGGTGATGGCCGAAGGTGACGGGCTGCGCAGTCTGCAGGTGCGTGAAGCCGGGCATCACCGTGTCCGCGTGAGCTTCCGCCTGAACTAGCAGCGCCTTCATCAGCGCGGTGATCTGGTCGCGGCGGGTCTCACACGCGGATTTGACCCACAGGCGGAAATCGACAGCAACCTGATCGTTGCGCGACCTCGCCGTGTGCAGTCGCCCGGCCGGCTCGCCGATGATTTCCTTCAGGCGAGATTCCACATTCAGATGAATGTCTTCCAGCGCCTTGGAGAATTTGAACTTTCCATCGCGGATTTCCGACAGGACCTGATCAAGCCCCTTCTGGATGGCTGCTTCGTCGGCGGCGGTGATCACGCCGGTCTTGGCCAGCATTGCAGCGTGCGCCTTCGATCCGGCGATGTCCTGCTCGGCGAGGCGCTTGTCCACGTCGATGGACGCGTTTATCGCCTCCATGACCTGATCGGGCATGGCCGAAAACCGGCCGCCCCACATGGCATTGCTGTCGGGATTCTTCGTCATGAGCCTGCGACCCGTCTTTTCCGCCGCGCTTCTCGCACTCTTTGCGGCGGCCTGCCAGCCAGCTGCGGAAACCTCCGCACCGGCGCCTGAGCCGGTCGCCCATGCTGGCGGGCCCCCGGTCATGCTCACTTGCCGCCACAAGGACTTCCAACCCCCGGCCACCACATCGGCCCTTGCGGAGCACCGCGCCGGCTCGCTCAAATGCCTCGATGTGGATACCGAACTGGCCGCCCCCACATCGCCCTTCGTGGACGAGTCCGGCGCTTCGCACACCTTTGCCGAGTTCAAGGGCAAGGTGCTGGTCTACAATATCTGGGCCGAATGGTGTGGGCCCTGCGTGAAGGAAATGCCCAGTCTGGCGCGCCTGCAGAAGGCTTTCGCGGGCAAGGATGTGGCTGTGGTTCCCGTCGCCTTCGGTTCCGGGAAGGGCGTGACCCGCGAATCAACGCTGGCAAAACTGCGCGAGCTGGTCGGGGAAGACCTGCCATTCTTCTACGACGGGGAGATCATGCTGCAGTCCGAAGCCCAGACAGGCGCGATGCCCGCGACCATAATCTACGACAAGGAGGGCCAGGAGGTCGCCCGGCTGACTGTTCCGGCGGAATGGGACTCGCCCGAGGCGGTTGCGCTTGTCCAGGCCGTGCTGGACGGCAAGAAGTAGCGCTGGGTCGCCCCCGGTTGGTTGCGTGAACGGCCTTCAATTTGACGCGAGGTCACGCCCCGCGACACTGCCTGTGCTTGTGGCCGGCGGGTGATTTCGGCATGCATCACCGTAAGAAACATTACACCGGCTGGCCAACAGCCGGGTCACGAATGCTCGGGAGGTCCACGCCCATGATCAAACTGCCCCATGCCCTGCTGGCCGCAAGCGCCGTCCTGCTGGCGTGCGCTGCGCCTGCCTGGGCCCAGACCGGCCCTGAAGCTACCGGCCCCGAAGTCGACAAGGCCGCGATCAATGCGCCTGTCGTCGAACCGGGCTACACGGTTCCCCGACTGAAGATGGGACAGCCTGACCTGCAAGGCGTCTGGACCAATGCGTCCAACACGCCTCTGCGCCGCCCGCCCAGCATGCCGAACCTCGTCATGTCCGATGCAGAGAATGAAAAGGCGCGCGAGAGCAACCCGTCCAACATCCGCCAGAAGACCGACGACAACCAGAAACCGAGCGACGGCCTGCTGGATGGCAAGGACCTGCAGTCGGGGCGCGGCTACAATGCCTTCTGGATCGATCCGGGTTCGAGCTACGCCAACGTGAAGGGCACATGGCGCACCTCCTGGATCGTCGAGCCCGCGAATGGCCAGGTGCCGATGAAGCGCGGCGTCTCCGCCAACCCATACGGTCCGCGCCTGGGCACAGGCTATGACCACCCCGAAGAGCGCAACCTCAACGAGCGCTGCATCATCCTCGGCACGTCAGGTCCGCCGATCGGCAACTATCTCTACAACAACAACCTGCGCATCATTCAGTCGCCCGACCACGTCGTGATCGAGAGCGAGATGATCCACGACGCGCGCATCATCCCGCTGAACGCCACGCATAGGCCGAAGGAAATGACGCCGTGGATGGGCGATTCCATTGGCTGGTGGGAAGGCGACACGCTGGTGGTCGAGACCATCAACATGACGCGCGGCGGATCCGGCGTTGCGATCTCGCCGGCCGGCAAGATCATCGAGCGCTTCTCGCGCTACAACGACAAGCAGGTGTTCTACGAGTTCGAGGTGATCGACGACACGATCTACAGCCAGCCGTGGAAGGGCCAGATGGCGCTTAACGCGCAGGACGGCATGTATGAATACGCCTGCCACGAGGGCAATCACGGCCTGCTCGGCATTCTCGAAGGCGGCCGCGCCGCCGACCGCGAAGGTCGCAACATCTCTGAGGAAGGCGACCGCGAGGAGTAGGCGGAACCTTCGACCAGAAGACTTACTGAAACGCCGCTGCGGACTCCCGCGGCGGCGTTTTCCTTTGTGAGCTTCACGTCAGCGCGAGCCGGCAATTGACGTACCCGGCGCCCGCTTGTGGCCAGGCAGGGGATTCTGCAACACTCCCTGTTAAGAGACCCCAGACCGGCGCAAAGCTGGCGGGATGCCTGGGAGGTACGTCCATGTCGAAGCTACGCCACTTATCGGTGGCCGCGATGGCGGCTGCGCTCGTGCTCGCCGGGGCTGGCGCTGCGGATGCTCAGGCCGCCGCCCAGACCGGCGCACGCGTGTTCGTGCCCAACCAGAAGCCGGCGAAGGAGGGAGACCGCGTGGCCGCCGGTTATGTCGCTCCGCGCCTGTCGTTCGGCCAGCCCGACCTTTCGGGCGTTTGGTCCAACGCCTCGAACACGCGGCTTACCCGCCCGCCCAACATGAAGTCGCTGATCATGTCGGACGAAGAGGAGGCGGCGGCGCGCGCCGCCAATCCATCCAACATTCGCCAGGCGACTGACGACAACCAGAATCTCGGTGATGGCCTGCTCGACGGGAAAGATCTCGCCTCTGGCCGCGGCTACAACTCGTTCTGGATCGATCCGGGCTCAAGCTACGCCAATGTGAAGGGCACGTGGCGCGCATCCTGGATCGTCGATCCGCCCAGTGGGCAGGTTCCGTTCTCGGAGGAAGGGCGCAAACTGGCGCAGACGTTGCGCGGCGGGCGTGGCCGCGGCACGGGCTATGACCATCCCGAGGAGCGCGGCGCGGGCGAGCGCTGCATCGTCGGCTTCGGCGGCACAGGCGGCCCGCCGATGATGAACGTGCTCTACAACAACAATTACCAGATCATTCAATCGCCCGATCACGTGGTGATCGTGGTGGAGATGAACCATGACGCGCGCATCATCCCGCTCAACGCGAAACACAAGCCTGGCGTATTGAACCAGTGGCTGGGCGATTCCATCGGCTGGTGGGAAGGCGACATGCTGGTGGTGGAAACCGTCAACGTGAATCCCGAAGGCGGCGGACAAGCGCAACTGACGCCCGGCGGCAAGATCATCGAGCGCTTCACGCGGTATTCCGACACGCAGGTACTCTACGAGTTCGAGGTGCACGATCCAGCGCTCTACACGCAGGTGTGGAAGGGCGAGGTGGGTCTCAATCGCGTCAACGACCACGTCTATGAGTACGCGTGCCACGAAGGCAATCACGGCCTGCTAGGCATCCTCGAAGGCGGCCGAGCGGCTGATCGCGAGGGTCGCGATATCTCGGAGAAAGGTGATCGCGACGAAGGGTGATCCCTTCGCCGCGACACGTGCCATTCTGATTCTTCGGGAGCGGCTTGCGCCTATTCGAGCGAGTCTTCGTATTCCGACAGGCAAGCGGCTACCATCTCGCGCACCTTGTCATTGATGCGTTTCTGCATGCCCGAGGCTTCGCCGGTGAACATCGACGTCTTGTCGCAATGCTCGACATAGACGCTGGCGGAGGCCGCCTCGAACGGCAGCTCGACAAAGTCCGCGTAGTGAAGTTCCGCGCGCAGAACGGTAGAGCAGCCGGCATCGTCTTCGATGGCCATCATGTTGATGTAGAACTTCACCGCTGTTCCATCCATCGCGTCTTCGCGCGAGCCCATCTTGGCGCCGTTCTGGCGGAGGGCGGATTTCGCGGCGGACATGGTTGCGGTGTAGGAGAGGCCGCAGGTCGTCAGGCTTTCGGTCTGCTCTTCGCTGTAGACATAGACAGGCGGCAGGGCGAGCGCCGCTTGCGGCAAGGCAATAGCTGCTACGAAAGTCCCCAGCATGTGTGCAATGCGCATACCCCCGCCTTCCTTGCTTTGACGCGAAAACCTACGCTCAACAGGGCCAATTGCAACTGGCCCGAGGCAGCGATTACAGACCGCAGGTGACGTTCGCGTTCGGTGCGGCGTCGACGTTGCTCGCCTCAGGAAATCTTCCACCTCACCAGGGTCTCGTAGTGCGGGCGCGCCTCGTCCGCGATGCGCTGCAGGTGTTCGGGCAGGGTGAGCGGAATCTCCTGCGGCGGCGGGCCAAATCCAGTCGAGCGCTCGACCGCGTCATACCACGCTGGCGCCCAGACGCCGTCCGTTGCGCGCCGACCAGCGGGCCAGCGCAGCATGGTTGTCGTCCACGGAATGCCAAGCGCGGCGCAGAGTTTTGACAGCGTGCCCGCAGGATCGCGCAGCACATCGACGCCTTCGACAACCGGTGGCGGGTGGCCCAGCCTGTCCGCCTCGCGCGCGAAGATTTCGGCCTGCTGCACGAAGCCGATGTCGGCGAGCGTCACCTCCTCGCGCTTCTGGACATAGGAGGCGAGAACGCGCGCCGGATCGCGGATCAGGAAAGCGTTGCGGCACGCTCTCATCCAGTCGCGCCCGAAGCCCGGCAGCATGTGATGCGTCATGTGCTTTTCGTAGACGATGGGCTGTCCGCCCGGCGGCGCCTCGCCAAGTTGCGACGCCACATCGCGCCAGTCATTTGGCTGGCTCGCCAGCGTCTCGGCGGTCATCGGATGATCGATGCCGGTCTCGGCCAGGAAGGCCGCATAGAACGGCTCGTCCACCACATGGCAATCGCCCCGCGCCTCGAATGACCGCATCATCGCCGTCGAGATGTTGCGCGGGCCTGACCACATGGCGATGCGGATGGTCATGCCGCCTGCTCATCCTTCAGCGCCGCATACAACCCCCGCAGTCTCTGCGTGACTGGCCCGGGCGTTCCTGCTGGCATCACATGATTGTCCACCGCGCGCACTGGCGTTATCCCGCCGAACGTTCCCGTCACGAACGCCTCGTCGGCGCCATGCACGTCGCGCAGCGGCAAGAAATCCAGCTTCACGGGAATGCCGTTCGCGTCGCACAGGCGGATGACGTTGCCGCGTGTGACGCCGTTGAAGCAGAACTCGCCGGTGGAGGTGCGCACCTCGCCGTCCTTCACCCAGAAGAAGTTGGTAGCGTTGCAGCTGGCGACCATTCCGCCGGGATCGAGCATCAAGGCTTCATCGCCCCCGCGCGGGATCACATCGAGCAGGGCGCGGATTAGCGGCAGGCGCGAATGCGAGTTAAGCCGCATGTCGAACATGTCGGCCGGCGTGGTCCGGATGGAACTCGTCACAACGTTGAGGCCCTGCGTCACGATCGCGGGGCTCGGCTCCTTGTATTCGGCGACGATGACGATGGTGGCGGTTCCCAGCGCATTGCGCGGGTCCTGGTTTACCGCCTTCTTGACGCCGCGCGTCGCCATCAGGCGCAGGTGCGCGCCCGTTTCCATGCCGTTGGCGGCGCAGGTGGCGTAGAGCGCGGCGACCATCTCGGCGCGCGTGAGGCCGAGATCGAGCGCGATGTCGCTCGCCCCGCGATACAGCCGCTCGATGTGCGCATCGAGGAACAGCAGCGCGCCCTTGTGCAGCCGCAGCCCCTCCCACACGCCATCGCCCAGCACGAAGCCCGCGTCGAAGATCGACACCTTCGCCTCGTCCTTCGGCACAAGCTGTCCGTTCAGCCAGACCTTGAGGTCGGCATTGCGCGGGTCGACGGCGAAGTCCTGGCTTCCGGGCATGGGTATGGGACCGCCGGGCGCCTGCCCGGCTCCTTCTGTAGAAAGCCCCGAGGCTGGACAGTCGCGTAGTGTTTGGCAACTGTTCGGGCATGGGGGACTTTGCTTCAATCAACTGGCGATCACGCGGATACCTGCCGCATTTCGATGCGCCGGGCTACCAGCAGCACATCGTGTTTGGTTTGTCCGATGCGGTCGCCGAAGGCGACTTGGCAGAAGGCGCAAGCACGCATGGTCGCCTGTCGCGCTACGACGCAATTCTCGATGCCGGACGAGGCGAGTGCCTGCTGCGCGATCCGCGATGCGCGCAAATCGTGCAGGACGAGCTACTGAAGCATGACGGCGTAAGATACCGGCTATTGGCGTGGTGCGTCATGCCGAACCACGTGCACGTCGTGATTGAACAGCAAGCCGACCTTGCGGGTACGGTACGCCGCTGGAAAAGCTGGACAGCGCGCCGGATTAATGAGGCGCTGGGACGAACGGGAAGACTGTGGCGGCGCGAGTATTTTGACCGCTTTGCCCGGAGTCAGGGGCATCTTGCAGTGATGATCGCCTACGTCGAAGCGAATCCCGTCGCTGCTGGCCTGGCCGCAGAGGAGAATGGTTGGCCCTGGTCGTCAGCCGCGCATGCCGAGACGATTGCCGGGCAGGCGCCCGGCGGTCCTTCGGGTCCCAAAGGGTAGCCAGCCCCGCTTTGCGTGTTATGCAGGCAGGATTGTCTCGGGGAGCCGCCGCCGCATGCAACGACTGATCTTCATCGGGCTGATCCTCGCCATGATTCTCGGCGTCACGGTTGGCGCGTTTGTGTATGGCGACACGGGAGCCCGACACACGGCGGCCGAACAGCGGATCGCGGCGTTTGATACGGATCGCAACGGCACGCTGAACGAGACCGAGTTCAACGCCTCCCGCAGTGAGACCGATATCACCTTCGCGCAGGCCGACCGCAACAAGAACGGCGAAGCGACGGTCGCAGAAATCGAGAAGGCTCCGACGAAATTCCAGACCGAAATGGCGGGCTATTTCAAGATTCTATCCGACATTTTCCTGCGTCTTATCAAGATGATCGTGGCCCCGCTGGTGTTGACCACGCTGACCGTGGGGATTGCCCATCTGGGCGGCGGAGCGGCCGTCGGCCGGATCGGCGCGCGCACCATGGGCTGGTTCATCACCGCCTCTCTGGTCTCGCTCGGGCTTGGTCTCACCATGGTCAATCTGCTGAAGCCCGGCGTGGATTTCCCTGTCACGCTCGAGACCGCCGTCGCTGACGTCTCGAGCGTCTCTACCGGCACATTCTCGCTCGCCGAATTCATCACCCACGTCTTCCCGACCTCCATCGTCGATGCGATGGCGCGCAACGAGATCCTGCAGATCGTCGTGATCTCGCTGTTCATGGGCATCGCGCTGCAGTCGCTGGGGCAGAAGACCGGGAAGGTGACCGAGCTGCTGGAGCAGGGCGCGTTCCTGATGCTGAAGATCACCGGCTATGTGATGATGGCCGCGCCGCTCGCCGTGTTCGGAGCGCTTGCCTACACGGTGTCCCTGCAGGGCCTCGGCGTGATCGCGGACTATGGCCGCCTCGTGGGAACGTTCTTCTTCGCGCTCTTCGTGCTCTGGGGGCTGCTGATCGCGGTGGGCTTCCTGATCCTTGGGCCACGGGTGTTCAAGCTGATCTGGGACGTGCGCGCGCCGGGCCTGCTGGCCTTTGCAACCGCCAGTTCGGAGGCCGCTTATCCGCGCCTTCTGGAGCAGCTGGAGCGGCACGGCATCGCCAACCGCGTGGTCTCGTTCGTGCTGCCGCTAGGCTATTCGTTCAATCTCGACGGCTCGATGATGTACTGCACCTTCGCAGTGATGTTCATCGCCCAGGCCATGGGCATTCCGCTGACGCTTGAGCAGCAGATCGGCATGCTCCTGCTGCTGATGGTCACATCCAAGGGTATCGCTGGGGTTCCACGCGCCTCGCTGGTGGTGATTTCGGCGACCCTGCCCGCAATGGGTATGGACCCGGCATGGATCGCGCTGGTGCTCGCCGTCGACGCGTTCATGGACATGGGCCGCACCGCGACGAACGTGATCGGCAACTCGATCGCCTGCGCCGTAATTGCGAAATGGGAAGGCCTGCTATCGGATCCGAAGGAAGATCAGCCCGCCATCGAAGCTGTTCTCGGGTCGAGCGAATCTGACAGCGCGCCGCTGGAGAATCGCTGAGCGCAAAACGGGCGCCTCTAACGTGTCGATTCGCGCACCGCGGAGTTTCCCGCAGAAAGTTGAACTGCGGAACGTTCCGCCGCGTTGACGCAGGATGACGTTAAGGGCATATGCGCCTCATAGAGGGTCGCCGGCTTCCCCCCGGCGGAGCGGCGCAAAAGCCTAAGAACAGCTGTTCCCAAGACCCCGGTGACCTGCTGCCTTTCGAAGGAAATGCGACGTCAACGCGCAAGGTCGTTCTGCAAAAAACGGTCTGGCCCGTCTGGCGCTTGCGGCAAAAGGAAGGCATAAATTTCGTGTTCCGCTACCGATGGCCATAAGGCTGGGGCTGGAACAACTGGGGCGTCGAGAGCGAGAGAGACATGTACAACTACGGTAACCGTAAGGCGGACCCGGCCACGCGCGCGGCTGGGCTGACCACGTCGATGGTCGTTATCGGTGGCCTCGCCGTCGCTATCGCGACAATGAAATACGTTGCGCCGCCCGAAGAAGAGAAAGCCGAAGTCGCGATTATCGAGGTCGAGGAAGAGATCGAGGAACCACCACCTCCGCCGCCGCCGGTCGATCTGGACCTGCCGCCCCCGCCGCCGATGGTGGTCGTGCCGCAGTTTGAATTCGATGTTCCGCCGCCGCCGGCTGCGATCACACAGGTCGCGCCCGCTGTAACCAAGCCCGCCCCATCTCCGGCGCCGCCGGCCGCCAAGCCGGCTCCGCCGCCGGCTCCCACGCTCCGCTCGAAGCCGACCATCGGCCGTCGCTTCAAGGAACCGGACTATCCCGCAGGCGCCTTGCGCGCCAAGGAAAGCGGCGAGACCCGCGTGTCCGTGTGCGTCGACATCGAAGGTCGCATGTCGAACGCAAAAGTTATCAGGTCCTCTGGTTCGCAGCGGCTCGACGACGCCGCGATCAAGGCGCTGAACGGCAACCGTCTTGAGCCGGCCATCGGCACCGACGGCAAGCCGATCGCGATGTGCAACCCTCCTTACGAATTCACCTACGTGTGGAGACTTCCGGAACGGTAATGCGCCCACGGGGGCAGTCCGGCGACTCGCCGGAAAGGGTGAGGGACTTAGGTCAAGAAAACTAAGAGCAGTTTGATCCGGCAGGCGAAGGGATAGCTTGGCCCGCCGGATCGTGGTCTCGGGGAAACCCGAATGAGGAGAGAATGACAATGAGAATGGCGTATCGGGGGCAGCAGTCCATGCGGCGGGTCACTGTTCTGAGTATGTTGCTGGCCATCCTGGCCATGATGTTTTCGCCGATGATGGCGTCGGCTCAACAGCCGGAAGCCCCGCCGGCGGGCGGGTTCTCGATGGAAGAGCCGACAACGCCTGAGGCCCCGGCCGCCACGCCTGAAGCGGCGCCTGCCGCCGACGCTGCTGGCGAAGAAGAATCCGCTGCCGACGTCGACTACTCGATCATGGGCATGCTCAAGCATGCTTGGGAAACCCAGAACTGGGTGACCCTGATCACCTTCGCCACCATGGTGGTCATGCTGCTCGGCACGATCTACATCACGGCGACGAAAGCCATCGACCAGTTCATGCTGCAGAACCACGCCAAGAAGATCCCGGCGTTCTGGGATGCGAACACGCTGGACGAAGGTCTCGAAATCCTCGGTCGCAACTCGGCTTACCGCAACATCGCTGAAGGCGCGATCGCCCAGGCGAACTCGGCCCAGGCTGGTCTTGGCGCGCGCATCACGCGTTCGGATCGTATGGCCCACCAGGTCGGTATCGAACTCGAGCGCGTCAACTCGCGTCTGCAGGGCGGCATGGCCTTCCTCGCGACGGTCGGCGCCATCTGCCCGTTCGTCGGCCTGTTCGGAACCGTCGTCGGTATCGTGTACGCTCTGACCGAGATCTCCCGTACGGGTAACGCTGCGATCACCGTCGTGGCCGGCCCGGTCGGCGAGGCTCTGAACATGACTGCCATCGGTCTGGCCGTCGCCGTTCCTGCGGTTATCTTCTACAACCTGCTCGGTCGCCGTAACAAAATCATCTACGACACCGCGCGCCACTTCGCGTTCGACGTTGACAAGCTGATGGCTTCGTCGGCCAAGGCCTAAGGTTCAGTCTCGCAGATAGGAGGCCAACATGGCTGACAATCCAGGGACGACTGGTGGTGCAGGCATCAATCTGGTGGAAGAGGACGACGCCGCCCTCAACTCCACCATCAACACGACGCCGCTTGTCGACATCATGCTGGTGCTGCTGATCATCTTCCTGATCACAGTGCCGGTCGTGGTGAGCGCCAAGGAAGTCGAACTGCCCGAAGAACCGAACAAGGTCGTTGAGACCAAGCCTGAGAACCTGAACGTGATCGTCGACTCGGACGGCCTGGTGTTCCTCAACACCGCGGCCGCCACCGACGCCGAACTCATGGCCCAGTTCTCGCGCATCGCCCGCATCAGGCCGGACATCCAGCCTGAGGTCCACATCCGCGGGGATCTGGTGACCGAGTACTATCACGTCGGTCGGGTCGTCGAACTTGCGCAACGGGCTGGTGTTCTGAAGATCGGGTTCATCACCCGCGCGCCGCCGCCGAGACTTTGAGCGAAACGGCGCCCCCTCCGCGAGAGACGGAGAGGGCGCCGGGCCGCCACCAAACAGGAGTAGTTTTCTATGGCAATGGCAGTTGGAGGCGGTGAGGAAGGCGATCCCGTCTCGGATATCAACACAACGCCGCTGATCGACGTGATGCTGGTGCTGCTGGTGATGTTGCTCATCACGCTGCCGCCCGAACGTCACGCAATTAACCTCGACACGCCGATTCCGCCCCCGCCGGATGCACCGCCTCCGCCGCCGAGCGATATCGAACCGATCCGTATCCAGATCGAGCAGTCGGGCGTGATCATGTGGATGGGCGAACCTGTCAGCCGCAACGAGCTGAACAGCCGCCTGAAAATCGAAGGCCAGCGTGCCGAGCAGGCCGAGATTCACATCGAGCCCAACCGTCGAGCACAGTATGGCGCTATCGCGCACGTGATGGCGGCTGTGCAGCGGAACGGACTGAAGAAAATGGGCGTGATCGGGGGAACTTGATCTCGCCTCATTCTGCAACGTTACTTGGTCGGCGTCCCTCCTTGGCCGGAAGGGCGCCGTCCTTGCTCAGGTGGTTGGCCCTTGTTCAGTTTGGGTCTTGCACAGTGGCAACTGAGCAAAACGGGTTGAGGCCGGGGCTTCTCGGACTATATCGAAACGAAACGGTGGAGGTTTATACATGCGGACGTTCGGCCAAACCTTGAGAAACTGCCTGCCCGCGGTTGGGCTGGGGCTGATCAGCGCGTTTGGCGTCGCCAGCGTGATGGTTGCCACCGCCCCGAGCGCGATGGCCCAGTCGGGCCCCAAGTCGAGCAAGGAATTCGCGGAGGCGTTCAATGCTGCGAACGCCGCCTACGGCGCACGCAACTACGCCCAGGCGCTCCAGAAGCTGGACGCGGCTGCTCCGCACGCCAAGACCAACCAGGAGAAGTCGGCGATCGAGCAGCTCCGCGTCGGTATTTACTGCGGCCAGAACAATCACACGCAGTGCATCGCCGCCATCGAGAAAGCCCGCTCCGTCGGCGGCCTGTCCGGCGCTGTGAGCAAGAACTACGATCAGCTGCTCTACTCCGCCTACAAGGGCGCAGGTCAGACCGCGAAGGCCAACGCCCAGCTGAAGGCCAACGTCGCCAAATACGGCGGCACGGCTGACGAACTGGCCGTCCTTGCCAAGAACGAGATGGACGCCAAGAACTACGGCGAGGCCATCAAGCTGGCCAAGCAGTCGATCGCGAAGTCGGGCTCGAAGCCGGTGCCCTACAACATCCTGCTGAACGCCTATACCGCGCAGAACAACATGGCGGAATTCTACAACACGCTCGAGAAGGCGGCGATCGCCTTCAAGACGGCAACCTACTGGAAGCCGTTCATCGAGCATGCCAAGGCGGAGCCGAACTATCGCTCGGGCTCTGCTGGGCTCGACGTCTTCCGCGCGCTGGACGCTGCTGGCGTGAAACTCTCGGACGCCGAGAAGTTCGAATGGGGCAAGCAGGCGCAAGGCCAGGGTCTCTCGATCGAGGCCGAAAAGGTCTGGGCTCCGCTGTTCAAGTCCGGCGTCTATGGCGGCGCTGCTGACAAATCGAAGGACGCCAACCTTCGCACCTACGGCCTCATCCAGGCTGAAGCGAAGAAAGACCGCGAAGGCGGCCTGAAGGCTGACGAAACCGTCGCCGCGGCTGCTCCCTCGGGCCAGCAATACGCCCTCATCGGCGAGGCCTATCTCGGCTCGGGTGAATGGGCCAAGGCGATCGACATGTTCCAGAAGTCGCTGGCCAAGGGCCAGATGGACGCGGGGCAGACCGCCCTGGTGAACCTGCGCCTCGGCATCGCCCAGTTCCGCGCGAACAAGAAGTCGGACGCGGTGAAGACCTGGACCGCCATCAAGGCCGACAACGGCGCAGCCTGGCTCGCCCGTTCGTGGATCGCGATCTCGAAGTAACCGCTGGTTGCTCCAACTGAATGATAGGCCCGACTGGAAACAGCCGGGCCTTTTCGTTTGCGCTGGCCGCCCGAAGCCGCACACAATCAAGCGATGACGCGCCTGCGCACGCGCGCCAAGCTTGCATGCCGCTGCGCTTGGGCCTTAGCTCCCCCTCAAGACGGCGATGACCGTCATTGAGGGAGAGAAACATGCGCGCAGCCATTGCCGGCCTGACGCTTTCAGCAATTCTAGCCGCTAGCTGCGCCACCGCGCCGCCGCCGCTGGAGCTGCAGCCCCTGCCTGCCGTCGATGTTGCGCACGCGGATTTCGCTAACCCCTCGCTGTGGCTATGCCGCCCGGGCCTTGCGGACGACAAGTGCAAGGTGACCCTCGATGCGACCATCATCGCCGCGAACGGGAAGACGAGCGTCGAGAAGTTCATGCCGGCGTCGGATCCGAAAATCGACTGCTTCTTCGTCTATCCCACTGTTTCGAACGACAAGACGTGGGCGTCTGACTGGACCGTCGACAGTATGGAGATCGACGACATCAAGCTGCAGTTTGCGCGCTTTGGCTCGGTGTGCCGTCAGTTCGCGCCGATATATCGCCAGACGACGCTCACCGCCTTGCGCATCGCCTCGGGTGGTCCGCAGCCAGAGGGCGAGCGCCTGCCGCAGGGCGTGGGCGGCTATGCCGACGTGGTGGACGCATGGAACTGGTACATGGCCAACGAGAACAAGGGCCGCGGCGTGATCCTGATTGGCCATAGCCAGGGTGCAGGCGTGCTGGCGCGCCTCATCGCGCAGGAGATCGAGGGCAAGCCCGCGCAGGCGCAGTTCGTCTCAGCGATGTTGCTGGGCTCCACAGTTCTCGTTCAGCCCGGCAAGGACACGGGCGGAACCTACAAGTCGATCCCGCTTTGCCGCGCCGAGGACCAGACGGGCTGCGTGATCTCCTATGCCTCGTTCCGCAACACGTTGCCGCCGCCTGATACCGCCCGCTTCGCCAAGGGCTCGGGCGGCAATGTGGCCGCCTGCACCAATCCCGCAAACCTCGCCAGCGGGCAGGGCGTGCCCGACAGCTACTTCCTCGCCAAGGGCTTCCTCAACGGCTCGGCTGGCCCGAACCAGCCGGCCTGGGGCAACCCGGCGCCTGCGATCACGACCCCGTTCGTGAAAGTGCCTAGCCTCGTCGCCACGAAGTGCGTGACGAAGGGCGACTACCACTATCTCGAAATGACGGTGACGCCCGATCCGGCAGATCCGCGCACCGACGAACTCGCTGGCGAGATCATGCGCGCCACAGGGCCCGACCTTAATTGGGGTCTGCATCTGATCGACATGGACCACTCGATGGGCGACCTGATCCGCATCGCGCGCAAACAGGCGGCCGCCTGGAAGTAGGCGTAGAGGCGGGCCGCACGCGCGGCCCGCACGATCCCTATGGCTTGGCGTTCTTGCTGAGGTTCCAGCCAGCCTTCATTTCGCCGCCGGCCTTGCTGCCCGCGCCGCCCGGCGAGAAGCCCCAGCTGATCTCGTCATAGGTCATCGACACTGACTCCTGACCTGGGTCTCCCGAGGCAAAGCTGCCGCTCACGGACGTCAACGCCACATTCTTGAGGATGATCCTGTAGGCGACGCTTGGTTGTTGGCCCGCGCGAACGAGCTCGATCTCGACCTGCGCGAAACGCTTCCCGCTGACCGCAGCCTCGCGGAGCTTGATGCTCGCGGCGTCGACCTGTTTGGTGAGCAAGATGTCCTGGAAGTTCGCTTTCCCGCCGGCGCGCGCGGCGCCGCCAGTTGAGGCCGGCAAGGCCACCGAGAGGCCTTCCGAAAAGGAATTCAGCTTTATCCAGTCGGTGCGTCCATTGTCTGTCGAGGTTCCGGGAATGTCCGTCATCTTGACGTAGATTGACTGGGCCGATGCGGCGCCGGCAAACAGGCCAGCGAACATCAGACACATGGCGGCTATCAAGGCTTTGGGTGTCATTGGCAGTCCCCCTGTTGGCGGACGCGGAAACCGCGTGCGGCTGGCAGGAAGGCTAATCCAAAGCAAGCGGCGGTGAAACGTCGTTGCTGCGCGGGCCGATGGTTTCCGCTTGGGCAAGTACGATCAGCGCATTGCTTTCAATTCAGCCACATCATTGCACAGCTGCTTCAGCTGGGCGCTAATCGCATCGGTGCGGGCAAGGATGTCGCGCTCGCGCAGGGCGTCGAGCTTGTCGTGCAGCAGCATGATCTCCAGCTCGGCGCGCAGGTTGACCACATAATCGTGCTCGGCTGCCGCCCGGTCGATCGCGGCCTGGCGGTTCTGGCTCATCATGATGATCGGCGCCTGCAGCGCGGCGACCATCGACAGCATGAGGTTGAGGAAGATGAAGGGGTAGGGATCGAACGCCCGTGTCGCCAGCAGTGTGTTCAGCATGACCCAAGCTGCAAGGACGATCACGAAAGTGATGATGAAGTTCCATGACCCGCCCACCTCCGCCACCCGGTCCGCCAGCTTGGCCCAGCGGTCGCGCTCGTCGTTGTGCGCCACGGGTCCCAGGCCGCTTGGCTTCTGGTCCGCGATCAGGTCGATCACGCTTTTCTTCTGGCTGGTCAGCGAAGCATAGGACGCGCCCAGAAGGTCTTGAGCCAGTTGTTCGCGCATATTCATCTTGGAGCTCCGTTGAGGCAGGCGGTCGGCGTCTTGAGGCGGCGGTTCTGTCGAAGATCAGCGCTGATGAGCGCCCTCGCGCAATCCCCAAAAGCGAAAGGGCGGACCTTGCGGCCCGCCCCTTCTTGTGTTGGTCAGTCCGGGTTGGCAGCGATCAGGCGGCTTTATCCGCGATCGCTGCCGCAACCCTGGGATCCGGGTCGCGCAGCACATAGCCGCGGCCCCAGACAGTTTCAATGAAATGGTCGCCGCCCGTCGCCTGCGCCAGCTTCTTGCGAAGCTTGCAGATGAAGACGTCGATGATCTTGAGTTCCGGCTCGTCCATGCCTCCGTAGAGGTGGTTGAGGAACATTTCCTTGGTGAGCGTCGTCCCCTTGCGCAGGGAGAGCAGCTCGAACATCTGGTATTCCTTGCCGGTCAGGTGAACGCGGTTGTTGTTCACTTCGACCGTCTTGGCATCGAGGTTCACGATGATGTCGCCGGTGCGGATCACGCTCTCGGCGTGGCCTTTCGACCGGCGCACGATCGCGGTGATGCGGGCGATAAGCTCGTCCTTGTTGAACGGCTTGGTGAGATAGTCGTCGGCGCCGTAGCCGAGCGTCTTCACCTTCGCTTCGATATCCGGATTGGCGGACAGGATCAGCACGGGCGTGTTCACACGCGACATGCGAAGCTGCTTCAGCACTTCATAACCGGAGATATCGGGCAGGCCGAGATCCAGGATGATGAGATCGTATTCGTAGACCTTACCGAGGTCGACACCGTCTTCCCCGAGGTCGGTCGTGAAGATGTTGAAGCCGGCGGCCTTCAGCATCAATTCGATGCTGCGAGCGACCTGCTCGTCATCCTCGATCAACAAGACCCGCATTACGTCTCTCCCGAATCGCGGTTGCCTTGCGGCGGAGTAATTAACCACCGCATTAGGCAGCCCAAAGGTTAACGGAGACTTTCACTGCTCAGTAGATTCGATCAGGCTAGTCAGATTCTGCTAACCACCAAGAGTCCAAATCGAGTCCGGGTGGGGAACATCCACAGGTCTCGTAACGCTTTGCTTTGGATAAGATTTTCTCGGTTAATGCCCTGTCAACCAGCGTAGGGCCTGATCGGCGCGCGGGATTGGTGCCCGTTTCGCTCTGGAACCATCCCATGCTGGCTTCGGCCATCCGAGACATAAAGGCCCTGGACCCCCTCTGCCATGAAGGGCGGGTTACTGCGCTTGAGGGTCTCAGAATCGAGGCGGCCGGTCCGGCGCAGGCCCTGCGGCTTGGCGCATTCGTTCGGTTCGGCAGCGAGAATGGGCCCCGTGGCGAACTCGTCGGCTTCGAGGGCGATCGCGCTGTGCTGTTGGCCAGCGAGCCCTTGGATGGCCTCGCACCGGGCGCGCCTGTGCTGTTCACGTCGGGCCTCGACAGCGTGCGGCCGTCTGATGCCTGGCTTGGCAGGGTGATCGACGCGTTCGCAGAGCCGCTCGACGGGAAGGGGCCGCTCCGTATGGGTGGCAAGGCAAGACCTGTGCGCTCGATCGCGCCCAACGCCCAATCGCGGGCGCGCGTCGACCAGCGGATGGGCCTAGGCGTCAAATCGATCGACGTATTTGCGCCCTGCGCGCGCGGACAGCGCCTTGGCGTGTTCGCGGGATCTGGCGTTGGCAAGTCCACCATCATGTCGATGCTGGCGCGCGGCGCCGAGGCGGACGTGATTGTCATCGGCCTGATCGGCGAACGCGGCCGCGAGGTTCGTGAGTTCATCGAGGACACGCTGGGCCAGGAAGGCCTCGCCAAATCCGTCATCGTCACAGCAACCTCGGATGAAGCTGCGCCCAAGCGTCGCCGCGCCGCATGGCTGACATTGGCCGTTGCCGAACATTTCCGCGATGAGGGGAAACAAGTCGTCTGCTTCCTCGACTCTGTCACCCGCTTTGCGATGGCGCAGCGCGAGATCGGCCTTGCCGCTGGCGAGCCGCCTACCACGCGCGGATACACGCCCTCCGTCTTCGCCGAACTACCCAAGCTGCTTGAGCGCGCGGGGCCGGGTCTCACGGTGGAAGAGGGCGCGCGGCAAGGGCATATCACCGGCCTTTTCACGGTGCTGGTCGATGGCGACGATCACAATGAGCCGATTTCCGATGCGGTGCGCGGCATTCTCGATGGCCACATCACGCTATCGCGGCAGATCGCCGAGCGTGGGCGCTTCCCGGCCGTCGATGTGTTGAAGTCGATCTCGCGCCTGCAGAACCAGCTACAGACACCGCAGGAACGCGACATCGCCCGCAAGGCGCGCAAGCTGATCGCGCTCTATTCCAACATGGAAGAACTGGTGCGCATCGGAGCCTACGCAAAAGGCGCTGATCCCGAAGTTGACGAGGCCGTGCGCCTGTGGCCGCAGATCGAGGCTTTCCTTCAGCAGGACGTGCATGACGTCACGACCATCGACGGCGCGTTCGAGAAACTGCTCGCCGTGCTGACGCCGCCCGCGCCGTCGCCGGCCGCGGCCCGCAAGGTGGCGACGCGATGAAATCACTGCCTACGCTTCTGAAGATCGCGCAGCGCAAGCTGGACGAGCTTGGCGTGGAGGCCGCGCGCGCTGGCCGTGAAGTGGACGAGCTGAACCAGAAAGTGCGGGGCATCCGCGCCCGCGAGCAGCAGGAGATCGCGACGGCTGCGGCGAACCCCAACTATGCCGCAATGCTTCCTGCCTACCGGTTGCGCGTCCGCTGGCAGTTGGACGAAATCGGCGTGCAGCTTCGCGCGAAGGAAGCCGCGCTGGCCGAGATCCGCGAGCGGCTGTCTGCGGCCTATATCGAGAAATCGAAGTTCGAGCAGCTTCTGGAACAGATGCGGGTCCGTGAAGACGCCGAGCGGCTCGCGCGCGAGCAGGCGATGCTGGATGAGGTCGCCATCAACCGCGCTGGCGGGATGGACAAATAGGCGGCGCTATCGCAGCCGTGTGCGGCCGCCGCCCAGCGCACGCCAAACGAAGTAGGCAAGCACGATCACGACCGCCGCGGTGATGGCTAGGCCGATCAGCTTGAAGACCAGGCCGAGGATCATCCCCGCAAGGATGACGCCGAGCACGACGACAATGATCGCTTTCATGAGGCGTTCTCCCGGCTGGAACAATGCGCCAGATAGATGTGGGGTTCCCTGACCGGCGCGCAAGTTCTCATTCGCACGGGCGCGACCGCCCTGCGGGATGCATGTCTTCCCTCGAG
>DLHI01000024.1:219786-220063 GCA_002483135.1 Hyphomonadaceae bacterium UBA7672 | reverse complement strand
CACCGAGCCGGGCCTGACGCCGCTGAAGGAAAAGCAGCTCCTCACCGAAGAGGAGTACATGCAGAACGCCGAGCAGTTGGGCGAGGACTCGTTCACCGCCCACATCGGCGCTGAAGCTGTGCGTGAGCTGCTGAAAGGCATCGACCTCGACGCCGAGGCCGAGCGCCTACGCGTTGAACTGGCCGAAGCCACGGGCGAACTGAAGCCCAAGAAGATCGCCAAGCGTCTCAAGCTGATCGAGAGCTTCATCGCCTCGGGCTGCCGCCCGGAGTGGATG
>DLHI01000024.1:219248-219679 GCA_002483135.1 Hyphomonadaceae bacterium UBA7672 | reverse complement strand
CGCCGCGTGATCAACCGCAACAACCGCCTCAAGCGGCTCATGGAACTGCGGGCTCCCGATATCATCATCCGCAACGAAAAGCGGATGCTGCAGGAGTCTGTGGACGCGCTGTTCGACAACGGCCGCCGTGGCCGCGTCATCACGGGCACCAACAAGCGCCCGCTGAAGTCGCTGTCCGACATGCTGAAGGGCAAGCAGGGCCGGTTCCGCCAGAACCTGCTCGGCAAGCGGGTCGACTATTCGGGCCGTTCGGTCATCGTCGTCGGTCCGGAGCTGAAACTCCACCAGTGCGGCCTGCCGAAGAAGATGGCGCTCGAACTGTTCAAGCCGTTCATCTACGCGCGTCTCGATGCGAAGGGTCTCGCCGGCACGGTGAAAGCCGCCAAGAAGCTGGTCGAGAAAGAGAAGCCGGAAGTGTGGGACATCCTCGA
>DLHI01000024.1:211126-219141 GCA_002483135.1 Hyphomonadaceae bacterium UBA7672 | reverse complement strand
CACCCGCTGGTCTGCGCCGCGTTCAACGCTGACTTCGACGGCGACCAGATGGCCGTGCACGTTCCGCTGAGCATGGAAGCCCAGCTGGAAGCGCGCGTGCTGATGATGTCGACGAACAACATCCTCTCGCCCGCCAACGGCCGCCCGATCATCGTGCCGTCGCAGGATATCGTGCTTGGACTTTACTACCTCTCGATCGAACGGGAGAAAGAGAAGGGCGAAGGCATGATCTTCTCCGACCTCGCGGAGATCGAGCACGCCCTCCAGGCTGGCAAGGTGTCGCTGCACGCCCGCATCAAGGCGCGTTTCATCACCAAGGATGCGAACGGAAAGGATGTGTCGAAAGTGTTCTCGACCACGCCGGGCCGCATGATGATCGCCGACTGCCTGCCGCGCGAAGAAGGCATGGACCCGATGGTCACCAACGAACTGATGACCAAGAAGGCCGTCGGCAAGCTGATCGACATCGTCTACCGGAACTGCGGTCAGAAGGCGACGGTCATCTTCTGCGATCGCATCATGGCTCTCGGCTTCAAGGAAGCTGCGCGCGCCGGCATCTCGTTCGGCAAGGATGACATGGTCATTCCGAAGTCGAAGGACAAACTGGTCGCCGACACCCGCAAGCTGGTGAACGAGTACGAGCGGCAATACGCCGACGGTCTCATCACGCGCGGCGAGAAGTTCAACAAGGTCGTCGACGCCTGGTCCGCCTGCACGGACAAGGTCGCCGACGCCATGATGGACGCCGCTGGCTCCACGCAGGGCGATCTCAACTCGGTCTTCATGATGGCCCACTCGGGCGCTCGCGGTTCGAAGAACCAGATGAAGCAGCTTGCCGGCATGCGTGGCCTGATGGCCAAGCCGTCGGGTGAGATCATCGAGACGCCGATCGTGTCGAACTTCAAGGAAGGCCTCACCGTTCTCGAGTACTTCAACTCGACGCACGGCGCGCGTAAGGGCCTCGCTGACACGGCGCTCAAGACGGCGAACTCGGGATACCTCACGCGTCGTCTTGTCGACGTGGCGCAGGACTGCATCATCACCGAGGAAGACTGCGGGACGGACAAGGGCATCACGCTCGGCGCCGTCATGGAAGGCGCGGACGTCATCGTCTCGCTCGCCGACCGTACGCTCGGCCGCACCACGGCGGAAGATGTGAAGCACCCGAACACCGGCGCGATCATCTGCCCGGCCAACACCTATATCGACGAAGATGTCGCCTCCGCCATCGACAAGGCTGGCGTCGACAAGATCCTGGTCCGTTCGGTGCTGACCTGCGAGAGCCGCACCGGAACCTGCGCCTCGTGCTACGGCCGCGACCTTGCTCGCGGCACGCGCGTGAACGTCGGTGAAGCTGTCGGCGTCATCGCCGCGCAGTCGATCGGTGAACCTGGCACGCAGCTGACGATGCGTACGTTCCACATCGGCGGCGCCGCCCAGGTGACGACGGAAAGCTCGCTGGAAGCCGCGTTCGACTCGGAAGTTCGCTTCGAGAACGGTTCTGTCGTGAAGCGTGACGATGGCACGTATGTGGTCAACGGCCGCTCGATGGAAGTGAAGCTGATCGACGCCGATGGCCGTATCCGCCAGACGTTCAAGCCGGTCTACGGCGCCCGTCTGCGCTATGGCGATGGCGACAAGGTGAAGCGCGGCGAGCGCGTGGCGGACTGGGATCCGTTCGCCACGCCCATCGTCACCGACCTCGCCGGCAAGGTGAAGTACGAAGACCTGATCGAGGGTGTCACCACCCGCGACGAAACCGACGAAGCCACGGGCATCGCCAACAAGGTGGTGATCGACGGCCGCTCGGGTTCGAAGAAGGTCGAGCTCAAGCCCTCGATCGTGCTGGTCGACGATAATGGCGCGCCGATCAAGCACGCCGGCGGCGTCCAGGCTCGCTACTTCCTGCCGATCGACGCCATCCTGTCGGTTGCCGAAGGCGACGACGTTCGTCCTGGCGACACGCTTGCGCGTGTCCAGACAGGCGGCGCGACGACGCGCGACATCACGGGCGGTCTGCCGCGCGTGGCCGAGCTGTTCGAAGCCCGCCGTCCGAAGGATCACGCGATCATCGCTGAGATCACCGGCAAGGTGGAATTCGGTCGCGACTACAAGAACAAGCGCCGCGTGCGCCTCGTCCCGCTCGAAGAAGGTGCGGAACCGCAGGAATACCTGGTGCCGAAGACAAAGCACTTGATGGTTCAGGAAGGCGACATCCTGAAGAAGGGCGAATACCTGCTCGAGGGCAACCCCGCGCCGCAGGACATTCTCACCATCCTCGGCGTCGAGGCGCTGGCCGACTATCTCGTCAACGAGATCCAGAAGGTCTACCGCCTGCAGGGCGTGCCGATCGACGACAAGCACATCGAAGTCATCGTCAGCCAGATGCTGAAGAAGGTGGAGATCTCGGAAGGCGGCTCGACCACGCTGCTCGCCGGTGAAGCTGTCGACTCGCTCGAGTTCGAAGAAGCCAACGCGGCCGCGATCAAGGCCGGACGCGAGCCCGCCAAGGGCGCACGTGTCCTGCTGGGCATCACCAAGGCCTCGCTGCAGACACGCTCCTTCTTCTCGGCAGCCTCGTTCCAGGAAACCACCCGCGTCCTCACGGAAGCGGCGATCCAGGGCAAGGTCGATCCGCTGGAAGGCCTCAAGGAGAACGTCATCGTCGGCCGTCTCATCCCGGCGGGCACCGGCGGCGCGCTGCGCAAGTATCGCAAGCTCGCCGGCGACCGCGACGTTCGCCTCAAGGAACAGCGCAAGGTCAACCAGCCTGTTCCGGCGCTGCCGCCGGCCGAATAGGCGGACGCCAGAACGGACCAACACTGGCGGCGGCGGATCTTCGGATCCGCCGCCGCTGTCGTTTCCGGGGCAGGTCCGTGTAGGGTGCAAGTAGGGTCGCCGGGTCTGGAGTGAAATTGAATGAAGGTCTCACGCGGACTTCTGGCGGCGGTGTTGCTTGCGGGGATCGTTGCGGGCTGTGCGCCGCAGCAGCCGCCGGCAAGCGTTGCTCCGCCCGTGCCTCAGGCGAGTGCGCCAGCTGACAAGCTGATGGAGGATGTCCGGATCCTGGCGGCGGACGACATGCAGGGGCGACTGGTTGGATCGGAAGGCGGGGCGAAGGCGCGGGCCTATCTTCTCGGGCGGTTGGCGGAGATCGGCCTGGCGCCGGCGCTGGGTGGCGGCCTTGAGCATCCCTTCCGGACGACGCGGGGCGGGGCTCCGGTTACCGGGGTGAACCTGTTGGGCGTGATCAGCGGGACGGGCGGGTCAGATCGGGCGCTGGTGCTGATGGCGCATTACGACCATGTGGGCGTGCGTGACGGCCAAATCTACAATGGCGCGGATGACAATGCGTCGGGGGTCGCGGCTGTGCTGGCAATAACGGCTTCCCTAAAACAGCAAGCGCCGCTGCATGACGTGATCGTGGCGCTGGTGGACGGGGAGGAGGGTGGCCTCAGCGGCGTTCGCGCCTTGGTGGACGACCCGGCGTTCAAGCCGCTCCTGGACCGGACCGTCCTGGCGGTGAACCTCGACATGGTGAGTCGCAGCGACAAGAACGAGCTTTATACGGCCGGCGGGTTCCGGTTTCCGGCGCTGAAGCCCTACCTGCAGGATGTCGCGGCTGCCGCGCCAGTCACCCTGAAGCTCGGCCACGATGATCCGGCCATGGGCAAAGACGACTGGACGAGCCAGTCGGACCACATGGCCTTTCACCAGATCGGCAAACCCTGGGTCTATTTCGGGGTGGAGGATCATCCCGATTACCACCAGCCAACCGATGATTTTGCGGCAATTCCTGAAGACTTCTTCCGTCGTTCGGCCAGGACTGTCGAACTTGCCGTCCGGACCTTCGACCGCCGGCTGGAAACCATCGCCGCAGAATCAGGCGGTGGGAGCAATTAAGGCGGGCTATGCAACTGGCTCAAACGTGCGCAGGAAGGCTCAGATTCAACCCCTTGCCGCACTTGACCCCGCTGGGGGAGGCCAGTATAGCCCCGGCTCACATTGCCGGACCGGCCGTGGATTCAGGTCCAAACGCGGTTAAGGCAGTGTGTTTTAAGAGAGCGAAAGCCTCCTATTGAGTTCCGCCGGGGCAGGCTAATGGCTTGTCGCGGCATATGTTTTTGCAGCAAGACACGCCGATTTGGCTGCCAAAAGCCCGGCGAAAACGGTGTGACGAGCGAGGGTAGATGCCTACGATCCAGCAGCTGATCCGCAAACCGCGGCACGACAAGCCCAAGCGGAACAAGGTTCCGGCCCTGAAGGCCTGTCCGCAGCGTCGCGGCGTCTGCACGCGCGTTTACACGACGACCCCGAAGAAGCCGAACTCGGCGCTCCGGAAAGTCGCGAAGGTTCGCCTCACCACGCAATATGAGGCCGTCTGCTACATCCCCGGCGAAGGCCACAACCTTCAAGAGCACTCCGTGGTTCTGATCCGCGGCGGTCGCGTGAAGGATTTGCCCGGCGTCCGTTACCACATCCTCCGCGGCGTGCTGGACACCCAGGGCGTCAAGGATCGCAAGCAGCGTCGTTCGCACTACGGCGTCAAGCGTCCTAAGTAAGGTTCAAGAGACATGTCCCGTCGTCACCGCGCAGAAAAACGCCAGGTCCTTCCCGACGCCCAGTATGGCGATCAGGTCATCACCCGCTTCATGAACCAGGTGATGTACCAGGGCAAAAAATCCGTCGCCGAGAAAATCGTCTACGGCGCCCTGGAGACCGTTGCGCAGAAGTCCAAGCGGCCGGCGACCGAACTGTTCCACGAAGCGCTGGGCAACGTCGCCCCGTCGGTGGAAGTCCGTTCGCGTCGCGTCGGCGGCGCCACCTACCAGGTTCCGGTCGAGGTTCGTCCCGAGCGCCGTCAGGCTCTCGCCATCCGCTGGCTGATCATCGCCGCGCGCGCCCGCTCGGAGAACACGATGGAAGAGCGTCTCGCCGCCGAGATGCTCGACGCGGCCCACGGCCGCGGCACGGCAGTGAAGAAGCGCGAAGACACGCACCGGATGGCCGAAGCCAACCGGGCCTTCTCGCATTACCGCTGGTAGTCCAGCGGTTCACCGCAATTCGAATTCAGAGGGCTCCCCATGCCTCGCACACATAAACTCGAAGACTACCGAAACTTCGGGATCATGGCGCACATCGACGCCGGCAAGACCACCACAACCGAGCGGGTCCTGTTCTATTCGGGCAAGTCGCACAAGATCGGCGAAGTCCACGATGGCGCTGCCACGATGGACTGGATGGAACAGGAACAAGAGCGCGGCATCACGATCACGTCCGCTGCGACGACGTGCTTCTGGCAGGACAAGCGCCTGAACATCATCGACACCCCCGGACACGTTGACTTCACGATCGAAGTCGAACGCTCGCTCCGCGTTCTCGACGGCGCCGTTGCGGTGCTCGACGGCAACCAGGGCGTCGAGCCGCAGACGGAAACCGTCTGGCGCCAAGCCGACAAGTACAACGTTCCGCGGATCGTCTTTGCGAACAAGATGGATAAGATCGGCGCGGACTTCTACAACTGCGTCAACGACCTCGTGAAGCGTCTCGGCGTGAAGCCGGTTCCGCTGCAGCTTCCGATCGGAATCGAGAACACGTTCAAGGGCGTCGTCGACCTGGTCGAGATGCGCGGCATCGTGTGGCGCGATGAGTCGCTCGGCGCGAAATACGACATCGTCGAGATCCCTGACGACATGAAAGAGAAGGCCGCAGAATACCGCGCCGCTCTGGTCGAAGCCGTCGCTGAACTCGATGACGATGTCATGGCCGCCTTCTTCGAAGGCAAGGAGCCGGACACCGCCACGATCAAGCGCCTGATCCGCAAGGCGGTGCTCACGGGCGCGTTCTATCCCGTACTGTGCGGCTCTGCCTTCAAGAACAAGGGCGTCCAGCCGCTGCTCGACGCGGTTGTCGACTACCTGCCGTCGCCGCTCGACGTGCCGGCGGTCAAGGGTATCGACCCGAAGGACGATTCGGAAATCGAACGTCCGCAGACGGACGACGCTCCGCTGTCGATGCTGGCGTTCAAGATCATGGACGACCCGTTCGTCGGTTCGATCACCTTCTGCCGCATCTACTCGGGCACGCTGAACTCGGGCACCACGCTCCTCAACTCCACCAAGGAGAAGAAAGAGCGCATCGGTCGCATGCTCGAAATGCACGCGAACGACCGCAAGGACATCAAGGAAGCCTTCGCCGGCGACATCGTAGCTGTGGCCGCCCTCAAGGAATCGACCACGGGCGACACGCTTTGCGACCCGGCTCACCCGGTCATCCTCGAGAAAATGGAATTCCCCGAGCCGGTCATCGAGATCGCGATCGAGCCGAAAACCAAAGGCGACCAGGAAAAGCTGGCGCTCGCGCTGCAGCGCCTTGCTGCTGAGGATCCTTCGTTCCGCGTTTCGACCGATCACGAGTCGGGCCAGACGCGCCTCAAGGGCATGGGCGAACTCCACCTCGACATCAAGGTCGACATCCTTCGCCGCACCTACAAGGTCGAAGCGAACATCGGCGCGCCGCAGGTGGCGTACCGTGAGACGCTCGGCCGCCGCGCCGAGATCGACTACACGCACAAGAAGCAGACCGGCGGCACGGGCCAGTTCGCCCGGGTCAAGCTGATCTTCGAACCGCTCGAGCCGGGTTCGGGCTTCGTGTTCGACAACGCCATCGTCGGCGGAGCCATTCCGAAGGAATTCATCCCGGGCGTCGAGAAGGGCATCAAGTCGGTCATGAACTCGGGTCCGCTGGTCGGCTTCCCGGTCATCGATTTCAAAGTCACGCTGGTCGATGGCGCCTTCCACGACGTCGACTCGTCGGTTCTCGCCTTCGAAATCGCATCGCGCGCCGCTTTCCGTGAAGCCTCGGAAAAGGTGCAGATGAAACTGCTCGAGCCGGTGATGAAGGTCGAAGTCGTTTCGCCGGAGGACTATGTCGGCACGGTTATCGGCGACCTGAACTCTCGCCGCGGCATGATCCTCGGCCAGGAAATGCGCGGCAACGCGACCGTCATCAATGCGATGGTGCCGCTTGCCAACATGTTCGGATACGTTAACAACCTGCGCTCCGCGACGCAGGGCCGTGCGAACTATACGATGCAGTTCGACCATTACGAGGCGGTGCCGAGCGCCGTCGCGAAAGAAGTGATTGAAAAACTCAGCGGCTGATGAAGCCCAAACTGGCGGCCAACCCCCGCTGAACGAAGCTACGGAGTAGGATAAGATGGGTAAGGAAAAATTCGCGCGTAACAAGCCGCACGTGAACGTTGGCACGATTGGCCACGTTGACCACGGCAAGACGACGCTGACGGCGGCGATCACGATCGTGCTCGCCAAGACGGGCGGCGCCACCGCCAAGAAGTATGACGAGATCGATGCCGCCCCGGAAGAAAAGGCGCGTGGCATCACGATCAACACGGCTCACGTCGAGTACGAGACGACCAACCGTCACTACGCTCACGTCGACTGCCCGGGACACGCCGACTACGTGAAGAACATGATCACGGGCGCCGCGCAGATGGACGGCGGCATCCTGGTTGTGTCGGCCGCTGACGGCCCGATGCCGCAAACGCGCGAGCACATCCTGCTCGCCCGTCAGGTCGGCGTTCCGGCTCTCGTGATCTTCCTGAACAAGGTCGACATGGTCGACGACAAGGAACTGCTCGAGCTCGTCGAACTCGAAGTTCGCGAACTCCTGTCGTCCTACGACTTCCCTGGCGATACGATCCCGATCATCCCGGGTTCGGCGCTCGCGGCCGTCGAAGGTCGTGATCCGGAAATCGGCGAACAGGCGATCCTCAAGCTGATGGCCGCTGTTGATGAATACATCCCGACGCCGGAACGTCCGCTCGACCAGCCGTTCCTGATGGCGATCGAAGACGTGTTCTCGATCTCGGGCCGCGGCACCGTCGTCACCGGCAAGGTTGACCGTGGTATCGTGAAAGTCGGCGACGAGATCGAAATCGTCGGCATCCGCGACACGCAGAAAACGACCTGCACGGGCGTCGAGATGTTCCGCAA
>DLHI01000024.1:0-211081 GCA_002483135.1 Hyphomonadaceae bacterium UBA7672 | reverse complement strand
GACCAGGGCCAGGCTGGCGACAACGTCGGTATCCTCGTTCGCGGCATCGACCGCGAGCAAGTCGAGCGCGGCCAAGTGCTGTGCAAGCCCGGCTCGGTCAAGCCGCACAAGAAGTTCGAAGCCGAGGTGTACGTCCTCAACAAGGATGAAGGTGGCCGTCACACGCCGTTCTTCGCCAACTACCGTCCGCAGTTCTANNTTCCGCACGACCGACGTGACGGGCATCGTGGAACTCCCGGCCGGCACCGAGATGGTCATGCCTGGCGACAACGTGAAGCTCGTCGTCTCGCTGATCGCGCCGATCGCGCTGGAAGAAAAACAGCGCTTCGCCATCCGCGAAGGCGGTCGCACCGTTGGTTCGGGCGTCGTGGCCAAGATCATCGAGTAGTCCTCGACCGATTTACTGAACACTGGAGAGGGCGTCAGGGAAACCTGGTGCCCTTTCGTCATTCCAGGCCCGGAGTAACCTTGGCGGCCAGATGAAGAGGTTGCGATGCGACGGGTATGTCTGTCTTCAGGGTGCAATCGTGAATGACCGCTTCATCCGCCTCGTTAGCCTCTGGATCATCCCGGGCAGGAGGGCGCCTTCGAGGCGTTCGAGCGGGGGATCATGGCCCGGCATGGTGGGCGGATTGATCGGGCGACCCGGGTAGCAGGGCCGGAAGCCAATGGTCCCTTCGAGGTGCACCTGATCAGCTTTCCAAACCGGGCGGCAGCTGAATCCTACGGCGGCGATCCGGAGGCGGCGGCCCTCAGTAAGAGGCCCTCAGTAAGAATCGCGCAGCGATCATTGTTCGCACTGAGGATCTGGACGGCCATGAGATGGGGCCGTACTGAGTGCGCGATCCGCGAAAATCCTCCGGAAACTGTGGTTTCCGCAGAATCTTCACCCCTGCGGCAGCTCGCCTCAAACGAGCGCTTGACGAGGTGGGGGCGGGGGACTAATACCCCGGCTCGTTTCCGACCGGCTTAGCCGTATCCGAGGATTCTCGGATAAACGTAAGCCACGGAAACAAAAGGAAAAACTCAACGAGTGCGGCGGTCCTCCGGGGGATTCTTCCCGGTCAGGCTGCTTTCACGCTGTTTCGGTGGTCCCGATGGCTCAACAGAATATCCGAATCCGCCTGAAGGCGTTCGATCACAGGGCGCTGGACATGTCCGCGCGCGAGATCGTGTCGACCGCCAAGCGCACGGGCGCTCAGGTTCGCGGCCCGGTTCCGCTGCCGACCCGCACCGAGAAATTCACCGTCAACCGCTCGCCCCACATCGACAAGAAGTCGCGCGAGCAGTTCGAGATCCGCACGCACAAGCGCGTGCTCGACATCGTCGATCCGACCCCGCAGACGGTCGACGCCCTTATGAAACTAGACCTCTCGGCCGGCGTCGCCGTCGAGATCAAGCTGGGGAACGGCTAATGCGCACCGGAGTCCTCGCCAAGAAGATCGGAATGACCCGCGTGTTCGCCGCTGACGGCGCCCACGTGCCGGTGACCGTGCTCGCCCTCGAAGGCTGTCAGGTTGTCGGCGTCAAGAAAGACGAAGTCCGCGAAGTCGACGTCACCAAGAAGGGTGAGAAGGTCGGCACGCGCAAAGCCAATGACGGCTACACCGCCGTTGTGCTCGGCGCAGGCACGCGCAAGGCCAAGAACGTCGCGAAATCGCTTCGCGGCTCGTTCGCCAAGGCCTCGGTCGAGCCGAAAGCCATCGTTCGCGAATTCCGCGTTCCCGCAGACATGCTGCTTGAGGTCGGCGCAGAGATCAGCGCCGACCATTTCATTTCCGGCCAGAAGGTCGACATCGTCGGCATCACCAAGGGCAAAGGCTTCGCCGGCGCCATGAAACGCTGGAACTTCGGTGGTCTTGAAGCCTCGCACGGCGTGTCGGTCTCGCACCGCTCGCACGGTTCGACCGGTCAGCGCCAGGATCCGGGTCGCGTGTTCAAGGGCAAGAAGATGGCTGGTCATCTCGGCACCGAGCGCGTCACCACGCAGAACCTCGAAATCGTCCGTACCGACGCCGCCCGCGGCCTGATCCTCGTGAAAGGCGCCGTCCCCGGCGCCCAGAACAGCTGGGTCGAGATCCGCGACGCCGTGAAGCAAGACGCGCATAAAGATGCGCCTAAGCCGGCCGGCCTCGTGAAGAAGGAAGGCTGAGACCTATGAAACTCCCAGTCGTCAAACTCGACTCCGCCAAGGCGGGTGAAGTGGAACTCTCCGACGCCGTGTTCGGCATCGCTGACATCCGCTCGGACATCCTGCAGCGCATGGTTCGCTACCAGCTCTCGAAGCGCCAGGCCGGTACGCACTCGACCCAGAACCGCGACGACGTCTCGGTCACGACCAAGAAGCTCTACAAGCAGAAGGGCACGGGCGGCGCTCGTCACGGCTCGCGCAACGCTCCGATCTTCGTCGGCGGCGGTGTGGCCCACGGCCCGCACCCGCACAGCCACGCGCATGCCCTTCCGAAGAAGGTCCGCGCGATGGCCATGAAGCACGCGCTCTCGGCCAAAGTGAAGGACGAAGCCCTCATCGTGCTCGATGCCTTCTCGGGCGAGAAGACCAAGGACCTGGTGGCCCAGCTCAAGAAGCTCGGCATCAAGAACGCCCTCTTCATTGGCGGCAAGGACCTGGACGAAAAGTTCGCCAAGGCCGCCAGCAACATCCCCAACATCGACGTGCTCCCGCTCGCCGGCCTCAACGTTTACGACGTTCTGCGCCGCAAGACGCTGGTGCTGTCGCGTGAAGCGGTCGAAGGCGTGAACGCGCGCTTCGCCGAAGCCGAGAAGGCGTAATCAGATGGCCGCTCCCAAAGCCCTTCACTACACGCGCCTGACGGCGCCGATCATCACCGAAAAGTCGACCCTGCTGTCCGAGTTCAACAAGGTCGTTTTCCGCGTGCCGCTCGAAGCGACGAAGCCGCAGATCAAGGAAGCGGTGGAAGCTCTGTTCAACGTCAACGTCACCGGCGTGAACACGATTGTCGTCAAGGGCAAATCCAAGTTCTTCCGCGGTGTTCCCGGCAAGCGTTCCGACGTCAAGAAGGCGATCGTGACGCTCAAGGAAGGCCAATCCATCGACGTGACGACGGGGCTCTAAGTCATGGCGCTGAAAACATTCAATCCGACTTCCCCGGGCCGTCGCCAGCTGGTGCTGGTGGACCGTTCCGAGCTGCACAAGGGCGCGCCGGTCAAGGCGCTCACCGAGGGCAAGAATTCCAGCGGTGGCCGCAACAATCTCGGCCGTCGCACCGCGCGCTGGCGCGGGGGCGGCGCCAAGAAGCGCTATCGCATCATCGACTTCAAGCGCCGCAAGTGGGACATGCCCGCGACCGTCGAGCGCCTGGAATACGATCCGAACCGCACGGCCTTCATTGCGCTCATCACCTACACGGATGGCGAGCAATCCTACATCATCGCCCCCCAGCGCCTCGCTGCTGGCGACACGGTGGTGGCCGGCGAGGGTGTCGATATCAAGCCGGGCAACGCCCTGCCGCTGAAGTCGATCCCGGTCGGCACGATCATCCACAACATCGAGATGAAGCCGCTCAAGGGCGCGCAGATCGCTCGTTCGGCCGGCTCTTACGCGCAGCTGGTTGGTCGCGGCGATGGCTACGCCCAGGTCAAGCTTTCGTCGGGTGAAGTTCGCCTGATCCCGGAAAGCTGCATGGCCACGATCGGTGCGGTCTCGAACCCGGACAACATGAACGAAGTGCTCGGCAAGGCCGGCCGCAATGTTCACAAGGGCTGGCGCCCGCACGTTCGCGGCGTCGCCATGAACCCGGTTGACCACCCGCACGGCGGCGGCGAGGGCAAGACCTCGGGCGGCCGTCACCCGGTGACGCCGTGGGGCAAGAAGACCCGTGGTCCGAAGACCCGCAAGAACAAGTCGACCGATCGCCTGATCGTGCGTCGTCGGCACAAAGCGTAGCGGAGAGAAGCAAGATGTCCCGTTCCGTCTGGAAAGGTCCTTTCGTCGATGGCTACCTGCTGAAGAAAGCAGAAGCCTCGCGCGGCTCCGCGCGCCCGACGCCGATCAAGACCTGGTCGCGTCGCTCGACGATCCTGCCCGATTTCATTGGCCTGACCTTCCAGGTCCACAACGGCAAGCAGTTCGTGCCGGTAAACGTCTCGGAAGAGATGGTCGGTCACAAGTTCGGCGAGTTCGCCCCGACCCGGAACTTCCCGGGCCACGGCGGCGACAAGAAAGTCGCTCGCAAGCCGGGAGCTAAATAATCATGGGTAAGCCCAAGGCCCCTCCGAAGCAGGCGTCGAATGAATCTCGCGCTGTCCTTCGCATGTACCGCATCAGCCCGCAGAAGCTGAACCTGCTGGCGCAATCGATCCGCGGCCGCAAGGTCGACAAGGCGATTGCCGAGCTGGAATTCTCGCGCAAGCGCGCCGCTATCGACGTGCTGAAGGTTCTGAAGTCGGCCGTCGCCAACGCTGACAACAACCATGGCCTCGACATTGACAGCTTGGTCGTCGCGGAAGCTCACGTCGGCAAGAACCTGGTGATGAAACGCATGCACGCCCGCGCACGCGGCCGCGGCGTTCGCGTCAACAAGCCGTTCTCGCAACTCACCATCGTGCTGCGCGACACGTCCGTTGCAGCCCTTACCTCCGAGGCCGCATAATGGGTCAGAAGATCAACCCGACCGGGCTTCGCCTTGGTGTCAACCGTACGGCTGACAGCCGCTGGTATGCTGAGACCGCCGATTTCGGCCGTCTCCTGCACGAAGACATCAAGATCCGGAAGTACATCAAGGAAAAGCTCAAGCAGGCCGGCGTCAGCAAGGTCATCATCGAGCGTCCGCACAAGAAGTGCCGCATTACCGTTCACACCGCCCGCCCGGGCATGGTGATCGGCAAGAAGGGCGCGGACATCGAGACGCTGCGCAAGGCGATCGGCAAGCTGTGCAAGGACGAAGTGTTCCTGAACCTCGTCGAGATCCGCAAGCCGGAGACCGACTCGAACCTCGTTGCTGAAGACGTCGCCCGGCAGCTTGAGCGTCGTGTCTCGTTCCGCCGCGCCATGAAGCGCGCGATGCAGACCTCGATGCGCATGGGCGCCCAGGGCATTCGTCTCACGGTCGCCGGCCGTCTTGGCGGCGCCGAGATCGCCCGCACCGAATGGTATCGCGAAGGCCGCGTTCCGCTGCACACGCTGCGCGCCGATATCGACTACGGCACGGCCGAAGCGAAGACGACCTATGGCATCATCGGCATCAAGTGCTGGATCTTCAAAGGCGAGATCATGGAGCACGATCCGATGGCGGTGGACCGCAAGCAGGAAGCACAGGGCGACTCGCGCCCGCGTCGCGACCGCGAGCGTCAAGACCAGCGCGGTTGAGTGAGATAGAACAATGCTTCAGCCAAAACGCACAAAATACCGGAAGGCCTTCAAGGGCCGCATTCACGGGGTCGCCAAGTCCGGCTTCACGCTGAACAATGGCAGCCACGGCCTCAAGGCCCTGGAGCCGAACCGCGTCACGGCGCGTGAGATCGAGGCGGCACGCCGCGCGCTCACGCGCGAGATGAAGCGTCTCGGCAAGGTCTGGTGCCGCGTGTTCCCGGATGTGCCGGTGTCGAAAAAACCGATCGAAGTCCGGATGGGCTCAGGCAAGGGCGCGCCGGAATACTGGGTGGTCCGCGTCAAGCCAGGTCGCATCCTGTTCGAGATCGACGGCGTTCCGGACCCGATCGCGCGCCAGGCGTTGACGCTCGGCGCGGCCAAGCTGTCGGTCAAGACCAAGATCGTCACACGGATCGGGGAGTAGGGCATGACCAAGATCTACGAAACCCGGAAGAGCCTTGAGACCTGGCGCAAGTCCACGCCGGACCAGCTTCGCGAGGAGCTGTCCGAGCTGCGCAAGGAACAATTCAACCTGCGTTTCCAGAAGGCCACCGGCCAGCTGGAGAAGACATCTCGGGTCGGCGACATTCGCCGCACGATCGCCCGCATCGAGGCGATCCTGTCCGAGAAGTCGAAGCAGTCGGCGTAAGGAGAGTACGATGCCAAAGCGAATTATGACGGGCACGGTCGTCTCCAACAAGATGACGAAGACTGCCGTAGTGAAAGTGGAACGGACGTTCCTGCACCCGCTCTTCAAGAAGACGGTGCGGAAATCCAAGCGCTATCACGCGCACGACGAGACGAACTCGGCTGAGGTTGGCCAGATCGTCGACATCCAGGAGTGCCCGCCGCGCTCCAAGCTGAAGCGCTGGGAAATCGTACCCGCTAAAGGGGATGCCGCATGATCCAGATGCAGACAAACCTCGACGTCGCCGACAATTCCGGCGCCCGTCGTGTCCAGTGCATCAAGGTGCTGGGTGGCTCGAAGCGCCGCTATGCCTCGATCGGCGACGTGATCGTCGTCTCGATCAAGGAAGCCGCGCCGAAGGGCCGCGTGAAGAAGGGCGAAGTGAAGCGCGCGGTTGTCGTGCGCATCTCCAAAGACCTTCAGCGTCGCGACGGATCGGTGATCCGCTTCGACACCAACGCCGCCGTCCTGGTGAACAACCAGAACGAGCCGATCGGCACGCGCATCTTCGGACCGGTTCCGCGCGAACTCCGCGCCAAGAACCACATGAAGATCATCTCGCTTGCTCCGGAGGTGCTGTAATGGCCGCCAAGATCCGCAAGGGCGACACGGTCGTTATCCTGACCGGCAAGGACAAGGGCCGCACCGGCCAGGTCGTGAAGTCGATCCCCGACGAGAACCGCGTGGTTGTGTCGGGCGTCAACATCAAGGCGCGCCACACGAAGCCGAGCCAGGCTGATCCGCAAGGCGGGATCAAGCGCAACGAAGCGCCGATCCATGTTTCCAACGTCGCCCACGTCGATCCGACGTCGGGCAAGCCCACGCGCGTCGGTTTCAAGACCGACGACAAGGGCCGCAAGGTTCGCTTCGCCAAGCGTTCCGGGGAGTCCATCGATGGCTGACGCCAAATATACGCCGCGCCTCAAGTCGCTCTACGACTCGACGATCCGCGAGAAGATGACGAAGCAGTTCAACTACACGAACGGCATGCAGGTGCCGGCGCTCGACAAGGTCGTGATCAACATGGGCGTTGGCGAAGCTGTCGCCGACTCCAAGAAGATCCGTTCCGCCGTCGCCGACCTGGCTGCGATCTCCGGCCAGAAGCCGATCGAGACGAAGTCGCGCAAGTCGATCGCTACGTTCAAGCTGCGCGATGGCATGACGATCGGCGCGAAGGTCACCCTTCGCCGCGAGCGCATGTACGAATTCATCGACCGGCTGACCACGATCGCCCTTCCGCGCGTGAAGGACTTCCGTGGCCTGAACGGCAAGTCCTTCGACGGTCGCGGCAATTTCGCGATGGGTCTGAAGGAGCACATCGTGTTCCCCGAGATCAACTACGACAATATCGATACGGTCTGGGGCATGGACATCATTGTCTGCACAACGGCGCGGACCAACGAAGAGGCGAAGGCGCTCCTGACGGAGTTTGGCTTCCCCTTCCGCAACTAGGCGCGCTGGAGAGAACGAGATGGCTAAGAAGAGCTCGATCGAAAAGAACAACCGGCGCAAGCGGCTTGTGGTTCAGTACGCCAAGAAGCGTGCGGAGCTGAAGGCTGTGGCCCTCGACGAAAGTCTTCCCCTGGAAGACCGGTTCGACGCCCGCATGAAGCTGGCCAAGCTGCCGCGCAACTCCGCGCCCAACCGGGTGCGCAACCGTTGCGAAATCTCCGGCCGGCCGCGCGCCTATTATCGGAAACTCAGAATGTCCCGCATCGCCCTGCGCGAGTACGGCTCCCAGGGTTTTATCCCTGGGCTCGTGAAGTCGAGCTGGTAGGGGAGGCATAGACAAATGCAAATGAACGATCCCCTCGGCGATCTCCTGACGCGCATCCGCAACGCCCAGCGTCGCGGTCGCTCGACGGTACAGTCGCCCTCGTCGAAACTCCGCGCCCACGTTCTGGAGGTGCTCCAGCGCGAAGGCTACATCCGCGGCTTCACGGAAGTGGAGAAGGACGGATACAAGGAGCTCGATATCGAGCTGAAGTATTACGACGGTGCGCCCGTGATCTCCGAGATCCGCCGCATCTCGAAACCGGGCCGCCGGGTTTACTCGGCCGTCCGCGACCTGCCGCTGGTTCGCAACGGTCTGGGCATCTCGGTCCTGTCCACGCCGAAGGGCGTGATGTCGGATGCCGAGGCGCGCACGCAGAACGTCGGCGGCGAAATCCTTTGCCGGGTGAGCTAAGATGTCTCGCGTAGGAAAAAAGACGATCGAAGCGGTCAAGGGCGTCGACATCAAGGTCGCCGGCGGCCAGGTCACCGTGAAGGGCCCGAAGGGCGAGCTGAAGATGGCGCTGACGGACGAAGTGTCCGTCAAGGTCAAGGACGGCGAAGTGAACGTCGAGGCCCGCAACCCCGATGAACGCCGCTCGAAAGCGATGTGGGGCACGACGCGCGCCAACATCCAGAACATGATCACGGGTGTGACCACGGGTTTCACCAAAGACCTTGAACTGGTCGGCGTCGGTTACCGCGCCGCCCTGAAGGGCAAGGATCTTGAGCTCTCGCTCGGCTACTCGCATCCGGTCATCTACAAGGCGCCCGCCGGTATCACGTTCGCCTCGGCCAAACCGACCGAGATCAAGATCACCGGCTCCGACAAGCAGGCCGTTGGCCAGGTCGCCGCCGAGCTTCGCAGTTTCCGTCCGCCGGAGCCCTACAAGGGCAAAGGCGTCCGCAAGGTGGGCGAATACGTCCGCCGCAAGGAAGGCAAGAAGAAGTAAGCCATGGCCTCGCTTCAGCACAGACAGTTCGACCGCCGCGCCCAGCGCGTCCGTACGAAACTCCGCAAGGTCGCCGCCGGCAAGCCGCGCCTTTCCGTCACCCGTTCGACCAAGCACATCTCGGTGCAGCTCATCGACGACGCCAAGGGCGTCACCGTTGCGGCCGCCTCGTCGCTTGAGAAGGACTTCAAGGGCGGCACCAAGTCGGAAGATGCAGCGATCGTCGGCAAGCTCATTGCCCAGCGCGCTTCCAAGGCTGGCGTCACCGACGTGGTGTTTGACCGCGGCGGCTACATTTTCCATGGCCGCGTGAAAGCGCTCGCCGATGCCGCCCGCGAGGGCGGTCTGAAATTCTAGGAGTCGCGAATGGCCCGTGAAGGCGAACGTAGCGAACGTGGTGGAGAGCGCGGTGAGCGCGGCCGCGGCCGTCGTCGTGAAGGCGGCGAGGATCGTGAACAGTCCGAGATCATCGACAAGCTGGTTGCCATCAACCGCGTCGCCAAGGTGGTGAAGGGCGGCAAGAACTTCGCGTTCGCAGCCCTCGTCGTTGTCGGCGACCAGAAGGGCCGCATCGGCTACGGACACGGCAAGGCCCGCGAGGTTCCCGAGGCGATCCGCAAGGCGACCGAGGAAGCCAAGAAGTCCATGGTCCGCGTGCCGCTGCGCGAGGGCCGTACGCTTCACCACGACACCCACGGTCGCTGGGGCGCTGGCAAGGTCATCATGCGTTCGGCTCCGGCCGGTACGGGCGTGATCGCCGGCGGTCCGATGCGCGCGGTGTTCGACGTTCTCGGTATCCGTGACGTCGTCGCCAAGTCGACCGGTTCCTCGAACCCGTACAACATGGTTCGCGCCACCATCGACGCGCTCAAGCGTCAGGCTTCGCCCCGTCAGATCGCGTCCAAGCGCGGCCTGAAGGTGCAGGACATCATCGCCCGCCGTACTGACGGCTCGGGCAACGCCGAAGTCGCGTAAGGGAGACGGTCGAGATGGCTGCCAAGAAAACCCTCCGCGTGAAGCAGGTGAAGAGCCCGCAGCGCCGCGAAGCTTCGCAGCGTGCGACGCTGGTCGGTCTGGGCCTGAACAAGGTCCAGCGCGAGCGCGAGCTTGAGGATACACCCTCGGTTCGCGGCATGATCGCCAAAGTCGCGCACCTTGTCGAAGTCGTGACGGACTAAGCATTTGCCGGTCGTCCCCTCGGGACGAATTGGCCTGGAGAGTAAGATGAAACTGAACCAGATCTCCGACAAGGAAGGCGCCCGCAAGAAGCGGATGCGCGTTGGCCTTGGTGTCGGCTCGGGCAAGGGCAAGACGGCCGGTCGCGGCGTCAAAGGCCAGAAGGCTCGTCGCGGCGTCGCCATCAATGGCTTCGAAGGCGGCCAGATGCCGATCTACATGCGCCTTCCGAAGCGCGGCTTTACGCCATTCTCGTCGAAGTCTTACGCCGAAGTGAACGTCGGCCGCATCGAGGACGCGATCAAAGCCGGCAAGCTTGACGCCAAGAAGCCGATCGACGCTGCGGCGCTGATCGCCTCGGGCGTGCTGCGTCGCAGCAAGGACGGCGTCCGCCTCCTTGCAAAGGGCGAACTCACGTCCAAGATTGAACTGGTTGTGTCCGGGGCCTCCAAGGCCGCCATCGAGGCGGTGGAAAAGGCTGGCGGCAAGGTTACAGTCACCGAGCCGGTCGCCGCCAAGGCAGCCGAGTAAGCCTGGCCCTTTCGGGCGGGTGTCAGCCTTCTTGCCGCCCACGAGCAGACTCGCGGGCGGCAGCGGCGCGAAATGGAGGGCGGGCTTAATGGTCTCCGCAGCCGAGCAGCTGGCTCGAAACATCTCCTTCTCGACTTTCGGGAAGGCGAAGGAACTTCAGGCCCGCATCTGGTTCACGCTCGGCGCATTGCTGGTCTATCGCATCGGCGCGCAGATCCCGATTCCCGGCCTCGACACGGCCCAGTATGCGCTGGCCTTCCAAGGCATGAAGCAAGGCATCCTGGGAATGTGGAACACATTCTCGGGCGGCGCCGTCGAGCGCATGGCCATCTTCGCCCTCAACGTCATGCCGTACATTTCGGCGTCGATCATCGTCCAGATCCTGTCCACTGCGGTGCCCGCGCTCGAGCGCCTGAAGAAGGAAGGCGAGACCGGCCGCAAGCAGATCAACCAGTACACGCGCTATCTCACCGTGCTCCTCGCGCTGGCGCAGGCCTGGGGCGTCGCGGTTGCGCTGAACAACGACACCATGGCGTTCACGCCTGGCCCGTACTTCATGGCGTCGACCGTCATCACGCTGGTCGGCGGCACCATCTTCCTGATGTGGCTGGGTGAGCAGATCACCGCGCGCGGCGTCGGAAACGGCATCTCGCTGATCATCTTCGCCGGCATCGTGGCGGAACTGCCGAACTACATCGTTCAGACCTGGGACCAGGTCTATCGCGGTCGGCTCGAGTTCGTGGCCGTGCTCGCGATCATCGGCCTTGCTGCCGCGATGGTGCTGTTCGTCGTTTTCATCGAGCGCTCGCAACGCCGCCTGCTGATCCAGTATCCCAAGCGCCAGCAGGGTAACCGCATGGTAGGCGGGGAATCGTCCTTCCTGCCGCTGAAGGTCAACTCGGCCGGCGTCATCCCGCCGATCTTCGCCTCGTCGCTGCTTATGCTGCCGAACACGCTGGCCGGCTTCAACGCGCCGACGACCTTGCCTGACGGCACGATCGATCCCAACGCGGCCACGCAGACCGGCTGGTGGGGCGATGTGCTGGGCTTCATCCAGGCCTTCCTTGGGCCGGGCCAGCCGCTCTACATTGTCGTGTTCGCGGCGCTGATTATCTTCTTCTGCTTCTTCTACACCTCGATCGTGTTCAACCCGGAAGAGACCGCCGAGAACCTGCGCAAGTATGGCGGCTTCATTCCGGGCTATCGCCCCGGTAAGCGGACGGCGGAACACCTGGACTACGTCCTCACGCGCCTGACCGTGATCGGTTCGATCTACATCGCCGCGGTCTGCGTGTTGCCGGAACTTCTTCGGAACCAGTTCAACGGACGGTTCTATATCGGGGGCACATCGCTGCTGATTGTCGTGTCGGTCACCATGGACACGGTCTCGCAGATCCAGTCGCACCTGATCGGCCACCAGTACGAGGGCATGATCAAGAAGGCTCGGTTGGGGGGCAAGAAGAAGTGAACCTGATCCTGTTCGGCCCGCCCGCAGCGGGCAAGGGAACCCAGGCCAAGAAGCTCGTGGCCGATCGCGGCTTCATCCAGCTCTCGACCGGGGACATGCTGCGCGCGGCGCGGACGTCCGGGTCAGACCTGGGCAAGCGCGTGGCCGAGATCATGGATTCGGGCTCGCTGGTCTCCGACGAGATCGTCATTGCGCTGATCGAGGAGCAGCTCGAGAAGAACCCAGCCGCGGCCGGGTTCATCTTCGACGGCTTCCCACGGACGATTCCCCAGGCCAAGGCGTTGGACGATTCGCTCGCTGCGCGCGGTCGCAAGGTCGACGCGGTAATCCGCCTGAAGGTCGACGAAAACGCCCTGATCGAGCGGGTTACCAAGCGTTTTGAAGCCGAGGGCCGGGCGGACGATAATCCGGAAGCCTTCAAGAAGCGCCTGGTCGCGTACAACACCCAGACGGCCCCGCTGGTCGAGGTGTACAAGGCGCAGGGCAAGCTGAGCGAGATCGACGGAATGGCCGAGGTTGCAAAGGTCGCCTCGGCGATTGGCGCAATCCTGGATCGGACTTCGTAAAATACGTTTTGAATCAGTCTATTGTGCTCCGAACCTCGCAAAGCGAAGCAGGGTGACTACAAAAGGAAATAAGCGGTTGACGGGGCGAGTTCGCCCCATATAAGAAGCGGCCTTCGTGACGGGCCAATGTTCCGCCGCGCCGGATTGGCGTCGGGCGAACATTCGCGTTGCGCAAGGCATTTCGATAGAGATTTTTCGGGCCCTTTTCCCGGTTGGGAAATCGGCGGACGTTCAGGAGAGGCACTTGGCCCGTATTGCAGGCGTAAACCTTCCGACCGGTAAGCGCGTCGAAGTCGCGCTGACCTACATTCATGGAATTGGCCCGGCCAAAGCCAAGGAAATCACCGGCAAGCTGGGCATCGAAGCCGCTCGCCGCGTGAACCAGCTGACCGATGGCGAGGTTCTCAAGATTCGCGAAACGATCGACGCTGATTACCTCGTCGAGGGCGATCTCCGCCGCGAAGTCGCCATGAACATCAAACGCCTGATGGACCTGGGTTGCTATCGCGGCCTGCGTCACCGCAAGGGCCTGCCCGTCCGCGGCCAGCGCACCCACACCAACGCCCGTACCCGCAAAGGCCCCGCAAAGGCCATCGCCGGCAAGAAGAAGTAGGATAGACAATGGCTCGCGAAGCAGCTGGCGCCGACAAAGGCCGGGTCAAGAAGCGGGAACGCAAGAACATCGCGTCGGGCGTCGCCCACGTGAATGCGTCCTTCAACAACACCATCATCACGATCACCGACGCGCAGGGCAACACGATCTCGTGGTCGTCGGCCGGTACGATGGGCTTCAAGGGCTCGCGCAAGTCGACGCCGTATGCCGCCCAGGTCGCCGCCGAAGACGCTGGCAAGAAAGCCATGGAACATGGCATGCGCACGCTGGAAGTGCTCGTGCACGGTCCGGGTTCGGGTCGCGAGTCGGCGCTGCGCGCGCTGCAGGCTGTCGGCTTCACCGTCACGACGATCCACGACACCACCGCCGTCCCGCACAATGGCTGCCGCCCGCCGAAGCGCCGCCGCGTCTAAGACGCACTGCGTTCGTTTCGGTCTGGCTATACTGAAGAGGTTCTATCCATGGCGATGTCCGCCGGTTCGGTGAACGACAAGAACTGGAAAGACCTGATCCGCCCCAACCGTCCGGTTGTCGAGCATGATCGGGATCCCCAGCGCAAGGCGAAACTCGTGATCGAGCCGCTCGAACGCGGCTTCGGCACGACGCTGGGCAACGCGCTGCGCCGCGTGCTGCTGTCCTCGCTGCAGGGCGCGGCCATCACGGGTGTGCAGATCGACGGCGTTGTCCACGAGTTCTCGTCCATCCCGGGCGTGCGTGAAGACGTCACCGACATCGTGCTGAACCTGAAGCGCGTCGCGATCCGCATGGTTTCCGACACGCCGAAGCGCATGATGCTGAAGGCTTCGGGCGCCGGCCCGGTTCGCGCCGGCCAAATCGAAGTGTCGAGCGACATCGAGATCCTGAACCCTGACCACATCATCTGTCACCTCGACGAAGGCGCTGACCTGCGCATGGAATTCACGGTCGCCACTGGCAAGGGCTATGTCCCGGCTGACCGCAACCGTCCGGATGACGCTCCTCTGGGCTACATCCCGATCGACTCGATTTTCTCGCCGGTTGAACGCGTGGGTGTGTTTGTTGAAGATACCCGTGCCGGCCAGGTGCTGGATTATGACAAGCTGACGCTCGACATCCAGACGGATGGTTCGGTCTCGCCGGAAAACGCCGTGGCCTACGCTGCGCGCATCCTGCAGGACCAGTTGCAACTCCTGATCACGTTCGACGAGCCGGTTGCCGCTTCCTCGTCCGACGACGAGCCGGACCTGGGCTTCAATCCGGTGCTGCTCAAGAAGGTGGACGAGCTGGAGCTCTCGGTGCGTTCGGCCAACTGCCTGCGCAACGACAACATCGTCTACATTGGCGACCTCATCCAGAAGTCGGAAGCGGAAATGCTCCGCACCCCGAACTTCGGCCGCAAGTCGCTCAACGAGATCAAGGAAGTGCTCGCCTCGATGGGGCTCCACCTCGGCATGGACGTTCCGTCCTGGCCGCCGGAGAACATCGAAGAGCTCGCCAAGAAATACGAAGACCACACCTGATTATAAGGAGCGGCCCCTCAGGGGCCGGCTAGTCACATGCGCCACGGTTTCGCGCTTCGCAAACTCAACCGCACGCACGCCCACCGGAAGGCGATGTTCGCGAACATGGCGGGCGCGCTGATCCGCCACGAGCAGATCACGACGACTCTGCCGAAAGCAAAAGAGCTGAAGGCTGTCGCCGACAAGCTGATCACGCTTGGCAAGAAGGGCGGCCTCTCTAACCGGCGTCTTGCTGCTGCCCAGCTCAAGGAAGACGATGTGGTCGTGAAGCTGTTCGACACGCTGGCCGACCGCTACAAGTCGCGCAACGGCGGCTACACGCGCGTCCTCAAGGCGGGCTTCCGCCATGGCGACAACGCCCCGCTGGCGATCATCGAGCTGGTTGACCGCGATGTTGACGCCAAGGGCGCCGATGACCGCGCCCGCGCCGAGGCTGCTGCCGAGGCCGGCGAAGAGTAAGCTTCGAGTTCCACAGTTTTGGAGAGGCCGCCCTGAAACGGGCGGCCTTTCTGCTTTCAGGGCGCTCGCAACTGCGCGGCCAGCCTTGTTTGCGCCGAATTCTGCGCCTTATTTCCCTCATACAAGATGCGTCGCGTCGCTCGTTCAGGGCGCGCATGAGGCAAGGCGTGGAGTGGCCGGCATGAACCGCCAGAACATCATTCTCGTGGCGTCGGCGGCGATAGCCACGGCACTTGCCATGCTTGCTGTGCCAGCCATCGGGCAGCATCCCCACCAGGCGCCGCCGGCCGTTTCGGGGCCCGCGCCTGACCCGGCGCCGCAGGATCGGGTGGTCCCGGACAGCTCAGGGGCGATGCAGCAATCCTTCGCCCCCGTCGTGAAGCGAACCGCGCCCGCAGTCGTAAACGTCTATTCGAGCGTGAACGTCCAGCGTTCCAACTGCCCGTATGCGAACGATCCTTTCTGGGCGAGCTTCTACTGTGGCGGCAATGCCCAGGTTCGGAGCGAGAAGGTCGATAACTCTCTCGGGTCGGGAGTCATCGTCGGCTCTGACGGCATCATCGTGACCAACAACCACGTCGTCGAAGCCGGCGAGGAGTTCCGCGTCGTGCTGAACGACCGTCGCGAGTTTCAGGCGGAACTGGTCATGAAGGACCCGCGCACGGATCTTGCCGTGTTGCGCATCGATCCAAAGGGGCAAACCCTGCCGTCGCTCAGCTATGCCGATACGCGCAATGTGCAGATTGGCGATCTCGTGCTGGCCATCGGCAACCCGTTCGGCGTCGGGCAGACTGTGACCAGCGGCATCGTTTCGGCGCTCGCGCGTACGGACGTCGGCGCTTCCGACATCGGCTCGTTCATCCAGACCGACGCCTCGATCAACCCCGGCAATTCGGGCGGCGCCCTCGTCGACATGGAAGGCCGCCTCGTGGGCGTGAACTCGATGATCTTCTCGAAGGGCGGCGGATCCAACGGCATCGGTTTCGCCATTCCGGCAGAGATGGTGAAGCGTGTGGTCGACGCTGCTGTGCACGGCGGATCGCTGGTGCGTCCGTGGCTGGGCGCCAAAGGCACGACGATCGACGGCACAAAGGCCGCCGCTCTCGGGCTCGACCGGCCGCGTGGCGTGCTGATCTCGGCGGTCTACGCGGGCGGTCCGGCCGACAAGGCGGGCCTCAGGGAAGGCGATGTCGTGCTAACGGTCGATGGCCGCGAAGTGTTCGACGATCGCGGCATGAAGTTCATCGCTGCGACTAAGGCCGAAGGCGAGACGGTTTCGCTGTCGGTGCTTCGCGGTGGAAAGGTGCGTGACGTGTCCGTCCGCATGGCGGCCCCTCCCGGCACATCCCAGGCGGAGGTGGTGCAAGTCAGCGGACAGAACCCGTTTACCGGCGCCGTCGTCGTGGAGCTGACCCCGGCTCTGGCCGAAGAGGTCGGCCTCGATGCGTTCAATGGCGGCATGCTGGTCTATACAGTTCCGCCACGCACGATCGCGCGCAATGTCGGATTCCAGCCCGGCGATATCATTCGCGAGATCAATGGTACGACGATCCGCACGAAGGCCGATTTCGAGAGCGCCATTCGCAGGGCCGAGTCTTCGCCTCCAGCCACCTGGCGCCTGGCGACGGAACGCAACGGTCAACGCATCGAGTCGGAGCTGCGGGGGCGCTGATCGCTTCACGTGGCGGGCCTGGCGCGCTAGACCGTTGGCGTGAGCGATCTGTTTTCAGCTGCCGGTCTGACCGAAGAAGCGCCCCGTCCGCTGGCTGACCGGCTGCGTCCGGAAACCATCGAGGACGTGGTCGGGCAGGATCACCTGTTGGGGCCTGAAGGGCCGATCGGGCGGATGCTGGCGCAGGGACGGCTGGCGAGCCTGGTCCTGTGGGGACCTCCCGGGGTGGGCAAGACCACAATCGCTCGACTTCTGGCCAAGCGGGCCGGGCTCGATTTTGAACAACTCTCGGCGATCTTCTCGGGCGTGAAGGATCTGCGCGCCGTGTTCGAGAAGGCGGAGGGGCGCCGCGCCGCGGGCAAGGGAACGCTGCTGTTCGTGGACGAGATCCACCGCTTCAACCGCGCGCAGCAGGATGGCTTCCTGCCTTTTGTCGAACGCGGGGTTGTCACCCTGGTCGGGGCGACGACGGAGAATCCCAGCTTCGAGCTCAACGGCGCGTTGCTATCGCGTACGCAGGTGATGGTGCTGAAGCGTCTCGATGATGCTGCGCTGGGAAGGCTGCTGGCGCGGGCGGAGGCGCATCTAGGCAAGGCCGCGCCGCTGACCGAGGATGGTCGCGCGGCGCTGATGGCGATGGCGGATGGCGATGGGCGTTACTTCCTCAATCTGGTGGAGGAGGTGTTCTCGTGGGGACGTGCACAGCCAGTTCATGCAAACGCCCTGATGGCCGCTTTGCAGAAGCGCGCGCCCGCCTACGACAAGGATCGCGAGGAGCACTACAATCTGATTTCCGCGTGGCACAAGGCGACGCGCGGGTCCGACCCGGATGCAGCCCTCTACTGGTTCTGCCGGATGCTTGAGGGCGGCGAGGACCCGCTCTTCCTGGCGCGCCGGATGATCCGCGCGGCGAGCGAGGACATCGGTCTTGCCGACCCCACTGCGCTGATGATCTGCAACGAGGCTGCTGCTGCTTATGAGAGGCTGGGATCGCCCGAGGGGGAGCTGGCGCTGGCGCAGGCGGTGATCCATCTGGCCACGGCGCCGAAGTCGAATGCGGCGTATACGGCCTACAAGGCAGCACGAGCGGCTGCGCGTGAGACGGGCTCGTTGGCGCCGCCATCGCACATCCTCAACGCACCGACCAAGATGATGAAGCAGCTCGGCTATGGCGCTGGCTATCAATACGACCACGACGCCGAGGGGCAGTTCTCCGGTCAGGACTATTTCCCCGATGGCATGGAGCGGCAGAGCTTCTACCAGCCCAAGGGCGCCGGCCGAGAAGCGCCGATCCGCGAACGCCTGGAGCTGTGGGCCAAGAAGCGGCGCGAGCGCTCGGATGACTAAGGGTGTCAAGCGCAACTACGAAGCGATGCCGGTGTCTAATGACGACGCAGCCTTTGTGCGTGGGCTCGTCATCCATGAGGACAGCGGGATCATGGCGTTCAACAAGCCGTCGGGCTTGCCTGTGCAGACGCGCAATCCGGATGATCGGACTCTGGATCGGCTGATGGCCGCGTTCGCGCGGTCGAACGGCAAGCGGCCGCGACTGGTTCATCGGCTCGATGCGCAAACATCCGGCGTGATCCTGGCGGCGAAGACGCAGCCGGCGGCTGCGGCGCTCAGTCAGGCCTTCGCCGAACGCCAGGTGACGAAGACTTATCTGGCCGTTGTCACTGGCTCGCCATTTCCGGAAGGCGAGACGGAGTTCGCAATGCCGCTGTCGCGGCACATCGCGCGCCCGGGGCTGGAGCTGATGCGCGCGGCGCGGCCGGGCGACCAGCAGAGGCAGGCGGCCGTGACGCGCTGGCGAGTGCTGTCGTCGAATGGCTCGACGCACCTGCTGGCGGTGGAGCCGCTTACGGGTCGCATGCACCAGATCAGGGTGCACCTGTCGATCGAGGGGCGGCCGATTTTGGGTGATCCGTACTATGGGGGGGCGAGCACGCTGGCTGGCGCGCCTGTCTCCCGACTGATGCTGCATGCGGCGAGCCTGGATGTGCCGCATCCCACGGCAGGCGGCAGGATCGTGCTTAACGCGCGCCCTCCCGCCGATTTCCTAGCGGTGCTTGAGGCCGCAGGACTGGAAATGCCAACCGATCCGGCCTTCGGCGATCTGGCCTCCGGGGCCAGTTAGCCCTATGGACGGAGCAACATGTCCAACTTTCTCCTCGTAGCCCTCGGGGGTGGCCTTGGCGCCGCTGGCCGCTATGGCGTTTCGCTGGTCCTGCCGGCGAAGCCCGGTGAGTGGCCGTGGGCGACGTTCAGCATCAACGTGCTGGGGAGCCTCCTGATCGGCGTGCTGGCCGGGTGGCTATCGACGCGCGGCGAGGCCGGCGAGCCGTGGCGCTTGTTCCTTGGCGTTGGCGTGCTCGGCGGGTTCACGACTTTCTCGGCGTATTCGCTGGAGACGCTGCGTATGGTTGAGCGAGGCGAGTGGTCGATGGCAATATTTTACGCACTTGGATCGGTGCTGGCGGGCTTTGCCGCTGTGGCGATCGGTGCGGAAGTGGCAAGGCGGATCGCGGTATGAGCTGGAACGCCGGACAGGTCGTCAATCTCAGCGTCGATGCGGACGAGGACGATACGCGCCTTGATCGCTGGCTGAAGCGCAAGTTTCATGGCCTCAACCAGATTCAGATCGAAAAGGCGCTGCGCAAGGGCGAGATCCGCGTTGATGGTGCGCGAGCGAAATCGAACACGCGCGTGAAGGCCGGGCAGACCGTGCGTGTGCCGCCGATGGCCGCGCCGCAGGGCGCGGAAGATGGCGAGGAGCGGCCGCGGACAAAAGTGAAGGCGTCCGACGCCGACATGATGCGCTCGCTGGTGATCTACGAGGATGACGAGGTCATCGCGCTCAACAAGCCGGCTGGGATCGCCGTGCAGGGCGGCACGGGCACGACGCGCCATATCGATGCGCTGTCGCGCGCGCTGGTGGACGACACGGCGGAGAAGCCGCGGCTGGTTCACAGGCTGGATCGCGACACGTCGGGGGTGCTGGTCCTTGCGAAGACGGTTGGTTCGGCGAACCGGCTGGGCAAGCTGTTTCGCTCGCGCGAGCTCGACAAGATTTACTGGGCGGTGACGCTTGGCGTGCCGCATCCGGCCAGCGGCGACATCCGCAGCTACATGATCAAGTCGACTGGACCGGGCGACGACAAGGAAAAGATGCGCCTGTCGACGCAAGGCGAAAAAGGCTCGGTACATGCGCTGACGCTTTATGCGGTCGTGCAGAATGCGGGGCGGAAGGCGGCGTGGGTGGCGCTGAAGCCGGAAACCGGGCGCACGCACCAGCTTCGATTCCACATGGCGGAAATCGGTTGCGCGATTGTGGGTGATCGCAAGTACACATGCGACCGGGAGGTTCCGCAGGGCCTCGCCGACGGACTGCACCTGCATGCGCGGGCGCTGCGCCTGCCCAACCCTGGCGGACCACCGATCGAGATTGTGGCTGAATTGCCGCCGCACATGCAGAAGACGTTCGATGTTCTGGGCTTCGAGACATCGACGGTCGATGACTTCTTCGATCTGCGAAAGCCGAGGCGGAAGCGATGAGCAACGCGGCCGTCGAACAGGCGCGCGCGCTGCTTCGGGCGGGCCGCCCGGATGAGGCGGTCACCCTGCTCGAGAGGATTGCGCCGGGCGCGGGCGTTCCCTCCGTTCTGACAATGCTGGGATACGCGCTTTACCACGGCGGCCGGTTAGCAGATGCGCGGCGCACGCTGGAGGATGCTGTCAAACGCTTCCCATTCGACTCCGGCGTGCAGGAGGCGAATGCGCGGATCAGATGGCTGGATGGCGAAGGGAAACACTTCGCAGACATGTTCCTTGCTGCCGTCGCCGCGCGGCCAACCGATGTCACGCTGCGCTACAAGTGCGCTGACTTATTGCGTCTGGCGGAGGACCACGACGGCGCCGAGCGATTGTTGCGCGACGGGATTGCGCGCGATCCGGCAACTCCATCGCTTGTCGCGACGCTTGGCGTGCTATTGGATGAGACCGGGCGGTTTGATGAGGCACTGGCAATCAATGCAGGCCTTGCGCGCGCGTTTCCCAATGTTCCGGTGTTGCAGCTGAATTGCGCGCACACGCTGATGCGCCTTGGTCGCGCGCAGGATGCGCTGGGGCTCCTGACGCTCCTGCGCCGGGCCATCCCCGACCTGCAGCAGGCGATCACGTATGAGGCGATGGCGCTGAAGCAGCTGGGCGATCCGCGGCACGACTGGCTATGCAATTATCGGGACCATGTGCAAGCGTTCGATCTCGATCCGCCAGAGGGCTGGAGAGATATCGCATCGTTCAACGCCGAGCTCGCCACGCATCTTCGCGAACATATGGATGCAAGCGATCACCCTCTTGACCAGTCGCTGCGCTGGGGCCAGCAGACCAGCTACAATCTGACGTTCGCCCAAGATGCGATCATACGCAGCTATCTGGCGGCGCTGGAGCGACCGATCATGCGATACATCGCCAGCCTCGGCGATGATCGAGCGCATCCGCTCGAAGGGCGGAAGGCGAAGGGCCATGTGCTTTCGGGCTGCTGGTCCGTCCTGCTGCGACCGGGTGGCTTCCATGTGAACCATACGCATCCCGAGGGCTGGATCAGCTCGTCCTACTATGTGTCGCTTCCGACCGGCATGGGAGGCGCGTCGGGGCAGGAAGGCTGGATCAAGTTTGGTGAGCCGCGCTGGTCGACGCCGGGTTGTGGGATCGAGCGCATGGTGGAGCCGCGCGAGGGGAGGCTTGTGCTGTTCCCGTCCTATATGTGGCATGGGACGGTTCCGTTTTCCTCGGGCGAGCGCATGACAGCGCCATTCGATGTCGTGCCGCGATAGGAGGCTGGCGATGGAATACGCCAAGGGCGTGAAGGGTGAGATCGACCAGCGGCCGAAGCGGTTCTACGAGGCTGTGGAAGTCGTTGCCGGCGAAGGCGGATGGGTCGTCACGCTTGATGGTCGCGCGCTGCGGACGCCAGGCGGGAAGCGGCTGGCGCTTCCAGGAGAAGGTCTTGCGCGCTTGCTCGCTGATGAGTGGCGGGGGCAGGGCGAGCGGATTGACCTGGCCTCCATGTTCAATACGCGGCGCGCCTACGGCGTCAGCGAGCGCACGGCGGAAGTGCGGACGAGCCTGATCGAGCAGGTCGTTCGTTATGCGGGAACCGATCTGGTCTGCTATCTCGCCGATCATCCGGCTGGACTGCGGGCGAGGCAGGAGGCGGCTTGGGGGCCGATGCGGATATGGGCGGGACAGGAACACGGCGTGAGGCTTGCGCCTGTGTCGGGGATCCTTCCGGTGAACCAGCCGGTGGAGTCGCTGGACGCGTTGCGGCGTCATGCCGAAGCGCTGGATGATTTCCGGCTCGATGGACTTGTGGCGTCGGTGTCGTTGCTTGGGTCTGCGGTTCTTGGGCTGGCGGTGGAGCGTGGCAGGCTGTTGGCGGCGGAGGCGTTCGAGCTTTCGCGCGTTGACGAAGTCTACCAGATCGAGAACTGGGGCGAGGATGCCGAGGCGGCGAAGCGCACGGCGATCCAGCGCCAGGAGGCCCGTGCGCTGGATGCTTGGTTTGGCGCGCTGAACGCTTCCTAGACCATGCCGGCGCGCTGGGCGCAGGCGTAGGCGAACTGGGCCAGCGGGGCGACGCGGCCTTCGTTCTGGGCGGCTGCGGCGTTCGAGGCTGTGCCATCACGGACGCGGCCCACGATGCCCTGCAGGATGCCGGCGAGGCGGAAGGCGTTGTACGCGAAATAGTAGTCGAGTTCAGGCAGGCCTTTCCGGCCGGTGAGTTCGCAATAGCGGGCGACGTACTGGTCCTTGCTCGGTATTCCGTAGCCGGGTTTGTGTACGACGCTTGCGATACTCGGGCGCTGCGGATCGGACGAAGGCATTTCCCAGGACATCAGGTGATAGGTGAAGTCGGCGAGCGGATCGCCGAGGGTGGACAGCTCCCAGTCGAGCACGGCGATCACCTTCGGCTCGGTCGGGTGAAGCACCATGTTGTCGATGCGATAGTCGCCGTGGACGATCGTGGTGGTCTCGCCCGGGGGGATGTTCTTCGGCAGCCACTCGATCAGCTTGTCCATCTCCGGGATCTTGGTCGTCTCGGACATCTGGTACTGCTTGGTCCAGCGGTGGATCTGGCGGGCGACATAGTCGCCTTCCTTGCCGAAGCCCTCGAGGCCCGCTTTCTTCCAGTCAACATTGTGGAGCGCGGCGAAGGTGGAGATCTTGGCGTCGAAGATCGCGGCGCGCTGGGCCGGGGTGTAGTCAGGCAGGGTCGCGTCCCAGAGGATGCGGCCTTCGACCATGTCCATCACGTAGAACATCGTGCCGATGACGCTGTCATCCTCGCAGAGACCGTACGGCTTGGCGACGGGGAAGCCGAGCGGATAGAGGGCGGCGATCACGCGATGCTCGCGATCGACGGCGTGGGCGGAAGGCAGCAGCTTGCCCGGCGGCTTGCGCCGCATGACGTATTTCTTCGTGGGCGTGATGAGTTGGTAGGTGGGGTTGGACTGGCCGCCCTTGAACTGGCGGACGGTGAGCGGGCCTTTGTAGCCTTCGACATTCGCCTCCATCCACGCGGCGAGTTTCGCCTCGTCGAACTTGTGGCTCTCGGCGACGTCCTTGGTGCCGGAGAAGAGGTCGGTGGGGTTTGCGTCAGACATGTCAGGCCCTGGCTATTTCATCCCTGCGACCGCGTCGTTGGCGGTCCGCTGCACTGCTCTCCTTGACCCTAGGATGGCAGATAGTCAAACCTGTTCGTATCGCGCGCGACCCGTGACTTGTCTCCCGGAATGGCCCGCGATGGGCGACGGGGAAAATCCATGAAGTTCAAGTCGCTTTGCGCTGCTTCGGTGTTGTTGCTGTCCGGTAGCGTTATGACGAGCAAGCCGGCTCTGGCCCAGCCCGCCGGCTATGCGCCCATGTGCGGCATACAGGTGTATCTGGCGCCCAATCCGCAGGGGGCTTCGGCCACCGTTCTGAACGGTCTGCCGGTAATCGTGGTCGACTACTCCCAGCTCGCCAATCCGGCGTGGACCCAATTCGTGCTGGCCCATGAATGTGGCCACCATGCTTCTGGCCACGTAACGCCGCAGGGCTACTGGTTCCGGACGACGCAGTACTGGGCGACGTCCGCGCAAGAGCTGGAGGCGGATTGCTGGGCCGCGCAGATTGTCGGGCCGCAGGTTGCCGCCTTTGCGGCGCAGTATTTCGAATACAGTCAGGGCCACCATTCGGGCGCGCCGGGCTATCCATCCGGCGTTCAGAGAGCGCGGGCGATCCGGCAGTGTGCCGGGGTCTGGTAGGGCCAAGTCCGGATCAGTCCCGCTTCAATGCCCGCCACGCGATATCGCGGCGGCAGAAGCCGTCGGGCCAGTCGATCAGGTCGACGGCGGCGTAGGCGCGCTGGACAGCTTCGGCCAGCGTCGGGGCAGTGGCGGTGACGTTGAGGACGCGGCCGCCGTTCGCGACGATGTCGTCGCCCTTCTTCGCCGTGCCGGCGTGAAAGATCGTGACGCCGGGGACTTGGCCGGCTTCGGCGAGGCCGCCGATGACGCCGCCCTTTTTCGGTTCGCCCGGATAGCCCGCGCCGGCCATGACAACGCTGACGGCGTGATCGGAAAAGCGCTCGAGCCGCTTGCAGTCGCCAAGGCCGCCGGTGGCGCAGGCGAGAAGTTGCGGCAGCGGATCATCCTTGAGGCGCGTCATGATCACCTGGCATTCGGGATCGCCGAAGCGGCAATTGTATTCGACGACGCGCGGGCCGTGCTTCTCGTCGATCATCAGGCCGACGAAGAGGACGCCGCGATAGGGGCGGCCATCCTGCTTCATGCCGAGCACCGTGGGCGTGACGATCTCGTCCATCACGCGCTGCTGCATCGCCTGGTCGAGGATGGGGGCGGGCGAATAGGCGCCCATGCCGCCGGTGTTGGGGCCGGTGTCGCCATCGCCGACGCGCTTGTGATCTTGCGCGCCGGCGAGGGCCACGGCCGTTTCGCCATCGCAGAGGGCGAAGAAGGAGGCTTCCTCGCCGTGCATGAATTCCTCGATGACGAGGGTGGCGGAGGCTGCACCGAATTTGCCGCCGAGCATGTCGTCGATCTCGGCTTCGGCTTGTGCCTTTGTTTCGGCGATCACCACGCCCTTACCTGCCGCCAGGCCATCGGCCTTCAGCACGTAGGGCGGGCCGTCGAACGTATCGAGATAGGCCTTGGCCTCGGCGGCCTGCTCGGTGGAGAAGCGGCGATAGCGGGCGGTTGGGATGGCGTACTTCGCCATGAAGTCTTTCGAGAAGCCCTTCGAGCCTTCGAGCATGGCCGCGCGAGCAGAGGGACCAAACACGGGAACGTCCATCGCGCGCAGCTTGTCGGCGAGGCCCATGACGAGCGGGACTTCCGGGCCGACGATGACGAGGTGGGGGTGTTCGAGTTTGGCGAGCGCCAGAAGGCCTTCGATATTGTCTGCGGCGATGGGCTCACAGCGGGCCACTGTGGCGATCCCGGGATTGCCCGGCGCGACGACGATGTCGGTGACCCGGGGACTTTGCTTCAGGCGCCAAGCCAGTGCGTGTTCGCGTCCGCCGCCGCCGACAATGAGAATTTTCATCGAATTCGCCCGGACCGCTTGATCATGCGTTATATTGCCAGCCGGATTAGTACGGGCAGCACCCATTGAACAAGGCTGGCTCGCGCGTGTTTGAAGACTTTGCCAAGGCCTGGATCGTGCCCGAGAAAAGCGCCTTCTCCCGCGAAAGCGACCTGACCGGCCTCTGGTCTGGCGAGTACTGGTACAGCCATTCGGTACGGCCGACGCCGTTTTCGGCGCACATCATCGATTCGGGTGGCACTATTTCGGGCACGACTCTGGAGCCTGCCACGTTCGGATCGCCTCACCTGACCGAGCTTTCGGCCGACATCAGCGGCTCGCGCGGGGCGCTGTCGGTGCGGTTCACGAAAATCTATCATCTGGCGCCGGGGGTTCACCGAAACCCGATTTACTATTCGGGAACCGTGGACGAGAAGCTGACCATGATCGACGGCGACTGGCGTTTTACCGACGGTTTCTCCGGCAGGTTCGTTCTGGTACGCGCCTCGCGCGGGGCGAAAGCCGAGGCGGAGAAGCGGACTGTTGCGCTGGGTATTGATCGCTAGAATGTTCCCGAGAGGTTGACGCCGACCTGCAGGCCGCGTGTGCGCGTTCGGTCTTCAGCGAAGGCGATCGGATCCGCAAGTGTGCCGGCGTGGGCGACGCGCAGGAAGCGCTCGTCGGTATCGAGCAGGTTGGACACGCTGAGACGAGCGTTCATCCCGATGATGTCCTTGTGCTGGACGAAGGCGCCGACGCTGCCGGAGGAGTCCCAGCGATAGGTCATCTGCGTGACGCCATAGCCCGGCGAATTGCTGCTGTCCTGGTAGCCGACGCCCCAGGCCCAGGGCGTGCCGGGAAGGTCCTGCCGGAAGTTGACGCTGTAGTGCGAATGCCGTGTGCCGGAGAGAGCGCGGCCTTCACCCGTTACGCCATCCTCGACCTTGCTGTCGCGCAGCGATGCGCTCCAGTCGATCTTGCCGCCGGGAACGCCAAGGTCGCCGGTGGCCAGCGTGCCCGAAATGTCGATGCCATAACTGACAGCGCTTTCGAGATTGCCGGGGCCCTCGAACACGGTGATGGATCCGTCGCCGTTCACGGTTCGCCCGAATACCAGTGAAGAATTCACATCCTCGATCTGTCGACCGTAGAGCTTAAGGCGCACCGGGCCGAGGCCGCTGACTTCGCCATTGGCTTCCAATGCGAGATCCCAGCTCTGTTCGGGCACGATTTCCGGATTACCACTCTGCTGCTGTCCGCTCTCGTCGGCGAGATTCACGGACGAGATGAAGTCGCTGAAATCGAGCTGACCGACCGAGCGTTCGAGGCGAAGGTTGGCGCTCCAGTCCGCGAGCGGAGACCAGGAGAGTGCGAGCGAGCCCTTGGGGCGAACGAATTCGCGAGCCCGGCCATTCGCGCCGGATTGCGAAATTTCGGAGTATTCGGCGCCAAACACGGCCTGCATGAAGACGCCGCCGCCGATGTCGCGGCCATGAATGAGGGCTGCTTCGGTGCGGCGTTCCTCGACGTGGGAGGTGCCGCCGGAAAGCGGGATATCGGTATAGATCCCGTTCGAAAGCGCCGTGTACTCCGTGGCCGTGTCGAGTTCGTTGATCGTACCTTCGATGGCCATCTGCCAGTCGGCGTCGCCATCGTTCCACGCGTACTCGCTGCGCAGGATGGTTTCGGCTGCTGACTTGTCGACATGCACGCGAGCGCCGGATGGCGGGCCTCCGGCGAGGCTGGAGATCGTGGTGAGCGTTGTCGGCGTGCTGGACGAGTTTGCCGAAAGGCCGATGAGCTTGAGACGACCCGAGCCGAAGGCGAATTCATGATCGGCGTTGAATTTGATGTTTTCGCCATCACTGCCGAAGTCATAAGTGCGCAGGTGATCTTCAGACACAAGGCCGGAACGCCATGACAGCTCGTTGCGCCCATCCTTGTTGACTGCATACAGCAGGCCGAGGTTCGAGATTGTCCCGGAGAGACCCTCGTTCGAGAAGGCGGCCGAGACTTCGTGCCGGCGGCCGTTCCAGCGTTCGACCTCGTCGCGCAATTCGATCGGTTGGCCTGCGCCGTTGACGAGTGTCTCGGGGCCGGTGGAGCGGTCGCTCCACGCATAGGACGACAGGCCGATATTGTATTCCCAGTCCTGGAGATTGCCGCCGACGATAATGCGTCCGCGCTCCAGCCGGGGGGAGCTGCCTGCGCTGACCTCGGGATTCCACTCCCAGCGTCTGCTCATTTCGGCCGGACGCGTGATCACATTGATGACCTGGCCACTAAGGCCGGGAACATCGAGGCGGGCGCCGTCGGTGATCTCGATGCGGACGACCCGGTCGGCGCCGATACGGCTCAGCGCCTCGCGCACGGTCATGGACTTGACGGGGATGCGGCGGCTGTCGATCAGGACATTGGCTTCGCCCGCGCCCATGCCGCGCTTGCCGCCATTTTCCTTGATCGCGAAGCCGGGAGTCTGGTCGACCATGTCGAGCGCGGATCGGGGAGCGAAGGCGGTGTAATAGGCCGGCTCGAAGACCTGTATGGCCGGGGCTTCCGCAACGTCTTCTTTCGGGGCCGCCAGGGCGGCGGGTGCGCTTGCCAGGCCAGCCAGAAGGCCAAGCGCGCCGGCCCGCAGGGATCGTGAATTGTGAGTCTGGCGGGTGGCGGGTCTGGTCATGCTGCACAAGGTCCGGGAAATCTGGCGGCCAGAAGGCGGAGTTACGACCCTGTAATGTGCTTTGGTCGACAGCCAAACCCTGTGACAATGACGATACGGTGAACGGTGGACAATCGGACTGCCCCATGACGCAGCGCCTGACGTCTTCAACCGGGTCGCTATAGTTCGCCAATGGATGAGAGACTCGAATCGCAGCCGGAACAGCCGGGATCCAACTCGCCGGAGATGACGGTCTCCGAGCTGGCGGGGCACCTCAAGCGTACGGTGGAGGAGAATTTCGCCTTCGTGCGCGTGCGCGGGGAGTTGGGGCGGGTGGTGCTGGCCAAATCTGGCCACCTGTATTTCGACATCAAGGATGAGGGCGCGACGCTCAACACCGTCATGTGGAAGGGCAGCGCGGCGAAGCTTCCGTTCAATCCCGAAGAGGGGCTGGAGGTTGTGGCCGAGGGGCGGCTGTCGACTTATCCGGGGCGGTCCAACTACCAGATGATTGCGGAGCGGATGCGGCCGGCGGGGCTTGGCGCGCTGATGCAGCTGCTGGAGGAGCGCAAGAAGAAGCTGGCGGCGGAAGGTCTGTTTGCGCAGGAGCGCAAGAAAGCGATCCCGTTCCTGCCCGCCGTGATCGGCGTGGTGACGAGTCCGACGGGGGCGGTGATCCGCGACATTCTTCATCGCGTGCGGGATCGCTTTCCGGTTCATGTGATCATCTGGCCGGCGCTGGTGCAGGGCGAGCGCGCCGCTGCTGAAGTGGAAGCGGGCATTCGGGGATTCAATGCGCTGAAGCCTGGCGGGGCCATTCCGCGGCCCGATGTGATCATCGTGGCGCGGGGCGGCGGGTCGATCGAGGACCTTTGGCCGTTCAACGAGGAGCGCGTGGTGCGCGCGACGGCGGACAGCGTCATCCCGCTGATCTCCGCTGTGGGGCACGAGACGGACATGACGCTGATCGACTACGCATCGGACCGGCGTGCGCCGACGCCGACGGGGGCGGCGGAGATGGCGCTGCCGGTACGCGCAGAGTTGATGGCGCAGGTGGAGACGTTGGGCGGGAGGTTGTCGCGAAGGCTGGTGGGCACGCTGGAGAAGCGGAAGCTGGAGCTGCGGTCGGCGAGTGGGCGTTTGCCGAAGCTGGATGCGCTGCTGCAGGGGCCAAGGCAGCGGCTGGACATGGCGGCGCAGAGATTTGGCGGGTCGCTGTCGCGGATGCTTGCGCGCAAGCGGGCGCGGTTTGATCAAGCCGGCGGCGGGTTGCGGCCGGCGGCCTTGCGGCGGGAGATTGCGGGCAAGCGCAGCGAGGTTGCGCGCGTGTCGGCGCGGTTGAAGCCGGCGATGGAGCGGCGGATACGACGGCTGCGCGAGGCGCTTGCGGGGCAGGCGCGTGTGCTGGAGTCGGTCTCGCATCAGCGCGTCCTGGCGCGCGGGTTTGCGCTGGTGACGCGCAGCGATGGCAGGCTGGTGCGGTCGGCTGGGTCGCTGGCGGATGGGGACAAGCTGCGGCTGAGGTTTGCGGATGGGGAGCGGGATGCGGTGGCGGGCGCGAGTGCGCCGCCTCGCGGCGGCGATGCCGGGCAGGCGCCCGGCGGTCCCGAGAAGGTGCGGCCGCGCATTCGCAAGCGGGTTCGCGACGAGGATGATCAGGGCAATCTGTTCTGAGGGGAAAGCCATGAAGCGGTTGATGGTTGCGGCGGCTGTGTTGGTCGGCGCCTGTTCGAGCGTGCCGGCGCCGCCCGCGGGGACGGATGCTGATACGGTCGCGTGGTGGAGCATCACGGGCGATCTTTCCAGCGATGCAATGGAGGGGCGCGATACGGGCTCGGCGGGGTATGACCGCGCGGCGGATTATGTCGAGGCGCGGTTTCGTGCGGCTGGGTTGAAGCCGGCCGGAGAGAATGGCGGGTATCGCCAGGCGTTGTTGCTGCAGGAAGTGCGCGTCGAGAAGGAGGGGACGCGATTCACAATCCTGAGCGATCTCGGGGAGGCTAAGCAAGATGACGAACTGGTGTTTGTAAAGACGATCCGGGAGCTCGACTTTCTTCACGACATCACAGTGCGGCCGACATCTTCGCTTCCGCGCGAGCTCCGTGCTGAGATGGTCTTTCGAGGGTATTGCAGACCGGAGGATATGACTCGGGTTCAGAACGCAATCGTCATCTGTTTTGGCGCACGACGGGCCGGCATGACGACCGGGGCGCAGCGGCTCGAGGCGGTGGCCAAGGCAGGGGCTGTGGGGATCATCAATGTGGATGATCCGGGGTTCACCATCGAACCTTCGCGCTGGCCCGAGGCGTATGCGCGCGCAATCACATTCCGCGATGCGCCGCCGCCGGCGCATGCGGGCGTGGTGGTGATGCGGCTGGCGGCTGATGCGCTGGATGAAGTGATCGCCGGATCGGGGCAGAATGCGGACGAGCTTCTGAAAGCCGGAGCGGCTTCGCAGCACCTGCCCAGCTTTGACATTCCCGCGTCGCTGTATGCCACGTTCGCGATTTCGCAGCGCGAGCTTCAGTCGGACAATGTGCTGGCGATGTTGCCGGGGACTGATCCGGTGTTGAAGGACGAGATCGTGCTCGTTTCGGCGCACCTGGATGGATATGGCTATGGCGAGCCGGTGAATGGCGACGCGCTTTACAATGGCGCGTTTGACGATGCGGCCTATGTGGCGAGCCTGATCCGGCTGGCAGAGCGGCAGGCGGGCGCGGGGTTCAAGCGCAGCGTGCTGTTCGCGGCCTATACCGGCGAGGAGAAAGGGCTGCTCGGGTCGTACTATTATTCGTCGCATCTGACCGTGCCAAAGGAGAAGATTGCGGCGGTGATCAATCTTGATCAGTTGCGGCCGTTGTTCCCGCTGAAGATCCTCACCATGCACGGAATTGATGACACGACGCTGGCGACGAATGCGCGGCGTGTAGCGGCGGGTATGGGGATCGAGCTGCGGCGCGACATGGAGCCGGAGCGGAACCTCAATCAGCGGACGGATCACTTTCCCTTCCTGCGCATGGGCATACCTGCCGTGAACTTCGTGTTCGGGTTCGATCCGGGCACGGATGCCGAGGCGCGGTATCGCGAATGGTATCAGAGCCGGTATCACCGGCCCCAGGACGATATGGGACAGCCGCTCGATTGGGGCGCGGCGCGGGATATGAACCTGTTCTTCTATCGGCTGACCGGGGACGTCGCGAACGATCCGGTGAGGCCGGGGTTCGTAGCCGGGAGTCAGTGGGCGCCGAAGTGACGGCTCAGCCTTCGGCGGCGCGCAGGGCGTAGCGCAGGCGTTCGACCATGGCGGGAAGGACGGCGATTGCGATGCCAGCGGCGTCGGCGCCGAAATCCTCGAACGAGCCCGAGCGGCCGGTGAAGGTCTGCGCAACTTCGGTGGCGGCGGCGAAGGCTGCGACGCCAAAGGCGAGGTCGGTCCGGCGGATGCGGGGGAGCGAGGCGAAGAGGCCGAGGCTGAGGACATAAAACGCGGCGGCGTGGGCCGTCTTGTCCGACAGGCCGAGCTTGCCCTCGAGGCCCTGGAACGGGCCAAGCAACAGCACGATCAGCGTGATGAAGCCGAAGCCGACGAAGATGCGAACATGGAGAAGATTTGGTTTCACGCGACGCCCCTGAACTCGGGACCGTCGCATGGAGGCGTTAAAATCGGGCTGAAACGGTCGGTGGAAGTGTGGGGGATAGGGGTGCGTTGGCGGCCCGGCTCAGGCGTTCAAGCGTTTCACGAACCATTCGGTGAGGCGACTCCAGACCTGGCGGTCGGCCTCGTCTTCGACGCCGTGATCGAGGTTGGGGTTGTCGTTGACTTCGATGACCATGGGGCCATCGGGGCCGGATTTTAGATCGACGCCGTAGAAGCCATCGCCGATGAGGTTGGCGGCGCGGACGGCGACGTCGACGACGTCAGCGGGAGCTTCGGCGACGGGGATGGCCTTGTGGCCGCCTTCAACGGAGGCGGCGCCTTCCTGGTGCTTGATGATCTGCCAGTGGCCGCGCGCCATCATGTACTGGCAGACGAAGAGCGGCCGCTTGTCGAGCACGCCGACACGCCAATCGAACTCGGTGGGCACGAATTTCTGGGCGATGCAGAGGTCTGAGTCTTCGAGGAAGGCCTTCACGATCTCGCGCAGTTCCTGCATGGACGAGGCCTTGCGAATGCCGCGCGAGAAGGAGCCGTCGGGAATTTTGAGGACGACGGGGAAATTGAGCTTGTCGGCGACTTCCTCGAGATCCGTCTTGTCCTGGATGATCATGGTCTCGGGTGCGGGCAGGCCCGCGCCCTGCAGACGTTCCCAGAGATAGACCTTGTTGGTGCAGCGGATCATCGAGATGGGGTCGTCGATGACCGGCATGCCTTCGGCGACGGCTTTGCGGGCGAAGCGATAGGTGTGGTTCTTGATCGAGGTGGTCTCGCGGATCATCAGCGCGTCGAATTCCGAGAGGCGGTTGAAGTCGCGTTTCGTGATCGGCTCGATCTCGACGCCTTCTTTTTCAGCGAGGCGGGCCCAGTGTTTCAGGCTTTCGACGTTGGAAGGGGCGAGGGCTTCGTTGGGATCGTGCAGCACGGCGATGGACCATTTGGGAATGATCCGCGCCTTGGGGCTTTTCCACGAACGTTCGGTGTAGGCGGTGAGGCTTTTCACGAAGAAGTCGAGTTCGTCGTCTTCGAGGCGGGTGAAGGGCGTGATGCGGATGCGCTTGATCTTCACTTTTCCCGAGCCGTTGGGGCCGGGCGCGCCGTTAGGCATGGTGGTGACCGTGACGACGGGCGCCCGGTACCAGTCAAACAGCTGGCGGCCAAACTTGCGGAAGCGTTCGTCCTCGACTTCGCCGAAGCACACCACGAGACGCTCTGGCGCGGGGCTGGCGGGTTCCTTGGCGACGGCCTTGTCGAGGAGTTCCTCAAGGATGGAGGCGGTGTCGTCAGGGATGTCGCGGTCGTAGAGGTCGAGCAGGGTTTCGACGGTGGGGACGACGCGATGGCCGCGCGCCTCGGCCAGGAGCGAGGCGTAATAGCCGTCGGTCTGGTAATTGTAACTGCGCGCGAGGTTGATGATTTTCGGGCGCGAGCCGGACATGAGTTTTGGCTGAAGCACATAGTCGCGCGTGGTCATCATGCGGAATGGCGCGCCGAGGGCGGCGAGGTCGCGCAGGTCGTCCGCGATCAGGATCCAGTCATACGTCAAAGTGTTTCAGCATCCTGATTGCGCCCCAGCCATCAGCGTAGAAGCCCGGCTCGACCTCGAAGCACTTATAGCCATAGCCGTGATAGCGCTTGAGGAGGGGGTAGTTGGTTTCCTTGATCTCGAGATTCAGTCTCGGGATCGCATTGTCCTGGCAGTAACGCTCGACGTGGCGAAACAGTTTCTCGCCCCAGCCCTTGCCCTGATGGGACGGGGAGACGGCGAGGCTGTCGAAGTTTGCAGCGCCGTCTTCGAGCAGGAGAAAGGCGTAGCCGGCGACCTGAATTCCGCTTTCCGTGGCCTCGATGGCGCAGAACAGGGCGGCGTCGGCGTCATCCGGGATTTCGGCGAAGTCTTCGGCAGACATCATCTTGTCGGCATAGCCGGCTGCGAAGCAGGCCTTCTCGATCGCCACCAGGGCGTCGACATCCTCAGGTTGCATGTCGCGGATCATGTGGCCGCGCGGGTCCGTGTCTTGGGGCGGCTCTTGAGGAGGCTCGCGGAGAGGTGGAATTAATACCATCGGGTGAGTCTGTCGATAGAGCCGCGTTGGGGGTGAGCAGTCACTGCAACGCGAGCGGGCATGGGAGTGCGCGATGGCGGATGGGTCGGCAAGCAAGGCAGGGCCGTGGAGCCGGCAGGGCGCGGTATTCCTGGTGCTCGGTGCGGTGTCGGGGTTCGGCATGGCGGTGGCGGCGTTGTATTTCATCGCGCCGGTGGATGGGCCGCCGCCGGCGATACCGTTCCAGGACAAGATCTTTCATGCGGTTGCGTTCGCCTGCCTGACGGGACCGGGGGTTCTGGTGCTGCCGAGGCGCTATTTGTGGTTCTGGCTGGCGCACATGGTGGTGCTGGGGGCGGGGATCGAGTGGGTGCAGGGGCGCAGCGATCTCGGGCGGTCGGCGGATATCGTGGATTTCATCGCCGATTGCGTGGGGATCGCGCTGGCGTATGGCGTGGGGCGGTGGATACGGGGGCGGTTCGAGGCGGCGGCCTGAAGCGGTTGCCGCAGGCGTGGATCGGCCGCTAGATCAGGTCTGGCGCTGCGCCGCCCCGGGAGAGGCCTCATGATCATCTTTGTCTCGGGCGTGCCGGATACGCCGGCGCTGTGGGAGCCGGTGGTTTCCGAGCTTGGCCTCAAGCCCCGCGAGTGGCGGGCGCCTGCGCTGCCGGGATTTGGCGCGCCTGTCCCCAGCGACTTTGCCTGCACAAAGGACGCCTACACGGACTGGCTGATCGGGGAGATCGGCAAGGTGGACGGGCAGGCGCACCTGGTGGGGCATGACTGGGGGGCGCTGCTGGTGCTGCGTGCGGCCTGCCTGGCGCCGGAGAAGGTGGCGAGCTGGTGCGTGGCGAACGCCGTGATCGATCCGGAGTATCGCGGCCACCAGACGGCGCGGATCTGGGCGACGCCGGTGCTGGGCGAGCTTTCCATGCTGGCCATCCGCAACAAGCGCAGGCTGGAAAAGGCGCTCGTGGAGGGCGGCATGCCGGCGGCGCTGGCCCGGCGGGAGGTTCCGCACATCGACAAGGCGATGCGGCAGTCGATCCTGAAACTCTACCGCTCGGCCGAGGGACTGCGGTTCCAGGGGGCGTGGGTTGATGATCTCGCGAAGTTGCCCCGGCGGGGGCAGGTCTTCTGGGGGGAGACGGATGCGTTTGTCCGGCTGGAAGTCGCCGAGCGCTTTGCGCGGCGGTGGGACATTCCGCTGCACGTTGAACGCGGCGCGGGGCACTGGGCCTGCAATGAGCGGGCGCAGCAGCTGGCGGGCGTGCTTCGGGCGCACTGGGCGCAGTAGCGCTATTTCCCCAACAGCTGGGCGGCGCGTTCGGCGAAGTAGGTGATGACGCCGGAGGCGCCGGCGCGCTTGAAGGCGGACATCGTTTCGATGATGGCGCGGTCTTCGTCGAGCCAGCCGGCGGCGGCGGCGGCCTTGATCTGCGCGTACTCGCCGGAGATCTGGAAGACGAGCGTGGGCACGCCGAACTCGGACGAGACGCGCTGGACGATGTCGAGATAGGGCAGGCCGGGCTTCACCATGACCATGTCGGCGCCTTCCTCGATGTCCATGGCGACTTCGCGCAGGGCTTCCTCGGTGTTCCCGAAATCCATCTGGTAGGTCTTCTTGTCGCCCTTCAGAACCGAGGCGGTGCCCACGGCGTCGCGGTAGGGACCGTAGAAGCAGGAGGCGTATTTGGCGGCGTAGGAGAGGATCATCGTGTTCTCGAAGCCCTCCACATCGAGGAGTTCGCGGATGGCGCCGATGCGGCCGTCCATCATGTCAGAGGGGGCGACGATGTCTGCGCCGGCGCGAGCCTGGACGAGGGCCTGTTCGGTGAGAACCTGCACGGTCTCGTCGTTGAGGACGTAGCCTTCGTCATTCAGCAGGCCGTCATGGCCGTGGCTGGTGAAGGGGTCGAGGGCGACGTCGCAGGCGATGCCGACTTCCGGGGCGGCGGCTTTCATGGCCTGGATCACCGTGGGGATAAGGCCGTCGGGGTTCACGGCTTCGTCGCCGCCTTCGTTTTTCTTGGCGGCGCTGATGTGCGGGAAGATGGCGATGGCGGGGATGCCCAGCTCGCGGGCGCGGACGGCGGCCCTGGCAGCTTCGTCAACATTGAGGCGGTCGACGCCGGGCATGGTCTTCACGGGTACGCGGGGTTCTTTCCCATCGTGGACGATCATGCCCCAGACGATGTCGTCCGGGCTGGGCTTCGTCTCGCGCGCAAGGCGGCGCGACCAGTCATGCTGGCGCAGGCGGCGCAGGCGGGAGGCGGGATAGGCGCCGGTGATCAGGGACTTGGGCATGGTCTGTTCCTCTGGCGGAACAGGTAGCGGCTCAGCCACGAATTGTCACCGGGACGCGGGGACGCCGCCTAGTTGGCTTCGTCGATCACGTCTTCGACTTCGTCAGCAGCTTTCTCAACGGGATTTTTCTCTTCGCAGGCGGCGAGTGAGAAACTGGCGAACGCGGCAACCGCAAGCAGGAGCTTTTTCATGACGGGGTCCCTCCAGAGTCATTACCGAGGACTCCCAACGTTTCATTTGCTGGATTGTTCCGGCGGGCCGTAGAGGCCCGAAATCGCGCGCTCAGAAGGAGGGCTCGTTGCGAACGATAACCCGGGCTGGGCCCTCCACCAGGCGGCCGACGATGGCGGGGGAGCGGAAGCCGGCGGCATGGGCGTTGGCGAGGATGGCGTCTGCCGACGATGGGTCAGCGGCGATGAGGAGGCCGCCGCTGGTTTGCGGGTCGGTGAGGAGGTCGACGCGCCAGGGATCGAAACTGGCGGGCAGCACGATGGCCTCGCCATAGCTGTCCCAGTTGCGGGTGGAGGCGCCGGTGCGGACGCCGGAGCGGGCGAGCGCTTCGACGCCGGGCAGCAGGGGCGGCGCAGATGTGATCTCGGCGGTGAGGCCCGCGCCGCGCGCCATTTCGAGCGTGTGGCCGAGGAGTCCGAAGCCGGTGACGTCGGTTAGGGCGTGGACGGCTGGGTTCTGGCCGAGGTCCTTGCCAAAGGTGTTCAGCCTTGTGGTCGACGCGATCATCGCTGCGTAGCCGGCGGCGTCGAGGTGGTTCTGTTTGAGGGCCGCGCTGTAGATGCCGACGCCGAGGGGCTTGGTGAGGATCAGCACGTCGCCGGGCTTGCCGGTGCGGTTGGTGAGAAGCCGGTCGGGGTGGACGAGGCCAAGGGCGACGAGGCCGTAGATCGGTTCCTTGCTATCGATGGAGTGGCCGCCGGCGATGGGGATGCCTGCGGCGGCGCAGACGGAGGCGCCGCCTTCGAGGATTTTCTGGATCATGGCGACGGGCATGGCGCCGACGGGCATGCCGACGATGGCGAGCGCGAAGATGGGCGTCGCGCCCATGGCGTAGATGTCGGACAGCGCGTTGGTCGCCGCGATGCGGCCGAACTCGAACGGGTCGTCGACCACGGGCATGAAGAAGTCGGTGGTGGCGACGAGGGCCTGCTCTGGGTTCAGTTTCCAGACTGCGGCGTCATCGGACGTTTCCGTGCCGACGAGCAGGTTCGCGAACGGAGCGGCGGCGGGCATGGTGGACAGGATGTCGCGCAGCACAGCGGGCGCGAGCTTGCAGCCGCAACCGCCGCCATGGGCGAGGGAGGTGAGGCGGATTTCCTCTGACATGGCCGGGCTCCTTGCGAGGCAGCTGCAGTCTGATAGCAGGGCATGACGGGGGCCGACAGTGCGGCCCGGAGGTTTGCGCGGGCGATGTCCAATCCCGGTATCACGGAGGCGGTCGATCCGGTTTCGCTCGGCGCCTATGACATGATCATCGATGTGCGCAGCCCGGCGGAGTTTGCCGAGGATCACATTCCGGGGGCGGTGAATCTGCCTGTGCTGGACAATGACGAGCGGGCCATTGTGGGCACGACCTATGTGCAGGAGTCGCGGTTTCTTGCGCGACGGATCGGCGCGGCGCTGGTGGCGAAGAATATCGGGCGGCACCTCGAGACGGCGCTGGCGGACATGGGGCCGAACTTCAAGCCGCTGGTTTACTGCTGGAGGGGCGGGCAACGGTCGAACTCCATGGCGCTGGTGCTGGCGCAGGTGGGCTGGCGGGTGATGGTGCTGGCGGGCGGGTACAAGACCTATCGCCGCGCGCTGCAGAAGCGGCTGTATGAGGATGAGCTGGGGCTGAAATTCGTTCTGCTCGAGGGCGGGACGGGGACAGGCAAGACCGAGATACTCAATCGCGTGGGCGCGATGGGGGCGCAGGTGATCGACCTTGAAGGGATCGCGCGGCATCGGGGGTCGTTGTTCGGGGCGCTGGCGGGGACGCCGCAACCCTCGCAGAAATGGTTCGAGTCGTGCGTGTTCGATCAGCTTGCGCGGATGGATCCGGCGCGGCCGGTTCTGGTGGAGGCGGAGTCGAGCAAGATCGGCAATCGCACGCTGCCGCCGGCGGTGTGGCAGGCAATGGAACGGGCGCCGCGTATCGTGCTCTCGGCGCCGATCGAGGTGCGGGCGGAGTATCTGGTGCGCAGCTATCCCGATGTGATCGCGGATCGCGGCCTACTGGAGCAGGTGTTGTCGCGGCTGGAGGTTTATCCGGGACGCAAGCAGCTGGCGACGTGGCGCGAGCTGGCGGATGTGGGAGCGTATGCCGAGCTCGTCAGGCATGTCGTGGAGCGGCACTATGATCCCTCTTACACGCGGTTCAGCGGGCGGGATCAGCGGCCGAAGGTGGCGACACTGGAGCTGGCCTCGCTGGATGAGGCGGCACAGGACGCGGCGGCGCGGCGGATCGTTGGGTTGCTTTAGTCTGAACGAGTTGGGGCGAAGTGGTTTGTCTTGTCCCGCTCATTCCGACGAAAGTTGGAATCCAGGAACGGTGTTGCGACACCTGCAGGCTTGAAGCTACAGGCTGGAACAAGTCCTGCCGTCAGCCCTGGGTCCCGATTTTCATCGGGACGAGCGGGGATGGAGCCGTGCTTACACTCAATCTGATTACGCTTCAGAGCGGGGCCTAGCGCCCGCGCTTCACCTTGCGCTGCATGAAGCAACGGAGGCGGACGTCCATAGTCGCGCGCTGGAGTTCGCGGATTTCTTCCTGCCAGTCCTGCAGCCGCCAGACGGGAACCTCGCGGAAGCCGAGCTTGCGATAGAATGGGCCGTTCCAGGGGACTTTCCGGAAGGTGGACAGGGAGACCCGCTTGAAGGCGCGGGCTTCGGCTTCCTGCAGGCAGCGGCGGACGAGGCGGGAGCCCACGCCGCGGCGGCCGTGGCGGGGTAGGACGGAGAGCTGGTCGAGATAGAGATCGTCGCCCCGATCGGAGCAGAGCGCGAAACCCACAAGTTCTTCACGGTCATCGACGGCGACCCAGATGAGCCCGTCGCCGAATCCGCGGCGCAGGCGGTCCTCCGGGATGGGCTGGGTCGGCTCGCCCAGGGGGCCGAAATCAATGAGTCCGAGGCCGCGGAAAAGCGTAGCGGACGCGAGGTCTATGTTCTGGAGTTCCCCGATCTCGTTCCCGCGCGCGGGCCGCACGCGATACGCGGGCGCGGTTTCAGAGATCAAAGTCGCCATGGGGAGGCCAGCCTGTCGCGGGTCTTTTTGGAGTAGAACTGGAGTACGCATGGAACGCGGACTATGAATAGCCTGTGAACCAGACATGGAACAGGCCGCATGACAGCGCTGACCTCTGAACAGATTTTGATTCGACAGACAGCGGCAGACTTCGCCGCTGAAAAACTCAGGCCTTTCGCGGCCGAGTGGGATGAAAAGAAACACTTTCCTGTGGACGTGATCCGCGAGGCGGCGGGCCTGGGCTTTGCCGGACTTTATGTGAACGAGGATGTGGGCGGGTCGGCCCTGTCGCGTTTCGACGCGGTTCTGGTTTTCGAGCAACTGTCGCAGGGCTGCATCAGCACGGCGGCGTACATTTCGATCCACAATATGTGCTCGTGGATGATCGATCGTTTCGCAAGCGATGAGATGCGGAAGGAATGGCTGCCGGGCCTGACTTCGATGGAGTGGCTCTCATCGTACTGTCTTACCGAGCCGGGTTCGGGGTCGGATGCGGCAGGGCTGAAGACGCGGGCGGTCAAGGATGGGGGCGATTACGTCCTCAACGGATCGAAGCAGTTCATTTCGGCGGCGGGGACGAGCGACATCTATGTCGTGATGGCCCGCACGGGGCAGGACGGGCCGAAGGGCGTGTCGGCGTTCATCGTGAAGAAGACGGACCGGGGCGTCTCCTTCGGCGCGAATGAGAAGAAGATGGGCTGGAATTCGCAGCCGACGCGGCAGGTGATCTTCGAGGATGTGCGCATCCCCGCGAGCCGGCGCATCGGCGCGGAGGGTGACGGCTTCCGCTTTGCGATGGCGGGGCTGGATGGCGGGCGGCTGAACATCGCGGCGTGCTCGCTGGGCGGGATGCAGGAGGCGCTGAACCGGGCGCTGGCCTATACGCGCGAGCGCAAGCAGTTCGGCCAGGCGATTGCGGATTTCCAGGCGAGCCAGTTCAAGCTGGCCGACATGGAGACCGAAACGCAGGCGGCGCGCATGATGCTGTACAACGCGGCGCAGGAGCTGGACGCGAAGACGCCGATGGCGACGCGCTGGTGCGCGATGGCCAAGCGGTTCGTGACGGACACGGGCTTCAAGGTGGCCAATGACGCGCTGCAGCTTCATGGCGGCTATGGGTATCTGGCGGATTATGGCGTGGAGCGGATCGTGCGCGATCTGCGGGTGCATCAGATTCTGGAAGGCACGAACGAGATCATGCGGGTGATCGTGTCGCGGGATATGTTGAGGCAGTAGATCAGGCCGGATAACGTTTCGCCAAATCAGACGTTGCGCGCCCTTCGGTTATCGCGACAAGATCTGCCGCCATTTGCTCGATTACTTCGCGAAGCTCCAACTTGCGCAGCCATTCGTCAGGAATCCACTCCGTACCCAACAAGGCGCCAAGGATATTGCCGGCTATCGCCCCCGTGCTATCGCTATCGCCATCGTGTTCTACTGCGCGATAGATTGCATCAATCGGATCGCGTTCCGCCAAGCAGCAGAAGACCGCTATGGCAAGCGCTTCCTCGGCGATCCAGCCGCCGCCATTCAGGCCAGGAGCGAGTGGGGCAGGAATACCTCTACCGCTACCGAGCGTTGCGTGATCACGGGCAAGCGACAGTGCTTCAACGGTTTCTCCACTTTGCTCCTGCTGTGCGGCATAGCCGATGACGGCGTCCACAGCGGCAAGCAACGGCATCTGATCGCGCGCTATATGGGCTATCAGAAGTGCAAATGCGCCGGATGCGACGCTGCTTGTTGGATGTCCGTGCGTGAGTTCGGAAATCCGTCCAGCGGTCTCAAACGGTTCTGTGTGTGTAAGGCCGATCGGCGCGACTCGCATAACGCCACCGCAGCCCTTGCTGTTGTTGTCGGCGCGCAGAGGATTGTATCCCGCAGCGCCAAGCGCGCTCATGCACGTGTTTCCCGGTGCCCGGCGATCCCACAGCGCCTGATGCGGGAGCAACCATCCATCGTTGGGCTCGAATTCCGCAGGGTATTGCTCTGTCTGCGTGCGGTACCATCGTGCGTAAGCGGCGTGGGTCGCCCAGAGCGGACTCTTCTGAACGGCCACGTACGCGCGAAGAAGGCCCTCCGCCGTGAACAGAACCATCTGCGTATCGTCGGTGACAGCCCCGTTGAACGCAGCTTCACGATAACCATGCGAATAGCGCAATTCGATTTCGGATAGCGAGCAGAACTCAATTGGCCAGCCAAGTGCATCCCCAACCGCGCCACCCAGCAGGCATCCTCGCGAGCGATCTAGCTTCAACACCATGCTTGCGACCTTCTTGACGGGTATGAATTGGGAGCCTTGCCGGTGCAGCACTCTAGCATGGTCTTTTTTGTTCGTGAGATGGTGTCGCTATGACCCAGCCCTTCGATCCCTTCTCCCGTCCCCTCGTTCCCAAGCGCGGCTTCGATCAGCTCGAAATTGGTGAGCGGTATCCGTGTCCGGCGCGGACGCTGACGGATGCGCATTTCTCGGCGTTCCAGCTTCTCTCCGGCGACAATCATCCGATCCATTATGACCGGCCTTACTGCGAGGCGGCGGGGCATAAAGACCTGTTGGCGCATGGGCTGCACCTGCTGACGCTGACGGCGGCGGGGGCGGGGTTGTTTCCGCATGTGATCGGGAATGACCTGATCGGGTTCGTCGAGGTGAGCGCTAAGTTCCTGAAGGCGGTCTATCCGGGCGACACGCTCTATCCGTTGCTGGAGATCACGGAACTTCAGCGGCAGCGGACGACGGGTGTGGTGCGCATGAAGGCGACGATCCACAATCAGGACTCGGTGCTCGTGCTGGAAGGCGTGCATTCATATCTTGTTAAGCTTTAGCGTCGGCGCTTGTGCCTATGCGGACAGGTTGCGGTCGAGCTGGGGAATGCGCTGTTTCGGCGGGCGGCAGCGGAACAGAAGTCAGCGTGACGGGTTTGACTGTGGAGGCGCGAGTTATCCACATGCTGACCATGCTAGATTGCGAGTTGAAGGCCGAGAACTGCGCAGCCGCCGCTCTGGCTTCGCGCAATCTCGATGACCGGCTTGAATACATCCGGATGTCAGCGGTCTGGCGGAACGAGGCGCTGCGCGTGACTCTCGGGGATCAGGCCGAAATGCTGTGGCAGTATCCGGCTCCGGACGACGAAGATCCCTTCATTTGAACCTTTCGCCGGGTGCGACACCCCGGCTTTCCGGTTTGATCCAGGTCCAAGCCGACCTTGGTCATGTGTGCCACAAGACACTATGACCAGTGCAATGGAATGCTTGCTAGAGGCTGAGAACTGCATGACGGCGGCGCAGGCTGCAGTCGATCAAGATGTGCGCGCGGAATACCTGCGCCAGGCAGCGTGCTATCGCAATCTTGCGCTCGACCTGATGCGGCGTGGGCCCGGCGAGCAAGCAGCGTTCTCGCTGCTGGGCAAGGATGACCCCTGTTGTTCCGACTGCGCAAGCGACAGGCAGCGACGCGCGGGCTGATCCGGTTTTTCCGGCGCCTCAGGCGATGCCCAGCGCCCTGCTGACGGCGGGGTTGTCGGACAGCACGATGCGGCCGAGCCAGGCGGCAAGCCGTTCGGCCCCTTCGGGCGTGTCGCCGAAGCGTTCGACTTCGGCGTCAATCAGAATCAGCGGATCGCCATCGCAGAAGTCGTCGGCGTGACGATAGATCTCGACGCGGTTGGCGCGCGGATCGAAGCGGACAGTGTGCCAGCGCATGCGGAGGCTTCCTTGTAGCGGGGGGCTGCAGGGACGCTACTGAGCTGGAAGGTCGGCTGATTCCGTGACAGTTGGGATTCGACCTGTGGGCATGGTAGGTCGCAGGAAATGGAGGGTCCGGACATGGTCGAAGTCACCATTCATCGCGAGGGCGTTGCTGGGCGGATCACGCTGAACCGGCCGCAGGCGCTGCATGCGCTGAACGAGGAGATGTGCCTTGCAATCGACGCGGCGCTGAAGCTGTGGGTGGACGATGCCGAGGTCGAGCTTGTGGTGGTGGATCATGCGGAGGGGACGCGCGGATTCTGCGCCGGGGGCGACATCCGCATGCTGGCCGAGAGCGGAGCTGCGGACGGAAGCGCGGCGCAGGCGTTCTTCCGCGCCGAGTACCGGCTGAATGTGCGGATCAAGAATTATCCCAAGCCATATGTGGCGTTCATGGACGGCGTGACGATGGGCGGGGGCGTCGGCATATCGGTGCATGGCTCGCACCGTGTGGCGAGCGAGCGGACGCTGTTTGCGATGCCGGAGACGGGGATCGGGCTGTTCCCGGATGTTGGCGGCGGCTGGTTCCTGCCGCGGCTCGGCCCGCCGCTGGGCATGTGGCTGGCGCTGACGGGCGAGCGACTGAAGGGCGGGGATGTGTGCGCCGCGGGGATCGCGACGCAGTATGTCGAGAGCGGCGTTATCGATGCGCTCAAGCGCCAGGTCTGCGATGGCGGGCTGGAGATGCTGGAGGCGATGGAATGGGACGAGGCGGGATCGTTCGAGAAGCATCTTGAAGTGATCGAACGCTGCTTCTGGAAGCCGACCGTCGAGGAGACGATGCTGGCGCTCGAGGCAGAGCCGGGCGAGTGGGCCGCCGCGCAGCTGAAGACGCTGAAGACGAAGTCGCCGCGCACGTTGAAGGTGGCGCACCGGCAGCTGGCGCTGGGCCTGCAGGCGAAGACGTTTGAGGACAACATGCGGATGGAGTTCCGCATCGGCTGCCGGCAGGTTCACAGCCATGACTTCCGGGAAGGCGTGCGCGCGGTGATCATCGACAAGGACAATGCGCCGAAGTGGGATCCGGCCACGCTATCGGCCGTCAGCGACAAGATGCTGGATGAGGTGTTCGCGCCGCTGGGGGACGATGAGCTTACGTTTGAGCCGTGAGCACGGCCTCGTGGTTCGCCCGTCGAGACGCCGCCTGCGGCGCCTCCTCAGGGTGAGGAGGCTCACCATGAGGCCCACTGAGCGCTAAAACAGAAAGGCCCGCTGCTGCCAGCGGGCCTTTCGTTTTTTGGTGTCTGGCAAACCTACGACGACGGACCCGTGGTCTGCGTGTGGCCCTTCGGGTCGCCTTCGGTGAGGGCTTCGGCGACGGCGCCGCCCTCGTCGTCAAGTTCGCCCTTGGGCAGTTTCGTCGCGCCGATGTGCCAGAGGATGGACAGCGGCGTCATGAGGATGACCGCGATGATCATCGCCCATTTGAGCGACATCTGCTTCACTTCCTCCACGCTGTTGCCGAGGAAGCTGTGCGCTTCGGACAGGGATTGCGCGTTGCCGCCGATCCAGTCCGACAGCAGGCCGACGACGAACGGACCGGTGCCGAGTCCGAGGATGTTCAGGATGAAGAACAGCACGGCGGACGACATGGCGCGCATCGAGGCGGGCACGAGGTGGTGGGTGATCGCCAGTGACGGCCCGAGATACATCGCGGCCAGCGTGATGCCCGGGAAGTAGAGGAGCAGCGACCATTCGACGGTCGGCGCCAGCATGGCTGCGATGAAAAGCGGCGCGCCGAGGAACTTGCCCCACATCGGAACCCAGAGGAACCAACGGCGATCCTTGGCGCCGAGGCGGTCGGCGAAATAGCCGCCCGCGATGGTGCCGATCATGCCGCCGACGCCCGAGCAGGTGCCATAGAACAGGCCGATCTCGGTCTTGTTCATGTCGTAGCAGTCAGCGGCGAGCGTCTTGACGCCGTCGACGACGGTGGCCTGGCAGAGGCCGAGCATGTTCTGCAGATCGGGCATGCCCCACTGACCGATATACTTCACCGTCTCGCCGGCGCTGGCGGGATCGACGATGCCGTAGGTGCGCGGCATGAAGGACGGCATCCAGTTGCCGAGGCCGTAGGTGATGAAGGTGCCGGCGCCGGTGGCGATGGCGTAATAGGGAAATGCCTTCAGCGACCAGAGCTTGCGGAACGACGTCATGAAGGTGGGCTTGTCGACCGACGCGGTGGCGCCGGACAGACCGCGCACCGGTTCCTTCACGGTCGTCCATGCGATGATGGCGAAGATGATGCCGGGGATGCCGACCACGAAGAACGCCTGGCGCCAGTTCAGCGCCTCGCTCAACCAGCCGCCGAGATAGTAGCCGAGCAGCGTGCCGGCATAGAGGCCGGCCGAGTAGAGCGCGAGCGCGCGGCCGCGTTTCTCTTTCTCGTAGAGATCCGAAATCATGGCGTGGGCTGGCGGACTGCCGCCGGCTTCGCCGAGGCCGACGCCCATGCGGGCGACCAGCAGGAACACGAAACCGGAAATGATTGTCATGCCGCCGACATTGATGTCGGTCGCCAGACCGCAGATGGCGGTGAAGGCGCTCCAGATGGCGAGCGAGACCACCATGACGCCCTTGCGGCTGCTGGAGTCCGCGAGGCGGGCGACGGGGATGCCGGCCGTGCAATAGACGACAGCGAAGGTGAGGCCCGTCATCATGCCGAGCTGCCAGTCCTGCAGGTTCAGCTCGTGCTTGATGTCTTCCTGCAGGATGTTGACGATCTGCCGGTCGATGAAATTGAAGATGTAGACGATGATCAGGATCCAGAGGGCGTAGGTCCGGTGCTTCCGGGCCTCGTCCATGGTCGTGATCTTGCCTGGCGATAGAAACGCCATTCCAAACTCCCTCCCGCGCTGGCGGTTTTCTGGATTTTAATCCGCCTTGGGGCGAAGCCTTCCCAAAAGGAAGGCCCTGTGTCCACGGGAAACCCCTGGCAGTGGCGTGGCGGGCGATCACAAGAGGGACAGCGATAACCGGCTGAACGACCGGGTTTTTGTGCCGCGACGCGGCATTCCGTGCGGCTGTGAACCGATGTCCAGCTTGACGCCCGCTTGGCCGGGGGCCTATGAACCCGCTCCCCAGAATCTGGGTCCCCTCAGGTGGGTCCGGGCGATTAGCTCAGCGGGAGAGCACTCCCTTCACACGGGAGGGGTCGCAGGTTCAATCCCTGCATCGCCCACCAGCCTACGCGCTTCGCGCTTCGCGCTACGGCTCGGCAAGCCAGCCTTCTTCGAACGAAATGAGAGAAGGCTGGCTTGCCGAGCCGTATTGCGGACGGGCTGCCGCGCCGTGGCGCGAAGCGCGTAGGCGGGCCATTCTGACCCCGGATCTGGGGGAAGAACGTGGTCTACGTTTACATATTGGCCAGCGAAGACGGCGCGCACCACGACGTCGGCATTACCCAGGAATTGCGTGGCCGATTGGTGAAACACAACGCTGGGCACGTGCCGCATACCGCCAAGTATCGGCCGTGGCGGCTCAAAACCTACGTCGCTTTCAGTGAGTCCGAGCAGGCTTGGGAGTTCGAAAAATATCCTAAGAGCGCGTCCGGCCGCGCGTTTTCGAAGAAGCGCCTTTAGGGGCGCGGGGCGTTCAATCGATTCCTTTGTCTACGCCGAGCTGATTCCGTTCCATGCGTGGGGCCTACGCGGCTGAGCGTTCAGGCGTTAACGCGAATTGCCCAGCAACGCGATGAACCCGAACAAACGTTCATCTGAGCGTGGCGTTCCACGCCACAATTTATCTTCAAAATACCTTCGCTGCATCATGCGCCGCCTCAACTGCATTCCTAACTTGACACTACGGCGATACCGCAAAGCGGACGACGCGAACTGAGGGACCTACCGAGGCGGATAAGCGTTTTACGCAGGCTAAGCCTCAACTGGTGTCTGGAGCGACTACATGAACAGCGATTTCTGCGACCAAGATGGCGCCCGCAAGCTGAAGGCGAAGATCGAAGAGTACTGGGCGAGCCGTGGGTTCGACGTCTCGATCAATCTTATCGACGCCGGCTTCGTGCCAGCGATGCGCTCGGCCCGCACGGACGTGCGCAGCAACATGGTCAACGGTATGCCCCCGCGCAAGAAAAGCGCGCGGCCCGAGCCCGGCAAGCCCGCGAGCTACATGCGCGGTATCGGCTAACGGAGCAGCAGGCGGACCGCGAGGTCTGGTAACTCAGTGAAATGCGTAAACACGGCGTCGGCTCCCAACAGGTCCGGCGCCGTGTCTGTATAGCCGAAGGCATAGACGGCGACCGGCGCGCCGGCGGCCTTCGCGGTGCGAACATCGTAGATTGAATCGCCGATCATCATGCTTCTGGCTGGATCGCCGCCCGCCATGCGGATCGCGTAGATGTAGTGATCGGGATGGGGTTTGCGGTTTGGCGCGAGATCTCCACCGACAATGGCGGCGAAGCGGGGCTGCAATCCCAGCATTTCAAGCAATTGCACGGAGAGGTCCGTGCGCTTGTTGGTGCAGACGCAGAGCGTAGCGCCGAGGCCTTGCAGCGCGTCGAGCGCTTCGATCAGGCCGGGAAAGGGATGGGACAGGCTGGCGATGTCGGCGGCGTAGGCGGCGATGTACTGATCCATCAGCCGGTCGAGGGTTGCGTCGTCGCGCGTGGCGCCGTGCAGTTCGAGGGCGCGCTGGATCAGCAGGCGTGCGCCGCCGCCAACCAGCTTGCGGACTTCGGACATTGGCAGGGGCGGAAAGCCTTCCGACGACAGGACTTCGCCAAGCGCCCTATGGATGTCGCCGGCGGTTTCGATCAGCGTGCCATCGAGGTCGAAGGCAATGGTGTAGCCGGTGAGGCTGTTCATGTCTGGCTGGTGAGCTTGCGGGTGTGATAGTCAGGGGCCGGGATTCGACCTGAAGGACAGGCCATGGCCGACCGTTTCGCAATCATCCTCGCCGCGGGCAAGGGCACGCGGATGAAATCGCCGCGCCCGAAGGTTCTGCACGAGATCGGCGGGCGGCCGATGCTGGCATGGAGCGTCGCGCTGGCGCAGGCGCTGGGCTGCAAACGGAGCGTTGTGGTGGTCGGGCCGGACATGCCGGCGTTGAGCGAGGCGGCGGCGAAGCTGGTGGGCGCAGCCAATGTGGTGGTGCAGCGTGAGCAGCTGGGCACGGCGAACGCGGTGGACGCGGCGCGCGAGGCGCTGGCGGGCGTCGAGGGGCAAGCCATCGTGCTTTATGCCGATACGCCGCTGGTGCCCAAGGAGGCGGGCGAGCGAGCGTTTGCGGAGATCGAGAAGGGCGCGGGTGTTTGCGTGCTCGGTTTCAAGGCGAAGCTGCCGAACCGTTATGGGCGGCTGGTGACGACGGGCGATGGCTCGCTGGAGGCGATCGTCGAGGCCAACGATGCGAGCGAGGACCAGCTGGCGATCGAGCTGGCGAATTCGGGCGTGATGGCGGCGCCGGTGAAGTTGATGTTCGATCTGCTGAAGGCGGTGAAGAACGACAACGCCAAGGGCGAATACTATCTGACGGACCTTGTCGGGCTGGCGCGGGGACGTGGGCTGAAGGCTGCTGTGGCGCATTGCGAGGAGCGCGATGTGCTGGGCGTGAACAGCCAGGCGGAGTTGGCTGGAATCGAGCACATCTTCCAGCAGGCGATGCGCGAGAAGCTCATGGCGGATGGCGTGACGATGCCGGCGCCGGAGACGGTGTACTTCAGCCACGACACGAAGATTGCGTCGGGGGTGACCATAGAGCCGAACGTTGTGTTTGCGACTGGAGTAAGCGTTTCGAGCGGCGCGGTGATCCGTGCGTTCTCTCACCTGGAGGGCGCCAAGGTTGGCTCGGGCGCGCTGGTGGGGCCGTATGCGCGGCTGCGACCGGGGGCGGTGATCGGGAAGGACGCGCACATCGGCAATTTCGTCGAGGTGAAGAACGTGACTGTCGGCGAAGGCGCGAAGGCGAACCATCTCAGCTATCTCGGCGATGGCGAGATTGGCGCGGGAGCGAACATCGGAGCGGGTACGATCTTCTGCAATTACGACGGGTTCTTCAAATACCGCACGGTGGTGGGTGAGGGCGCGTTCGTTGGCTCGAATTCGTCGCTGGTGGCGCCGGTGACGATTGGTGCGGGCGGATATGTCGGCTCGGGCTCGGTGATTGTTGAAGACGTGCCGGCGGATGCGTTGGCGATTGCGCGCGGGCGGCAGGCTGGGAAAGAGGGCTGGGCGAAGGCTTTCCGGGCGGAGAAGTCGGCCGCAAAGAAGGCGGGGAAGAAGCCGGACGGGGCGGTTTAGAGATCTGCCTGCTCCGATCACACACTGTCATTCTCGACGCGCGATAGCGCGAGCCGGAATGACAGTGGTGAGTGGCGGCTTCTAGCGCCCCGTGAATCTCGGCGCGCGCTTCTCCACGAAGTGGGCGACGCCTTCCTTGAAGTCTTCGGACTTGAAGCTGGGGGGCATGTCGGCGTTGGCGGCTTCGATGGCCTGGCCGAGGGTCTGGAACTGGGCGTTCCAGATTTCGCGCTTCATCTCGCGCAGGGAGCGGGGCGAGACTTCGTTGGCGAGCATTTTTGCGTAGGCGGCGACTTCGGCCTGGAAAGAGGCGGCGGGGAAGACGCGGCTGACGAGGCCCATGGCGTGGGCTTCGGGCGCGGTGATGACGCGGGCGCTGTAGAGCAGATCGGCGGCGTTGCTGAAGCCGATGAGGCGCGGCAGCAGCCACGAGATGCCGTGCTCGGCGACGAGGCCGCGGCGCGAGAAGGCGGTGGTGAACTTCGCGGTGTCGGCAGCGAAGCGAATGTCGCAATAGAGCGACATGATGAGGCCGAGGCCAGCGGCGGAGCCGTTGATGGCGCCGATGATCGGCTTGGGCACGGCGGGGAAGTAGGAATACTGCTTCTGGAAGTTCTCGTTGGAAGCGGGATCGTACGGGGCGGCCGCGTTGACGGCGGCGCGGGACGTTTGCGCGTCACCCGACTGGATGGTCTGCAGCATGCCCATGTCGGCGCCGGCGCAGAAGCCCTTGCCGGCGCCGGTGAGGACGATGACACGGACGCTGTCGTCAGCGGCGGCGACCTTCATGGCGGCGCGGACTTCCTGCTCCATCTGTCCGCGCCAGGCGTTGAGCTTGTCGGGACGGTTGAGCGTGATGGTGGCGACGCCGTCAGCGGTGGAATAGAGGATGTCGCTATAGTCGGACATGTTGTTGGACGACATGTTGTTGGACATGGGGGCGCGCCTCACCTGTTTGTTGTAGGGCGGCAGCCTAGTCGACATACGCGCGGCGCCAAGGGCCGGTGCGTATCGTGGGACCTTGCGTCAAGGTCCTAGCGTTTGCGGATGACCAGGAAGATCAGCGCGGCGATGGTGACGGCTTCAGCGACCATCACGGCGACGACGACGGCGAGTTGGTAGGGTTCGAGGCCCCAGATGAAGAAGAAAGGCGAGAGCGCATAGACGCCGATGAGCGGCGCTACGATGACGACGCAGACGAGGACCAGCGCAATGGCCAGCCTCATGGATTTCTCGAGATTCAGAGGGCCCTGCATCAATCGATCTTCACGCCGAAGTGGCGCATCACGCCGATGGCCAGGACGGTGACGGCAAAGGTGGCCGCCACGGCGACGCCGAACGACCACCAGAAGCTCATCCCGATTTTTGGGCCGACGGCCAGGAGGATGAAGAAGGTCAGCCCCGGGAAGAACAGCAGGAAGGTGGTGTTGGCGAACTGGCTGGCCTGATCGGGGCCGGCCTTGGGGTCGGTGGCGAGGTTGAAGACGACGAGCATGGTCATCAGCGGCAGGGCGGCAATGGCTGCGCCTAGTGCGTTCGAGCGCTTCTGCACCTCCGAAATGATGATGACCACAGCGACGGTGCCGACGGCCTTCAGGATTGTCATCAGCATGGGACTGCCTCCGAGTCGCCGCACAGTGGCCGCGCGATGCAGCGTTGGTCAACTGTGGCGGGCGGCAGGCCGGGTGGGCGGAATTGCACGCGGCGGGATTGCAAGCGCGCGGGCTTTGGCGCATCTGCGCTGGGAACGGCCAGCACGGACGGCGGGTTGGCGGATCAGCATGTGGCGGGAGGACGGGATGTTTTCACATATCATGGTCGGCACGAACGATCTTGAGCGGTCGCGGAAATTCTACGACGCGACGCTGGGCGCGCTGGGCGTGAAGCCGGGCTTCCAGGACAAGAACCGCATTTTCTGGCGCACGAAGACGGGCACGTTCGGCGTGAGCATTCCGATCAATGGCGAGCCGTGCACGTTTGCGAACGGCGGCACGATCGGGTTTGCGGTCGAGACGACTGAACAGGCGGATGCCTGGCACGCGGCCGGCATCGCGAATGGCGGAACCGCGATCGAGGATCCGCCGGGCATCCGCAAGGGCGCGACGATGGAGCTGTATCTCGCTTATCTGCGCGATCCGGACGGCAACAAGATTTGTGCGATGAAGCGGATGGGCTGAGGCCCACAGGGGGCCTGGACGTGCGGGGCGTCGGCGGCGCTGCGCGGTTCAGGCCTGGATATCGACAAGCTGGCCAGGGATAACGGCTTCGGCTTTTTCGGCATGGATCGGTTCGGGAGGAGCGGAGACGACGTCGGGTTCGGGTTTGGCCCGCTCGGCTTCGGCGTCTTCGGTCTTCTCGACGGGGTCTGTGCGGGCGGCGCGTTCCGCCTCGGCGGATGCGCGCGCGGCTTCTTCGGCCGCAGCGATGCGTTGCAGCGCCTGTGCGTGAAGCAGTTCCCTGATCTGTGCGGCGTATCTGACCGAAACCGGCCCAATCGCGCCTGTTCCATCGGCGGCCATGGCACACTCCTACGCTCGGCATTATCTGCCGATGACGTGAATCCATGGTGAATCGCGTGAGGGAATACTGGCGAGAGTACGCTTAATCCTTACGGGCTGGCCGTTAAGAAAGTGCGACATGGAACCGATCAGCTGACCAATAATAAGGCTGGCTACAGGTTCTCTTTGAACCATTTCGCCATGGCGGCAGTGGCTTGTGCGCGATGGGCCGGTTCGGTGAAACCGTGGTCGCCGCCGGAGATGGTGATCATGTCAGTCTTCACGCCGGCCTGTTTCAGCGCGTCATGAATCGACAGGCCGGATGAGATCGGAACAAGCGTGTCGGCGTCGCCGTGCACGATGAGCGTGGCGGGGTCGTTTGCGTCGACGAAAAGGATCGGCGAGATCGCGGCGGCCTGGTCGACCGGGAAATCGAGCGCTGGAAAGCGTTCGTTCGGACCGGTCATGCGGCGCAGGTCGACGGGTGGATAGTAGGCGACCACCGCCTTGACGCGAGACGGACCGCGCAGGACGGGGTCTTCGGAGGCGGGGTCGCCATCATCGCCATTGAGGCCGAGCATGAGCGAGAGGTGGCCGCCGGCCGATCCGCCGAACACGCCGAGGCGTTTGGCGTCTATGCCGTAGGTTGCAGCATTCAGGCTGACGTGGCGCAGGGCGCGTTTCACGTCGGCATGGGCTTCGGGAACCTTGAAGCGCGGCGCCGAGCCGTGGTGGACGGGGATGACCGTGATGCCGGCGTCCAGCAGCAGGCGAAAATTCGCGATGCGCGTTTCAGGGGCAGCCCAGCGCGAGTTCCATCCGCCGGAGACCATGTAGAGTACAGCGGCGCCCGATGGATTCTGCGGGCGGATGACATCATGGACATTGGCCATGCCATCGTGGTGGCCGTAGACCACGTCGCGAAAGATGGTGAGGCCATCTGTGCTGGCGGCGGGCTGGTTGTCGGCAACGCCGCCGGTGATGCGCTGTGGCGCGGAAGATGATTGCGCAGGCGCTACCGGGGCGGCCGTTGCGCAGCCGGCCAGCAGCAGTGCGGTTACAAGAACCAGAGACCTCAAGCTACCCTCCCACGATGGCCAGTTGCACGGCCTTGACCGCAGAGTTGCTGACGCCAAAGAGCTTGGTCAAGCATTCATCGGCTTTGCAGGGCTCACCTCGGTGTGACAAGGTAAAGCCGTAGAGACAGCAGACAGCGGCAAAGGGGGGAGGCGCCATGGCAGGTTTTCAGCCCGAAGGCTGGCGTACTATTACCCCGCGCATTTTTGTCGATGATGTGAGGGGCTTGGCGGCCTTCTTGCGCAGCGTGTTCGGTGCAACCGGACGGGCGCAAGCGGGCAGGCCCATGGAGATGCGGATCGGCGACAGCATCGTGATGCTGAGCAGCGACGAGGAACGCAACGCGGCGTCGGCGGTGCTGTATGTCTATGTCGAGGACGCCGACAAGACCTATCGCAAGGCGTTGGCTTCGGGGGCGAAGTCGGTCGAGAAGCCCATGGACACGCCATACGGCGACAGGCGCGCGACGGTGCGTGATGACTGGGGCAATGTCTGGCAGATCGCGACACGCCAGGCGGGGCGCAGTCGCTAAGGCCGGTTCAGGCTTTCACGTCGATCAGCACGCCCTGCATGCCGCCGTTCTTCGCGGCCTTGTGGCCACGCTCCAGCAGGTCGGCGACGTTTCGCGCCTTCTGGATGCGCCGGTCGGAGCGCTGAGCCTCGAGGAAAATCGCGTGTTCGCGGACCATGGCGACGTTCGAGGCGCCGATGTCACGTATGAGCTGGATGTCGAAAGACATGATCGCCAACCTTCGGCTTCCGTTGAGCCGAGAGTGAGCATGGCATGCCGACGTGAAGGGCGCGTGTGAACGCTGTCGCGAAGTCGCGGATCAGGGTTAGCGGTGCAGTAACGATTGCAGGCGCGCCCGATCGATCAGACGAGAATGTCGATGAGGCGCTTGGTGTTGCCCGATGGCGGCGCTTCCAAGGCGCGGTCTGCAGGCGTCGGGCGTTGGGCGGCGGATTCGCGGGCTTCCTCGATGCGGACATCGCGGCGCGCGTCGGCGCGGGAGAGCGCATACTGGTGCGCAGCGGCGCGCGCGTTTTCGCGGCGATCTGCGGCTTCTGCGCGGGAGGCGACTGCGTCGATGGCCATGGCTGTCTCCAGGCGCGCCCGCTGGCCAGCGAGACGCTTTGATGAGCGCAGTTTGTGGGAAACAGCTTTTTCAAATCCGTAGGAAACAGAAAAACTTTCTTCCAAATTTTCAGGACCATGGCCCTGGAAATTGTGGGACGAGGCAAGGCTGAATCGGCCGGGGACTGCGCCGGGGTATTGTTGGCCATGGTCGACAAGTGGGCCGACGCGAGGCCGATGACCCACCCACTCCAGAGCAGAACGGGCCTGACCCCGTCGCCCTGCTTGCCGACCGCCTTCTTCAAGCCAGCGGGGCGTGACCCATGAGACTGTTCCATAAGCGTGAGCGCAAGACATCTTCGCCGATGGTGGCGCTGACTGATCTGAGGTCGGCGCGCTGGTCTGGTGTTGGCGCCATGGCGCGCGAGGGGTTCGAGCGGAACCCGGTGGCGTATCGCTGCATCCGGTTGATCTCCGAGGCGGCGGCGAGTGTGGGGTTCAAGGCAGCCGGAGACGGCGATGCGCTGGCGCGACTGGTTGCGCGGCCGAATGCGGACCAGGGCGGGCCCGACCTGTTCGAAGGGCTTTATGCGCATCTGAGCGTATCGGGCGACTCTTATCTCGAGGCGGTATCGATCGATGGCGAGGTGCGCGAGCTGCATGTGCTGCGGCCCGACCGGATGAAGGTGTTGAAGGGCGCGCGCGGCTGGCCGCTGGGGTGGGAGCATCGGGTCGGCAGCGACGTTCGACGCATCCTGCGCGAGGCGGACGGGTTCCTGCCGGTGCTTCACATGCGGCTGTTCAGTCCGGTGGACGATTACCAGGGTCATTCGCCTCTGGAGGCGGCGGCGCGGGCAGTTGATGTGCACAACGCCAGTGGTGCGTGGACCAAGGCGCTGATCGACAATGCGGCGCGGCCCAGCGGGGCGCTGATCTATGGCGGGGACCAGGCGCTGACGGATGCGCAGCTTACCGAGCTGCGCGAAGATCTGGCGCGGATTTATCAGGGGCCGGAAAATGCTGGGCGGCCGATGCTGCTGTCCGGCGGGCTGGAGTGGAAGCCGATGAGTCTTTCGCCCGCCGAAATGGATTTCGTCGAGTTGCGGAATGTTTCGGCGCGGGAGATTGCGCTGGCGTTCGGCGTGCCGCCCATGCTGCTGGGAATTCCTGGGGATGCGACCTACGCGAACTATCGCGAAGCCAATGCGGCGTTCTGGCGGATGTCGGTGCTGCCGCTGGTGAACCGCGCGGCGCGGGCGATTACGGGCTGGCTGGGCGATCGGGTGGGCGGCGGGATTGTGCCTGATCTCGAAGGCGTGCCGGCGTTCCAGGACGAGCGCGCGACGCAATGGGAGCGCATCGAAGCGGCAAGTTTCCTCACGACGGAGGAGAAGCGGCGGCTGGCCGGGATCACCTGATCACGGCTGACGGCGCAAGCGGAAAGGGCGGTCCGGGAACGGGCCGCTCTTTCCATTTTCAAGCAACGGAGAACGAGATGAATTCGGGTATCGTCGACTATGTGCTCGCGCGGCTGCGCGAGTTTTCTACGTGGCGGGGCATCGCTGCGCTGGCGGCGACGGCCGGCGTGCTGGTGGCGCCGGAACAGCTGGATGCGGCCTACAAGGCGTTTGTCGCTTTCCTCGGCCTTGCCGCGGTGTTCACGCCTAACAAGCGGTAGGCTCACGTAAAGGCGGCCATCACATCAGGGCGGATAGGCACATCAGACCGATGACGCCTGCCGCCACGATGAGGCGAACGAGGACTCGCGGCGCCGCCGCCTTGCTTGATGCATCGGCCATGGGGCTATTCCGCCGCGACTGAATAGTGGCTGGGGGACGTCTGAGGAACGACCGACAGCATCGGGCGAGGTGGCGGGGCCGCATGCTCGCCGATCGATCGCACCACAGCGGTGTGGTGCAGCAGGAAATCGACAATGTTGCGCAGCTCCTCAGGCCGGTAAGCCGCGAAAGCGTGCTCCATGAAGCGGGCGGCGAGCAGAAGCTCACGCGGTGATCCGGGTGGCGGCGTTGCCGGCAAGCGCTTTGTGGCGCCGGGCGCCAGGATGAAATGCGCGAACCAGGCGTGTTCTTCCGGGGGCAGGCGCAGGCGAGGCTCGGGCGGGCGGGCGAAAGCGCGGCGCACCAACATACGATCCAGCTTGTTGCGCTCGCCGTTGGAAGGCACGCGATCACGGGCGAAGGCCATGAACATGGTGAGGACGACGAGGCGTTGCCGGCCGTCGTGCAAGGTGGCGAGGCCAGCCTTCGCGCGGCCGGTTGTGATCACGCCGAGATAGAGGCGTTCTTCGGGAACATCTTCCTCGTCGATTGAATCGCGGGCGGACGTTTCGAGGTCGACAAGAAGCTGGGCCACCTGGGCCGGCTGCCAGTGGAATCCTCGCGAGGAGGATGCGCATCGCATGCGGGTGCTGCCTGAAAACAGCCTGCGTACGCTGACGACATTCGCCCGCTTCATTCTTCGGAAACTCCCGAACGCGCGCCGCCCAGCCCGGGATGACTCACTCTTAGCAAAGGTCTCTCGAATGATCGACAGAAAAATCACACTCGCGCTGATCCTCGCGATCGCGGTGGAAGCGGCGGGGTTGTTTGCGTGGGCGGGCGCGACGAGCGCGCGGCTCAACGATGTGGAATTGCGTGTGTCTGCGATGCTTGGCGTTGGTGAGAGGCTGGCGCGGGTTGAGGCGCAGCTCGAGCTGGCGGCGGCGCAGCTGACGCGGATCGAGCAGAAGCTGGATGCGAATTAATGGATCAGGACAGGCGTGGACAAGGGTCGGTGGTTATCGAGGGATATGCTTCGCTGTTCGGCGTCGAGGATCTGGCGGGGGATGTGGTGCGGGCGGGCGCCTTCACGCGCTCATTGATGCGCCAGCGCGATGTCGCGATGCTTCTGAACCATCGCGGCGGACGAATGGCCGGGCGGTGGACAATGATCCGGGAGGATGGCCGGGGCCTGTTCGTGCGGGGCCTGGTGGAGGACCAGACGGCCGCAGGGGTGATGGCCCTGTCCCAGATCCGGGAGGGACGACTCGACGGTCTATCGATAGGTTTCATCGCGCGGGACTGGACGCCGCGCATAGCGCGCGGGCGCGAGTTGCGAGAAATTGATCTGCGCGAGATTTCGCTGGTTGCAGCGCCGATGCTGCAAAGTGCCCGATTTGCAGCGGTTGGTGGGGCCCGGGCGCTGGGAAGACGGGTTGCGGCCTGACGCAAGGTCAGCCTTTCCGCGCGGGTAAGGCAGGGCTAGCATTCCCTCGATCCTGCAGCGGCTCTCAGACGGCCGCGCGGGAACGAGCCACAGGGATACGGAGGAACATCATGAAGTTCGCATTGAAGGCCGCGACAGCTCTTTGCGTTGTTGCGATGGCGGCCGGCGCCGCACACGCGCAGGCTCCGGGGTACGCGCCGCCCAAGACAGCGTGGGGTGCGCCTGACCTGCAGGGCTTCTGGAACAATACGTCGATCACCAGCCTGCAGCGGCCGGGCGGCGTCGACAAGCTGGTGCTGACACCGGCCGAAGCCGATCGCATGGTGAACCGCAACATGCTTGTGGTGCTGAGCAAGGAAGACAACGCCACCAACGGCGAGGACCCGAACAATACCAAGCTGCTCGAGGACAAGAACAACGACCGCGGCTACAACGCGTTCTGGATCGATCCCGGCACGAAGGTCGCGACTGTGAAGGGCGAACTGCGCTCGTCGTGGATTACGGAGCCGGCCACGGGACGCATTCCGTACAAGCCGGATGCGGCGCGCGGCGGCGGCGGGTATTCGATCACCAATTTCGACGGTCCGGAGACACGCCCGATGGCGGAGCGCTGCGTGCTGAGTTTCTCGGGCTCCTATGGGCCGGTGATGATGAACAGCATGTACAACAACACGTTCCAGTTCGTGCAGACGCCGGGCGCCGTGATGATCCTCGTGGAGATGAACCACGATGTGCGGAACATTCCGATCGTGGCTGGACCTTCCGAAGCCAAGCACAGCCCGATCCCGAAATGGGGTGGGGACTCGGTCGGCTGGTATGAGGGGAACACGCTGGTAGTGAAGACGACCAACGTGCATCCGAACCAGCGCGCGATGATCTCGCAGAATGGCACGCTGATCGAGCGGTTCACGCGCTGGAACGATCATCAGATCACGTACGCGTTCGAGGTCGATGACCCGTCTCTCTATAGCCAGGTCTGGAAAGGCGAGATGGCGTTGAACCAGGGCGAGCCGCTGTACGAGTACGCCTGCCATGAAGGCAACCACGCCATGGCTGGCATTCTCGGCGGCGCCCGGCAGCTCGAAAGCGAAGGCCGCGTGCCCGGCATGGGCCCTGGTATCGCGGCGGGTCTCGTCCTGCCTCGCGACGACCAGGGCGGTGAGAGCAGCCACTAGGCCCTGTCCGCCGTTTGCGTCGGGAGGTGCGCCAGATGGCGCACCGCCTGGGGCCGGCGTGTTCGGGGGGACGGCGCCCGCAGGGGCGGCAGAAAGGCCGGTGCGATGATTGGCAAGGTTCTGGCCTGCACGGCCATCTTTGGACTGGTTGCGAGCGGCGTGGCGACCGCTCAGCACGCACCGGATTATGCGGTCCCCAAGACGACATGGGGGGCGCCGGACCTGCAAGGGTTCTGGAACAGCACGTCGATCACCAGCCTTCAGCGGCCGCCGGGCGTCGACAAGCTGGTGGTGAGCGAGCAGGAAGGCCGCGTCATCGTCAACGACAACCCGCTGATCATCATCACGCAGATGGAAGCGGACGCGCAGGGCAGCAATCCGGAGGACACGTCGATCCTCGAGGATGGCAATGCCGACCGGGGTTACAATGCGTTCTGGATCGATCCGGGTGTGAAGCTCGCAGAAGTGCGTGGCGAGCTCAGGACATCGTGGATCGTGGAGCCGGCGAATGGCCGGGTGCCATTCCAGCCGGGGGCGCGCAGATCCGGCGGCGGCAATTTTGCGGCGGCGAACTTCGATGGCCCGGAGACGCGACCGTTGTTCGAGCGCTGCCTGATGACGGAGACGACTGCCGGTCCTGTGATGCAGAATGCGATGTACAATTCGACCTTGCAGATCGTGCAGTCCCCGGACGCGGTGGTGATCGTCGTCGAGATGGTTCACCATGCGCGGATCGTTCCGATTGTTGCGAATGCGGCGGCGGCGAAGCATGGGCCGGACGAGATCCCGAAATGGGCGGGAGATTCCGTCGGCTGGTACGAGGGCGACACGCTGGTGGTGCAGACTCGCAATGTGCATCCGCTACAGCCGAGCCTGATCTCGAAGACGGGTACAGTGACGGAGCGGTTCTCGCGCTGGGTCGATGGGCAGATCCTCTACGGCTTCACAGTCGAGGACCCGACACTTTATACGCAAACGTGGAGCGGCGAGATGGCGCTGAATGCGTCGCAGCCGATGTATGAGTTCGCGTGCCATGAAGGCAATCACGCCATGCACGGGATCCTCGGTGGCGCGCGGCAGCTGGAAAGCGAGGGCCGGACGCCGGCCATGGGGCCAGGTATCGCGGCGGGCATCGTGCCGCCTAGCCAGCGGGCGAAGGCGAACTAGCGCCAGCAATACAAGATCATTGAAGGGCGTGGCTTCGGCCGCGCCCTTTTCGTTTGCGCTGTGCGCTCCGCTTCGCGGCGCCGGTGAGTGACTGACTGCGAGGCTGACCAAGGAAAACTCATGACAATCGAGACCAAGATGAATGCGCCGAAAGGTGCAGCCGACGACGTGCGCGCGGCGACGGCGGAGATGATGGCGGCGTTTGAGGCGCTGAAGGCGGCCAACGACATGCGCATCGAGGAGATCGAGAAGCGCGGCGCCGCTGATCCTCTGCTGGACGCCAAGCTGAAGAAGATCGAGGCGTCGCTCGACCGGCAGCGTACGACACTGGAGCGGCTGTCGCTGGAACAGGCGAGGCCTGTGATCGGCGAGGATCCTCGTCGCACCGATCCGGAGCACAAGTCCGCCTGGGGCGCCTACCTGCGCAAGGGCGATGATAGCGGAATTGCGCGGCTGGATCTGAAATCCATCAATGTGGGGACCGAGGCGCAGGGCGGGTATGTGGCGCCGCCTGAACTGGATCGGCTGATCGAACAGCGGCTGATGGCGGCCTCGCCGATGCGCCAGATTGCGAGCGTGCGGCAGACGTCGGCGACGGTGTTCCGTAAGCCTATTAGCCTTGGCGCGGCGTCTGCCTGGGCGGCGGAGACGGGATCGCGGGCTGAGACGACGGCGCCGACGCTGGACCTGCTCGAGTTTCCGGCGGCGGAGCTTTACGCCATGCCGGCCGCGACGCAGACGCTGCTTGATGACGCCTATGCCGATGTCGACGAGTGGCTGGCGGACGAGGTCGAGGCGAGCTTTTCCGCTCAGGAGTCGGCGGCGTTTGTCAGTGGCGATGGCTCGAACAAGCCGAAGGGGTTCCTCAGCTACGACAAGATCGCCGATGCGTCGCACGCCTGGGACAAGATCGGCTTCATCCTGTCGGGTGCGGACGGAGCGTTTGCTTCGAGCGATCCGGCGGACAAGCTGATCGACCTCGTCTATTCGCTGAAGAGTCAGTTCCGGGCCAATGCGCGGTTCGTTATGAACAGGCGCACGGTGTCGGCGGTGCGCAAGCTGAAAGATGGCGACGAGAACTATCTGTGGCGTCCGGGGATGGCGGGCGAGGCGGCCAGCCTGCTCGGCTATCCGGTGACTGAGATCGAGGACATGCCGGACATGGCGGAGGATTCGTTCTCCATCGCGTTCGGCGATTTCCGGCGCGGCTACCTGATCGTGGACCGCCAGGGCGCGCGCGTGCTGCGCGACCCGTACTCGATGAAGCCCTACGTGCTGTTCTATACGACCAAGCGCGTGGGCGGGGGCGTGCAGAACTTCGACGCAATCAAGCTGATGAAGTTCGCTGCGTCGTAACCATCGGAGCCTTAGGTGAAGGCGAAAAGCTCGAACCTCTGCTAGTCCAAACAACGCGCGGCGCCGCCGACCTCGACGGCGGCGCCGACAGTGTTTAGCTTTCTGCAGGCATACTGGAGACCATGAATGGGATCATCGTCCCCCAAGCTGACAGCGCAGCTGTTTTTTGAGCGTTTCAACGCGGGCGATGCGACGGGGTTTGCGGCGCTTTACTTCGACGACGCGATCTTCACCTACAATGGCCAGGACAGGGCCGTGGGACCCGAGCAAATCAAGCGGGCGGTCGAAGGTTTCATGCTGGCTGGCTTCCAGATGCGCGGTAAGACCGTGGACGCGGTCGTGGCGGACGACACCGCGCTGACCCGGGTGGCGTGGGAGATGTTCGACAAGAGCGGCGCCGTCGTGGCGAGCGGGGTATCGGCCGAAGTACAGCGCCTGGGGCCGGACGGGATGTGGCGGTTCATCATCGATGACGCCGGCGGCGGCAGCCGCGCGCCCTAGACGAACCAGCTTGATCTTGGGCGGCGCATCGGGAAGATGCCGGTCGCACGATTCAATACCGTTCAAGGGGAGCACAGCATGGGCGTAGCGTCGCCGGAAGACATGGCGGAAACCTTCGTTCGGCTGTTCAATGACCGCGACGAGGCCGGGATGCTGTCGCTTTATGCGCCGGATGCGGCCTTCACGATGGATGGCGAGACCGTCGCCCACGGGGCTGATCAGATCAAGGCGGCCATGGCCGGCATGCTGTCTGCGCCGTTCAAGCTGAAAGGCAAGTACGACAGCGTGCTGGTGGCGGGGGATGTGGCTGTCTGCAAGCTGCGCTGGGAAATGCTGAACGGCGAGGGCTGGATCGAGATGGACGGCGTGTCGCTTGAAGTGCTCAAGCGGGGCGGCGACGGCAAGTGGCGGTTCGCGATTGACGACGCCACGGGCTCCTCGCGCGGACAGGACTAGCTCCGGTTCCCGCGGCTTCGCGCGGGCAATCACAATGTGTGGGCAATGATGGCTGGATGATCCGTGCGCTGAATTTCAGTGCGATGGGCGCTCCTGACTGCAACTCACTCAAGCATCCTCGACAACGCTGACGCGCAGATCGCCTCTGTTCTTGCGTTTGGCTCGTCTTGTTTCCCGAATGGCCGTGCCGGGACGCGGCTGCTGGGACGAAGAAAAGAACAGAGGCGATTGATGCGAGCGTTTGTAGTGAAGGCCGCGCTGATGGGGTTCTGCTCCATGAGCGCACTGAGTGCGGCTGCGTATGGCCAAGAAGCGGCGCCGCAGCCCGATGACGATGATGTCGTGGTCATCCAGGGACGACGACTGAGTGATGCGGACGAGGCGGTCGGCCTCAACGAGGCGAGCAATGTCGTTGCGGTGACGCGCGAAGCGCTGCTGTCTGCGCCAGCGGGCATTTCGGGCCTGAAGATGCTTGAATCCCTCCCCGGATTCAACGTTCAGACCGAAGGCGCGTTGGGTCTCTACGAGTTTGGGAACTCAGTGACGGTGCGGGCCTTCAACCTGCAGCAGATTGCATTCGTGCTGGATGGAATTCCGCTGGGCCGGTCCGATGCGTTCGGTGGGAGCCCGGTGTTTCGCTATGTCGACAACGAGAATCTGAGTGCGGTTGTGGCCTCGCCCGGCGCCGGCGACGTTTCGCAGCCGGCTTACTCTTCGTTGGGCCCCATCGTTGAGTATCGCTCGATCGACCCGAGCGATGAGTTCGGCGCGACGATCTCGCAGACGTGGGGCGATGACAGCCTCAACCGGTCCTTCATCAAGGTGAATAGCGGCAAGCTGGGGCCGGTGTCGGCGTATGCGAGCCGCACGAAGCTGGACAGCGACCAGTGGCGCGGCGGCGGCTATATCGATCGTGAACACGCCGAGGCCAAGGTCAAGATGGACCTGTGGGATGGGGCGTTCGTCAGCCTCAAATGGGTGGCGAACGACTTCTATGACTACGACTCGCCGAGCTTCACGAAGGCGCAGTATTACGGGGCCACATGCCCGTTCGATGCAACGCAGGGACCCGGGCGTGATTGCGGTTACAGTTACACGCAGCCGCCGGGCCCGCTTGGCAATGTGCTCGTGTACAACGTGCCCGGATACACCTATTCGCCAATCACGAACTGGTATCAGGACCGCATCAATGTGCGGACGGATTCGCTGTATGGCCTGACATTCTACACGCCGATTGGCGATGACGCGTCGATCACCGCCACAGCGTATCACGAGGACAAGGATGGCTGGGGCTCTTCGCCGGAGGCCTATGGCGATCCGAACAGCGCGACGTCGCTCTATGGGCGATATCTGCGGCAGAGTCAGGCCGGACTGGCCGTGACTGCGCCGCGGGGCGTTGCGTTCGGCGTGACCAATGTGGGCGGCGCGCGCAACGGCGTAGTGGTGAAGGGCGAATACGAGATCGCCAATCACACGCTTGAGGCGGGTGTGTGGTTCGAGGACGACGACTACAGCCGGTTCACGCGCCGGGTGAACCATGAGGGCGGCATCCAGACGGGCCGCATCCTGCTGGACGAAATCGTATACTACTGGCGGCAGTATGAATCGACGCGCGAGACCACGCAGCTGTTCATCAAGGACACGATCAGCCTTCTTGACGACAAGCTGAACGTGGAAGTGGGCGTGAAGTCGTTGAAGGTCGACTATTCGATCGACGGGTATCGCAACTTCAACGACTTCTACATGGTGAGCGGCGGTGTTGGCGTACCCGGATTTGGACCGCAGTTCATCGAAGAGACTTACGAAGACAACTTCCTGCCTATGATCGGCGCGGTCTACGATGTCACCGATCACGAGCAGCTTTTTGCCTCGTACTCGCAGAACTATGCGCTTCCGCGCGGAACGGACGACATCTTCTCGACCGTGCCGAATTCGTCGGCGTTTGTTCCAGCGCCTGCGGCGGAGGAGTCCGAGAACTTCGAGATCGGAGCGCGGACGACGCGAGGCGAGCTCTATGGTTCGGTTGCCGCGTACTACACGACGTTCGACAACCGGATCGAGAGCTTCGCCGCGCCTTTGCCAGGCCAGGTGGGTGGAACGGAGACGTTCTATCAGAGCGTGGGCGGCGTTGAGGCCTATGGCGTCGAATTGACCGGCGCGTGGCGGCCTGAGTTTCTGGGCGACCAAATCTACTTCAACGGTAACCTGACCTGGAACCAGACGACATTCCAGGACGATGTCCCGAACTACTTGAACACGGTATGTGTGCCCGGCCAGACAGTCACCACGCTTTGTCTGGCTGGCAAAACGCTCGTCGATAGCCCGGAATGGGTGATCGGTGCGGGTGCGACGTGGGAGCCAACCGACTGGATCGTCGCCAATATCTCGGCGAAGTATCAGTCGTCGCGGTTCACAACGTTCGTGAACAACGATGAAGTGCCGGGCTACACTGTTGTGTCGGCCTATGTCGACTTCGGCACGGGCGACGGCCACGGGCCGCTGGGCATGCTTAAGGCGCGCGTAAACGTCGAGAACGTGTTCGACGAGGACGAACTTGCCTTCATCAGCGGGTCGGTGACGGGGACGCCGTCCTTCCGGCCGCTGGCGCCGCGCACGGTGTCGGTGACGGTGTCGGCAGACTTCTAGGGCGCCAGGAAACTGAGCGAGAAGCGGCGGCGGGGAGCGATCCCCGCCGTTGGCGTTTCTACCAGTATCCGGCCATAAGCTGGCGTGACCATTCGGGTTCGCGGATTTCACCGCGCGGCGCGAAGCCCGACATCCAGGGTTTGATGTCCAGCACCGGCGTGCCGTCGATGGCGTCAAGGCCGGAGACGTGCAGCGTCGCGCCGTCGACCTTGAGGACGCGGCAGATGGTCAGGCCAATACGATTGGGGCGGTTCTTGCCGCGCTGGGCGAAGATGCCGACGAGCGGCCAGGCCTTGTTGCCACGTGGGTGACGGGCGCCGAGGACTGGCGTTGCGGCCTCTTGATGGTGGAACCAGTAGAGGATTTCGACGTGGCTGAAGCTGTCGAGGCTGAGCAGGGCATCGGCCGTGAAGCGTGTGGTGTCGAGTTCGATGCGTGTGGTTTCAGCGTCCCAGTTGTCGTCGATGGGGACTGCGCGCGTCGTGCGGACGTAACCGACGGGCTCAAGCTCGATCGTCATTGGCGGAGTCCCCTGTGATGCGGTCCCCTGTGACGCGCGCATCCGGCCTCCAGGCTACTTCCCCCGCGTTGGCGGGGGAAGAACTGCGTCGGCTATCTCGGTTGCATGCGGATGCCGCCGTCGAGGCGGACGCTTTCGCCGTTGAAGTATCCGTTCTGGATCATCTGCAGGGCGAGGCTGGCGTACTCGTCGGGCGCGCCGAGGCGCTTGGGGTTGAGAACGGTGGCGGCGAGCGCGGCCTTCACGTTCTCCGGTGCGCCGGCGAGCAGCGGGGTGTTGAACAGGCCCGGCAGGATGGTGTTGACGCGGATGCTCTCCGTCGAGAGGTCGCGGGCGATGGGCAAGGTCATGCCGATGACGCCGCCCTTGGAGGCGGAGTAGGCCGCCTGCCCGATCTGGCCATCTTCTGCGGCGACGGAGGCGGTGTTGACGATGGCGCCGCGATCACCGTCCGGCAGGACGTCGAGCGTGAGCATGCCGGCGGCGGATTTGGCGATGCAGCGGAATGTGCCGACGAGGTTGATCTGGATGATCCGGTCGAACTGGTCGATCGGGAATGACTTGATCTCGCCGGTCTCCTTGTTGCGGCCGGCGGTCTTGAAGGCGTTTCCGGTGCCGGCGCAGTTGACGAGGATGCGTTCCTGGCCGTTGGCGGCGCGAGCTTGCGCGAAGCCAGCGTCGACCGAGGCGTCATTCGTGACGTTGACGTTGCAGTAGACAGAGCCGGTCTCGGCGGCGAAGGGCACGCCGGTTTTCTCGTTCATGTCGAAGATGGCGACCTTCACGCCGTGCGCGCGCAACGCCCTGACGGTTGCGCCACCAAGGCCCGAGGCGCCGCCGGTGACGATGGCTGAGATCGAGCTGTCGAGTTTCATTGCGTTTCCTCAAGCAATTGACGTTTGCGGAAGCTTTAAGACGGCTAAGCGCTCGCGCCTAGCCGTGACGTGAGGGCAGCCGGTCCCTGACGCGCAAATCAATCCGGCAATTCAGGTGAATGGCAATGAATATTACGACGCTGGCGGAGCCAGCAGCCGAGCCCGTTGGGCTGGCGGAAGCAAAGGCGTTCCTGCGCATTACGGGCGCAGGCGAGGACGGGTTGGTGACCGAACTGGTCGCGGCGGCGCGGAGGGCGATCGAGGATGCGATCGGGCTTGCGCTGATCTCGCGCACGCTGCGGGTGACGCTGGATGGGTGGCCGATGGTGCTGCATTCGCGGCGGCGGATGACGTTGCCGGTGAGGCCGGCATTGTCGCTGGAGGCCGTGCGGATCGTTCGCGATGGCGTGCCGGAAGATCTGACGGCGCAGTTCAGTCTGGCGCCGGGGCGGGCTGCGCGGCTTTCATGGGTGTCCGGGTCGCTGCCGTGGACAGGCCCGGGCCGGGTCATCGAGATCGATTATGTCGCCGGCTTCGGGACCGACGCCAGTGATGTGGCGGACAGTTTGCGTCTGGCTGTGAAGCGGATGACGGCGCACATCTATGAGACACGCCATGCGGACGGGCGGCCGACGCGCCTGCCCGACGACGTGGCTGCCCTCGTGTCTCCGTGGCGCAGGGTGCGGCTGTGAGCGGAGCCGAGGCGGCGCTTGAAGGCGCGATACTTGCCGCACTGGCGGCGGATGCAGGTGTGACGACGGCTTTGGGTGATCCTTTGCGGCTGCTCGAGATCGGCAGCCCCCTCCCAGGGTATCCCTATCTTGAGGTAGCGCGGATGCAGAGCCAGCCGAACAATTCCGCCGGCGTTGAGGGTGCGATCGTGACGGTCGATCTTGTTGTCTCCTCGCGTGACGAGGGCGGACGGAGCGCACGCGCAGCGATAACGGAAGTGCGGCGGGCTCTGGGAGCGGCAAGTCTCGCCATGGAGGGATGGCGGTGTGTGTTGATGCTGCCGGTGTTCGCGGATGCGGTACGGGAAGCCATTGGGCGATGGCGCGCGATCCTGCGGGTGCGGGTGATCGTGGAGCGGGAAAGCTAGCGACCGACGCGGCCCGCGGCGTATAGCGCGCCGCCACCCAACAGGCAGGCCAGCGCAAGTTGGGGCGTGAGGAAGGGTAGCGGCAGGCTGGCGTAGAGGTCAGGCCGGGCGTGCATCATGGCGGCGTAGAGGCCCGACAAGCTGCCGATGATCAGACCCGCGGCGCCGAGGATAGTGGCGAGCGTGCGGGAGAGTTCGGTCAGGTTGTGCCGGCGGCGCGCGTTTGCGCCCAGATACCGGAGGTGCACTTCGCGGCGCTGGCTCTGGATGACCCAGCCGCCCAGCAGGACTGCGAGGAATGCGGCCACAATCCCGGCCCATCCCAGCGATGCGAGGCCAGATGCATAGACGACAACGACTCCAGGCATCTCGCCAAGGCCGGGCTCTTGCGGACGGGTGAGCCCCAGCACGAGCGGCAAGCCAGTAAGGAACAGCAGCAGGCTGGCGCCCGAGATGATGCGCAGGCGCCTGGTTCGACGAAACTGCATGCTCAACGCCTTCCTCGGAGCCGTTTGCTCGCACAACATCGTTAAGGACGGCTTGTCCGGGCCTTCAAGAATTCCGTGATCGGCGGCGCCCGTCACGATTATCTTGCATTGTGATTCAGCGATCTGCCAAAGTTCGATTCACGTGGTGTTCGTGCCGTGTTTCGCGCGGCGCTTGTCTGGCCATTTGCAGGAAGGGCGTCCCGATCAGTGTCTCATGACTCGCCACTGATTGCGCTTCTGGCCATTGGCTTTGGCCTGGCGTTCGTTTTCGGGGCAATTGCGAGTCGGCTGAAGCTGTCGCCGCTGCTGGGATATCTGGTCGCCGGGGTGCTGATCGGGCCGTTTACGCCGGGGTTCACGGCTGACGAAGCGCTGGCGCAGGAAGTGGCTGATGTCGGCGTGATCCTGCTGATGTTCGGCGTCGGTCTGCATTTTTCGCCGCGCGACCTGATGTCCGTTCGCGCCGTCGCTGTTCCGATGACGCTGCTGATGATCACGGGCACGGTTGCAGCCGGCGTTGGCGTGGCGCTGCTGTTCGGCTGGGGGATCGAGGCGGGGGTGGTGTTCGGGCTGTCGCTGTCTGTGGCGTCGACGGTTGTCTCGCTGCGTAACCTGCAGGACCGGCGGGTGACACAGAGCGAACGCGGCAAGCTGACCGTTGGCTGGCTGGTGGTGGAAGATGTGGCGATGGTTGTCGCCATGGTGCTGCTGCCGACGTGGGCGCAGATCCGCAGCCAGGTGGTCAATGGCGAGGCGATCACTGTGCTTCAGATGCAGGACATCGGACTGGCTATTGCGCTGACACTCGGCAAGATCGCGGTGTTTGCGGTGATCATGCTGGTTGCCGGCAAGCGCGTGGTTCCGTGGGTGCTGCATCGTGTGGTGCACATGGGCTCGCGGGAGCTGTTCCGGCTGTGCGTGCTGGCGATTGCGCTGGGGGTTGCCTATGCGGCCTCCGCCTTGTTCGGGATTTCCGTTGCACTGGGCGCGTTGTTCGCTGGCTTGATCATGGCGGAGAGCGAGTTGTCGCAACAGGCGGCGAACGAGACGTTGCCGCTGCGCGACGCCTTTGCCGTGCTGTTCTTTGTTTCAGTTGGGATGCTGTTCGACCCCAGCGTGTTCATCGCCAATCCCTGGCCACTGGTCGCTACGGTGGGCATCGTGCTGGTGTTCAGGACGGCGCTAAGCCTTGGCCTGCTTCGGCTGTTCGGGCAGACGCAGGAGGCGGCTGCGGCCGTCACGGCGGCGCGCGCGCAGGTGGGCGAGTTCTCGTTCATCCTGGCGGGCGTGGGCCTGCAGCTGAACCTGATCCCCGCGGAGGTACGCAATGTCATCCTTGGTGGGGCGATCATTTCGATTGTGCTGAACCCGTTCGTGTACGCGATGCTGGGGGCGCGGACGCGCAAGGCCGAGCCAGCACCGGCGCCGACTCCACCTGTGCAGGCGCCAGTTGCACCCAAGCGCGTGGTGATCGTGGGATTTGGCCGTGTCGGTTCGCTGATCGGGAAGTCGCTCGATGCCGCGCAAGCGACCTATTCGGTGATCGAAGACCGTCCAGATCTGGTTGAGACGCTGCAAGGCCAAGGTATTTCGGCGGTGCTGGGAAATGGCATTTCGCGCGAATCGATGCTGGCGGCGGGCGCGGACAAGGCGGACCTGATCTTTGTGACGGTGCCCAACGGCTTTGAAGCCGGGGGCATCGTGGAACTGGCGCGCGATCTGAATCCCAATGTGAAGGTTTATGCGCGCGCGCACTCGGACGCCGAGGTTGAGCATCTGCGTGAGCTTGGCGCTGACCTGATCGTCTCGGGCGAGCAGGAGATTGCGGATGCCATGATCGACAAGGCGGCGTCGGTCATTCCTAAGCGGTTGCCGAAGCCAATCTAGAGCAGTCCCGCCAGGACGCCGAACATCCGTTCCCACCCGGCGCGGGTGCGGTCGATGTAGTCTACCCATTCGGGCGCCATATCGTGGACGAGCCGCAGCGAGCATCCATCCGGTCTTGGGGTGATGTCGATGGCCACGGTCGAGGGGTCATGGTCGCTGGCGCCGGCGATGGCCCAGGTGAAAACGATGCGGCTGGGCCGTTGGAGCTCGAGGAATTTGCCGACATGGTCGATCTCATGTTCGTCGCGGCGGACCTTGTAGGAGAAACGGCCGCCGACTTTCGGATCGATGTGGATGTGGAGGATGGTTTCCTCGCGCAGGAGAGGGCCGAACATGAAGCGGGCGATCATGTCTGCATCGAGAATAGCGTCGAAGACGCGCGCTGCAGGGACCTTGAAGGTCTGGACGGCGATGGCGGTTGGATTTTGGGTCATCGCTACATGCCTTCCGGCCATTTAGTGGTTTCGGCGAGCGGCGTGCCGGATTCGAGGAGTGTCTTGAGGCTGGCGAGGAGATGGGGCCAACCCTGTGAAACGGCGCCGATGAGTTTGGATTCGGGTAGCCCGATTTCGTGGGTGAGCGTGAGTTTCACGGAACTGCCCGCAGGCTCGAGTTCGTAGGTGAGACGCGAGTGCCCCTCGGGCTTCAGGTCGGGCACGAACTGGTTTTGCCAGGTGAGTACGAGGCGGCGGGGCGGATCGTATTCGACGATCTCGCCGCTATCGGCGACGCGACCATCCGGCGTCATGGCCTTCCACGGCGAGCCGACCTTCCAGTCGCAGTCCTGCCAGGTTTCACACCACCAGATGCGTGTGAACTCCGGTTCGATCAGCGCGGCCCAGAGTTTCTCCGGCGTGGTGCGGATGTAGGTGACGTAGACGAAGCGGCTGTCGGTCATTCTGACTCCAGTCGGCGTTTGAGGTCGACCAGCGCGTCGACCTTGTGACGTTCGAACTTCCGTATCCAGCGGTTGGCGATCTCGGCGATCGGAACCGGGTTCAGATAGTGCAGCTTTTCTCGTCCGCGCTTCACCGTGGCGACGAGGTTGGCTTCCTCGAGAATTCCAAGGTGCTTCGATACGGCCTGCCGGGTCATTGCCAGGCCGGCGCAGAGTTCGCCGAGCGTCTGGCCGCTGTGGGCGCAGAGGCTGTCGAGCAAGGCGCGGCGGCTGTCGTCGGCGAGGGCCCGGAACACCAGATCCATGTGCTTCAATAGGCAACCATCAGGTTGCCTGTCAACATCTGTTTTCCGAAGAGGGGAAGAGCGATGGCAGGCCAGCAAGGCCGCAACGTGCTTGTCAGCATTGGCGATGGCGAGGAGTCGGAGACATTCCTGTTGGTCGCCGGCATTCGTGCGCGGACGATCAGTCTTTCCGCCGGGCTGGTGGAGGCGACGACGGCGCAGAGCCCCGGCGCCTGGCGCGAACTGATCGCGGAGGCGGCGACGAAGCGCGCAGAGGTGGCCGGGCGCGGCGTGTTTCTCGATGCGGCGTCGGATGCCCTGATGCGGGCCGCGTACTTCAACGGCGAAGCGCCGATGATGCGTCTCGTCATCCCCGATTTCGGGACAATGACCGGCCGGTTTCAAATCACGGAACTAGCTTATGGCGGCGACGAGGATGACCAGGCGACGATTGCGGTCCGCCTCGTCTCCAGCAGTGTCGTGACGTTTGAAGTCGACTGAACGGAGCAAATCACATGGCGAACGAAGCGGATGATGCGGCCCAGCGCGCGGCCGAGGCGATGGAGCATGCACTACTGAAGGCGACGCAGTCGGTGGAGCGTGAGCTCGCCCGCATCCTGCGCGGCGGCGAGGAGGATCTCGACCGCATGGCGCGCAGGTTCTTCGAGCGCTTTGCCGAGCTGGCGCTTGATAGCGTGCTGGAGGGCGCATTCGGCGCGTCTGGCGGCGCAGAGGGGGCTGATCGCAATTCGATGAACCAGGCCGCGGCGGCGATTGCACGCGCAGCGCGTCGCGGAGCAAGATTCCTGTGACCGGCTTTCATGAGATACGACTGCCGCTGGCGGCGTCGATGGGTGCAGTCGGCGGGCCAGAGCGACAGACGGAGATCGTACGACTTGCGTCGGGCGCGGAGAGCCGCAATGCGCGATGGAGCGGGTCGCGCCGCAGGTGGGACGTGGGTGGTACCGTGATGCGTCTCGATGCTGCGCACGATCTTTTGGCTTTCTTCGAGGCGCGGGGCGGGCGGCTGAACGGTTTTCGGTTTCGCGATCCGGTGGACTGGAAGAGCTGCGCGCCGGGCGTGGCGATTGCCGCGGCGGATCAGGGGATCGGGACGGGCGATGGCGTTGCAACCAACTTCCAGCTGGCGAAGCATTATACGAGCGGCGCCGAGACGTTCGCGCGCGTCATCCGCAAGCCGGTTGAGGGGACGGTGCTGATTGCCGTGGATGGCGAGCCAACCACTGCGTTCTCGGTTGATCTCACAACAGGTGTCGTGACGCTGGAGAATACGCCCGCGGAGGGCGTGGCGGTTTCGGCGGGCTTTGAGTTCGACACGCCAGTGCGGTTCGACCTGGACCGGCTGGACATGGCGCTGGTGGGGCATGGCGCGGCGCGGATTGTGCGGGCGCCGCTGGTTGAAGTGGCGGGCTAGGCGATGAGACAGATTTCCGAAGAGTTCGCCGCGCGTATCGCGGCGGACGCGACCAGCCTGTGCAATTGCTGGCGTTTCACGCGGCGGGACGGCGCCGTGTTCGGGGCGACTGATCATGATGACGAACTCGCGTTCGAGGGCGTCGTGTTTGCCTCGGCTGCCGGGCTGGAGCTGGTGTCGCTGGAAAGCAGTTGCGGCCTGGCGCCGGGACGCGCGACGGGTCGCGGCGCGTTGTCGCTGGACTTCATCGCGGACGAGGATCTGGACGCAGGCCTGTGGGAGGGTGCGTGCGTTGATGTGTGGCGCGTCGATTGGCGCGCGGTCGAGCATCGGATCATCGTGTGGTCTGGCGTTCTGTCAGAGATTGTGAGGTCGGGCGGCGCCTATTCCGCCGAGTTGGTAAGTCTCAAGGCGTCGCTGGAGCGCAGCATCGGGCGGGTCTATTCGCGCCGGTGCGATGCCGATGTTGGCGATGTGCGGTGTGGCGTGGACATCGATGGTTCGGCGTATCGCGTCTCGGGAATGGTGGAGCATCTCACGGGAGGCGTCGGATTCAGATGCGCTGCGCTGTCGGCTTTCGCGGCTGGCTGGTTCACTGGCGGACGACTGACCTGGACCTCCGGCGTCAATGACGGGCTCGTCGCGCGCATTGTCCGGCACGCTGGCGATGCACTGGAACTGAGCGGTGTGGTTCGTGGGGCGATTGCGAAGGGCGACGCATTCACCGTCACGGCCGGTTGCGACAGGGCATTCGAGACCTGCCGCGTAAAGTATGCGAACACAGCGCGTTTTCGCGGCTTTCCGCATATGCCGGGGTCTGAGGCTGTTCTGACCGGGCCGGCGGCCGGCGACACACATGATGGCGGGAGGCGCGGATGACCGCGCTTGTTCGCGAGGCCATCATTGCGGAGGCGCGGCGCTGGCTGGGCACGCCCTATCGGCATCAGGCGAGCCTGCCGGGTGTCGGCGCGGACTGTCTTGGCCTCGTCCGAGGCGTATGGCGCGAAGTCGTCGGGCCGGAGCCCGAGCGGGCGCCGGGGTATACGCCGGATTGGGCCGAGGCGCTGGGCCGGGAGACGCTGCTGGAGGCGGCGCGGCGGCACATGCGTGAGGTCGCGATTGGCGATGCGCAGGCGGGCGACGTGCTGCTGTTCCGCATGGCGCTGGGCGCGCCCGCCAAGCACGCAGCAATCCTCTCGGGCGAGGACAGGATCATCCACGCTTACTGGGGGCGCTCGGTGTGCGAGACGCGGCTGGTTCCGTGGTGGCGCAGGCGTATCGCGGCGGCGTTTCAGTTTCCTGGCGTCGACTGAGCGTCGCGAAACTCAATCATTCGAAAATTCGGGAGGCTGTCATGGCTGAACTTGTGCTCGGCAAGCTGGGCGCGGCGGCTGGCTCTGCGCTGTTGCCTGGCGGGCTGGCCTTTCTTGGCGAGACGGCGGGGCGGCTGGCGGGCCTTGCCATAGACATGCAGTTCCTGTCGCCCGTCGCGCAGGGGCCGCGGCTCAAGGCGTTCCATCTCGTCGAGGGGCGCGAGGGCGCGGGTATTCCTGTTGTCTATGGCCGGTGTCGCGTGGGCGGACAATTGATCTGGGCGGCGCGGTTCAAGGAGCGTCGCGATGTCGAAGGCGGCAAGGGCGGGCCGCGTGTGGCCAACTATTCCTACTCGTTGAGCTTCGCGGTGGGGTTGTGCGACGGAGAAATATCGCGCGTCAGCCGGTGCTGGGCCAATGGCGAGCCGTTCGATCTGTCGCAGGTGACCTGGCGGCTCTATCGCGGGACGGAGAACCAGACGCCGGATCCGCTGATCGAGGCGATCGAGGGCGCTGGCATGGCCCCGGGCTATGCGGGGCTTGCCTACATCGTTTTCGAGGACATGCCCGTCGATGCATTTGGCGGGCGCATGCCGCAATTGTCGTTCGAGATCGTGCGGGCGGCTGGTGGCGGCGACACGCGGCTTGAGACGGTTGTGCGCTCCGTGAATGTCATCCCCGGCTCCGGCGAATTTGCGCTGGCGACCGACATCGTGCGGCGCAGGCTTGCGCCGGGCCAGGAGACGGCCGAGAATCTACATGGGGCGGAGCTGAAGAGCGATTTCGAAGCGTCGCTGGACCAGCTTGAGGCCGAGCTGCCGAATGTGTCGCGCGTGAACGTTGTCGTTGCGTGGTTCGGTGACGATCTGCGTTGCGGCGAATGCACGATCCGGCCCGGGGTTGAGATCGCGAGCAAGACGACGACGCCGCATGCCTGGAGCGTGGCTGGCATCGAGCGCGGAGAAGCGCACGTGGTTTCAACCGTTGATGACCGGCCGAGTTATGGCGGCACGCCGTCGGATGAAAGCGTGAGGCAGGCCGTCGCGATGCTGAAAGCGCGAGGGTATCATGTGACGCTCTATCCGTTCCTGCTGATGGATATTCCGGCGGACAATGCGCTGCCGGCGCTTGATGGCGCGGGAACTCAGCCGGCATATCCGTGGCGCGGCCGCATATCCGCGGTGGCCGGAGATGAGGCGGCGCAGGTCTCGGCGTTCTTTGCAGAGTATGCTGCGTTCGTGCTTCATTATGCAGAGCTGGCGAGCGAGACCGGGGCTGATGGGCTGTTGCTGGGGTCGGAGTTGCGCGGGCTGACGCGACTGGAGATTGGCGGTGGGTATCCGGCTGTGAGCGCGCTCGTTGCGTTGGCGGCGGATGCGCGTGCGATTGTCGGTCCGGATTGCGAGATCAGCTATGCCGCCGACTGGACGGAGTATGGCGCCCGGGTTGACGGCGATGACGTGGCCTTCCCACTTGATGAGCTGTGGGCCGATGATGCGATCAGCCATGTCGGGATCGACTGGTATCCGCCCATGTCGGACTGGCGCGATGGCGATGGTCACGCGGATGCTGCGTGGGGGGACGGACGCAGCAAGGCATACCTCGCGAGCAACATAGCCGGGGGCGAGGCGTACGACTGGTACTATGCTGACGAGGATGGGCGTCTGGATCAGGAGCGCCTGCCGATAACCGATGGCGCTCATGATGAGCCATGGGTGTTCCGTCAGAAGGATCTCGCGAACTGGTGGAGCCATTCGCATCACCCGCGCGCGGCGGGTGTTAGGAGCGGGACGCCGACGGCATGGGTGGCGGGGATGAAGCCGGTGCGCATGGTCGAGATGGGCGTGCCGGCGGTGGACAAGGGCGCGAACCAGCCGAACGTGTTCTATGATCCGAAAAGTTCGGAAGGCGCGCTGCCGCATTTCTCGAATGGGCGGCGCGACGATGTAGCGCCCAGACGCGCCATCGAGGCGTTCCACGAATTCTGGGGCGACCCGTCGAACAATCTGGTCTCGGGTGTCTATGCCGGGCGCATGATCCCGGAAGATGGCGTCGGGCTGTGGGCCTGGGACGCGCGGCCGTTTCCGGCGTTCCCGCTTCGCGAGGACGTCTGGAGCGATGCGGCCAACTGGCGGTTGGGGCATTGGCTGAATGGCCGCACGGGGCTTGCGCTCTTGTCGGACGTTATCGCCGACATTGCTGGCCGTGCGGGTGCGGAGGCGGATACCGGTGGCCTTGCAGGCATCGTTACCGGGTATGCGTTTGATGGCCCGGCGAGTGCGCGGTCTGCTATCGAGCCGCTGGCGAGGGCTTTTGGCGTGGACTGCACGGAGCGCGAGGGCGTGTTGGTGTTCCGCATGCGCGGCGACCAGTCCGTTCCAGTTTCGGCGGGAAGGTTGGTGCAGGCAGACAAGGCCTCGACCGAGATCACCCATGCCGGGTTGGAGGCCAGTACGCCGGGCGTGCGAGTTTCCTACATGGCCTCCGAAGCAGACCACATGCCGGCGGTGGCGTCGGGCGAGATCGCCGCAAGCGACGAGATCGTGGATGTCGCACTTCCGATTGCGATGGATGAGGACCAGGCGCGGCAATGCGCCCGCGACCTTTCAGAGGCCTTGCGACTGTCGCGTACCGGACTGCAGTTCGCAATGGCGTCGGATGGGCTCGTCATCGAGCCGGGCGATACGGTGGAGCTGGATGGCGTAGCGTGGCGGATCACCGAGAGGTCGGATGCAGCGACCATAACGTTTCGAGCGGTGCGAGCCGGGCGTGTACTCGCGCCCGTGTTGACGCCCGCCTTGCCGGCGCCGGATCGCGGTGTAGTGGCGCCGGGAGAGCCGGATGTCGTGATTGTCGATGCGCCGGCGCTGCCCGGACAGGAAAATGACCTGCGCCCGATGGGTTTTGCTTTCGCGGCGCCGTGGCCGGGACGCATTGTATTCGAGGCTGGCGCTGAAGCGGATCAGTTGAGCGTGCGCGGCGAGATCAATCGGCCCTGCACGATCGGCCGGCTGGCGGGACCGATGTATCCGCATGTCGCGGGGCGCTGGCAGGAGACATCGATCTGGGTCGATGTTGTAGGAGGCGAGCTTGCGGCGCGGACGAAGGCGGCCGTGCTGAATGGCGCCAACCTGGCGCTGGTAGAGACGGCTGCCGGGTGGGAGGCGATCCAGTATGTCGGCGCGGAGCTTGTGGGGCTGGGGCAATATCGCCTGGATACGCTGTTGCGCGGTCAGCTGGGCTCCGAGCCTGCGATGGCGGCGGGCGCGTCGGCGGGCGCGCGTATCGTGTTTCTGACGGGAGCCGAGTCGCGGCTGGATGTGGCGGCGTGGGAACGCGGGCTAGATCTGTTATGGAGAGTTGGCGCGCCGACTGGTGTGTCAGGTGGGCTGTGGACGGATACGCAAGCGTTCAATGCTGTTGCGCAGAAGGAATGGTCGCCAGCGCATTTGCGGGCGAGTTGGTCGGGCGGTGACCTGACCATGACATGGGTGCGACGGGCCCGGCGGGATGGTGATCCGTGGGTGGCGGGTGAGCCTCCCCTAACTCTTCCCGAGCGCTATTCCGTGCGGATTTCCGGCTGGGGAGGCGCGCGGATGTGGGAGACCGATGCTCCGCTTGCGGTCTATCCGGAGGCGGAGCGGATTGCGGATTTTCCGGCTGGGGGCATTGCGCTGGTCGAGGCCGGCCAGTTGGGCGCCGACGGGCAGGCCGGGGCGGTAGCCGCCCTGGAGGTGGCGATTCCTGCGCCTTAGACGGCGAAAGCAGTGGGATTGCCCCAAAATCCCCATCTTCTCGCTTGTCTTGCATTGGGAAGCGGCTCCACGGTAGAGCGCGGGCTCAGAGCAAGGATCGGCAGTTGAGCTGGGATCCCTACGCGGCGCTGGGTGTACCAAAGTCCTCAAGCGCCGAGGAAATTCGCAAGGCCTATCGCAAGCTCGCCAAGGAGCTGCACCCGGACGTGCGCCCGAATGACAAGGCGAGCGCCGAACGGTTCAAGCGTTTGACCGCTGCATTCAACCTTCTCACCGACGAACCTCAGCGCGCGCGATTCGATCGTGGCGAGATCGATGCGGACGGTAATGAACGTCCGCACTTCCAGCCGGGAGCCGGATTCGGGGGCTTTGCTGGCGCCAGGGCGCGCGGTGGCGGCAGCGGGGGCGGTGGCAGGGCCGACGCATTCGAGGACCTGTTCGATGGCCTGTTCAGCCGCGGCGGGGGGGCGCGGGGCTTCGGCCAGACGCGTGGCGAGGATGTGCGCTATCGCATGGAGGTCGATTTCCTGGACGCGGTGAATGGCGGGCGCCGCCGCGTAACCATGTCGGATGGTCGCTCGCTCGATCTTGCGATCCCCGCAGGGCTCAACTCCGGACAGACGCTGCGCCTGAAAGGTCAGGGCCTGCCGGGCACGGGCAACGGGCCTGCAGGCGATGCCCTGGTCGAGATCACTGTTGCGAGCCACCCGACCTTCCGCCGCGAGGGCGATGATGTGCGCATGGACCTGCGAATCTCTCTGGCCGAGGCGGTCGAGGGCGGGAAGGTGCCGGTGGTCACGCCGTCGGGGCCGGTTACACTTTCAGTCCCGCCGGGGTCCAATTCAGGCGACCTGCTGAAGCTTCGGGGAAAGGGCGTTCAGACGCGACCCAACCCGGGAGACTTGCTTGTCAGGCTGTTGATTGTATTGCCAAGAAAGGACGATCCGGAACTTCGCGAATTCGTCCGCACCTGGCCCGGCCGTAAGGCCGATATTTCCCGTTAATCCCCGGATGAGCGAAAAAATGCAGTCAATCCTGCGGGCCGTCCGTTTTGGGAGAAACTGTTCAGTCGGGGTTCACCGACCCGGACTTACACACTTGGGCATGTTGAAACGGATAGCCTTAACCCCCCTTGTCCTGGTTGCTGCCGCGCTGTCCATTTCTGCACCGGCGCAGGCGCAGCGACAGACGGACCGCGCGCCGTTCGAGATGCCCTTCCAGCGCGGCGACGGCCAGCCGTCGTCGCAGTGGGATGTGCCGCGTAGCGAGCGCTCGCCCGAGCAGCAAGCGCAGGAAATCCCGCTTTCGGAGATTCTGCGCCGCCTGAAATCGCAGCATGGCGGGCGCCACCTTGATGCCCGCCGGCAGGGCGATTTTTACGTAATTTCGTGGCTCACTGACGACGGCAAGCGCCTGACGTTCACTGAACCCGCAACAAGACGTCGGTAGGAACAGGTCATGAGAATTCTGGTTGTCGAAGATGATCCGGATCTGGGCCGGCAGCTCTCCGAGGGGCTATCGCAGGCGGGCTATGCCGTCGATCTCGCCGTCGATGGCGAGGAAGGCCACTTCCTTGGCGAGACCGAGCCCTATGACGCGGTCGTGCTGGACCTTGGCCTGCCCAAGATGGATGGCGTGCGCGTGCTGGAGAAGTGGCGCAACACGGGCAAGGACATGCCTGTCTTGATCCTGACCGCGCGCGATCGCTGGAGCGAGAAGGTCGCGGGCTTCGATGCGGGCGCTGACGACTATGTCACCAAGCCGTTCGTGACCGAGGAGTTGCTCGCACGTCTTCGCGCCCTGTTGCGGCGGGCCGCCGGACACGCCAGCGCCGCGTTGGAATGCGGTGACTTGCGAGTGGACACGCGCGCTGCGCGAGCGTCCGTCAACGGCGAGCCGATCAAGCTCACCTCGCACGAGTATCGCGTGCTGTCCTACCTGATGCATCATCAGGGACGGGTGGTGCCGCGTACTGAACTGGTCGAGCATATCTATGATCAGGACTTTGACCGCGATTCGAACACCATCGAGGTGTTTGTCGGCCGCCTGCGTCGCAAGATCGGATCGAACCGCATCTTGACGGAGCGTGGTTTGGGATATCGTCTCATTGATCCCAAGGTCGAACACGTAGCGGAATAGCATGGCCGAAAAGGCAGCCGGGGAGACAACGGGGACGCTGACCCGCGGCTCCATCGCCCGGCGCATGCTTGTTGCGGCGGGAGTGTGGAGCGCCGTTGTACTACTCGCGGCCGGCTGGTCGCTGCAGGCTTTCTATCGCTCCGAAACTGACAATCAGCTCGATCTTCAACTGAACGAAACGCTTGTTTCGATTGCGGCATCCGTAAGCGCCGAGTCTGGCATCGTGACGTTCGACGACACCAAGCTTCCCAAAGACGAGAGATTTGGCCGGGCGCTGTCGGGCCGCTACTGGGCGGTCCTCAATCTCGATGAGCGTGGCGAGGTCAGCGATCGACGCGAGTCCATCAGCTTTGCGGATGAAGACCTGATGCTCGCGGGAGATACCCGGAAGCAAGCGACCTCGGAGCCAGGTGTCGTCAGGCATCTGGATGCGCCGGGCCCCGACGGCCGGCAGACGCGCATTGGCGTGCAGGCCGTGACCTTCCCCGAGCGGCCCAATCCAATTCTCCTCTATGCCGGGTTTGATCGCACTGCGGCGGACGCATCCGTGAACAGCTTTGCGCTGAGGCTCGCCGTTGCGCTTGCCGTGCTGGCTTTGGGCTTGATCGGCGGCGTGTTTGTCGTCATCCGCTATGGCCTGCGCCCCCTTCACACGATCCAGCACAGTCTCGGAGATGTGCGCGCGGGGCGGCGCGACAATCTGGATGGCGAATACCCAACCGAACTCACCCCCCTTGTCACCGAGATCAACACGCTGATCACGCACAACCGCAAGGTGGTGGAACGCGCGCGCACGCATGTCGGTAATCTGGCGCATGCGTTGAAGACCCCACTGGCCGTGTTGAAGAACGAAGCAAAGGGGACCGACAAGCTGGCCGAACTGGTGCGGCGCCAGACCGAGGCGATGACGACCAACGTGAACCACTATCTGAAGCGCGCGCAGGCGGCGGCGCAGGCCGAGGTGCTCGGCGCGCGGACCGATGTGCGCGAGCCTGTGGAAGGCATCGCCCGGATGCTTGAACGGCTGCATCGCGACAAGGGACTGGCGATTGATGTCGAAGTTGACGCCAACGCAATTTTTCGTGGGGAGCGCGGCGATTTCGACGAGTTGATCGGAAACCTGTTGGAGAACGCGGCCAAATGGTGCAAGTCGCGGATCAATGTGAAGGTAACCCGGAACGACGATGGTCTTCAGGTAACTGTCGATGATGACGGACCGGGATTGCCGCCAGAACACCGGGCAAAGGCGCTGGAGCGCGGCAAGCGCCTCGACGAATCGGCGCCGGGCACCGGATTGGGATTGTCGATCGTGACCGAACTCGCGGACATCTATGGCGGTCGGCTGCACCTGGAAGACAGCCCCATAGGCGGCCTGCGTGCGCGGCTTGAGCTTCCGGCGGCTCCACTTTGACCTGGATCGTACTCGTAGCTGCAGTTTTCGTGGTCGGCGGGGCGTGGTTCGTCGCGCGCTCGACGCCGGTGCGGCTTGGCGTGCTGGTTGCGGGAGCTGCGGCGGCCGGAGTCTACTTCGCGCTGGGCCGTCCGGACATGGGCGACCTGCCGCTGGACGCCCGGATCGCGGACATCCAGGCGCGCGAGACAAGCAATCCGGAGAGCGTTACGGCAGAACAGTATCTTGCGTTGCAGCAGGACATGGCGCGCAAGGCGCCGAACGATCCTTCGCCATTCCAGCGGATCGGGAACCTCTATTTCTCCAATGGCCGGATGGAGGAAGCGCTGAGCGCGTATCGCACGGCGCTGCGGCGTGACCCGACGTTCGAGCCGGCAGCCGATGCAATCTCCGAACTCAACTTCATGGCGACTGGCGAAATCGACGCGGCAACGCGCGATAAGCTGCCCAGACTTGGCCAGAAGCTGTTGCAGGATCCGGAATCGCTGACTGGCGTTCAGATGCTGGCCTTGATTCAGGAGCGCGTGAAGGCCGTCCCCGGCGACGCGGAAGCCCACCGGATGATCGGCGAGATCTACGTCAGCACCGGCCATATTGATCAGGCCGACGCCGCCTTCAGCGAGGGCCTGAGGCTCGCGCCGAATGACCGTGCGATACTCAAGGCCTGGGCCGACGGCCGCTTCAAGGCCACGCAGACGATCGATGTGAAGACATCGGACCTCTACAATCAGGCCTATCGGCTCGACACCAGCGATCTCCGCATCGGCTACATGGCGGGTATCGGGCTGTGGTTGCAGGGCAAGAAGGCCGAGGCCGAGGCCATCTGGGCCGATGTTGATAGACGGGTAACGGAAGGCGGGCCCGAGCGGCAGATGTTCGCTGCGATGCGGCAAATGTTCGGCATCGACGCGCCAACACCCCCGCCTGGCGGCACTTCCCCCGAATAAGTGATGCTTTTAGCGCCATCGTGTCGCTGGCGCGCTGAAGTTCCGCCCAATATATTCAGTCCAACTGATTGCCCTCGATCGGTCGTACGGAGCTGCACACAATGCGCAAGCGTTCCCAAAGGCTCTGGTTCATCGGCGCCGCCGGCGTGCTGATGGCGGGCGCGGTGACGCTTGGCGTCATTGGCCTCGGCGGCGCGGTGGCGTTCTTCCAGTCGCCCTCGGATATCGCCAGCAAGGGCGTCGAGACTTTCAAGCAGAATGTCCGCGTCGGCGGTCTGATCGAGGTCGGGAGCCAGACGCACGGCGAAGACGGCAAGTTGCTGCAGTTCCGCATCACTGACTGCAAGAACACTGTGCCAGTCGTGTTCGACGGCATTCCGCCGGACATGGTGGTGGAAGGCAAGGGCGTCGTCGCCGAGGGCAAGTTCGATGTGCACGGCACGCTGGTGGCTACGCGCGTGCTTGCCAAGCACGACGAGAACTACATGCCGAAGGAAGCCTACGACTCTCTGAAGCGCGCCGCCGAGAGCGGCGGAGAGCAGGCCATGGCTGACGGCACGATGACCTGCGGCGACGGGTCGGCGACGTGATTGCAGAACTGGGTCACCTGCTGGCTTTCCTCGCGCTTGGCGCGGCGGTGGGCCAGAGCGTTCTTGGCCTGACGAGCGGTGGGGAGGCGGCGCGCAGACTGGCGGTCGCAGGCGCGATTTTCGCGGCGCTGTCGCTGCTGACGTTGATCATTAGTTTCGTGCGGCTCGACTTTTCGGTCGAGCTGGTTGCCGCGCACTCGCACTCGCAGAAGCCGCTGCTGTACCGGATCGCCGGCGCGTGGGGCAACCACGAGGGCTCGATGCTGCTGTGGTGTGTGATCATGGCAGGCTATGGCGCACTTGCCGCGCTGACGATGCGCGAGGGCAAGCTGCGCGACCGGGCGCTGGGCGTGCAGGGCCTGCTGACGGTGGGCTCGTTTCTCTACCTGCTGTTCGTGTCGAGCCCGTTCACGCGGCTTGCCGATCCACCGTTCGATGGCGCAGGGCTCAACCCGCTGCTGCAGGATCCGGCGGTCGCGCTTCATCCCCCCTTCCTCTATCTCGGCTATGTCGGGATGTCGTTCGTGTTCTCGCTCGCGGCCGCGGGCCTGATCAATGGCGAGATCGACCGCGACTGGGCGCGTCGCACCCGGCCATGGGCGCTAGGTGCATGGAGCTGCCTCACGATCGGCATCGCGCTGGGCGCCATCTGGGCCTATTACGAGCTCGGCTGGGGCGGCTGGTGGTTCTGGGATCCGGTCGAGAACGCCTCGTTCATGCCGTGGCTGGTTGCGGCGGCGCTGGTTCACTCGCTGATCGTCACGGAAAAGCGCGGCGGCATGGCGTCGTGGACCGTGTTCCTGGCCGTGCTGGCATTCTGCCTTTCGCTGCTGGGCACCTTCCTCGTGCGCTCGGGCGTGCTGACGTCGGTGCACGCGTTTGCGGTCGATCCGGCCCGGGGAACGATCCTGCTGATCGGGCTAGGCCTCGCGGGCGGGGCTGCGCTGGCCCTGTTTGCGTGGCGTGCGCCGCAGCTGAAGGCCGGACCCGAGTTTGATCCGGTTAGCCGCGAGGGCGCTCTCGTTCTCAACAACCTGTTCCTGTCGGTGTCGGCGGCGCTGGTGCTCGTGGGCACGGTGACGCCCATGGTGCTGCAATGGATGGGGGAGGCGAAGTTAATCGCGCCCGAGGCCGCCTCGATGTCCATCGGCGAGCCATATTTCCAGCTGACTCTTGCGCCGATGGTGGCGTTCCTCCTGCTCTTCATGCCGCTCGCGCAGGCCGCGCCCTGGCGCAAGGCCGAGATGACGCCGCTGCTGAAGTGGCTGCTCCCCTCGGCGATCATCGCGGTGCTCGCAGCGTTGGTTGCGCTGGCGATGGGCGGCTGGGGTGTCTTTCTTGGCTTTGGCGTCCTGGTCGGGGTGTGGGTGATCGCGGGCGTGGCGCAGGACATCCTGCGGCGTGCAGGCGCGGGTGGATGGCGCAGGATCCTGAAGCTGCCGCTGACCGTGTGGGGCATGGCGATCGCGCATATCGGCATGGGCGTCTTCGTCATCGGCGCCACGGTCGAGACCGCCGCGCGCACCGAGCAGACCTTCCCGCTCGCGCAGGGACAGAGCGCAGAGATGGCCGGCTGGTCGTTTGAGTTCCAGGGTGTGAAGATCGTGGACGGCCCCAACTATGTCGCCACGCGCGCCGATATTCTGGCGACCCATGACGGGCGCACCGAGCTGCTCCAGCCCGAACAGCGCAGCTATCCAGTCTCCGAAATGGGCACGACGGAGGTGGCGATCCGCAAGACGCTGGGCGGTGACGTATACGTCGCGCTCGGCGATCAGCTGCGCGACCAGGATGGTGTCTGGCGCATCCGGATCGCGCATCATCCGCTGATCGACTGGGTATTCGGCGGGGCTGCACTGATTGCGGTGGGAGGCTTCATGTCGCTGGCGGCGCGCCTGCGCAGACGGTCGGCCGCCAACGCCGAAGCGCCCGCTGCGCCAACGCCGGAGCCGGCCAAACCCGAGGCAGGCGTTGGAGCTTCGGCATGATCGGGCCGGTTATCGCCCTGTTGCTGCAGGCTGCGCCGCTGGAACAGCCGATCCCCGACGAGGCTCTCGAAGCGCGCGCCCAGGCCATCATGCGCGAGACACGCTGCATGGTCTGCGAAAATGAGCCGGTTTCCCAGTCCACGGCAGACATGGCCGTCGATGCGCGGCGGGCGATCCGCCGGCAGGTCATGGAGGGCGCCACCGACGAGGAGATTCGCGACTTCTTCGTCTCCCGGTACGGCCAGCATGTCTCGTTCCGCCCCCCGCTCGACGGCTGGGCGATTCTGCTGTGGGGCTTTCCCTTTGCGTTGGTCGCGGCCGGACTTGCAATGTTCGGTATGAAGCTGGTCCGGAACCGGCCAAGCGGTCTGGCGCCTGTGTCCGACGATCGCGGCGACGAGGTCGGCTGAAGGCCGGCTAAACCTCGGAAAATGGGCTTGAATCGGCCTTTGGCGGCACTGGCGCTGCCGCAGGATTGCCTTAAAGTATGGCGTTAGTGGATGCGGTGCGGTCGTCTGGCGGGTTCGCCGCGCGGGGCTCCGAATAGGCCAGCCATAGAACAGCCACTTGATGTTGCGGGACTGGAACTGCCACCTAGGATTGTGAACAGTGGCGCAGCACACTGGCGGCGCCGGGAAGATTGAGATGGGAGAAACAAGAATGGTGCGGATCGGTCGGAAAACGATCGGCGCAGGCCTGTTCGCGACGGCGGCGGGCCTGTCATTGGTCGTGCCCATGCTCGTCGCACCGGCGCTCGCCCAGAACACGCCCCGCCCGATCACAGTGTCCCCGCCTCCCGGCGCGCCGATGAGCTTTGCAGACCTCATCGAGAATGTGAGCCCGGCCGTGGTCAGCGTCTCGGTGACAGTTGAAATCAAGCGCTCCGACCGCAACGGCGTGTTCGACCAGTTCCGAGGCCTGCCTGGTTTCGAAGAGTACGAAGATGAGTTCGGCGAGGGTGAAGGCGAGGACGAGAGCAATCCAGAACAGGACGAAGAAGGCAACGCGCTCGGCTCGGGCTTCTTTATTTCGTCCGCCGGTTACATCGTCACCAACCATCACGTCGTGGAGAACGCGCGTGAGGTTGTGGTCACGCTGAAGGACGGCACGCAGCTTGAGGCCGAGATCGTGGGCTCCGACGAGCAGACCGACCTGGCCGTGCTGAAGGTCAAGAAGGCTGGCACGTATCCCTACGTGCAATTCGCGACCAAGGTGAAGCCGCGCGTCGGCGATTGGGTCGTCGCGGTGGGGAACCCGTTCGGCCTGGGCGGCACGGCGACAGCCGGCATCGTCTCGGCTGACGGCCGCGAGTTCAACAGCGGCAATTACAACGACTTCATCCAGATCGACGCCGCCATCAACCGCGGCAATTCGGGCGGCCCGACGTTCAACCTCATGGGCGAGGTCATCGGCGTCAACACAATGATCTTCTCCGACACTGGCGGCGGCAGCGTGGGCATCGGCTTCGCGATCGACGCAACGGCCGCGAAGTCTATCTCGGATACGCTTATTCGTGACGGCAAGGTCGTGCGCGGATGGCTGGGCGTCGAGATCCAGAGTCTCGACCAGCGTCTCGCCGACGCGTGGGGCCTCAAGCAGAATTCCGGCGCCATCGTTCGCTCCGTCACGACGGGCGGGCCGGCCGAGTCCAGCGGCATCAAGCGCGGCGACATCATCATCTCCGTCAACGGCGACGAGGTGAAGGATACGCGCCAGCTTACGCAGCGCGTCGGCAGCCTGCTCGCCGGCACCGAAAACGCCTTCCGCATCATCCGGGACGGCAAGGAACAGACAATCCGCGTCACAGTGCGTGCGCGCGATGACCGCGCTCTCGCCGCTGGCGAGCCCGACCCGGCTCGTGCAGGCATGACGCCGCCGCGGCCGAGTTCGGATGACGTGAAGATCGAGGGCGGCACGATCCGCGCCCTGACGCCGGAAGAAGCCAAGAAGTTCGATGTTGGCGCGGTTGGCGCCGGTCTGATCGTGGTGACGGTTGAGCCGCGCGGCCCGTTGTACCGGGCGAGCATTTTCCCCGGCGACGCGATCCTCGAGATCAACATGAAAGCCGTGAAGACGCCGAAGGATTACCAGGACGCTGTCGCCGCGGCGCTCGCGCAGGGCAAGAAGGATGTTGTCGCGCGCGTTGGCTGTGGCAATCAGGCCCGGTGCGGCGACCTGACTGTTCTCCGTCCAATTGAAATTGCATCCGCAGGTTAGTCCATGAAGGTCATCGTCATCGAGGACGACGCGGACGCCGCCGCCTTCGTCAAACGAGTTCTCGGCGAGGCGGGCCATTCGGTCGATGTCTGCGGGGATGGCGAGTCCGGTCTCAGCCAGGCGCGGTCGGGCGACTACGACGCCATGGTTGTCGATCGCATGCTTCCGGGCATTGACGGCCTGGAATTGCTCAAGCGCTATCGGGACGCGGGCGGGCGGGCGCCCGCGCTGTTCCTGTCGGCGCTGGGCGAGGTGGATCATCGCGTCGAGGGGTTGCAGGCCGGCGGTGACGACTATCTGGTGAAGCCTTACGCGCCGAGCGAGCTTGTGGCGCGTGTCGAAGCCCTCGGCCGCCGTGCGACGGGCGACATTCCGACGACGCGTCTGACGGTGGGCGGACTGGAGATGGATCTGCTCGCGCGCACAGTCCATCGCGATGGGCAGAAGATCGACCTCCAGCCGCGCGAGTTCCGCCTGCTGGAATTCCTCATGCGCCATGCCGGTCAGGTGGTGACGCGGACCATGCTGCTCGAGAAGGTGTGGGATTATCACTTCGATCCCCAGACCAACGTGATCGACGTTCACGTGTCGCGCCTGCGCGGGAAGATCGACAAGGACTTCGAGAAACCCCTGCTGCACACCGTGCGCGGCGCGGGCTATCGTCTCGAAGCATGAAGCGCTGAGCCATGAAGATCGGCCGCCTGCCGGCGCTGGTCCGGACGACAACGTTCCGGCTGGCGCTGCTGCACGCCTCGATCTTCATCCTGTTTTCGGCGTCCCTGCTGGCCTACCTCTATTACGAGACTGCGGGACACCTCAGCCGGCAGGCCGAGGCTGAGTTGAACGCGGAGTTCCAGGAACTCTCGGCGGCGAACCGTGGCGGCTTTGACAGGCTCAATCAGGCCGTGACCGAACGGTCCGGCGCGCGCGGCAAGTTCTTCTACCTGCTGCAGGACAGCACGGGCCAGAAGTCGGCCGGGGACTTCGATTTCCTTCCCGCACCGGCGCCCGAGACGCAAGTTGTCGACGTCAATTTCGACTACGAAGTGCGCGACACCAACGGACGGCCAGTCCGGCGGTCCGCACAGGGGCGCATCTCGCGGCTGGCGGGAGGCGGCGTGCTGATGGTGGCCTACGATGTCGGACAGCTGGGCGAGATGAACCGGCGTATCACGGAGGTGGTGTGGCGTTCGGCCGTAGTCGGCTTTGTCTTGTCACTTATCGGCGGCGTCGTGATCTCGCGGTCCGCCGCCCAGCGCGCCGAACAACTCGCCCGCACGGCCGAGGAAGTCATGGCCGGCGATCTGACGCGCCGGGCCCCGGTTGACGGGTCGGGCGATGAGTTCGACCGGCTTTCCGAGCAACTCAACGCCATGCTGTCGAAGCTGGAGCGGTTGGTGATTTCCTCGCGATCGGCGGGTGATTCCATCGCGCACGATCTGCGCTCTCCGCTCACGCGCCTGCGAAACCGGCTGGAGGGCGGGCTGCGGGAGGACAAGGTTGATGGCCAGCGCGCGGCCCTGACCAAGTCAATCGAGGAGGTCGATGGCGTGCTCGATACGTTCAACGCGGTGCTGCGCCTCTCACGCGTGCAGGCTGGCGCAACGGGCTCGTTCAGGCGGATAAACGTCACCGGCATCACGGACGAGTTGGCTGAGCTTTACCAGCCTGCGTGCGAGGAGAAGAACCTGACGTTCAGCTATCTGCCGGGGGGCGAGCTGTTCGTGCAGGCCGATCGCGATCTCATCGCGCAGGCGCTCTCCAACCTTCTGGACAATGCCGTGAAGTACACGCCCGAAGGCGGCTCGGTGACGCTGTCGGTCCGACGTTTGCCCGGCGGGGAAGCCGAAGTGGCTGTGAGCGATTCCGGCCCCGGCATCCCGCCCGAGGACCGTGATCGCGCTGTCGAGCGCTTTGTTCGCCTGGAACAATCACGCAGCCTGCCCGGTAGCGGTCTGGGCCTCAGCCTCGTGCTGGCAGTGGCTGAAGCTCATCGGGGGCGGCTGATGCTTGACTCGGCCGGGGGTGCGCCGCCGAACGCGGGGCTTGCGGCGCGCCTCATCCTGCCGTCAGCCTGACGCGCGAATCCTCGATCCCCACGCAGGGCCACGCCTTATGCCCACATCCCTCGATACTCTCGCGATTGCGCCGTTCACGGGCGTCGTAGGCGATGTGCAGGCCGTCATCGACCAGGCCCCTGCGTTGTCGGATCATCTGGCGCGCATTTCAGCGCGGCGGCCGGAGGTCGTGGCTGCAATCCTGGCGTCGGGACCGGGGCCTGTGCTCGACGACGCCGTTGCGGCCATGTGCGCGGCGGGCGCGATGGCGGGGCCGCTTGACGCGCCGATGCGGGAGATGCGTCGCGCGAAAGAGGCCGCGCAGTTCGCGATTTCCATCGCCGATCTCGCTGGTCTATGGCCGCTCGATGAGGTGGTGGGCCGTCTTACACAACTGGCGGACATGGCGACACAAGCGGCTCTAAGGCTTGCCATCCGGGCATCGTGGGCGTCGGGCCATCTGGGCGAGACGCGCGATAGCGACGAGATGCCTGGTCTCTTCGTGCTCGCCATGGGCAAGATGGGGGCTCACGAGCTCAACTATTCCAGCGACATTGACCTGATCGTGTTGTTCGATCTCGACATGCTTCCCGTGCAGGGCCCACGGGTGAAGGAGGGCATGACGCGGCTGACGCGCGACCTTGTGCGCATTCTCGAAGAACGTACTGCCGACGGGTATGTCTTTCGCACGGACCTGCGACTACGCCCCGATCCTGCATCGACGAGTCCTGCAATCTCGACGCAGTTCGCGACGGGTTACTACGAGAGCGTCGGTCAGAACTGGGAGCGGATGGCGCATATCAAGGCGCGCGTCTGTGCGGGCGATGTGGCCGCTGGCAATGCCTACCTTGCCGAGTTGCAGCCCTATGTCTGGCGGCGGCATCTCGATTACTGGGCCATCGCTGACATTCATTCGATCAAGCGCCAGATCCATGCCCATGGCGGCCACGCCGAATTGGCCTCGCTCGATTTCGACGTGAAGCTGGGTCGTGGCGGTATTCGCGAGATCGAATTCTTCACGCAGGTCCAGCAGCTCATCCTCGGTGGCCGCAGACCCGAGCTGCGGGCGCCCGGGACGAAGTCTGCGCTGAGGCTGATGAGCGACGCCGCCATCGTTGATCCGGCGGTCGCGGATGATCTCTGCCGCGCGTATGACTACCTGCGCAGCGTCGAGCATCGCGTGCAGATGCTGAACGATGAGCAGACGCACCGGATTCCCGTGGCGGCCGAGAAACGCGCCGCCGTCGCGCGATTGTGCGGACAGACCGAGCTGGCGAGTTTCGAGGCGGATATCTCGCGCACGCGCGAGCGGGTGCATGGCGTCTACTCGGATCTGTTTGCGGCCGAGGAGCGGTTGTCAGGCGAGGCGGGAAACCTCGTCTTTACAGGTGTTGACGATGATCCCGGAACCGTCGCAACGCTTACGGCGCTGGGGTTCAGCCAGCCCTCGCAGGTCATCCACACATTCCAGCAATGGCATCGCGGGTCCATTCCCGCCACACGCTCCGCCCGTGCGCAGCAACTGCTCACTTCGCTGGGGCCGCGCCTGCTGGAAGCCATGTCGAAGGCGGGTGAGCCGGATATCGCATTCGAGAGGTTCCGCGAGTTTTTCTCGGGGCTGAATTCCGGCGTGCAGGTGATGTCGCTGATGCTGGCCGAACCCGCGCTGACGCGGGACGTGATCCAGACCATGGCGTTTGCGCCGAAGCTCGCCGCGGACCTCGCGCGCAGGCCCGCGCTCATGGAGGCAATGCTGGAGCGGTCTTTCAGCACGCCAGCCCATTTGGATGCCACAGGTTCGCGCGCGGTTCGTCTGGAGGCATTGCTTGACCGCGAAGATGGTTTCGAGGGCAAGCTCAACGCCGCGCGTCGTTTCCATCGCGAGGAGGCGTTTCGGATCGGCTACCAGCTTCTGCGCGGTGCGATCGGCGCCACGGAGGCGGGCATTGCCTATGCCGATCTGGCTGACGCTTGCGTCGGCGGACTTGCGGAGGTTTGCGAACGCGAAGTCCTGGCGAAACAGGCGACAGACATCGGCAAATGGTCCGTATGTGCGCTGGGCAAGTTTGGCGGGCGTGAACTGACCGCCACGTCTGATCTCGATCTCATGCTGGTCTATGAGCCGGCAGACGATGGCAGCGTCCAGCTGGCAACGCGCTTTGTGCAAAGGCTGATCGCGGCGCTGTCAGCTCCCACCGGCGAAGGGCTGCTTTACGAAGTGGACATGCAGCTGAGGCCATCGGGCCGCGCCGGGCCGGTTGCCGTCCGCATGTCGTCGTTCGAGCGCTATTATCGTGAGGAGGCGTGGACATGGGAGTTCATGGCCTTGACGCGGATCAGGCCGGTTGCTGGCGATGCGGATCTAGGCAGGCGGATCGTGGAGACGGCGCGGCGGGCTCTGCAGGCCAGAAGCACTGACCCGAAGATCACCGAGGATGTCGCCGACATGCGCCGCCGGATGGCGCGCGAGCGCAAACCGCGCTCGATGTGGGATGTGAAGCTCGCCCCCGGCGGATTGGTCGATATCGAGTTCCTGACGCAGCACGCCATCCTGATGGCTGCGGCGCGAACGCCCGGGGCGGTGCAGCCGGGATCGCTCGGCGCAATCAAGGCGCTGGCCGCCGCCGGTCACTTTTCCGCGGGCGAGGCGGCCCTGCTCATCGACGGGCTGTCGCTCCAGCTCAACCTCCAGCAGGCGCTGCGCATCGCGGCGGGCGACCGGTTCGAGCCGGATGCGGCGTCGGACGGCCTCAAGACATGGTTGGCCAAGCATCTGGGATTCAAGGATTTTCCGGGCCTGGTGGTTCGGCTAGGAGAATTGCAGGATCAGATTGCAGCCCTGCGAACCCGAAAACTGGGCCCGCTAACGACGGAAGGGGCCGGCGATGGCGTTTGAATCACAGGCCGATTTTGCGGCTGGTCGCCCCCTTTTGGCGCTTCCGTTTCGACAGCAGCCGGCCCTCGGCAAACGCCGGCGCAGGATGCATAAGATGAGGCATGGTTCGGTCTTGTGCGCGACGTACGCAACGGCACGAGGCGATATCTCGGAGTTGGTGTCCCTGCCATGCGGGATCCGGACGAGGATCTGGTCAGTCGCGTCGGCGCCGGGGATAGCCGCGCCGCAGCCGAACTCGTGCGCCGCCACCTGCCGCGGATGGTCGGCCTCGCACGCCGAATGCTGGGCGACGCTGCGGAGGCCGAGGACGTTGCGCAGGAGGTCTTCCTGCGGGTCTGGCGCCATGCTGCAACATGGAAGCCGGGCCAGGCAAAGTTCGAAACGTGGATGCACAGGGTCGCCATGAACCTCTGCCTCGACAGGTTGCGTCGCAATGTACGGAACGGCGGCGAAGTGACGCCCGAAATGCCGGACGTTCGCGCCTCGGCGACACGGGCGCTGGATGACCGTCAACGCCGCGACCGCGTACGCGACGCGCTGCAAACCCTGCCGGAGCGGCAGCGGGCGGCGCTGGTGCTCTGCTACTATCAGGACAGGACAAACATCGAGGCGGCCGAGATCATTGGCGTCAGCGTTGATGCACTGGAAAGCCTGCTTTCGCGGGCGCGGAGATCGCTTAAGACGGCCCTGTCGGCCGAACGTGCGGATCTCCTTAGTGGTATCGAGACCGGCTGAGGCATGTGATGAACGAAGCGCGTTTCATGGAATTGCTGGCGGCCTACGGCGCAGACCTCGCGCGCTGGCCCGAGGACGAGCGCACGCACGCCGAGGTGTTTCTCGATGGCGCGTCGCATCGCGTGAAGGATGTCTGGGAAAGCGAGCGCAGCTTCGATCACCTGCTGGCGCTGGAGAAGGATGTTCCGCCGTCTATCTCGCTGGAGATGGCCGTCCTCGGCTCGTCGCATGTCCGTCGCAGCGTGCGCAGGCCGCTCGATCTGTTCGGCCGGTTCAATGTTCCAAGGTGGGCGACCGGCGGCGCGCTGGCGGCCTCGCTCGCGCTTGGGCTTGCGGTCGGATATGCGGGCGAGCCGGATACAACGGCAGGCCAGGACTACGCGACCATCCTGACTGTCGCCAGCGGCGGAGCGGGCGCCATGTTTCTCACCGCCATGAACGACGCTGAGCGCTGAAACCGGAATGGCCTCCAAGCTCACAATCGCACTCATCGGATCGCTGGCGCTGAACGCCGCGCTGGTCGGCATTGTCGTCGGCCGCTGGCTGACGCCGAGGCCCGAACAACCGACAGTGCAGATGCAGCTGGAGCGCTATGGTCCGACCTCAGACGTGGTAGCCGCCGCCTGGGAACAGTTGCCCAAAGCCGATCAGGATGAACTCGGCCGTCAGCTGCGTGAGTTCTGGGTCGCCAACGGAGATGAACGCCGCCGTCTCAGCGAGGCGGGCAAGACAGTGTACGATGCTGCGCTGGCCGAGCCGTTCGACGAGGCCCGGCTGCGAGACGCCGTCGCCATCTTTCAGATGCGCGAGAAGAAGCTGCAGAGCACCGCTGAAGATATCCTGATCAGCCACCTCGGGCAGATGCCGCCACTGGCGCGCGCCACGGCGGCCACCGGTCTGCTGACGCCGTTCAATGCACGCATGCAGCGCGCCGACAGGCATGCGCAGCGACCGGTCGGCGCGCCAGCGGAACCTGCGCCTGCTGCAGCACCGGGCAATTAGGGTATCTCAGGCGTTCGCAAGCACCGGGGGCGTCTGGCCATTGGCCGGCGCTGCTGGGCGTGTCACGGGCAGGAAAATGGACACTGTGGTGCCGACGCCCAGCGTGCTCTCGATTGTCAGATAGCCGCCGTGCATTTCAGCGAATGACTTGGTGAGCGCAAGGCCGAGACCGGTGCCGCGGACATTGCGTTCCTTCGCCTCGGGCGTTGTCACCTGTTCGAATGGTTGGGCAAGGCGGGGCAAGTCTTCTGGCGCAATGCCGATGCCGGTGTCGCGCACGCGGATAGCCAGCCATTTGCCTTCAACCGTCATCGTCACCACCACCTCGCCCCCCGGGTCGGTGAACTTGATGGCGTTGGTGATCAGGTTGAACGTCATCTGCTTGATGGCGCGGTGATCGCCTGTGATTTCAGGCAGGTCATCATCCGGATCAAAGACCAGGTGGACTTCGCGATCCGCCGCGCGCCGGCGGGCCAGTTTGATCGCGCCATCGACGGCGTCTTCCGGGTCGATCAGCGCGGGCGACAAGCGCATCTTTCCCGCCTCGACCTTCGACATGTCGAGGATATCGTTGATCATCTCCTCGAGATGCTTGCCGGCGCCGACAATGTCCTCGGCGTATTCCTTGTAACGCTCGCTGCCGAGCGGGCCGTAGATCTCGTTCGCGATCATTTCGGCGAAGCCGTTGATGTGGGTCAGCGGCGTACGCAGTTCGTGGCTCATATTGCCGAGGAAAGCGCCTTTGGCCTGGCTGGCCCGTTCGGCCCGGGTCTTGGCTTCCGCGTACTTCTCGGCGAGTTCCTGGGCCTGGCCCTTGGTGCGCTGGAGTTCTTCCACCATCGCGCGGAGACGGCGCTCGCTGCGCTGGAGCACAGTCTCCTGGCGCTTCATGTTGGTGATGTCGAGGCCGACCGTAATGAGGCCATCCGTCGCCGTGCGCCTGTCGACAATGCGAATCCAGACGTCAGAGAGCAGCAGCATCTCGCGCGAGTTGGCGTCCTCGCCAAGTGGCCGCTCGACGCGGACGAACTTCGCGATTTCTGACATCACCAGGTCATAGGAGGCGCCAGCTTGCAGGACGCTGCGATCGAGGTTGAACTCGCGACCGAAGGCTGCGTTCCAGTGCGTCAGGCGCTTGTGGTTGTTCCAGACAGCGAAGGGGCCGGGGTGGGCGTCGAGGGCCGTGCGGGCGAGCGCCTCGGCGCGGCGCGATCGGGTCTGGGCCTGGATGCGGTCAGACACGTTCATGATCGCGCCGGAAAAGAACGTACCGCCGTCACCCCCGATGATCTCGAAATAGCGGCCGGCCATCGGGCCGGAGCCGAGGAAGGACGCGTTGAACTGCTGGCCCCGCCTGGCGTCTTCGAACGACTGGCGTACGCGGCGGCGGTCTTCCTCCGCAATGACGGTGCAGAACTCGTCCAGCGTCATGTCGCCATCGCGACTCGCGCCAACAAGTTGGGCGCCTTCCGGACCGATGGTGAGCAGTTGTGTCGCCGGGTTCCAGCGCCACAGACCGATCACGCCGGCAACCTCGAAGCCAGTCCAGAGTCGTTGCTCCAGCACGGCCGGGCTCGGCAGGCGGGCCTCGATCTCGGCCTTCTCACGATTGAGGCGGCGGATCACAGAGACCAGCCCGAACACCGCCAGAAGCGGCGCCGCGAGCAGCAGCCCGTAGATCACCATTCGGTTGATATCGCCCAGGCCCAACAGCGGCGACGGACGGAACACGCAGGCGGCGACCTCGGTGCCGCGCACCGGAGCACAGGCGACGGCGGAGCGTTCGAAGTCCACGGACTCGAAGCGTGCGTTGAGAGGAATCGAGCCTGAAGAAACGAGGTAGAAGGTGCGCCCATCACGCGCCTCGGGCATCAGCGCCGCGGTTGCGCGCGTCCCTTGCACGAAGCGACCCTTCGACTCCGCGAAAACCCGGACGCCGCCTTCATCAACCAGCTGCGCCCAGACGCCCTCCGGCGGCGGGCGTTCGCTGACCGCGTCGAACTGGGCGCCGCGACGGATCGCCTCGAGTGACGCCCCGGTGATGAGCAGTCCTTCCATGCGCGCCTGGAGGCCGACGAGTTCGGCGCGGACGTGGCCGGCCAGAGCTTCGGCCTCGCGGGCCTGCTGAACCAGGGTGGCGTTGTCGGCAAACTGGCGCTCCTCAAAAGCCTTGAGGGCGAGGGATCCGCCGAAAGCCATCATCAGCAGCGTCAGCATGACTGTCGGGACGGCGCCGCGCGGTCGCGCCGGCGGCGCACTGTGGCCCTTCCGGATTATGCTGCCGCCCGCCTTCCCCAAGATTATAGGCCCTCGTGAACTCCCCGAACTTACCAGTTGTGGAGTCGAAACGCTGCGAAAGGGTTAACCGGGCATTAATTGTGAGCCATCGAACGAATCGGTAGCGATACGATTCAGGCCGCGTTCTCGGTGGCTCGCGCGAGGATGCTTGCGCCCTTGGGGCCGAACAGGTTTTCCCGGCGTTCCTTGCCCTTGTAATTGTCGTCCTTGCGGCGGCGGCGGTCGGGGCCGAAATAGACGCTGGTTCGCACGAAGGAGCGCGGCGTGTTGATGACGGAACACACCTTCCGGTAAAGTTCCGTGGCCGTAACGGGCTTGGCGCAAAACTCGGTGACGCCGGCATCGCGCGCCTGTTCGACCTTTGAACGTTCGGCGTACGCCGTCAGCATGATGATCGGTACGAAATGGTTCGGGCTGTCCTCGGCCGTGCGGATCAGCTTCGTCAGTTCGCAACCGTCCACCGGGTCCATCGAGAAGTCGGTGATGATGAGATCGACGGGCGTGGTGCGGATGATCTGGAAGGCGTCGCGGGCGCTGTTGGTGTCGAAGAAGTCCTTGACCTCGAAGCCGCGAAGGATCGTCTTGATGATGTTGATCATGTGGTGGTTGTCATCGACAACCAGCACCTTGAGCCGCTCCAGCGTGCGATCCATGCCAGTCCCCTATGCCGCGCTTCGCAGGGCGATCGGCCCGCGCGCGAAGAAGTTCTCGTCGATCGTCGGCCGGCCGTAGAAATAGCCCTGCGCGTACATCACCCCCGCGTCGATCAGCATCTGCCGGTCGGACTCCGTCTCTATGCGTTCCCCCACCGAGCTGATGCCGAGCTCGGCGCACATCCGCGCGACGCTGCGCATGAGCGCAAGGCCGCGCCGGTTGGTTCCGGCGGCCTCAAGAAAACTGCCGTCAAATTTCAAACCGTCCACATTGAGCGCGCGCAGATATCCGAACGACGCGGAGCCGGCGCCGAAATCATCCAGAGACACGCCAACGCCGCTCGCGCGCAGCATCTCGACGGCGCGCGCGGCGGTTTCGATGTCGTGGATGTGAGCGGACTCTGTCACTTCAACGATGAGGCGGCTGCGCTTGAAGGTGTGGCCCGAAATGACGGCGCAGAGTTCGCGGATGACATCAAGGCGCTGCAGCGACTCCCCGGAGATGTTGACCGCAAGGCGATAGTCAGGGTCCGGGTTGGCCTCAAGCCGCGAGGCTGCCGCGCTGATCATCACATAGTCGAGGTGGGCGATCTGGCCGCTCTTTTCAGCCGCCGTGATCAGGCCGACAGGGCTGTCTTCACCGTTGAAGCGCGCCAGCACCTCGTAGTGGCTGATCGCTCCGGAGCTGGTCTCGACCACGGGTTGGCGCGCAGCCATTAGCCGGCCATTCATCACGGCGTCGCGAAAACGCTCCGCCATCACTTCGTTGGCATTGTCGCCGCGCACACGCAGGGAGGACGGCATGCGCAGGACGGCGAAGTTGAAACTGTTGGGCGACGTGATGCTGCGCTGGACGATGATGCGCCGCCCGCCTTCTATGGAAGTGGCGTCGTCCCACGACAGGCGGCGGCCTGGTCCCAGAGACCAGAGCTCCTCGCGCAGGCGGCTGCCTTCCGCCTCGCTGACGAGATCGATCGCGTTGCGGCCGACGAGGCGGTCCGGGCTCGGAAAATGAAAGAGAGTGGCGTCGCCCTGCGCGTCGACGATGCGGCCGCTCGCGTCGCTGGTGACCAGGAGGTCCGCAGCGGCAAAGGCAAAGTCGCGAAACTTCGCGTCCTCTGATGTTGAAACCGACATTCCCGCCGCCCGGTCACAATAACGCGACGCTGAACGCTAGTCGGCCATCGTTAGTCGGCGGTTAACGATAACGGGTCGCAAAAACTAGGCCGCTATCAATACGCTATTTCGATTCCGCAAGGGCCCGGCCGACAATATCGAGGGCGTTTCGCGAGAGCCCGGCTTCCGAAAGCCGCCGCAACTGACCCTGAGCGTGCTCGCGCCGGATTGCGTTGAACGACCGCCAGCTCTCGAACGCCGTAGCGAGGCGCGCCGAAAGGGCCGGGTTCAGCGGGTCGACCTTCAGGATCAGGTCGGCGAGGAAGCGATAGCCCCAGCCATCCTCGGCGTGGAAGGCGACCGGGCTGTTCATGGCAAACGACGCCGCAAGCGAGCGCACGCGGTTGGGATTGCGAAGATCATAGTCTGGGCGGGCGAGAAGTTTCACCAGCCGCTCGCGCAGATCGTTACGGATGGCCATCGCCTGGACGCCGAACCACTTGTCCATCACCAGCGGGGCGGATGACCATCGCGTCTCGAAGTCCGCCAGCGCCACATCGAACGCGCCGCTTTCGATGCCCGACAGTGCGTTGAGCGCGGCAAGGCTTTCCGTCATCGTGGTCGCGCTGCGATAGGCTTGCGCGATCAGAATTTCGTGGCGGTCGCCCAGCGAGGACAGCAGCGACAGGGCGGCGGACCTCAATGCGCGGCGGCCTGCGGCGGCGGCGGACGGATCAAAGGTCGCCGGCTCCGCCTTGTCGAGCGCTGCAAGCAACTGGTCTTCCAGCGTGCGGGCAATCGAGCGGCGAAGCTCGAGGCGCACCACATGAAGCGCGCTGGGGTCCGCGTCTTTCATGTCGAGGATGAGTTCACCCACGGTTGGCACGTAGAGCAGCAGAGCGGCAAAGGCCGGATCAGTTGAGGACGCGCGCGTTACGGAATCGCGCAGCGATTTCACATAAGCGGCGGCGCGCACATGGTCAGGCTCGCGCGATCCGCCGCGCACGGAATCGAGAATGACCGCGCGTGCGATCGTCTGCAGAGCTTCCCATTGTGCGAAGGGATCATCGTCCGCCCCGGCAAGCGCGGCGCGGTCGGCCTCGGACAGATCATCGACGAGGCGCACGGGCGCGCTGAAACCACGGTTCAGCGAAGCGCGCGGCGGCGAGGCGACGCCGGAGAACGTAAAGTCCTTTGTGCTGTGATCCAGCAGCAGCACGTGCTCATGCGCAGGCTGAGACTCGCCAACGCGGGTTTCTAGAGCTGCTCCGTTAGAGTCGAACAGTGCGATGCGAAGCGGGATCGGCACGGCGACCTTGGAGGGCTCGCCCGGGGTCGGTGCGACGGTCTGGGTCAGCGTGAGCTTCCAGGTGCGGGCGGCGGCATCGTATTTTCCCTTCGCGGTAATCGCTGGCGTGCCGGCCTGGGCATACCACTGCGAGAACGATGCGAGGTCGTGATGCGTCGACGGCTGGAACGCGCCGATGAAGTCTTCAATCGTCGCAGCGGTGCCGTCGAACGTATCGAAATAGCGGTTCATGCCCGCAAAAAAGGACTCGTCGCCGATCATCAGGCGCAGCATGCGGATGAGCTCCGCGCCCTTCTCATAGACGGTCGCCGTGTAGAGGTTGTCGATGCGCGCATAGCGATCCGGGCGAACCGGGTGGGCCAGCGGGCCCGCGTCTTCCGGGAATTGCCGCGTGCGCAGGCGGATGACTTCCTTGATGCGGGCAACTGCAGGCGAGCGCATCGCCTTGGTGAATTCCTGGTCGCGATAGACCGTAAGGCCTTCCTTCAGGCACAGCTGGAACCAATCGCGGCAGGTGATGCGATTGCCGGTCCAGTTGTGGAAGTACTCGTGCGCCACGATGCTTTCGATGGCCTCGAAGTCGGCGTCAGTCGCGGCTTTGCCGTCTGCCAGCACATAGGCCGAGTTGAAGATGTTGAGGCCCTTGTTCTCCATCGCGCCGAAGTTGAAGTCGCGCACCGCGACGATCTGGAAGATGTCGAGGTCGTACTCGCGGCCGAACACATCCTCATCCCATGACATGGCGTTCTTGAGCGAGAGCATCGCGTAGGTCGCGCGCGGCGCGTCGCCCTTCTCGACATAGATCGCGAGCTTCACCGGCTTGCCCGACGAGGTTGTGAAGCTGTCCTCCAGGACATCGAACGCGCCGCCCACCAGCGCGAACAGGTAGGAGGGCTTGGGATGCGGGTCTGTCCATTCGGCGAAGTGGCGCCCGTCGCCGAGGTCTCCCGACGTCGTCGGATTGCCGTTCGAGAGCAGGTAGGGATAGCTGGCCTTCTCTGCCTCGATGCGCACGTGGAAGGGCGCGAGAACATCCGGCCGATCCGGGTAGAAGGTGATCCGGCGGAAGCCCTCGGCTTCGCACTGCGTGCAGAAGCGGCCGCTCGACATGTAGAGGCCCGACAATTCGGTATTGGTCTCTGGCGAGATGCTGGTCTCGATCTCCAGCGTGAACGTGTCGCCCGGCCATTCCAACGTCAGGGCTTCGGCATCCAGCTTGTACTCGTCAGTCGACAGGGCGTTGCCGTTAAGCCGGATCGACTTCAGCGTCAGCTTCTCACCGTCGAGTACAAGCGGCGCGTCGGCATCGCCCGTCCGGCGAATCGACAACTCGGTCAGCACGCGCGTGTCAGTCGGATGCAGCTGGAAGCGCATCCGAACCTGATTGATGCGGAAGGGATAGGCCCGGTAGTCGGACAGGCGAACGGGCGGGGGATTTTCGGTACGCATGGCAGGTCGCTCGATCAGGGTCCCGCGATTGAGTTGCGGTTGCTCCGATGCGTACAGCCTTATTCGCCAAGATAAAGGGCATTCGCCCGGTTCTGGGCCGGAAAAGCGGCGAGTTGCGGCAGCGGACTACTCTGCCGCGACCTGCATCGATGTTTCGCCGGGGGTTTCGTAGATGCGGCGGAGGAGAGCCGTGGCCTTCTTGGCCAGATCCAGGAGCTCGGCAGGCGTGTCGTCCGTGTTCTGGTGCGCGAACTGGGCGAGGGTCTTGGCCACGCGCATGAGATGGGGGGCCGACTCGATCATGCGCGCCTGGAATTCGATTCGTTGGGGGTCGCGATCATACTCGGCGCTGGGCACGCGCCAGCCGCCCCAGTTCTTCTCGTCGGTCGTGATGATCGGGTAGGTTCCCGGATGCGGGTGGTTCGGAACATCCTCCGAATCCTTCCAGCGGTTGCGGGCCCGGTTAATGCGCCAGTTCTCGATCTCGGCAAGGTCGTCGATAGTCCCGCCCGCCTTATCCGCCATCAGTTCGCTAGCGCCGAACTCGCGGCCGAGGCCGACATCGTAGTGAACCTTCAGCGGCTCATCGAGGCCTTTGACCCATTGCGGCAGGACGCGCTCGACAACGGCCCAGGTGCCAACCGGTTTGACGAAAACCTTCTGGTTCTTGTGAAATGCAGCCTTGGCCATGGGACGTATCCTCCCCGAACTATCTGCTTTTCCTAGCAGGGAGAGGTTAGGCGCCGATGAATCCGCCTGCGCAAATCGGGCAGGCTCCGGAGAGGCCTGCCCAATCGCTGTTACCGTCGGAGGTCAGCTACGGACTGTTAATGGCAGCCCGCATCGTAGGGGAAGAGTTGGTCTTCGGGCACACTCCACTTCGTTTCTTCCATGCTGCCCGAGCGGACGCCCTTCGAGTCCTTCGTGTAATACTGGTGCGTCATCGAGGCGTAGGAAATCTCGATATTCTCGACCGGCTGGTTGCCGTTCATCGGGTCCGTATAGACGCTGAAGCCGCGCACTTCGGCGCCCTCGATGATCCAGCGAGATTCAACCGTTTCGCTCGCGCCCGGACGAACCGGCGAGGTGAAGGTGATCTCGATCCGGCCCAGCGGTGCCCCTTCCACGGCGGCGGCCATGAGCTTCGAAGACGAGCGATCCGGCGACTTCGTGATCATCAGCGGGCTGACATTGGTTGAGCGGACTTCATCCTGGAAGCCTTCCGGGTCCGGCATCGTGTAGGTGGAGATGCTCATATTCACGCCCGTGATCTCGATCTGCCCCTCGAAGCCGCGCTGGGTGGCGTCGCCCGCCGCGGTCGCGGTCTTGAGGAAGATGTCTGCGCTCGCAGCGCCGGCGCTGGCCAGCGCGGCGACCGACAGCAAGCTCAAACGGGTAAAGGCGCGGATCATCGTAATCGTCCCTCTGGGCCGCGCGCTGTCCCGGGATCGGGCTGTGCGGCTGCGGCCGACTCGCGGGCTTGTGTTCCCGCTTGAGTGCATGTGTGAAGGCGGGCCGCGGCTGACATAGGGCGGACGAAAAGTATCATTGTGGCGACGGTGTTCGCACTGTGGCGTACCCGGAAACCCCAGCTTTGCGAATGCTTAAGCCAGATTTGCTAGGAAACCGGCAGTTCAAGAGACTGACGGACCGGCATGTCGCCCGCACACGACGGAAACGGACGGATCGCGTGGCTGGCGGGCTGGGGCCTTGCGGTGCTGATCCTCGTTGCAGGATTTGGCGCGGCGGCGCTGAGCCAGGACTTTGCCGAACCGGACAACGCCATGCGCCTCGTGCGCGTCCGCGACATGCTCGCCGGCCAGGGCTGGTTCGACAGCGTGCAGCATCGGCTGAATCCTCCCGACGGCACACCCATGCACTGGGCCCAATGGATCGACGCGCTTCTTGCCGGACCGATCGCCCTTCTCGCGCCGCTGGTCGGGCAGGCCAATGCCGAGATCGCCGTGGCGTTTGCCTGGCCGCTCGCGCTGCTCGGCGCATTCGTGTTCCTGACCGTTCGCGTGGCCGGAGACATCGGCGCGCGCGAGGGGCTGCGGCGTGAAGCTGAATGGGCGGCCGCCATTCTTGCGGCCCTGGCCTTCCCCGCGACGGAGAAGTTCGCTCCCGGCGCGTTCGACCACCACAATGTCGAACTCGTGCTCGGGATGCTGGCGGTGCGCTGCATGATGCGCATGAGGACGAGCCGGCCCGCCGCCATCAGCGCAGGCGTTGCGCTTGGTCTCGTGATGGCGACTGCCGCCGAAGGTGTGCCGCTCGTCGCGGCGGGGCTCGGCGTCAGCGGATTGCTGTGGTTGTTCCGGCCGGCGGAGTTTGCATTCGGCCTGCGTTGGCTCGGCGTCGGACTGGCCGCTGCCAGCGCGATCATGCTGCCCTTGCTTGTCCCGCCATCGGCGTGGACACAGGCAGTGTGCGACGCCATGGGTGCGCCCTTCGCGGCATTCGGCCTGATCGGTGGCGGTATTGCCGTTGCACTCAGTGCGCTGCCAGATCGCCTTCGCAACAACCTTGCCGGAAGGGCCGCGTCGACCGCCGGGCTTGGCGCAGCAGGCATAGCCGCGCTCTATTTCCTGTTCCCGCAATGCGCGGGCGGCGGCTATGCGGCGCTTGGCGAGGACATGTCCACGCTCTGGATGACGCAGATTTCCGAGGCGCGATCGCTGCTTTCGTTGGCTGACAGCGATGTGGCGCTGATGTTCGCAGTCGCGGGTGCGGCGCTGGCCGGACTGGTTGCGGCGGGCTTCTTCGTGCGCCGCCATGCCGGGTGGGGCGAGGGCTTTGTGCCGCTGGCCTTCCTTATCGTCAGTGTCGCCATCATGGCCTGGCAGATTCGCGGCGCGGCGTTCGCCACCGCCTTCGCTGTTCCATTTGGCGCATGGGCTGTGGCTGTGGCGCGCCGCGATTATCGCGCCCGCGCATCCGCTATCCGCGCGCTTGCTTTCGCCGGCATCGCGGCGGGCTCGACCGCAGCCGCATGGGCAAGCGCGGGCGATGCCCTGCAGTCCAGCATCACGCCACGCGCAACGATGGCGAACTACGCCGATCGCAGCGCCAGCTCGAAGTCCTGTTCCACGCCTGAAGCCTTGAGAACCCTTCGTGCGGTTCCCAGGGGCATCATGCTGAATCAGTTCGCGCTGGGAGCTGGCGTGCTGGTGTGGACCGATCACAGCGTGCTTGCCGCGCCCTATCATCGCGACGTCAGCGGCACGATGACTGCGATCAGCGCGATGCGTTCGTCGAGCGAGCAGGCGCGGGATATCGTCGTTCGATCGGTGGCCGACTATGTGCTGGTGTGCCCCGCGACGCCTGAGACGGCATTCTACGCGCGGAATGCAGCTGACGGCGTGTCGCCCGACCAGACGCTGTCGGCCATGCTGGGGCGTGGCGATATTCCCGGCTGGCTGGAGCCGGTCGCAATCGGTCAATCGCCCCTGCGCGTCTATCGCATCAAGCGCTAGTCAGCGGCCGGAGTCACGGGCCGGCTTTCCGGCGAAGCGCCCGCAGCGGCCTGCGGTCCTCGTCCGCGCAGCGTGATCTGGGGGACAAACAGGATCGCAACAATCGCGAGCGCGACGATCAGCATGCTGGCCATGAAGATGTGGCTCATGGCTTCGGAGATCGACGTCTTGATGAAGGCCTGTGCGATGGGCATCTCGCCGCCGTGCTGCGCCATCATGGCCATGCGCTGCATCTCGCCGATGTCGATCTCGACGCCGAGCTGTCCGGCAATCGGAGCAAGCGACGCTGCTATCTGACCCAGCAATAGCGCGCCGAAGATTGACACGCCGATCATGCCGCCGCACTGGCGCAGGAACATGCTCGTCGAGGTCGCGACACCGATCTGGTGAATGGGCGCGGAACTTTGCGAGACCATGTTGAACAGGCTCTGTGATGGCCCGAGGCCGATGCCCAGGATAAACAGACGCCAGATCACGTCCGTGCCGGTTGCCGTGCTGCCAAGTTGCGACATCAGGTAGATGCCGATCAGCTGGATGATAGCCCCGCCCAGCATCATCGATTTGTACTTGCCCGTTCGCGTCACAAAGCGGCCGGAAAGCGTCGCCGACACGATCAGCCCCGCCATCAGCGGAAGCAGCAGTAGGCCGCTGTTGGTGGCCTGAATGCCGAGACCGAGCTGCAGGTAGAGCGGCAGGTAGACAATCGTTCCCATGAAAGCCATCGCGATGATGAACGAGGCGATGGTAGTGGTCGTGAAGGCTCGGATCTGAAACAGGCCGAGCGGCAGGATCGGTTCCGCGGCGCGGCCTTCGATGAACAGGAACGCCACCCCTGTGACAGCGGAGAAGGCGAACAGGCCGAGCACGTCCGGGTGCGTCCAGCCCTTCTCGTTGCCCCAGGTGAGCGCCAGCATCAGCGCGCCGATTGCGAGCACGACGAAGACGCCGCCCGCCCAGTCGATCTTTCCGCCGCCGGTATGGCCCAGGTTCGGCATCTTGAACCAGATCATCGCCAACGCGATCAACGAGGTCGGCAGGTTCACATAGAAGCACCAGCGCCAGCCCGCGATGTGTAGCCCGCCAATATCGACCGAGCCGTGATCGGTGAAATAACCACCCACGATCGGTCCAATCACACTGGCCAGACCAAACACGGCGCCAAACATGCCGGCGTACTTGCCCCGCTCGCGCGGCGGGAACAGGTCAGCGATGGTCGCAAAGGCGGTGGTGAACAGCGCGCCGCCGCCGATGCCTTGGATGCCGCGGAAAATGATCAGCTGCATCATCCCGTCGCCCAGCGCGGGCAGATCGCCGAATTCTCCGGCGAGGCCACAGAGGAAAGACCCCGCGACGAACATCGCGATGCCGATCAGCAGGATCAGCTTGCGGCCATAAAGATCGCCCAGCTTGCCCCAGATGGGGACCATGACCGTGGAGGCGAGCAGATAGCTGGTCGTGACCCAGGCGTAGAGCTCTAGCCCGTTGAGCTCGCCGATGATGGTTGGCATCGCCGTGGAAACGATGGTCTGGTCGAGCGCGCTGAGCAGGAAGACGATGATCAGCGCCCAGAAGGTCAGGCGCTTTTCTTCCGTCGTCGCTTCGCGGCGGCCGCCGGGCTGACCTGGGATCGATGCTGGCATTTCCATGTATTTTGAACCCAGGCGCTTCTACACCGACGGAGCCCGATTCACTCGAAACTCGCCAGTTTCCGCACTGGTTACACGGGCCCGCGGAAAAGCGCCAGTGGGCTCTATTGTCGCCTGCCAAAGGGATTTTCGCCCCGCCAAACCTATCAACCCGCGGTCCGGGCGGCTAATCTGGGAAAATGTCGAGAAGGGGCGGAGCATGATGGCGAGCTTGAGGCGGGTGGCGAACCTGCTGATTGCGCCTGCCGCCGAGTGGACCGTCATCGACCGCGAAGAGGCCACGCCAATCCGGTTGGCGCTGACTTATGTCGGGCCTTTGGCGCTTATTCCCACTGTAGCGATCATCGTGGCGCTGGCGCTTGTGGGCGTGCAGGCGGGCGGACAGCTTCACCGCGCGCCGCTGCTGGATGTGTCGATCTCCGCGGCGCTGTTCTTTGTTCTCACGCTGGGCGCCGTCTTCGTGTTCGCACTGGTGGTCGACTGGCTGTCGCCGCGCTTTGGAGGAACTCACAACTACCGGCAGGCCTTCAAGGTGTCGGCCTACTCGATCACCGCAGCGATGGTGGCGGGCATGCTCGCGATGGCGCCAGCGCTGCAGATCTTCGCACTGTTGGGGGCGACCTACAGCCTGTATCTCCTGTTTCTCGGCGCGCCACGCCTGATGCATCCGCCAGAGAAATCGGCGGTCAATTTCTCGATCGTGACCACGCTTGCCGCCATTCTCCTTGCGCTGATCGTTGGGCTCGTCGCGATGCTGGCCGCTGCGCCGTCTGGCAACCTGTTTCCGGGCCTGCCGCGGCTGTCCTTGTTCGACTCGGCGGCGCCGGCCTCCAGAAACGCTCCGGCAAGTTCAAATTCTGCCGGCGTCCTGTCGCCAGGCGCGCCGGGAATCGTTCTTGGAAGCGACCTGCGAGGCGCAGCGCCGCAAACGCTTGCGGGGATCAACCGCGTCTCGGTGGGCTTCGAGCGTCAGGGTGTTGCCGGGCAGCGCACGATCAGGCTGGAGGCCGAGTATCGGGGCGGGCCGAAACACCTGTCGCTGCAGATCGTCTATTCGCCATCCATTGCGCAAGCCATTGGCTTCGGCGGACCTGCGACGTCGGAATACTCGCGTGAAACGGCGGACGGATATTCCCGGCGCGTGCGGATCGATGGCGCAATCATTTCTTCCGAATGGGATGTGGCCTCGAAAACGGGTTCCTATGCTCGTCTCGCCGAGGACAGGCTTTACGTCAGGGTTTCCGGTGGCGGCGGCGTGACGGCAGATGAGATGAAAGCCGCCGTGGAACTCTTTGGTCGCGAAACGCTGGCGCAATTCGCCGCCGAGAGCTAGGCAGGCGCATGACCACAGCCATCGTCCGCCCCGCCAACCGGAACGACCTCGACAGGCTCGAGGGCATGATTGCGCGCGTCGATCCGGGCATGCTCACCATGCCATCCTCGCGCGAGGCGATGGCCGCTCGCATCGAGCGCTCGCTGGCTGCCTTCGCGCGCGGGTCGCTGCCGCCGCAGAACGAGTGCTACTTTCTGGTTATGGAAGAAGACGGCGAGCTTCTGGGCACAGCCAGCATCTTCACCAATCTGGGCGTCGAGCGTCCTTTCTACTCCTATCGCATCTCCCGCGACGCCAAGGTCTCGCCCGAGCAGAACGTGAAGGTCGAGCTCGACCTGTTGTTCCTCGTGAACGACTACCATGGCGATTCAGAACTCGGCACGCTGTTCATCGAGCGCAAGGCGCGGGGCGGCGGCCGTGGCCGCCTGCTGTCGTTTGCGCGGCTCATGCTAATCGCCGCCGACCCGATCCGCTTCGGTCCCAAGGCGATGGCGGAGATTCGCGGATTCACTGACCCGGCGGGCCGCTCGCCCTTCTGGGACGCGGTCGGCGCGAAGTTCTTCCGCATGGAATACCGTCATGCGGATTCGCTGAGCGCTCGCGACCACCGCTTCATCGCAGACCTGATGCCACGCTATCCGATCTATACCTCGCTCCTGCCGGACGAGGCGCGGCGCGTCATCGCCCGCCCGCACCCCGACGCCGAGCCGGCCTACGCCATGCTGATGGCGCAGGGCTTCCGCTACAACGACGTGGTGGACATTTTCGACGCAGGCCCGACCGTCGAAGCCTTCATCGACCATATCGACACAGTGCGCGAGACCGTCCGTATGCCTGCGTCCGAGTTCCTAAAAGGTCCGCGCCCCGCCGCCGGCCTCGCCGCCAATCCCGGGCTTGACCGTTTCGCCGTGACGCAATTCATGGCGGGCGATGACCCTGCAGCAGTCCTCGCGCGGATAGGCGTCGAGTCCGACGGTGAGGTCGCTGTCTACCGGCTGAAGGCCTCGCGCTCATGAGTCTGCCCGCATTCACAGGCGAGTGCTTCATCAACGGCCAGTGGAAACTGGGCGGCGGCGTCTCGTTCGCTTCGATCTCGCCGGCAGATGGCGCGGAAGTCTGGCGCGGCCATGAAGCCAGCGCTGCGGATGCGGATGCAGCCGTGGCCGCCGCGCGCGCGGCGCTGCCAGCCTGGCGTCGCCGCCCAATCGACGAACGCATCGCGACGGTCCGCGCCTTCGCGAAGCTGGTGGATGCGCGCAAGGCCGACATGGCATCCGTCATCTCGCGCGCGACGGGCAAGCCATTGTGGGACGCCGCCACAGAAGCCGCCGCCATGGTCGGCAAGGCAGAGCTTTCAGTTAAAGCCTATCAGGAACGCACGCCAACCAGGGAGGCGCCGGCGGGCGCCTTCACCGCGCGCATCAGCCACCATCCGCATGGCGTGATGGCCGTGCTCGGCCCGTTCAACTTCCCCGGACACCTGCCCAACGGCCACATCATGCCCGCGCTGATCGCGGGCAACACGGTCATCTTCAAGCCTTCCGAACAGACGCCCGAAGTCGCCGAATTCACGCTGCGCCTGTGGCAAGAGGCGGGCATTCCGGCGGGCGTAATCAACCTGCTGCAAGGCGCCCGCGCGCCGGCCGAGCAGCTGGTCGCGCATGACGGCGTCGATGGCGTGCTGTTCACCGGCGGCGTTCCGGCGGGCAGGGCCATCCACCGCGCATTGGGCGGCAAGCTCGAGAAGATCGTCGCGCTCGAACTCGGCGGTAACAATCCGCTGGTGGTGTGGGACGCCGCCGATCTCGACTCCACCGCAAAGCTGATCGTCAAATCCGCCTACATCACCTCCGGCCAGCGCTGCACCTGCGCGCGCCGCCTGATCGTGAAACAGGGCGCGGAAGGCGATGCCGTGATCGGCGCGCTCACCGCTCTGATCGACCGCATCGTCGTGGACAGGCCCGACGCCCAGCCTCAGCCCTTCATCGGTCCGCTCATCTCCGCGCACGCCGCGCAACAGGTTCTTGCGACCCAATCCGCGTGGCTCGGCAATGGCGGGATCGCCATCCGCGAGGCGAAGCAGCTTCCCGTTGGCCCCGCCTATGTCTCGCCCGGCCTGATCGACGTCACCGCGCTGCCCGAGCGCCGCGACGAGGAAACTTTCGGTCCGCTTCTCCAGATCATTCGCGTCGCCGACTTCGACGCAGCACTTGATGAAGCCAACAACACGAAATTCGGCCTCGCCGCTGGCCTGATCTCCGACAGCGCCGACCTCTTCCAGCGTTTCGAAGCCGAAGTCCGCGCCGGCGTGCTGAACTGGAACCGCCAGACCACGGGCGCATCGGGCGCCGCCCCCTTCGGCGGTGTCGGCCAGTCAGGCAACCATCGCCCCGCCGGATACTATGCGGCGGATTACAGTGCATGGCCCATGGCCAGCCTCATCGCGCCCGGCGCTGTGAAGGATGATGAGGCGATTGTGGGTCTGAAGTCCTAAAGCGCGATCAGATCGGTTGGAAGCTCGGCGCCATCCCCGCTCGTCCTGACGAAAGTCAGGACCCAGGGCTGACGGCGAGGCTTGTTCGGACGTGAAGCTTCAAGCCAGTTCCTACCGCTTGACCGTTCCTGGATGCTGACTTTCGTCAGCATGAGCGGAGCCAGAGCGCTCGCCACCTGCCAACTGATCACACTCTGAGGCGCTCGCGGTTTTCGTTACGTCGAGTTGACCGCCGCCGCTGGACACTGTCTTAAGTCAGGCAAGGACGAAACGGCGGGCGGGTAAGCGCATGAAACTGGCTTTGAAAATCCTCGGCGGCGTCGCGGCGGTTGTCGCCATCCTGGTAGCCGTCGTGTTGTGGAACACCTCGCAGTTCGGTCCGAAGACCAGCGCGCAAGCCGCCATCACGCTTCCCGAGCCCCCAGCCGTCGATGTCGCTGCCGCCGCAGAAAGCCTCGGCGCGGCGATCCGCATCCAGACCGTCACCTACGCATCCGGCGATCCCAAGCCCGGCGCCGACCAGCCGTGGATCGATCTCGAAGCTGCCCTGAGGGCGCGCTATCCCGCCATCTTCGCGAAGATGACGATGGAGAAGGTCGAGACCCACGCCATGCTGATGACCTGGGCCGGGACCGATCCGTCGCTTCCGCCTGTCATCCTCATGGCCCACCAGGACGTCGTGCCGGTCAATCCGGGTACTGACGCCGACTGGACCCACGGTCCTTTCGGCGGCGTGGTCGCTGACGGCTACATCTGGGGCCGCGGCGCGATGGACGACAAGGGATCGCTCATCGCCATCCTCGAAGCCGGCGATGCGCTCACGAAATCCGGCTGGACGCCCAAGCGCACCGTTATTTTCGCCTTCGGCCATGACGAGGAAGTCTCTGGCCGTGGCGCGGAGGCGATCTTTGCGCTCCTGAAATCGCGCAACGTCACGCCGGCCATGGTGCTCGACGAAGGCTACGCTGTCCTCGACAACTATCCGCTCACCGGCAAGCCTGCCGCGCTGATCGGCGTCGCCGAGAAGGGCTACATCTCCCTCTCGATCACCGCGACCACGGAAGGCGGGCACTCCTCGCGTCCGCCACGCGAAAGCGGCGCCGTGCGCATCGCCCGTGCGCTGGTTGCGCTGGAGGAGAACCAGATGCCGGCCGATCTTTCGGCGGCGCCCTTCAACGAGATGATCCAGGCCGTCTCGCCCGATCTTCCGTTCATGACAAAGATGGCGTTCGCGAACCAGTGGCTGCTGGGCTCGGTCATCGCAGGGCAGGTCGGCGGCGACGCCTCCGCCAACGCCATCGTCCGCACCACGACGGCGCCCACCATGCTGACCGGCTCGATCAAGGACAACGTCCTGCCCCAGCGCGCAAGCGCCGTGGTCAATTTCCGCGTCCATCCCAACGACACGGTCGCGTCGGTCACGCAGCATGTGAAGGATGTCACCGCACACATCGAGGGCCTGACCGTCGCGCCTTACGAAGACGGCATCGGCTCCGAACCCTCGCCCGTGTCCGCCACTGACAGCGAGGCCTATCGCGTGCTCGAAGCCGTTGCGCGCGCCACCGGCGGCGGCGAGGTTCCTGTCGCCCCCGCGCTCGTCATCGGCGCCACGGATGCGCGCTATGCGTCCGCGATCAGCAAGGATGCCATCTATCGTTTCGCGCCCGCGATCTACGACGACACAGACCTCAACGGCTTTCACGGCACGAATGAGCGGCTGTCGGTCGAAAATCTCGGGCGGATGATCAAGGGCTATGCCCAGATCATGATGGCGCTCTGCTCCTGACCCGTGGCAGTATTCCCCACGGATACTGCAGGAACGAACGATGCCCCCGGTGCCCGCTGCAACGGAAGTGAATTTCGACGGCCTTGTCGGGCCGACCCATAATTATGGCGGTCTTGCGCAGGGGAATCTCGCCGCCGCCGCCAATGAAGGTCAGGTCTCCAATCCCCGGGAGGCCGCGTTGCAGGGCCTCTCGAAGATGCGCTGGATGCTGCGCCAGGGGCTGGTGCAGGGCTGCCTGCCGCCCCAGGAGCGGCCCCACGTCCACGCGCTGCGCAAGATGGGCTTTGCCGGATCCGATGCGCAGGTCATGTCCACTGCAGCGCGCGCCAACCCCGTCCTCCTCGCCAACGTGTCGTCGGCCTCCGCGATGTGGACGGCCAACGCCGCGACCGTCTCGCCATCTGCGGATACAGGCGATGGCAAGGTGCACTTCACGCCCGCCAACCTTTCCTCCCATTTCCATCGCGCGCTCGAAGTCGACACCACCACGCGCGTCCTGCGTGCGATCTTCGCGGACAAATCAAAATTCACCGTCCACGACGCCGTTCCGTTCCATGCGTTCGGAGACGAAGGCGCCGCCAACCACTGCCGGCTCGCCGCCTCACATGGGACGCGCGGCGTGGAGGTCTTCGTCTATGGCCGCTCCGCTTTCGCCAAGGGCGGCGCCAGCGGCTTCGCGGCGCGTCAGGCGATGGAAGCCAGCCACGTCGTCGCCACGCAACACCAGTTGTGGACCGGCGGCGGCGCCGTGCTCACGCAGCAGAGTAAGACCGCCATCGACGCCGGCGCCTTCCACAACGACGTGGTCGCCGTCTCGAATGGCCCCGTGTTGATGTATCACGGCCAGGCGTTCGAGCAGCGCGGCGCCTTCCTCGAAACCCTCAAGCGCGCCTGCGCTGCCCGCGAGTTCGACCCCATCCTGCTCGAAGCCCCCGAAGCCGAACTCACGCTGCCCGAGGCGGTGAAATCCTATCTCTTCAACTCCCAGATCATCTCGCTGCCCGGTGGCGGCATGGCGCTCGTCCTGCCGCGCGAGGCGGAAGAGACCCCGCGCGCCAAGGCGTTCGTCGATCGCGTGCTGGCCAGCAACGGCCCCATCCGCGAGGCCCACTATCTCGATCTCCGGCAGTCTATGCGCAATGGCGGCGGCCCCGCCTGCCTGCGCCTGCGTGTGGTGCTGACGCCCGACGAACTCGCCGCGATCGGCGGCCGCTGCCTCGTCGACGAAGCGCGCATCGACGCCCTCGAAGCCATCGTCAGCCGCCGCTACCGCGACCGCCTCGCGCCGGCCGACCTTGCCGATCCCGCGCTGCTTGACGAATGCCGCACGGCGCTGGACGAAATCGGGCAGGTGCTGCAACTCGGAGCCGTGCATGACTTCCAGCGGGTTTGAGCGCGCGCCGGTCGTTGAATCGGCGCGCCTGCGCCTGCGCGCGCATACGGCGGCGGATTTCGACGCCTGCCTGCCGATGTGGAACGATCCCATCGTGACACGTTTCATCGGCGGCCGCGCCTATACCGGCGAAGAAGTCTGGCAGCGTATCCAGCGTTACGCAGGTTCGTGGGCGCTGCTCGGCCACGGCTTCTGGATCATCGAGGACAAGGCTTCGGCCAGGCTGATCGGTGAGATCGGCATCATGGACGCCAGGCGCGACATTGATCCCCCCTTCGGCGAAGATCGCGAAGTGGGGTGGGCCTTGCTGCCTGAGGCGCATGGCAAGGGTTATGCGAGCGAAGCGCTGGAAGCCGTGCTGGCGTGGGAGAAGCAGCATCTGGGCGGCGCCTGCCTCGTGGCGCTCATCGATCCGGACAACGCTCCTTCGATCAAGCTGGCGCATAGGTTCGGATTCACTGAACGTGCGCGTTCCGTCTACAAGACCGTCCCGACGATCCAGTTCGAACGCCGGAGGCCGTCATGAGCAAAGGCGTCATCCTTGCGCTTGATCAGGGCACCACATCCAGCCGCGCCATGGCCATCGGCCTCGACGGGCGGGTGATCGCCTCGGCGCAGGAAGAATTCCCGCAGATATTCCCGCAGTCCGGCTGGGTCGAGCATGATCCCGAAGCGATCTGGCGCACCCAGCGCCGTACGGCGGAACAGACTATCGAACGCCTGAACGGCCAGAAAATCGCCGCCATCGGCGTCACCAACCAGCGCGAGACCGTTGTGGTCTGGGATCGCAAGACGGGCGAGGCGATCCACAACGCCATCGTCTGGCAGGACCGGCGTACAGCCTCGCGCACGCAGGAACTCGCAGCCCAAGGCCACGAGGCGATGGTCTCCGAACGCACGGGCCTCGTGCTCGACCCCTATTTCTCCGCCTCGAAGATCAGCTGGATACTCGACCAGGTTCCCGGCGCGCGCGAACGCGCCAAACGCGGCGAGCTTGCCGCCGGAACAATCGACTGCTTTCTGATCTGGCGGTTGACCGGCGGGCAGGTCCACGCCACCGACGCCACCAACGCCTCGCGCACAGCCATCTACGACATTCGCCACGGGCGCTGGGATGCCGATCTCTGCGCGCTCTTCAACGTGCCGATGAACCTGTTGCCCGAGGTGAAGGACAGCGCCGCCGACTTCGGCGTCTCCGACATCTTCGGCCCATCGCTTCCCATTCGCGGCGTCGCGGGCGACCAGCAGGCGGCGCTTGTCGGGCAGGCGGGCTTCAACGCGGGCGACGTCAAGTCCACCTATGGCACCGGCGCCTTCCTCGTGCTCAACACTGGCCCCGAACTCAAGCGCTCCACCTCGCGCCTGCTCGCCACCATCGCCTATCGCGTGGCGGGGCAGACCACCTACGCGCTCGAAGGCTCCATCCTTTCCGCAGGCTCCACCATCCAGTGGCTCCGCGATGAAATGAAGATCATACGCGACGGCGCGCACGCCGGAGAACTCGCCGCCGCCATCGACGACACGGCAGGCGTCCACCTCGTCCCCGCCTTCACCGGCCTCGGCGCGCCGCACTGGGATTCCGATGCGCGCGGCGCCATCCTTGGCCTCCAGCGCGGCTCCACCATCGCGCATATCGCCCGTGCAGCCCTCGAAAGCGCCGCCTTCCAGACCGCCGAACTCCTCGAAGCCATGGCGAAGGACGGCGTCGCGCCGCAGACCTTGCGCGTCGACGGCGGCATGTCACGCAATGACTGGCTGCTGCAATTCATGTCCGACATTCTCGGCATCGAAGTCGTTCGCCCAAAGAACGTCGAGACGACAGTGTTGGGCGCCGCCATCCTCGCTGCAGTGGGCGCCGGCGAGTTCAGCTCCCTGAACGAAGCCGCCGCCCTCTGGAGGCTGGACCGCAAGTTCGCACCGAAGATGGCCGCAACAGAACGCGCATCTCGCGTTGCTGCGTGGAAGAAAGCGGTGGACAGGGTTCGTACCCGATGATGCGGGTCATTCTCGTCTCAATGCTGGGCGCCTTCGTAGTTACTGGTTGTGATGATCTGGCTGGCTGCGAAAACGAGGTCATTATTGAATCGCCATCACCAGGCGGCGGATTGAAGGCAGTGCTGTTTCAGCGCAGCTGTGGCGCGACCACAGGTTTGAGCTCTCAGATATCAATTGTTGCCCTGACCGGCATTGTGTCAGGCGGCGGAAACGCTTTTTCCGCCGACACGGATCACGGCAAAGCACGTGCAGGCGTCTGGGGCGGACCGGATGTACAAATGGAATGGCAGTCGCCACGGAGCCTGACAATCACGTACGCGGTGAACGCGCGCATATTCAGGCGCGAAGCCGAAGTCTCGGGTGTCTCTATTGGCTATCAAACATCCGGACAGTGATCGGCGGGGCCAGTTGACTACGCCCCGCGCCGGTACGACTTATCCGGCATGACAACACGCATCGAAATGGTCGAGGTTTCCGCGCGCGACGGGCTGCAGAACGAGCCGGGCGTCTTCGCGACGATCGACAAGGTCGAACTGATCACGCGGGCGCTGGTCGCGGGCGTGCGCCGGATCGAGGTCGCCAGCTTCGTTCATCCCGGCCGCGTCCCGCAGATGGCTGATGCGGAGGCCGTCTGCGCCGCCCTGCCGAAGCGCGATCCGAAGGACGTCACCTATATCGGCCTATGCCTGAACAAGCGCAGCGCCCTTCGTGCACTTGAAACGCAGGTCCACGAATTCGGCGCCGTCATCTCCGCCAGCGACGGTTTCGGCAAGGCAAACCAGGGCCGCACGTCGGATGAGACGGCAGACGACGCCATGGAGATCATCCGCTTCGCGAAGGAGAATGGCCGCTCTGCCCAAGCCACCATCTCTGTCGCCTTCGGTTGCCCCTTCGATGGCGAGATCGCTCCGGCGCGCGTGGCCGATCTTGCCCGCAAGGTCGCCGCCGCCGGCCCGCGCGAGATTGCCATCGCCGACACAATCGGCGTCGGTGTGCCCAATCAGGTGAAGGCCGTCATGGCCGCCGTGAAGGCCGCCGTTCCCGGCATGCCCATCCGTCTCCACTTCCACGACACGCGCAACACCGCCGTCGCCAACGTCTGGGCCGGCGTCGAAGCCGGCGCCACGACCATCGACGCCTCCATCGGCGGCATAGGCGGCTGCCCCTTTGCGCCCAACGCCACCGGCAACGTCGCTACTGAAGATGTCCAGTACATGCTTCAACGCTCGGGCGTCGAAACCGGCCTCAGCCTCAACGGCCTCATCGATGCTGCGTCCTGGCTCAGCAAGAAGATGGGGCGCACGCTCCCCGGCCTCGTCAGCCGCGCAGGCGGGTTTCCGAAAGCGAAGGCATGAGCGGTCCGCTCGAAGGCCTCCGCGTCATCGAGATGGGCTCGCTGATAGCGGGTCCGTTCTGCGGACAGCTCATGGGCGATATGGGCGCGGACGTGATCAAGATCGAACAGCCCGGCGAGGGCGATCCGATGCGCCAGTGGGGTCAGGGCGCCAAGCCCGCCTGGTGGCGCACCATCGCCCGCAACAAGCGCTCGCTCGCCCTGAACCTCCGTGTCGAACGGGGCCAGCAGATCGCCCGCGACCTGATCGCGAAGTCCGACATCCTCATCGAGAACTTCCGGCCCGGCACGCTCGAGAAGTGGGGCATGTCCCCCGACACGCTTCACGCGCTCAATCCCAAACTCATCATCGTCCGCGTCTCCGGCTACGGCCAGACCGGCCCCTATGCAGATCGCGCCGGCTTCGGCCTCGTTGGCGAGGCGATGGGCGGCTGGCGCTATCTCGTCGGCGAGCCGGACCGCCCGCCCGCGCGCATGGGCCTTTCCATCGGAGATACGCTCGCCGCCACCTATGGATGCATGGGCGCGCTCGCCGCCCTGCATCAGGTAAAGCAGACCGGGCGCGGGCAGGTCGTCGACAGCGCGCTCTACGAAGCTGTCCTCCAGGTCACCGAATCCCTCCTGCCGGATTACGGCGCCAGCGGTCACATGCGTGACCGATCCGGCTCCATCCTCCCCGGCATCGCCCCCTCCAACGCCTATCCCTGCAGCGACGGCGACATCGTCATCGGCGCAAATCAGGACAAGGTGTTCGCCCGCTTCGCGGAAACCATCGGCCATCCCGAATGGGCCGAAGACCCGAAATGGAAAACGCACCACGCCCGCGGCGGGCGCCAGGCCGAACTCGACGCGCTGATCTCCGACTGGACGCGCCAGCGCACAGTCGCCGAGGTCGATGCGATCATGTCCGAAGCTGGCGTCCCCGCCGGTCCGATCTATAGGCCGGATGGCATGGTGCGCGACCCCCAATTCATCGCCCGCGACGCCATCCACTGGGAAGAGCACGCAACGCTGGGCCGTATCCCCATGCCCAACGTCTTCCCGAAGCTCTCGCAAACGCCCGGCGCCATCCGCCGCCCCGCGCCGGACACGGTCGGACAGCACACGGCGGAAGTCCTCGCCGAAGTCCTCGGCCTCGATTCCCTGGCTGTGGATAGCCTGCGCCAGGCAGGCGTCATCTGACATTTGCTTCATTTCGCCCTGCAAATCGCATGGCAGCCGGGCTTTTGCCAAAGCCCGCGACCGGTCTATGTTGCCCTCAGGAATTCGCAGAGCGGAGGCTCCCATGTGCATGTACCCTGACGTCCCACAGGCCAAGCTTGTGTCCCTGAAGGGCATGCACCGCCGCGACATCGTGCGAGGCCTCTGGTCCGGCACGCTGGTGATCGGAACCGTGGGCGCCTCGGGCTGCTCCAGCATCGCCAAGGTCTTCACGCCCTCCGACGAGCAGCTGGTCGAATTGTCCGCGCAGGCGTGGGCGGAAACGAAACAGCAGACGCCGATCTCGAAAGACGCCAAGGCCAACGCTCGCCTGCAGTCGATCGGCCCGCGCATCGCCGCTGTCGCCAACATTCCGAACGCTCAATGGGAATTCGTGGTGTTCGACTCGAAAGAGAAGAACGCCTTCGTGCTGCCGGGCGGCAAGGTCGGCTTCTACAAAGGCCTGATCGACTTCTCCGACAATGATGACCAGATCGCCGCCGTGCTCGGCCACGAAGTTGGCCACGTGAAGGCGCGGCACGCTGCCCGCCGCATCGGTCAGGAAACGGCCACCGGCCTGCTGATCCAGGGCGGCGGCATGCTGCTCGGTTCGACCGTGAAGATGAGCGACGAGATGCTTAAGGGCGTCATGGCCGCCGCCGGCGCCGGCGCGCAGGTCGGCGTGCTCCTGCCGTTCAGCCGCGACAACGAGTCGGAGGCCGACCTGCTCGGCGCCGACTACATGCACGCAGCCGGCTTCGACGTGAAACAGTCCGTGCGCCTGTGGGAGAAGATGGCCGCCGCATCGCAAGGCGGTGGACAGGAGTGGATGTCCACCCACCCGGACCCCAGCCGCCGCGCGCGTGAACTCAAGACCTACATCGAAACCAAGGGCTACGCGAAGTTCTAGCGCTGGGTCTATCGACCAAAGGCACGACCCCAACCCCGCTCGTCCTGACGCAAGTCAGGACCCAGGGCGGCCCTTGAGGCTCGCACAGGCTTGGAGCTTCAAGCCTGTTCGCCTTGCGCTGCCGTTCCTGGATTCCGACTTTCGTCGGAATGAGCGGAGCAAGGTGGCTTGATCCAAGCCGTCTCTAAAGCCTATCCCGCGCCCCCGGTTGAATCACCGGCGCCTTGCCCGGCGCTTCCCGCACCTGTCTCGGTTCATAGATTGCCCAGTGGCGGCAGCTCATGATGTGCCGGCCCTCCGACAGCATCTGCACGTCCAGCGTCACCATCAGATGGCCCTTGGTGTCGGCATTGTCCGCAACCACGGCACGCACCTCCAGCTCCTCGCCGTCGGTCAGCAGGGAATGGAGCTTGATCTCGCTCTCGACGTGGATCCACGGACCCAGCAGCACATTGTCGGCCAGCACATAGTTGGCGCGGCGCAGCAGCCACGCTGCATTCGCAATGCGCCCATCATCATAAAGCGCCGCATCATCGCACACCGCCGCGATGTGCTGCAGTCCCGCCTCGCGCGTATACCGCTCGTGCAGCGTGCCCAGTGTTGCGCCGACGGGCAGACTCTCCATCGACGCCTTGGGCCGGGTCTTCAGGTCAGGCAGAGCCGCAACGCCCAGCAATGCGGTCGGCGCCGGCGCCCCCGTCCTGCGGGCCGTTCCCTCGGCGCAGGCGATCCCGCGCGCCGAGCAGGCAAGCTTCATTACCTCGCCGTCCAGCTGCGAAGTCACAGTCGTCGCATCGCCGTCATAGACCGGCTTGTTGAACCGCGCGCGCATCTGCCCGCCCGACAGCCAGTCCTGTCCCCAGGCCGCCATCGGCGCATGCGCAAGATAGGCAAACACGTCGACCCCCGGCACAAGCCCACCCGTGAACCCGAAGCGGCTGGCCACGGAATCGTCGTGGATCTTGTTCTCGCTGGCGGTCGCCGTGTTGAAGGCAATCAGGGTGCGTGTGCTGGTCATGGCCTCAGCCTAGTCCGGGCAGGCACGCGGCGGAAGCGTCTTCCCTCCCGAGGAGGGGGACGAGCATAATTGTATCCAGGAACAAATGCTGGATGCGAGTGACCGGTATCCAGCGCAAATGGGACGTTCGTCATCATAGCAGACTACGACCGAAACTGGCCCAATTCAGTCGGTGGCTAGTGTTCCTCTGAAACGCTGAGGAAGCGGGGCGGCGACGTTCCATCCAATGCGACGGCGGTTAGCGTTTTGGGGCGCGCCTCGCCTGTATCAATGCCGATCCTGTTTTTCCGAAGCTCTGGTTCGATTGTCTGTGTGTGGCCGTGCACGACGATGTACCCATGGTCCGCGTCGCTCTCCAAGAAGCGTGATCGAATCCAAAGCAGGTCCTTTTTGTGCTGGCTGTCGAGCGGTACGCCGGGCACAATGCCGGCGTGAACAAACAAGTAGCCATCGACTATGTGTGAAAGGGGCAGCGAACGGAGCCACTCAATCCGCTGAGTGCCGAGTGCTTCCTTCAGCGCGCGCGAATTGAAGCCGTGCGTGCGAATCGGAATTCCCAGCGCATCCAAGGTCTTCTCGCCGCCGTTGCTGATCCAGTTCCACCAGGTGTCCCGATCATCTGTTTCGAGACATTCGAGCATAAGCATTTCGTGGTTGCCCAATAGCGCCACGCTCTCGAACTCGGGCACCCCGCGCATAACGCGGTCGATTACATCCGGGCTCGCAGGTCCCCCGTCGATGTAGTCGCCTAAGTGAACAACCGTGGGCCGTATGTTCGACCGGGATCGGTAGGGATCGTGGATGATCCGCGCGTGCAGGCGCTCCAGCAGAGCGTCCCGTCCATGGATGTCGCCGATGGCATATGTTGCGGCCATTGTGCTCTCTAATTTTGGGGGAAGGCTCGCAACGCGATCAAGCGCCGTCGGCAGAGCCACTCGGACGATATCTAAGCTCGGTACGATTGCAAGGGACTGCGCGAGCGTCACGACGGTCAACTTCCGGCGAGAGCGCGACCCACGCCAGAATCTGACCCTGAGTCTCGATCTGAGCATTTGCGCCAGTCGACAATGTTCTCCTGCGCGCTAGTCTCCCGGCAAATGCAGGTCGGAAAACGACCGCACCGAGGGAGACGTAACGGCATGACCCCAGATGATCCGCATGATGCCGTTGTCGTAGGCTCCGGCGCAGGGGGCGCCATGGCGGCCTGGATGCTCACCAAGGCCGGCGCCAGCGTGCTGATGCTGGAGGCGGGGCGCGACTACAGCCCCGACGAATCGCCCATGCTCAACATGGCGATGGACGCACCCCTGCGCGGCGTCGGCACGCCCGACAAGGAATTCGGCTATTACGACGCCACTGTCGACGGCGGCTGGAACATGCCCGGCGAGCCCTACACAATGGCCGAGGGTTCGGAGTTCATGTGGTGGCGCTCGCGCATGCTGGGCGGCCGCACCAATCACTGGGCGCGCAACTCCTTCCGCATGGGCCCCTACGATTTCAAACCGAAGACGCGCGACGGCCTCGGCTACGACTGGCCGGTCTCCTACGAAGACATGGCCCCCTGGTATGACCGCACGGAAAAGCTCGTGGGCGTTTATGGCTCGAACGAAGGCCTCGAGAACCACCCCAATTCCGGCCCCGGCGTGCTTCAGCCGCCGCCGAAATTCCGCGTGTGGGAAACCTTCCTGAAGGCTGGCGGCGATGCGATCAACATTCCCGTCGTAGCCGCCCGCCGCGCGGTTCTCACCAAGAAGATCGACGAACGTTCGCCGTGCTATTGGGCTTCGGGCTGTGGTCGCGGCTGTTCCATCGGCGCGGCCTTCCAGACCACGACCTCGCTGATCCCGTGGGCGAAGAAGACCGGCAAACTCACCATCGCCACCGGCGCGATGGTCCGCAACGTCGTGCTCGATGCGTCGGGCAAGGCGAGTGGCGTCATTTATATCGACAAGGCAACCGGGCTCGAGAAACAGGCGAAGGGCCGCGTCGTCGTCCTTGCCGCCTCCACCGGCGAAACCGCCCGCATCCTTTTCAACTCGCATGTCACCGGCCGCTCCGAAGGCCTCGCCAACTCAAGCGGGCAGGTCGGCCGAAATCTGATGGACACCGTGGGTTCAAGCGTCTCTGCCTACTTCCCGCAACTCGAAGGCCGCCCGCGCTACAACGAAGACGGCGCGATGGGCCTGCACGCCTACATCCCCTTCTGGGACTACAAGCGCATCGCCAGCGGCGAGGTCGACACGCCGCGCGGCTACCACGTCGAAATCGGCGGCGCGTTCGGCGATCCCGGCATGGGCGTCGGCGGCGGGCTCGATGGCTATGGCGCCAGCCTGCGCAGTGATGTGAAGCGCCGCTACGGCTCGCGCATCGGCTTCACACAGCGCGGCGAGATGATCCCGAACGCCAACTCGTTCTGCTCCATCGACACCAACACACAGGACAGGTTCGGCATTCCGGTGCTGAAATTCAACTTTGCCTGGTCCGATCACGAGCTGAAGCAGGTGAAGCACTTCCAGAACTCCATGAAGGAGCTGATCGACAAGCTTGGCGGCACGCTGGTGTCTGAACCGGACGAGCCGGCCAAGGCCATCTCGAAGGGCGGCGAGATCATCCACGAGGTCGGCACGGCCCGCATGGGCGCCGACGCGAAGGACTCGGTCACCAACCAGTTCGGCAAAACCTGGGACGTCGACAATCTCTACATCACCGACGGTTCGGTCTTCGCTTCCAAGGCGCACAAGAACCCGACCATCACCATCATGGCCCTCGCCATGCGCTCATCCGACAACATCGCCACGCGCCTGCGCACGGGCGAGCTGTAAGGGAGGCCGAGATGACAAAAGACCTCATCACGATCGACCGCCGCGTCACGCTGAAATGGCTGATGGGCACGCTCGCCGTCGGCCAACTCGCCGCCTGCGGCGACGGCGCCAAGGGAATTTCATGGCCCGAAATGAAGGCCATCGAGGCTGCCGGGATCGGCAAGGACCCGGACTTCTCCAATATCACCGTGCCTTGGCCGCTGACGATGACCGCGGCCGAACTCGAAATAACGGCCGAACTCGTCGACCTCATCCTGCCCGGCGAGGGCGACATTCCCTCGCCGTCGGCGGTGGGCGTCCCCGCCTTCATCAACGAATGGGTCTCGGCGCCCTATCCGGACCAGCACAAGGATCGCGTACTGATCATCAACGGCCTCAAATGGCTCGATGACGAGTCGAAAATCCGCAACGGCGTTCCGTTCATCCGCGCCGAGGCAGCCGCGCAGACCGCGATTCTCGATGACATCGCCTTCAAGGACAAGGTCAAGGAAGGCCTCGACAAGCCCGCCGAATTCTTCGGCCGCATGCGCTCGCTGACGCTCGGCGCCTTCTACACCACGCGCGAAGGCTGGGCCGACATCGGCTACATGGGCAACACGCCGGGCACAGGCGACTACGCCGGCCCGACGCCCGAAGCCGCCGCCCACATCAAGGGCGTGATCGAAGCCATGGGCCTCAAATACACTCCCGCCTGAGACCCATTCGGTAGTAGTAGTACAATATAATAATCGTAGCAGGCGCAGCAGCCCTACTGGATCGGCCTGATCTTGATGTTGCGATACCAGACCTTGTCGCCATGGTCCTGCAGCGCAATGTGGCCCGACGCAAACGTGCCAAACAACGGCCACTGCTTGAACTTGGAGGCCGCAACCTTGGCCTTCCACGCATCGTCGCCATAGCTGCTCTCGGAGACGAGTTTATCATTCAGCCAGTGCTCGATCTCCGAGCCCGTGAACCGCACCACAGCCGTGTTCCACTCACCCACCGGCTTCACCGCGCCATCGGGCGGAACCTCGATGTCATAAAGAGCGCCGGCGCGATGAGAGGGGAATTTCCCGTCCGCATGCCCATCATTGTCGAGCACCTGCATCTCCGGCCCGGTGTTGTAGGTGTTCTCGGCCGAAGGATCCTCCTTGATCAGATAGATGATGCCGCTATTGCCGTTAGGCGAGATCTTCCACTCCAGCGCCAGCTCGAACGGCCCGAACTCCTCCGCCGTCATGATGTCGCCCGCACCGCCCGCCGTCAGCGCCAGCTCGCCATTCTCCACCACCCAGCCAGCGCCCGGCGCATCCTTCTTGTAGCCCTTCCAGCCGGTGAGGTCGGTCCCGTTGAATAGCAGCTTCCATCCGGCGGCTGTTTCTTCAGCGGAGAGCGTCGCGCCCATGATCGGTCCGGCCGGCGCCGCAGCGCCCGGGGGCGGCGGTATCATGTGGTCAGTCGTCACCGCCGGCTGAGGTTCCCCACAAGCTCCAACCATCGCCATCACTACCAGTCCCGCCGCCAACCGCATGTGAATTCTCCCTCATCCGACCGGGGTCGTTTTGGGCATCCTCGATTGTGGGCGGGTCTCCCGCAAGGGCGAAAGCGCGCTTGTTGAGTGACGGCCGTGCCCAAAGAGGCCTCGGCCACTTTCCCGCGCGCCAAAAGACGTCGTCATGCCGCCGGAATGGGCGCGGTTGGTGCTTGAGGCTGGGCTCCTCGTTGCGGCGGCTAAAATTGCAGTTGAAGACGTGCTCCGGTCTTGCGTCTGGCCGCCATGATCCGATGTTCCACCAGCGAGAACCTGGACAAGCGCCAGGATTGTGGGGGGGAGGGACTGCGACATGACGAAGACGATCGAGAGTCCGAAAGCCACCCCGCGTTTGGCCAGGCGCCGTCCCGGCTATTGGCGGAACCGTTGGACCGACGAGTACGGCGCCAATGCCGTCGATCTCGGGGATGGTACGGGCTACGGCTATGGCAAATACCCCTCCCCAGAGCTGGCCGAGCAGAAGGCGATGGAACACATCGCGGCTCACAAGATTCCGCCACGCGTCTATCTCGGTACTGTCCACTTTCCCGACGATCAGGCCTGATCCGGTCGAATCCGCGCTGGCAGGCGTCCCAGATCGGGTACGGGAACAAGCTCGCCCGCCCACGGCATCATGCAACGCATTGATTCTGCGTCATGCTTGCGCGTTAGTCACAGATCGACAATCACGATCCTCGCTATGTTTCCAGGCGAGAATGTCATGCTACAGTCATCCGGCTGGGGAGCCTGTGGGTGGATGCAGCCGCAACCGAACGACACTGCCACGGATATTGAATCCGAGCCGATGGTGAGGGTGGAGGGCCGCGTAAAGTGGTTCGATCCCGCCAAGGGGTATGGTTTCGTCGTGCCCGATCCCGGAGCCGGCGGCGGCGATCTGAAGCGTGATGTGCTGCTGCACATCTCCGTCATGCGCAAATTTGGCCGCGACGCCGCACAAGAAGGCGCCAGGATCGTCTGTAACGTCGCCACGCGCGACCGAGGTTATCAGGTGATCGAGGTGCTGGAACTCGCTGTGGTCGAAGCCGAGGGCGAGGCGGAAGCTGGCGGCCCGCTTGAGGTTGTGCTGGTGAAGTGGTTCAACCGAACCAAGGGCTATGGCTTCGTTCAGCGGCGCGATGACCCGGAGGACATCTTCATCCATATGGTCGTCATCCGGAAGGCAGGAATCGAAGATTTGCAGCCGGGCCAGACCCTGCTTGCCTCGATCGGCAAGGGGCAAAAGGGCCGGCATATCATCAGCGCGAAGCTAACGCCCTGATAGGTCGGACGCGCTGGCAGGTCGGACGCGGTGGCGGGCTTGGCTTCAGCGCACTGGCGCCTTACCGATGCTTGCATGAAAAAGCTTGCTGCCTTCGCCGTCCTTTCGCTCGTCGTCGCGTTCCCCTCGTTCGCGCAGGGACCTACCGAACCGCTCAGCATAAAGAGCGGCGATAAAACCCACGCCTTTACAGTCGAGATCGCGGACACGCCCGAGGAGATCGCCAAGGGCCTTTCGGGTCGCGCTACCGTGCCGGCCGGACAAGGCCTGCTGCTGGACATGCGCAAGGCTCCCGATGGCGTGTTACTGAACCTTAAGGGCGTTCAAGTGAATCTCGACCTGCTCTATGTCGGCGCGGACGGGACCATTGTGGCCATCGTGCAGAATGCTCGCGCGGGCAGCCTTCGCCCGCTGGCGCCAGGGCTTCGCTCGGCCGCTGTAATCGAGATCGCCGGAGGTCAGGCCGCTGCCCTCGGCCTCAAGCCGGGCGACAAGGTGACCCACAAGGCGTTCGGCAATGCCGGATGAGGCGCCACCGTCGGCGCCATCAGGTTTTGTTTACGTCGCCCGTGCGCCTTTCGTGAACCACGTCGGTCCCCTGTTCCAGGCGGAACAGGATGCACCCGGCGAGATGACACTTGGCCTAAAGGTCGAGCCCGTCCACACGAACACTATGGGCTTCATGCACGGTGGCATGATCGCAACCGTGTGCGACAGCGCGATGGCGCGCGCTGCGGTGTTCCTGCTGAACCGGCGAACAGTCACCTTGCGGATGGCGCTGGAATACTTCGATCCCATCAAGCGTGGCGACTGGCTCACCGCCCACGGCCGCCTCATCGATCACGACGGCGAAGTCGCTCACACCGAATGCCTGGTGAAGGTCGACGGCGATGTCCGTGCGCGTGGAACGGGCGTCTTCAGGCTGCTCAGGGCTGCGAAATAGCTACGCCGCCTGCGCGAAGCCATCCATCTGCGCCTTCATCGCGCGCTGGAAGGCCGGGCGTGCTTCGCAACGCAGCTTGTAGGCCTTCAGCGTCGGAAACTCGTCAAGGAGCTTCGATTGATCAAGGATGCGCAGGACGTCCGACATCAGCAAGTCGCCGACGGTGAAGCGGCCTTCGAGATAGTCCTTGTCGCCGAGCGCGTCTGCCAGTTGACCGAGGCGCAACTTCAGGAACGTCACCACCTGAGGTCGGCGCGTCCTGGTCCAGTCTTCCTGCGCGTGGAAAAAGTCGATGCTGCCAAGTTCCTGCACGGTCGGTTCAATGGAGTTCAGGGCCGAGAATGCCCATGCGATGGCGCGCGCGCGACCAACCGGATCGGCAGGCATCAGGGCTTCGCTCTTTTCCGCGATGTGCAGGGCAATGGCGCCGCTCTCGTGCAGAACCAACCCACCCTCCTCAATGGCCGGCGCCTGTCCGAAGGGCTGGCGTGCGAGGTGCTCGGAAGAACGTTGCTCCGGTCCAAGCGCAACATGGCGGACGGCGTAGGGCATACCGGCTTCCTCAAGCGCCCAGCGCACGCGCAGGGCCCGCATGAGCGGAGCAGCGAAATCCGGCACCCACTTGTAGGTCGTGAGCGTGATCATGTGCGTGCGCCCTTCTGTTCGGCGATGGCGAAGTTCTCGGCGTAGATCTGCTGCTTGTTGAACAGGGAGTTCCAGCCGCCGACATGGCTGTCGCGAACAGCGACCGTGGAAAATGGCGTCTGGTGGAAGGTCTGCACCGTTCTTCCGTTGAGCTCGGCGAAGCTGACTGTGACGACCGTGTCCATATCGAAGCCTGTGTCCCTGTCCCAGGCGAAGGTGAAGACGATGCGCTTGTTCTTCTCCACTTCGCGGATGACGCCGCCCATGTTGGAGACGCCGTAAGCGCGCGAGACCATGGTGGCGCTCCATGGCCGTCCGGGGATCAGCCGCCAGTCAATGAATGTGGTGGTGAACTCTTCCGGTCCCCACCATCGGATCATGTGATCGGGACTTTCCCAGAGGCGGAACAAGAGCGCGACAGGCGCGTCGAATTCGCGCTGGATCAGGAGTTCATCGTCGCGGATTACCTCACTGTTTCTTGCGGCCACGATGCTCTCCTTTGGCAATCTGTGCGAGGTAGGCGTCCATTCGGTCGAATGATCCTTCCCAGAAACCGCGGTATCGCGAGAGCCAACCATCGACCTGCTTCAGAGGTTCCGCCTTCAACTCGCACGGGCGCCATTGCGCCTCGCGGCCGCGCGCGATCAGGCCGGCGCCTTCCAGAACCTTGAGGTGGCGGGATATGGCGGGAAGCGAAATATCGAATGGCGCGGCCAGCTCATTCACCGTGGCCGGCCCTTGGCTGAGCTGGGCGAGAATGGCGCGCCGCGTCGGGTCGGCGAGGGCTGCGAAGGTCTGCGAAAGGGCGTCGGGCGTCTGGGTCATTTAGCAATTATGTTAATTAACATAATGGCTAAATAGAGTGACCGGCATTGGGCGTCAACCCCAGCCAATAGGTCTCATGAGCAGAGGCCTGAAGCTTGGCTTCCGTTCCGCCATCTTTGGGGTATAAGCCCCGCCAAGTCGGAGTGTGGCGCAGTCTGGTAGCGCATCTGCTTTGGGAGCAGAGGGTCGTTGGTTCGAATCCAGCCACTCCGACCAGCCTTCGCTCCTGTGGAGCTTCGGCTGGCAGGCCCGCACCCCAAATTTGCAACCTGAGGAAATGACCGACAGACCCGTCATTCTGCTGGCTGCGCACGGCGAGCGCGGCGGGGCTGCCAACAACACGCGGCTTGCCGGGATCGTGGAGCAGGTGGGCGGCGCTGTTCCGGAGGCTGACGTCGGCTCGGTTCTCGTCAATGTCGAGGGTGTGGTTGATCGGGCTGTCGCTGCGTGCGGCCCGCGACCGCTTCTGGTCTTGCCCCTCCTGTTTTCCGATGGCTTCTTCTTCGGCCATCGTCTCAAGCCATTTGTGACGGGGTCAGGACGGGTGCTTCGTCCGCCGCTGGCGCTGTGGCGCGGGTTTGCCCCGTTCCTTGCGGACAATCTTGCGCTTCGCACGATCAGCCACGCCGCCGATCCCCGCGTGGTGCTGGTGGCGCATGGATCGAAGACGCCCGGTAGATCATCAGCCTGCGCACGACAGGTCGCACAGGCGATGCAGGCCCGCTATGGGCGCATCGAGGCCGGTTTTCTCGAAGAGACGCCTTTCGCCGCCGACGTGTTTGCAGCGACCGAGGCCCCTTGGGCCGCTATCGGCCTGTTCCTGGGCGAAGGCCTGCACGGCGGAGAGGACTTCGACGTGCTTGTCTCCACTGCGAAGCAGCAGCCGATCGCCGCCTTCACCGCTGGTGAGTTGCCGGGTCTCCCAGGTCTCATATCCGCTGAAGCGCGCGAGTGGCTCGGGCAGTTGACTTGATGCCTGTCAAATCCGGAGGGCGGGACAGGGGCAGGCTAAGAAAACTGCAGGCGTCGAGGGCCTAGCCCATGAAGTTCATTCTCCTTTCGTTGATCGCTGGGACGGCAGGGCTCACCGCTTGCACTCCGACAGAGGGTACGGCGACTGAGGAGAAGCCTCCCATGATAGAGACGGCCGAGGCGCCAGCGCAGCAGCTGGAATCGGCCGGATCCTATCGCGGAGGGGCAGTTGCAGCGCAGGTCTGCGCGCAGTGCCACGACATCGGAAATGGCAGCGCACCCACGATCAATGTCGGGGCGCCCGCTTTCCGCGAGATCGCCGGCCGTCCAGCCACCACCGCCGAGGGTCTCGCCGCCTGGATGCAGACCAGCCATCCGGCCATGCCGAATTTCATCTTCAAGGGTCAGGAAGTGACTGATCTTGCGGAATATATCACCAACTTGGCCAAACCCGCCCAATAGTGGCGCGTGGCGGTGTGCGCAGTTGAATTTTCGTGACTTTGCAGGCAGATGGGGCCGCTACGGAGTCGCCAGATGCTTGCCAAAATCTACCGTCCCGCCCGCAACGCCATGCAGTCAGGCACGGCCAAGTCGCAGGACTGGGTGCTGGAGTTCGTCAGCGAATCCGCACGCACGGTGGACCCCCTGATGGGCTGGATCGGCAATGGCGATACCAACACGCAGGTGCGCCTGACATTCGCCACCCGCGAGGAGGCGATCGACTATGCCCGCCGTCAGGGCATCGCCTTTCAGGTCAATGAGCCGCGCGAGGCACGCAGGGTGATCAAATCGTACGCCGAGAACTTCGCCGCCGTGCGCAAGAGACCGTGGACCCACTAGGGACCGGGTTCTGGCGTATGCCGGGGAACCCCATTAAGACGCCAAGGCTGCGTCTGATCCCGTAGCTCAACTGGATAGAGCACCCGCCTTCTAAGCGGGTGGTTGCAGGTTCAAGTCCTGCCGGGATCGCCAGCCTTCCGTCCCCTCGCGCGCTGCTTCGCATTGCAAGGACGTACGCGCGCGTGTAACCTTAGGACAGGTTGGGAGGTTTCAATGAAGCTCGTCTGTCTACCTGTGATCGCGATGCTGGCCGCGTGCGCGTCGCCGCCGACAAGCGAGAATGGCTACGCGGCACGGATAGCGGAAGATGTCGCGGTCTCCGTTCGCCAGCTCGCCGAGGCACAGATACTCTACGGCGACAATCATCCGGAAATTGTTCGCCTGAAGGCAGCTCGGGCGTCGCTTAGCGCCAGTGGATCTGGCGTGGACGCAGGCTTCGGCATCGCTCTCGTCGATGCGCTAAATTACGAACTCGCCGCCACCAACAAGAGAAGAGCCGAGATAGCCTTGCGGTACGGCGATGCTCATCCCGAGATGCGAAAATGTATGGCCGTGATCGCGGCCTTGACGGAAGCGCTGCGTGAGGCGTCTCTGTCCGGCGCGTGACCGGACTTTTCGCGCCTATCCGATGGCGATTCAGCGACTCTGTCCGAACCAGATCGTGTGCCGTGGGCCCTTGCCGTTGCTGCGGGCGCGGACGGTGACTTCGTCGACCTTGAAGCCCGCATCCTTGAGGCGGCGGGTGAAGGCTGCGTCGGGGGCGGCGGACCAGATGGCGAGGATGCCGCCGGGCTTCAGGGCGGCTTTCGCTTTCGCGAGGCCCTTCATCGAGTAGAGGCCATCATTGTCGGCGCGCACGAGGCCGGAGGGGCCGTTGTCCACGTCGAGCAGGATGGCGTCATAGCGCTTCGTGGCGGAGGCGATGGCGCTTGCGACGTCGCCCATGACGAGGCTGACGCGCGGATCGTCGAGGCAGCCGGCGGTGAGCGCGACCATGGGGCCGCGCGCCCAGTCGATGATCTCGGGGGCAATTTCAGCGACGGTGGCGCGTCCGTCGGCGTCAAGAACGCCGAGGGCGGCGCGCAGGGTGAAGCCCATGCCATAGCCGCCGATGAGCAGTTGCGGCGCGGCGCGGGCCCCCAGCCGCTCGCAGGTCATGAGCGCGAGCGCTTCTTCGGAGCCGCCGACGCGGCTGCTCATGAGTTCGTTGTTGTCGACCATGATGACGTGATCATCGCCATGTCGGAACAGGCGCAGCTCGACGCCGCCGGGAACACTTGCCGCGCCGACGAACTCTCGAGGTTTCATCGAGCTGTGTCCCTTTCTGTCTCGGCTTTCCGCTTTCAGGTGGTCTGCTTCTTATCGACCTCTTGGGGAAACTTACAATGAAGCGCTTACTGGTTGTGGCGGCGACGCTGCTGACGCCCAATATTGCACATGGTCAGGACCTTTCGGGAATCTGGCGCTGCGTGCTCAACTCCGCTCCGGCCAATATCGACCTCATGATCCAGATTCAGCCCGATTTCTCGCTGTACGGCGAGGGCAGCTACATTCTCAACGGGACTTCCGGCTTCTACGAGATACGCGCGTATGGCCGCTGGGCAATTGGGACCGACGCAGCATTGCCCGGCCAGAAGGTGGTACAGTTGCAGTTCATCCCGGGTAACGTCGCCTCTTTCTCGCTGTTCCCCGCCTGGATAGGCGATCCCAAGGCGCTTTACAGCCGCGTGCAGGATCCAATCACGGGCGTGCCGATTGAGACGGCCTGTCAACGCCGCAGCTGATCGCGCTTCGTATTGGCGCGGGTGGAGATAGGCAGGTAACCTCTTTGGCCCTGGTGCGTTTGTAATGGGTATGTGCGGTGCAGGGTGAGGCGTGCGCCGCAAAACCAAGATGAGGACCCGCCATGGCCGACAAGATCCAACCTTCCGCACAAATTGACCGGTATCGTCTGGAGCGCCGCGCCTATGGCGGCCCCAGGTTCGACGACAATGCAGAAATATCCTGGCTGGACGGGCTGCCGCACGACTTCAAGGGCTGGGGGGCCGCAAACGCCTGACCCGGATGCGCCGGAGGCGGAAGATGCGTCATTCGAACCAAAAGAGACGCTGGCATGGACCGGCGAAGGAGACGCGCACAATCATCATGTGTGGCGGTTCGATGGGCGGCGCCGTCATCACCACTAGCCGACGCCATCCTGTTACTCGCGTTGCGACCAGCACTCACACATGTTGAGCGCCAACGCGATCCCGCGGCGCTAGGCCCCTGATCCGACGGGTGCCAGATGGCTTCAGTTGAGGGCATGTTCGTGCACGGCGCCGGGCCAACTGTAACGCCAACTGTAACAATGCACACGGCAAAGGCAGACAATTCCACACATTGCCCGATCACGACGCAGCAATTGTGGCGGATGCAGCACGGCAGGCGACCGGCTGCTTCAGTCCTCGTTCAAATGTAGCGAGGGCTGGTACCGCCGAGCGATTCTTCTAGTATCGTGATTCAGCGCGGGGCGGTTGAGCAGTACGACCTCTTCAATTCGCCTTTCCAGCGCCGACATTTGAGGAGATGGTTCCTCTACGCACCATCGGGCGGGCGCCTGCGCTGCCACCGACTGGCAGGCGCGCTTCTCCCGAACGGGTGCAGCCTACGAGGGACTGCGGCGGCGCGGTCAAACGCTGAAGCAGTTCCGACCTGACGTGCCTCTGGATCCCGCTCTGCGGGCTGAAAAGGGAGCGATGATGTCGCGCGATCTGTTCGACAGCTACACGAAGGCCTTCGAAAGCCGTCGCGAGACGGTGATGACGATCCAGGAGTATCTCGAAGGCTGCAGGAAGGACCCGCTGATGTTCGCGGGCCCGCACGAGCGGTTGCTTGCTGCGATCGGCGAGCCGGAGATGATCGACACGTCGCGGGATCCGCGCCTCGGCCGCATCCACTCCAATCGCACAATCCGCGTCTATCCCCGCTTCTCCGAATTCTACGGGATGGAAGAGACGATCGAGCGGATTGTCGCCTTCTTCCGGCAGGGCGCGCAGGGCCTCGAGGAGCGCAAGCAGATCCTCTACCTGCTGGGCCCTGTCGGCGGCGGCAAGTCTTCGCTGGCAGAGCGCATCAAGGCGCTGATCGAAGACCTGCCCATCTATGTGCTGAAGGCCGGCAATGATCTCAGCCCCGTGTTCGAAAGCCCTCTCGTGCTGTTCGATCCGGAAACGCAGGCGGAACAACTGCAGAAGGACTACGGCATTCCGCGTCGGCGTTTGACGGGGCTGATGAGCCCGTGGGCGCTGAAGCGTCTGGATGAGTTCGGCGGCGACATCACCAAGTTCCGCGTCGCCAAGGTGAAGCCGTCCCGCATGCGCCAGATCGGCGTCGCAAAGGTTGAACCGGGCGACGAGAACAACCAGGATGTGTCCTCCCTGGTCGGCAAGGTTGATATCCGCAAGCTTGAGATGCACTCGCAGTCCGATCCGGATGCGTACAGCTATTCCGGCGGCCTTAACCGCGCGAACCAAGGCGTTCTCGAATTCGTCGAGATGTTCAAGGCGCCGATCAAGATGCTGCACCCGCTTCTGACTGCGACGCAGGAAGGGAACTATGTCGGCTCGGAGAACATCGGCGCGATCCCATTCACGGGCATCGTGTTGGCGCACTCCAACGAAAGCGAGTGGCGCGCGTTCAAGAACAACAAGACCAACGAGGCCTTCATCGACCGTATCTACGTGATCAAGGTCCCTTACGCGCTGCGGGTCACGGAAGAGACGAAGATCTACGAGAAGCTGGTGCGCAGCTCGGAACTGGCCGATGCGCCGCTGGCGCCAGGAACGCTGGAAATGCTGGCGCGGTTTGCGGTGCTGTCGCGCCTCAAACCACACGAGAACTCGAACCTGTTCGCCAAGATGCGCGTCTATGATGGGGAAAGCCTCAAGGAGGTCGACCCCAAGGCGCGCACGCTGCAGGAATACAAGGATGCCGCCGGCGTCGATGAGGGCATGGACGGCATCTCGACTCGCTTCGCCTTCAAGGCGCTGTCAGCGACATTCAATCACGATACCGAAGAGGTGGCCGCCGATCCGGTGCACCTGATGTACGTCCTGGAGCAAGCGATCAAGCGCGAGCAGTATCCCGAGGACGTCGAGGGGCAGTACCTGGAATTCATCAAGGCCGAACTTGCGCCGCGCTATGCGGAGTTCATCGGCCACGAGATCCAGAAGGCGTATCTCGAAAGCTATCACGACTACGGACAGAATCTGTTCGACCGCTATGTCGACTATGCGGATGCGTGGATCGAGGATCAGGACTTCAAGGACCCGGACACGGGCCAGATGCTGGATCGCGAACTCCTGAATCAGGAGCTGTCGAAGATCGAGAAGCCGGCCGGAATCGCCAATCCGAAGGACTTCCGCAACGAGGTGGTGAAATTCACGCTGCGGGCGCGCGCCAACAACAAGGGCAAGAACCCGAGCTGGACGTCCTACGAGAAGATCCGCGAAGTGATCGAGCGGCGCATGTTCAGTCAGGTCGAAGACCTGCTGCCTGTGATCTCGTTCGGATCGAAGAAGGACTCGGAGAGTGAGAAGAAGCACGACGAGTTCGTTCAGCGCATGATGGAGCGTGGCTACACCGAACGGCAGGTTCGCCGCCTGGTCGAGTGGTACATGAGGGTCAAGCAGACCAGCTAGCGAAAGCCCTCACACATGCACATCATCGACCGTCGTCGGGACCCGGGGGGCAAGTCGCTGGCGAACCGCCAGAGATTCATCCGCCGCGCTCGCGCGCTTGTGCGACGGGCCGTGCGGGAGGCATCCGCCAAGCGTTCTATCAAGGACGTCGACAAGGCGGGCGACATCGTGGTGCCGGCCGATGGGGTGCATGAACCCGTGCTGCGCCGCGGCAGCGAGGGCGGCAAGCGCGAATACGTGCTGCCCGGCAACAAGAAGTATGTGCAGGGCGATACGATCCCCCGCCCCGACGATGAAGGCGGCGGTTCAGGCGCTGGAGATGGCGGCGAAGGCGAGGATGAGTTTCGTTTCGCGCTGTCGGACGATGAGTTCCTCGATCTTTTCCTCGAAGATCTCGAACTGCCCGATCTGGCAAAGCGGCAGGTGCTGGGCGTCGAGGAGACGCAACCGGTTCGCGCGGGTTATCGCTCCTCCGGTCCGCCGGCAACGCTGTCGGTGGGGCGTACCATGCGCAATTCGATGCTCCGCCGCACGGCGCTTGGCCGTCCGCGCCCGGAGGAAATCGCGGCGCTTGAGGCGGAGATCGCCCGGCTTGATGATGAGGGCGGGCATGACGCGGCGGTTGCCGGCCTGCGCGCTGAGCTTGAACGCAAGCAGAAGCGCATGCGGTTGGTGCCGTTCATTGATCCGATCGACGTGCGCTATCGCCGCTATGACCAGGTTCCCAAGCCTGTCGCGCGCGCCGTGATGTTCTGCCTGATGGACGTGTCCGGCTCGATGGACGAGCACATGAAGGACCTCGCCAAGCGGTTCTACTCGCTGCTGTATCTGTTCCTCAAGCGGCGGTACAAGCGTGTGGACGTCGTGTTCATTCGACACACCCATGAGGCCAAGGAGGTAGACGAGGACACCTTCTTCCATTCGCGCGAAAGCGGCGGCACGGTTGTCTCGACCGCGCTGGAGGAGATGGCGCGTATCGTTCACGACCGCTTTCCGGCCAACCAGTGGAACATCTATGCCGCGCAGGCGAGCGACGGCGACAATCTGCCGATGGACAACAACAACACCATCAACCTGCTGCGGACTGCGATCCTGCCGCTGTGCCAGTACTACGCCTATCTCGAAGTTGGCCATGGGCGCGACGATGGCGCGGGCGAAGCGTCTTCGTTGTGGCGAGCCTATGAACTCGTCGCCGGATCTGAAGAACGTCTTGCGATGCGCAAGGTCAGCCACCGCCGCGATATCTATCCCGTGTTCCGGGACCTGTTCGCGCGTGAAGGCGCGAAGGCGGAGGCGTAAGCCATGAGCAACGAGACAACCGCTGCGCGCAAGCCGAAGTCCAAGCTGGTGGCCAAGCCAGAACCGTCGGCCTCGCTCCTCTACACCGGCTCAGACTGGAACTTCGATACGCTGGGCCGGATATTCGACGCCGTGCGCAAGATCGGCGAGGGCGAGCTTGGTCTCGACACCTATCGCACGCAGATCGAGGTGATCACGTCCGAGCAGATGCTGGATGCCTATTCCAGCGTCGGCATGCCGCTGTTCTACAAGCACTGGAGCTTCGGCAAGGATTTTGCCCGCAACCAGATGATGTACAACAAGGGCTATCAGGGCCTCGCGTACGAGATCGTCATCAATTCCGACCCGTGCATCTGCTACATTATGGAGGAGAACTCCGCGACGATGCAGACGCTGGTGCTGGCCCACGCCGCCATGGGCCACAACCACTTCTTCAAGAACAACTATGTGTTCCGTCAGTGGACCGATGCGTCGGGCATCGCGGGCTATCTTTCATTCGCCAAGAGCTACATCGCAAAGTGCGAAGAGCGGTATGGGATCGAGGCGGTGGAGCGGCTGGTGGACGCGGCGCACGCGCTGCAGAGCCACGGCATCCACCGCTATCCCGGCAAGCGATCGATGGACCTGGCGACCGAAGAGCGCCGCGAACAGGAACGCCGCGCACACGGCGAGGCTCTGTTCAACGATCTCTGGCGCACGGTGCCCAAGGCGAAGGGCAAGGTGCCGGCCTCGAAGAAGAAGATGGAAGAGGATCGCCGCAAGGCCATCCTGAAACTGCCGGAAGAGAACATCCTTTATTTTCTCGAAAAGACCGCACCGCGTCTCGCCGGATGGCAGCGCGAGATCCTGCGCATTATCCGTCTGATTGCGCAGTACTTCTATCCGCAGCGACAGACGAAGATGATGAACGAGGGCTGCGCAACGTGGACCCACCATCGCATCATGACGCGTCTGCACGAAACGGGTCAGATTAGCGACGGCGCGTATCTCGAATTCCTGCACTCGCACACGAGCGTGGTGATGCAGCCTGACTTCAACGACCGTCGCTATTCCGGGATCAACCCCTATGCGCTCGGCTTTGCCATGATGCAGGACATCGAGCGCATCTCGCTGACGCCGACCGATGAGGACCGCGCCTGGTTCCCGGATATCGCCGGCAACGGCAACCCCTACGGCACGCTGAAGGAGGTGTGGGCGAACTTCCGCGACGAGAGCATCATCTCGCAATACTTGTCGCCTCACCTGATCCGGAAGATGGGCTTGTTCCACATCGTCGATGACCACGACGAGGAGGAGATGCTGGTCGCCGCCATCCATGACGAGCGTGGCTATCGCGAGGTTCGCCGGGCGCTGGCGCGGCAGTATGACGTCGCCCGGCGCGACCCGGATATCCAGGTGGTCGATGTTGATCTTGCCGGCGACCGCAGGCTCGAGCTGCGCCACAACGTGGTCGACGGGGTCACGCTCGAGGAAAAGGACGCAGACCGTGTTCTGCAGCACCTGGCCGACCTCTGGGGCTATGAGGTCCGGCTGATCGAGGCGAACGACGATACGATCTTCGCCGAGCACAAGGCCGAGCCAATGCGGCCCTTCGCATAGGCTCATTCCCGCGCTCCGCGCACAGGCTTGTGACAGCTGACGCTACGAAAAGACGTCGGTTGGGGCGATCGGGCGCTTTTCATGGACCGATCAGTAACGCTAGTTTCGTTGCCAGAAGGCCGGACCGCGCGGGAGTTGGGCGCTGGGATACGGCTGGTCGGGAGGACATCAATGCCAACGCGTATCGCCCCATGGGCGTTTGCGGTCGCCTATCTGTTGATCGCGGTCGTTTCTATCGTTGGCGGTGTCGTCAACGAACTCATGCCGCCTGTGCCGGCGCCGAGCCCGTTCAATCCGAACCCGCTGCCGCTGCTGGTCAACACCGGCATGATCATCGCGGCGATGTTCTACTTCCTCACCGGCGCGCTGTTCGCCGGAGCGGCCTTCGTCTCGGTCCAACTGATCCGCAAGAACGAGCCCCAGGCTATCGTGCTGGGTCTCAACGCGGCCTATGCGGCGGCACTGGTGTCAATCGGAGCTTACCTTCTCTGGTACGGCGTCCAGTTGCTGGTGCTGGGCGGCAGCTTCTATTACGCGCTTATGGGGGCGCTGCTGGCCGCCTGCGGTTGGCTGGTCTTCAATCGCAATCCGCTGGCCTCGACCATCTACGCCGCGATCCTCGTCGTGACGGTGGTGTGGTCGTATCTTGAGGCGGGTCTCGACTTCGTCGCCCTACTGCCGCGCCTTGCGGCTTGGCTGGTAGTGGGCCTCTGGTTCCTGTCGCCATGGCATGCCGCGGCGACCAAGAAACCGGAGACGCGCCCCATCTATGTCGGCGGTCGCTGGGTGGGCTTTGCCAGCGTCGCTGGCGCGCTCTTGCTTGCCGTGGGGGCCATGCAGCACTGGCCTGTGGCCGAAGGCACACGCGACGCCAAGCTGATCGGCGATTCAGCCGTGGGAGATTGGCGCTTCTATGGCGGGGTCGCGGGAGGCCAACGCTTCGCACAGATCGACCAAATCAATCTTGAAACCGTCGGCGGGCTGGAAAAGGTCTGGGAATACCGCACGGGCGTTCCCTACGACTTCAAGCAGACGCCGCAGATGGCCAATGGCTTGGTCTATGTCTGCACAGCCGGAAGCACGTTGATTGCCCTTGATTCAGACAGCGGCGCCGAAGTCTGGCGTCATGACACCAAGACGGAGGTCCCCGGTGGCATCGAGAATGCCTCCACATTCGCCCGCACATGCCGCGGCCTAGGCTATTACGAGGCGCCCGCTGAATACACTGGCGAGTGCGCCAAGCGTATCATCGCCGGAACGGTGGACGCCCGCCTTGTCGCCGTTGACGCGATGACTGGCCAGACCTGCACGACCTTCGGCCGTAACGGCGAAATCAACCTGATGTCGGGGCTCGGTTATGCCCCGCTCGGAAACTTCATGGTGACCTCGGCTCCGCTCGTCGCGGGCGACAAGGTGGTGACCGGTGGCTGGGTCACTGACAACCAGCAGATCGGCAACCCGTCGGGCGTCGTGCGCGCCTATGACACAATCACGGGCGAATTCGCCTGGGCGTGGGACATGGGCAAGCCCGGTTTCCAAGGATTGCCAGACGAGGGTCAGGAATACACGCGCGGCACGCCGAACGTGTGGTCCAATATGAGCTACGATCCAAAGCTGAACCTGATCTACGCGCCGACGGGCAACTCCTCGCCCGATTACTTCGACGGCGACCTCCGCTCGAAGGAGTCCGAAGAGAACGCCAGCGCCATCGTCGCGATTGATGCAGCGACCGGCATCCGCCGCTGGGTCTACCAGACCGTCCATCGCGATATCTGGGACTATGACGTGCCCTCGCAGCCCGTGCTGATCGACATTCGTAAGGATGGCACTGGCGAGATCATCCCCGCCGTCGCCCAACCGACCAAACGTGGCGAGATATTCCTGCTCGACCGTCGTACCGGCGTTCCGATCTACGACACGCCCGAACTGGCTGTGCCGCAGAATCCGGCCGAGGGAGAAAGGGTAACCGCGACCCAGCCCTTCTCGCCGCTGCCGCACTTCCGCGACGATCGGCTCGAGCAGGACATGTGGGGCGTCACACCGCTCGACCAGCTGCACTGCCGGATCGAGTACAAGAAGATGCGCTATGAGGGCATCTTCACACCGCCAATGCGTGGCGGCGGCGGCTATGGCACGGATCAGGAGACCTGGGGCGGCTCGTTCCAGTATCCGGGCAATGCCGGCGGCTTCAACTGGGGCTCGGTCTCGGTTGATGCTGACAACGGCCTGCTGATCGCCGCGCCGATGACGATGGGCAACCGCATTGTCTTGCGCAGCCTTGAGGATCGCGAAGCCATGGCGGCGCAGAACGCAGCCCGCCGGGCCGCGCGTGACGACCATGCCGGACCGCAAGCGCCGGCTGCCGGGCCTGGGCGTGGCCCGGGCGGTGGACAGCCTGATCCAGCTGCCGCGGCGCATCGCCAGCGGTTCGACCAGGATCGCGTGCTTTATCGTGGAGACACGGCGCCGTTCATGTCCGACTGGCGCCTGCCGATCCCGTTCCTCAACATCGGCTCCAACCTGCCGTGCTTCGAGCCGCCCTATGGCGTGCTCGGCGTGATCGACCTCAACACCAACACGCTGCTCTGGAAGCGCTCTCTGGGATCGATGAAACAGTCGGGGCCGTTCGGGGTCCAGAGCGGGTTGCCGTTCATGGTTGGGACGCCGCTTCAGTCGGGCTCGATGACGACGCGCGGCGGTCTGATCTTCCATGCCGGCACGATGGACGCGACGCTGCGCGCGTTCGACGTACGCACGGGCGAGGTGAAGTGGCAGGACGACTTGCCGGGTAGCGCACACGCGACGCCAATGAGCTATGTCGGCAAGGATGGCCGCCAGTATGTGGTGGTCACCATCCCGAACCCCAGCTGGCGCTATCCGCGCGACGGGAACGACACGCCGGTTGATGGCGAGGGCGGCTGGGTGATCGCCTACGCGCTGCCGAAGGCCGCCCAGTAGGGCGGCTTCACAGGCCCAAAAGCAAAAGGCCCGGAGCGATGCTCCGGGCCTTTTCGATTCCGTTTGATCAGATCAGCAGCGCGAGGCTTACTTGATCTTGCCTTCCTTGAACTCGACGTGCTTGCGCACGACCGGATCGTACTTCTTCAGCACGAGCTTCTCGGTCTGCGTGCGCGGGTTCTTCTTCGTGACGTAGAAGAAGCCGGTGTCCGCCGAGGAGTTCAGGCGAATCTTGATGGTGGTCGGCTTGGCCATGGTCGTTCTCGGACGGTGTCTGAAAATTAGGAAGCGTGCTTAGACAGGCGTGCGCCGCCCGAGTCAAGGGACAGCGACAAATAACTGAAATATATCGGGATTTGGCTAGCCGATCCGCTCGCGAACGTGGCCGGCCTGGGTCCAGTAGAGGTGGAAGGGCTTGATCAGTGTCTGCCCGGCCAGCCGCGCCTCGACTTCGGAAATCACGAAGCGGGTGACGTTGGGCAGGTCCAGCCCGGCGACTTCGGCCAGCGTGAACCAGCGTAGGTCGGCAAGTTCCCGGCTGTCGGCAGGGTCGCGATCATCGATCAGCGCCTGCTCGGCATTTGCCATAAAGAATCGCGCGTCGAAGCGCTTGTGACGCATTGGCGGCGTGATGGCGCGACCGACGAACTGTAGGCCAGAGAGGGAGGGCGCTGCGCCCTGGTCGAAATATTCCGCCCATGCGGGCGGCACGTCGAGCAGACGCTCAGACGGTTTGCCGACAATCAGCCCGGTCTCCTCGAACATCTCGCGCACGGCGGTTAGCGGGAAAGCGCGCGTTGGACGCGTTGCCCCGATCTCGAGCGTACGGTCTTCCTCGGCGTCCAGTTCAGACAACGCCGGCACGACCGCGTCGTCATCGTCGACCCGACCGCCGGGGAATACATACTTGTCTGGCATGAAATCATGCCCCGCAGACCGGCACCCCATCAGGATGCGCAGGCCATCCGGCATGAGCTTGTAGAGGACCAGTGTCGCGGCATCCCGGGGCGTGGCCGGGTTCGCGATCAGGTTCGCCGGGTCTTCGCGCAGCAGGTCATCCTCGCTGAGGGCCTTGGCCGCAGCCACCTTCGCGGCTGCAACCTGCGCGGGGTCATTATCCGGATCGAACGGGCTCGTCATGGGATTGAGTTGGACCCGGCGCGAGACACAGTCAACGGTGTGGCTGGACCCCTACCGTCCCTTGCGCTTCTTGTTCTTGCCGTAGCTAGCCTTGCCGCCGCTGGGACCCTTCTTGGTCGAGTGGCGGATGTTCGGGGGGCGCCCGCCGCCGTCGGTTGGACGTTTGCGGGCCGGACCATCGCGCGGACCACGCGGCGGGCCCCGGCCGTCGCTGTCACGCGAAGGCATCTTCAGGTCCGTGCGCCGTGGACGCGGCGGCGATTGCATGGAGAACAGCAGGCCGCCGGTAACCGGGGTCGCCTCCATCAGCTTCACCTGGACGTTCATGCCCATCTCGTAACGCTGGCCGGACCGCTGCGCGACCATGGCGGCGCTGACGTCGTCGTGGATCCAGTACTCGTCCGACAGGCGCGAGGCAGGGATGAACCCATCCGCACCTTTCTCCGCGAGACGCACGAACAAGCCGGCGCGGTTCACGCCGGCGATGCGGGCGTCGAACACCGCCCCCACACGATCTGCCATGTAGATGGCAAGATAGCGGTCGGTCGCCTCGCGTTCAGCCGCCATGGAGCGGCGTTCGGTCATGGTGACGTGCTCGGCCATCTCTTCGAGGCGCACGGCGTCCTGATCGTTCATGCCGTCTGGTCCGAGACCCAGGGCGCGGATGAGAGCGCGATGAACGATGAGATCCGAATAGCGACGGATGGGCGAGGTGAAGTGCGCATACTTCGCGAGGTTCAGGCCGAAGTGGCCAAGGTTCTCGTCGGCATAGCGCGCCTGCGCCTGCGTACGCAGCACCATCTCGTTGACCAGCGGTTCGTTCTCCGAACCCTTCACGTCCGCCAGCAGCTTGTTGAACCGCGCGCCTGTGATGGTTTCGCCGCGTGTCCACTTTAGCCCGATGGTGGGCAGGAAGTTGGCCAGTGAGTTGACCTTCTCCTCGCTTGGCTCCTCGTGCACGCGATAGACCAGCGGCGTGCGCTTGGTCTCCAGCGTCTCGGCGGCGCAGACGTTGGCCTGGATCATGAATTCTTCGATCAGGCGGTGTGCGTCGAAGCGCTCGCGCAGGCTGATTGAGGCGATCTTGCCGTCGTGTCCGATCCGCACGCGGCGTTCCGGCAGATCAAGGTCCAGCGGGTGGCGCTGATCTCGCGCCTTAGACACGGCTGCATAGGCGCCCCAGAGCGGCTTCAGAACCTGTTCCAGCAGAGGTTGTGTCTTGTCATCGGGGTTGCCATCAATCGCGTCCTGGGCCTGGCGATACGACAGTTTGGCGGCTGACCGCATCTTGCCGCGAATGAAGCGGTGTTTCGTCTTGTGACCGTTGGCGCTGAAGAATATCTCCACCGCAAACGTCTCTCGCAGTTCATTCTCTCGCAGCGAGCAGAGGTCCGCCGAGAGATGTTCCGGCAGCATGGGCGATACGCGGTCGGGGAAGTAGGTGGAGTTGCCGCGTCGGTAGGCTTCGCGATCCAGCGCCGTGCCGACGCGCACATAGGCGGCGACGTCCGCGATGGCAACGATCACCCTCCATCCCCCATGACCATCGGGCTCAGCGTAGACGGCGTCGTCATGATCGCGCGCGTCTTCAGGATCGATGGTGATCAGCGGGATTTTCGTCAGGTCTTCGCGCGGCGCAGGGGCAGGGCGGGCCTTGTTCGCTTCCTCGATCACGGCTTCCGGGAATTCATCCGGCACACCGTGCGTGTGCATCGCGATCAGCGAGGCCGCGCGCGGATCGTCGATGTGGCCGAGCACATCCGTGATGCTGGCGCGGCGCGGGCCATAGCCGCGCGCGGGTCGGGCCTGAATACGCACGAGATCGCCATCGCGTGCGTCTCGCGAGTCACCGCGTTCTATGATGAATTCCGATTTTTCCTTGCGGGATGTTGGTTCAACCGTGCCGCCGTAGCGATTAGCGCGGTAGACGCCTATCAGCGAGGTCTCGGGTGTCGCGTCGATCTTCTTGATGGCGCGCGCACGCCAGATGCCGTCGCGTCCCTTTTCGACGCGGCAGAGCGCACGCTCGCCGACGGCAAGCGCCAGCTGTGGGCCGCCCTTGCGATGGTTCGCGCCAGACGGGCCGGCATACAGGATGTCTGGTCCGAAGGGGCCATCCTTGCCGATGGCGCGGCCGATCAGCTCGCCGTCGCGGTCGATGCGCTCGAAGCGCACGATGCCCGTGGGCGGCGGTTGCTCGGCAGGCGAGAAGGCGCGCTTGGCTGTGCGCACGAGCGCACCTTCGGCTTCAAGTTCGTTCAGGATGCGCCGCAGTTCGGGCTTGTGTTCTGTCGCCACATCGAGGCCACGCGCTATGTCGCGCTTGGCGCCGAGGTGCGGGTTCTTTTCAAGATAGCCGAGAACCATCTCCCGCGTGGGCGGGCTATCCGGTCTCGGTTGGCGCGGTGGGCGGCTCATTGGTTCTCACCTATGCCTGGAGGGAGCTCCCCGAACGGTATCTCCTTGTCGTACCGATAGGAGCCCGTCTGATCTCGCGGACCAGTAAGCAAATGAAGGATGTCACTTCCTTCGACGAATGATAATTTCAAAGTGTCGTTCGGTAAGACTCCGCCGCGAACAACTATTCCACAGAACCGGCCGTCTGATTCTCGCGCAACCGGGCTACCGCTGAATCCTGAGAGCGTATTGAGGTGTGTTCCAATTCCTGGTGCGACGCATGAGGCGTGCCTCAAGACGATGTCCTGTGACTCTCTGGGGTGAGCCCACAGCTTCATGTTCATGACCGTCGCTTTCGGGCGGTCTAGTGCGAGGTTGAGCAATTCCGTGGGAAAGCCGAATACAACTAACTTGTCGTGAGGTCGGCAGTCTGAGACGGTTTTCTGCGAAAGCAAGAATGGCGCGTCAGTGAACCAAGCTGGATCTTGGGCCAGCTCAACTACCGCTATATCCAACAAATCTGACCCAACCGCGTGATCGATTGGGCCGCCGACGTGCAGTGCTCTTTGGAGGTTTGCTGCACTTCCGCCCGATCTACGATTTGAGACAAGGAGGTCTTGCCACTGAAACGATTTAGCTGAGTGCTGACAGTAGAGCGCAAACACGCGGCCATTATCAGTTTGGATGATCGTCGCTGTGCCCCCATTCGTCGCGCTTGGGTAATCAGGTTCGCTTGTGCGGAAAAGCAGGGGCCTCACTGCGCGCTTAATGTGTCCAAGCTGCTGGTTATCGCCTTCGCTCATGCCTCAGCTTTTGTCGCTTTCGCGCTCTTGGTTTTTGCAGGCGCCTTCCTGGCGCCGGGCTTCTTGGTCGTCGTTGATTTTGTTTCTCCAGTGGATTTGGCGGCAGCCTTCTTGGCCGGCGCCTTCTTCGCCGCTTTCTTGCCCTTCGACTTGGTCGAGGGCGCGGCGGCGGCGCGAGCGTCTACCAGCTCGATTGCCTGTTGCAGCGTGATCGAGGCCGGGTCGGCTCCGCGCGGGATGTTCGCATTGATCATCCCGTGTTTCAGATAGGGGCCGTAACGGCCACTATAAAGGTTGATGGGTTCGCCATCGGGGTGGTTGCCCAACTCTTTTAGCGGCGTCACGGCCTGACGGCCACGCCCGCCGCCCTTGCCCGCGCGTTTCTCCGCAATCAGCGTAACGGCACGGTTGAGGCCGACTTCGAACAGCTCGTTCTCGTCGGACAGGCTGGCGTAAGTGGTGAGGTGCTTCACATACGGGCCGAAGCGGCCGAGATTGGCCACGATCGGCTCGCCATCGTCCGGGTGCTTGCCAACTTCGCGCGGAAGCGACAGCAGTTTCAGGCCCTGTTCCAGGTCCAGGTCAGCGACCGGCCAGGCGCGCGGGATGGACGAGCGCTTGGGCTTCTCGCCCTTCTCGACCGGATCCGGACCCAGCTGCACATAAGCGCCGAAGCGGCCCGACTTCAGGAAGACGGGGATGCCATCCGGGTCGTTGCCAAGCACCTTGCCGTCCGGCGGAATGTCCCCGTTCTGGTTTGCCTGGTCGCCGCCGAAGGGGCGTGTGAACCGGCATTCGGGATAATTCGAGCAGCCGACGAACGCGCCGAACTTGCCGAGCTTCAGCGACAGCTGGCCGGTGCCGCAGGTGGGACACACGCGCGGATCGACTGGATTGCCTTCAGCGTCGTTGCGCGGCGGGAAGAGGTATGCCCCCAGGACCTCGTTGATCGCATCGATGACGTTCGATACACGCAGCTCGGCCGTTGCGCCGATGGCAGCCGAGAACTCGGTCCAGAAGTCGCGCAGGAAATCCTTCCAGGCCAGCTTGCCGTCGGAAACGAGGTCGAGCTTCTCTTCAAGCGACGCCGTGAAATCGTATTCGACGTACCGCGCAAAGAACTTCTCGAGGAAGATGGTGACGAGCCGGCCCTTGTCTTCGGGAATGAAGCGCTTCTGCTCCAGCTTCACATAATCGCGGTCGATCAGCGTGGAGAGCGTGGAGGCGTAGGTCGACGGACGGCCGATGCCGAGTTCCTCAAGGCGCTTCACCAGCGAGGCTTCCGAGAAGCGCGGCGGCGGTTCGGTGAAATGCTGCGTGTGGACGGCGTCGGTCAGCTTGGGCGTATCGCCGGCCTTCATAGCCGGGAGGCGGCCGCCATCCTCATCGTCCTTCTCGTCCTGACCTTCCTGATAAAGCGTCAGGAAGCCGTCGAACTTCACGACCTGGCCGGTGGCGCGCAGGGCCACCCTGCCGTCCGTAGACGGGATTTCGACCGTGGTGCGCTCAAGCTGTGCGGCTTCCATCTGCGAGGCGACCGCGCGCTTCCAGATCAGTTCGTAGAGCCGCGCCATGTCGGGCTCCATCGACACGTCGCCGGGGCGGCGGCTGAAGTCGGTGGGGCGCACGGCTTCGTGAGCTTCCTGCGCGTTCTTGGCTTTGGATGTATAGCGGCGTGGGCCTTCGGGCAGGTATTCCTTGCCGTAGTTGCGGGCGATGGCGCTGCGGGCGCCGGCATAGCCTTCTTCGGCCATCTGCACGCCGTCGGTACGCATATAGGTGATGAGGCCGGTGTTCTCGCCATTGATCGAGACGCCTTCATAGAGGCGCTGCGCGACCTGCATCGTGCGGCTGGCCGAGAAGCCGAGCTTGCGGGCAGCTTCCTGCTGCAGCGTCGACGTGGTGAAGGGCGGCGGCGGATTGCGCTTGAGCGGCTTCGCCTCGACCGAAGCGACGCGATAGGCGCCGGCCTTCACTGCGGCAAGGGCTCGTGCGGCGGCTTCCGCGTTGGGCAGCGAGAACTTCTGGAGTTTCTGTCCGTCGAGCTCGGTAAGGCGCGCCTCGAAGGTAGAGCCATTCACCGACATCGTCGCGGCGACGTTCCAGTATTCCTGCGTGATGAATTTCTCGATCTCGATTTCGCGATCAACGATGATGCGCAGCGCGACAGACTGCACTCGACCGGCCGAGCGCGTGCCCGGCAGCTTGCGCCACAGCACGGGCGAGAGAGAGAAGCCCACGAGATAGTCGAGCGCGCGGCGGGCCAGATAGGCGTCCACCAGCTGTTGGTCGATCTGACGCGGGTTCTGGATCGCCTCTGTCACCGCCTGCTTGGTAATGGCGTTGAACGTCACGCGCTGGATGGTTTTGCCCTTCAGAACCTTGCGGTTGTTGAGGGCTTCCAGCACGTGCCACGAGATCGCTTCGCCCTCGCGATCAGGGTCGGTCGCGAGGATCAGGCCGTCTGCCTCGCGAACGGCGTCGGCGATGTCCTTGACGTGTTTCACCGACTTTCCGTCGATGTCCCACGACATCGCGAAATCCTCATCGGGCTTCACGGAACCGTCCTTGGAGGGCAGGTCGCGGATATGACCGTAGGACGCCATCACCTTGTACCCGGGGCCCAGGTACTTGTTGATGGATTTGACCTTGCCGGGGGACTCTACGACGACGACCTGCATTTTTCCTCGTAATTTCAGGGCGGTTGGGGGGAGGATGCGCCGGGAAACTGGGGGTGGCGCTCCCGAATGTCAATTCGCGGGAAAGTGACGCCGCCGGCTCCCCCCGTAGGGGGGAGATATTTTCAGGGTGTGAACGGGATGGCTAAACGGCCCTGCTGGCTGTGCCGCCCACATGGGTCACAGCCTTGCCCGCAAGTTCAAGTTCAGCCAGGGCCGCGGCGACCAGGCGATGGGGCGCGTCCACCGCACGGGCGATTTCGGAGATGGGCATCGGCGTCGGGCTCAGCGCTTCGGCCACGGCGCGCAGCAGGGCTGCCGGCACGTCCGCATCGCGCGGATCGAAACGGTCGGCGCCGGGCTCGTCGAAGGTGGGAGGCGAGATTCCCGCCATGGCGTTCAGAACATCGTCGGCGCTTTCGACAAGGGCGGCGCCCTGCTTGATCAGGCGGTTTGCGCCGCGGCAGCGGGGATCTAGCGGAGAGCCGGGAACGGCCATCACCTCGCGTCCCTGCTCCAGCGCAAAGCGAGCCGTTATCAGGCTGCCGGATTTTTCTGCCGCCTCGACCACCACGGTTCCCAGAGACAGGCCGGAGATGATGCGGTTGCGTTTCGGAAAGTCGCGCGCCTGCGCGACATAGCCGGGAGGAGCTTCCGAAACGATGCAGCCGCGTTCGGCCAGCATGGCGTAGAGCTGTTCGTGCTGGGGTGGGTAGATCATGTCGATGCCGCCCGCGAGGACGGCGACCGTGCCCGTCTCAATCGCGGCGGCATGCGCCTCGCCGTCGACGCCGCGCGCCATGCCGGAGGTGATCACATAGCCAGCCTCGCCCAGCTCACGTGCCAGGTCGCGCGCCATGCGGCGGCCCACGGCCGAGGCGTCGCGCGCGCCGACCATTGCGATGGCTGGCCGATTCAACAGATCGCGCTGGCCACGAAAGCAGATCAGAGGGGGCGGCGCGTCGATGGCGGCGAGGCAGGCAGAATAATCTGGCTCGCAGGCTGCGCGATGGACGGCTCCAAGCTTTTCGGCGGCCGTCAGCTCGCGCTCGATTTCGTCGCGCGATGGCGCGCGGACATCGGCTTTTGCCCCGGCCTTCTTCGCGAGCGACGGCAGGTCATCCAGCACGGCCGCGGCCGAGCCATAGCGCTCAAGCAGGTGAAAGAATGTGATCGGGCCGATGCCGCGTGTTCGCGACAGTCTCAACCAGTCAGTACGCTCTCCCCCCGTAAGCGTGCGTCGCTTCATCCATCTTCCCCAGGCGGTTCAGCGGCTTTCTTCTTCTCGCCGATCTTCGGCTCCTTGCCCGCGACGATGCGGCTGATGTTGGAGCGGTGGCGCCAGTACATCAGCGCGGCCAGCAGGGCGAAGGTGATGATCGCCATCGGACCGTAGCCGAACAGCCAGACATAGATGGGCGCCACGGTCGCGCCGATCAGGCCAGCCAGTGACGACATGCGGAACACGGCGGCGATCAGTAGCCACGTTGCCGCAAACGCGAGGCCGACCTGCCACATCGAGGCGAGCATCAGGCCGATGAAGGTGGCGACGCCCTTGCCGCCCTTGAATTTCAGCCAAACCGGGTAGCAATGGCCGATGAAGGCGAATGCGCCCGAGACGAGGCCGAGCACAAACGCGGACGGGTTGGCGAGTTCGGTTGTGACCCGCAGCATCGTGTCGGTCACGGTCGGGTCGCTGTAGGAGTGCTTTCCGCTTAACAAAAACCACAGGAAGAAGGCGAGACCCGCCTTGCCTGCGTCCAGCACCAGCGTCGCCGCCGCGAGATCCTTGCGCCCCGTGCGCAGCACGTTGGTCGCGCCTATATTGCCTGAGCCGACATTCCGGATGTCGCCCATGCCCGCCATCTTGACGATGACCAGCCCGAACGGGATCGAGCCCAGCAGATAGCCGGACGCGGCAGCAGCCAGATAGGCCAGCCAGTCGATTGTCATGTGGCCCCTTGGCGCAAATCCTGTCCCGCGCCTGTTTAGGCGGTCAGCGGATGGCTGCCAATTGTTTCTTGGCCCGCCGCTATCGTGCTAGGTTTCTACCATGAACAAGCAGCATCATTTCCTGTTTGCCGCTCTCGTTGCCGCAGTTTTCGCTGCACCAGCCTATGCTGATCACGAGGGCATGCTGGCCGCCATATCCGACATGGATCCTGCTGCTCTTGTCCGTGAGGCGGAAAGCGAAGGTCCTGCCGAACGGGCCCTGGCGAAGGCCGTCGCCGGAAGCTGGATGCGGCACGATCCGGCCATCACGTTTGAACTCGCCGATGCGGCGTCAAGAGAAGCGGATCCGGCTTTGAAGTCGGCAGGGTTCCGCGCGCTGATGTCTCTCTGTCTGCGCCGCGGCGAGTTCGCTGCCGCCGCTGTCGCAGGAAGGGACGCGGCGGCGCTCCAGCCGTTGGATGCCTCCGAAGCTCAGGCGCTGACTTTCGTCGAGGCGCTAGTGGGGGTTCCGCCAACCCGGCTTCTGTCTGGCGGCGCGGGCCGTGCGCCGATTGCCCGCGATCTCGCGGGGCTCATGCGTGCGGATATCAAGGTCGGGGCCGAGAGCGTCGCGGCTATCCTAGATACGGGTGCGAACTTCTCCACTATCAACGAAACGTCTGCGCGACGGCTAGGGCTGCGCATGCTGGAGTCGACTGTGAGTGTCGGCTCGTCGAGCCGCGATGCCGTTGCCTCACGCCTCGGCGTGGCGGAGAGGCTGAGCTTTGCGGGGTCGGATTTTTCGAACGTGGTCTTCATCGTGCTACCCGATACAGACCTGTCATTTGCCAACGGCGCTTACACTATCGACGCCATTCTTGGCATGCCGGTCTTTCTGGAAATGAAGCACATCGAAGTCGCGAAGGTTGATGGCAGGGAGGTCTTCGCCTTCGGAGATGAAGCGGCTGAGGTTGAGGCGGCGGAGCGGAACATACTGTTCAGCGCGATGTCGCCGATGGCGCAGCTGTCAATCGACGTAACGGGTCAGCCCGTGCGCCTGTCCATGTTGCTCGATAGCGGCGCGCAGAAAACGTCGTTCGAAGGCGCGTTTGCAAAGGATGCGGCGGCGCTTCTCGATGGCGCCGAGACCGTCAGCTCAACGCGCGGCGGAGCCGGCGGCATGGTCACCAGTGACACGACGAAGCGGCTTGCAACAGCGAGCGTCACGCTCGGCGGGAAGGCTGTCACGCTCGAGAATGTCGATGTCCACGTCGATGACGACGATGCCAGCCACGGGATACTCGGGCTGGACGTGCTCAAGGATGGCTTCGTGATCGACTGGGACGCGGGCGTCGTCGTCGCGCACTAACCCCGTTCGAACACCGTTGCGCCGTTGACCCAGGTGCGTAGCACTCGGCCTTCAAGCTTGCGTCCATCGAAGGGCGAGTTCTTGGAGCGTGAAGAAAGGTCGTCGCGGTCGCATGCCCACGGGGCGACGGCGTCGAACAGCACCAGGTCGGCCGGCGCGCCGACAGCAAGCCGGCCTTGCGGCAAGCCCAGCAAATCGGCCGGCCCCGAGGTGACGGGCTTCAGAGCCGTCGCCAGCGGGATTTCCTCGCGCACGGCGATGGACAGCAGGGCCGGAAGCAATGTTTCAAGCCCGACGGCGCCGAACGCTGCATCTGCGATCGGCAGGCGCTTGTCCTCGGTGGGCTGCGGGTCGTGTGCGGAAACCACGGCGTCGATCACCCCGCGCTTCAACCCGTCGATCAGCGCTACGCGGTCGTTCTCGGTCCGGAAGGGAGGCTGCACTTTGCAGTAGGTAAGATAGTCACCGACATCCAGCTCGTTGAAGAACAGTGAATAGCTCGCGACTGAACACGTCACCTTGACGCCAGCTTTGCGGGCGCGCTCGACCGACGCCAGCGAGCGCGCGGTCGAAATGCAATCCACGAGCAGACGCACGCCGGTTGTTTCCGCAAGCATTAGGTCGCGTTCCAGCGCAATCCATTCGGCTTCCGGCGGCGCACCGCGCAGACCAAGCCGGGCAGCGAAGGCGCCGGCATTCATCACCGTGTTCTTCGACAGCGCCGGCGTATCGGGGCGCGAGGCGACGAGCGCATTGAAACTGGCCGCATAGGACATCGCACGGCGCAGCACGCCGGCATCTTCCACCGGCTTGTCGCCATTGGTGAAGAATGCGGCTCCGGCTTCGCGAATGAGGCCGATCTCCGACATCTTCGCGCCGTCGAGGCCGACCGTGAGGCCCGCAGCCGGATGCACCTTCACCTTCGCAACGCCGTCGGCGCGGCGCTTAATGAAGTCGACCAGAGCAACGGAGTCGATCACGGGGTCAGTGTCAGGCATCACGACGAAAGTGGTGACGCCGCCGGCGGCTGCCGCATCGCTGGCGGTCTGCAGGGTTTCCTTGTTTTCCGCGCCGGGTTCTCCGGTCTTCACACGCAAGTCGATCAGGCCGGGCGCAAGCGCCTTGCCCTTGGCGTCGATCTTCACGTCGGCGGCGGTCGCCTTCGTTACGCCGGGGCCCACATCGAGAATGACGCCGTTCTCGATCAGCACGCCGCCCTTGTCGTCCACGCCGGTGGCAGGATCGATGATGCGGGCGTTGTAGATGGCTCTCCGGGTGCTCATTGCTTGGTCGCTCCCGGCTCAGGCGCGTTCTTCGCGAGTGTCTCAAGTACCGCCATTCGGATGGCGACGCCCATCTCGACTTGTTCCGTTATGGCCGAGCGTGTCTTGTGATCGGCAATGCTGCTCTCGATCTCCACGCCGCGGTTCATGGGACCCGGGTGCATCACCAGAGCTTCGGGCTTGGCGTGGCTCAGCTTGTCGGCGTCGAGACCGTAGAAGTGGAAGAACTCGCGGGCGGACGGCAGGTAGGCCCCGTCCATGCGCTCCTGCTGAAGACGCAACATCATCACGACATCGCAGCCTTCGAGGCCCTTGCGCATGTCGGTGAATACTTCCGCGCCCCAGTCGGCGGCGCCCGGCGGCGTCAGCGTTCTCGGCGCAATGAGACGCACCTGCGCGCCCAGCTGGTTGAGACAGGCGACGTTCGAGCGGGCGACGCGGCTGTGCAGGATGTCTCCGCAGATGGCGATGCGCAGGCCGCCGATGTCGCCCACGCGGCGGCGGATGGTAAGCGCATCCAGCAACGCTTGTGTCGGGTGTTCGTGCGTGCCGTCGCCAGCATTGATGACCGAGCAGTCGACCTTGCGAGACAGCAGCTTCACCGCGCCCGACGATCCATGGCGGATAACCAGCAGGTCTGGCCGCATGGCGTTCAGCGTCATGGCGGTGTCGATCAGCGTCTCGCCCTTCTTCACCGAAGAGGTGGCGATAGGCATCGTGACCACGTCCGCGCCCAGACGACGGCCAGCGATCTCGAATGATCCCTGCGTGCGGGTGGAGTTTTCGAAGAACAGGTTGACCAGCGTGCGCCCGGCCAGCGTGTCGGCGTGCTTCACGCGCTGGCGGTTCAGGTCGACATAGCGGTCGCCCAGTTCCAGCAATGTCTCGATGTCGAGCCGATTCAGGCCCTCGATACCCAGGAGGTGTCGATGGGGAAAGGCGTAGTCCGCCATGAGCTGTCTCGCGATTTGGGTGGTGATAGCGAGGGAGTCGCGGGGGAGCAAGGGAGGGCGCGAGAAACCCGCTTTCCCTTAACCAAACAGCCCTGCGAACCAGATCGCAGCGGGAATCGCCAGGGTCGAGAGAAGCGTTGTCGCCGTGATGTGTCCGGCCATGAATCGGGGATTGCCGCCCATTTCACGCGTCAGGATGTAGGCGGCCGGGGGCGATGGCGCAGCCCCGCACATGGCCAGCGCAGCGAGATGCACACCGTGCAGCCCTGCCAGCAGGCCAAGCCCGACGAACACCAGCGGCGAGATGACGAGCTTCATTGCGACCGCCGCCGCCATCAGACCGGGTCGCGCCGAAATCGAACCGAGGTCGAGCCCCGCGCCAACGCACATGAGCGTGATGCCCAGCGCTCCGCGGCCGATGATGGTCAGCGTATCCATCGCGGCTGCCGGCAGTTCGAAGCCGGAAAGGTTGACCGCAAGGCCAGCAAGGCAGGCGATGATCAGCGGGTTGGTCGTGAGGCTCCGCATGATGCCGCGCAGGCTTGGGTTCTGACCCTCGCCCCACCGCGAATGGACGGAGACGGTGATGATGTTCACCACCGGAATGGCGGGGCCCATCAGCAGGGCGACCAGAGCGGAGGCTTGAGGTCCCAGCATAGAGAGCGAAGCCGCGAGTATGATGAAGGTGTTCCACCGCACTGAGCCTTGATGTGCGCTGGCGAAGGATGATCCGCCGCCCGCGATGGGCTTCAGCGCGAACGCCAGTAGGCCCATCACGGCAAAAGCGGCGACGCCCGCAGCGACGAACGACACGTCATTGAAGGAGAGGTCCGCCCGCAGGATTTCCGTGAACATGAATATGGGGGCGAGCACCATGTAGGCCAGCCGGTTGACGCCGCCCCAGGCAGCCTCGGGCACCAGCTTCGAGGTGCGCGCGCCCCAGCCGACCAGAATGGCGATGAAGACCGGCGCCAGCGCCAGGGCGATCTGTGTCATCTGGCGGAATGCAACCTGTCGATTGCGCCCTGCAGGATCCAGGCGGCGGCGACCTTGTCGATGACTTCCTCCCGCCGGGCGCGGCTCGTGTCGGCCTCCAGCAGGGCGCGCTCCGCTCCTGCCGTGGAGAGGCGTTCGTCCCACAGCGCAATGGGGATATCCCGGCGAGCCAGGATGTTCTGAGCCAGCGAGCGGGCCGACTGGGCGCGTGGGCCCTCGGTTCCGTCCATGTTCACCGGCAGGCCGAGCACCAGGCCGACCGATTGGCGCTGGTCATAAAGAGCAAGAATCCGGTCCAGCGTGGGCCCAAGTTTCTTGCCCCGGGCGATGGTTTCAAGGCCGGTCGAGATTAGGCGGTTGGCGTCGCATCCGGCCACGCCAATGGCCTTTGAGCCGGGGTCGATACCCAGCAGCGCCCCCCTGGGCGGTAACTCCTGTAGCGAAACGAGCGGCATTGCGGGGGTGTAGACGCTTCCGGCTTGATGCGGAAGGCGGAGGCGTCTAGGGCAGGCTGCAATGGCAGATTTGCCTGTCTGAGGGTCTGATGAGCGTCGACAAGAATACTGTCCGGAAGGTTGCCCGGCTGGCGCGGATCGCCGTGCCGGAGGAGCGTCTTGAGCCCATGGCAAAGGAACTGAACGGCATCCTCACATGGATCGAGCAGCTCAATGAGGTCAACGTCGAGGGCGTCGAGGCAATGACGACGCCCGTCGCCATGACCCTGCCGATGCGCGAGGACGTTATCACCGATGGCGGCATCCAGGACCAGGTCCTGGCCAATGCGCCGAAATCCGAGGACGGCTTCTTCGTTGTCCCCAAAGTGGTGGAGTAGGACACGGTCATGGAAACGACCACCGGTTCTGTGCTGGCCGACCCGCGCTGGAACGCCTTCACCACGCAGGGCTTCGCCTGTTCGTGCGGCGAGCGCCATGTGGGCCTGTTCCCAATCCATCTGCACCATCCGCTGGGATGGCAGGGCAAGGATGATTACGAAGCCGACGCCGACATGCGCATGGATGGCACATTCCTATCCGCCAATTTCTGCATCATCGACGGCAAGTTCTTCGCGATGCGCGTGCGCTTACCACTTCAGATGCGCGGCGCGGCGCCAGCCGCCTTCATGTTCACCACCTGGGCAAGCCTTGATCGGGTGGATTTCGACGCGTTCGTGGAAGCCTACAAGTCGGGCAAGTTGGACCCCAATGCACGAGCGCGGGCGCGCCTCGTCAATCGCGTTGGTGGCTTTCCGGATACCTTCAACCTCATGGGTTCGGCATTCCAGCAGACCGACGGCGGGCCGCCCGTGCTGATCGTCCACGGCATCCAGGCCGGCCCCAACAATGAGCACCCCATGCTGGCCGAACAGCGTGATGGTATCGGCGTCGACCGTATGCTCGAACTTTTTGCGGCATATGGCCACGACATGCGCGGCGGCATTCCGCTCGCGAACTAGATGACTGCGAAACAGAGCCCGATGACCAACCTCACCCAACTCACCCTGTCCGATGCCGTCGATGGCCTGAAGGCGAAGAAGTTTTCGTCGCAGGAAATCACGGAGGCGTTCCTGACGCAGATCGACAAGTCCAATCCGTCGCTGAACGCCTATGTCGTCGTCACGGCGGACAAGGCGCTGGAGATGGCGAAGGCTTCGGATGCGAAGCTCGCGAAGGGCGAGGGCGGTAAGCTGGAAGGCGCGCCTCTGGGCATCAAGGATCTGTTCTGCACCAAGGGTGTGCGTACGACCGCCTGCTCGAACATTCTCGGTGAATTCACGCCCACCTATGAAAGCACGGTCACGCAGAACCTGTGGGACCAGGGCTCGGTCATGCTGGGCAAGCTCAACATGGACGAGTTCGCCATGGGCTCGTCGAACGAGACCTCGCGCTTCGGCCCGCCGTCCAACCCGTGGCGGCGCACGAATTCGAACGTCAAGCTCACCGCCGGCGGATCGTCGGGTGGATCGGCGACGGCAGTTTCGGCCGACCTGTGTCTCGCAGCGACGGCCTCTGACACGGGCGGGTCGATCCGCCAGCCGGCGGCGTTCACCGGCCTTGTCGGCATCAAGCCGACATACGGCCGCGCCAGCCGCTATGGCATGGTGGCTTTCGCCTCGTCGCTGGACCAGGCTGGCCCGCTTGCGAAGACGGTCAAGGACGCGGCCCTGATGCTCGAAGTGATGTGCTCGGGCGACGACAAGGATTCCACCAGCCTGCACTTGCCCGTGCCGGAATGGACGAAGTCCGTTGGCAAGTCGATCAAGGGCATGAAGATTGGCGTGCCGAAGGAATACCGCGTCGACGGCATGCCCGAAGAGATCGAGAAACTCTGGCAGCAGGGCATCGCCTGGGCGAAGGCGGCGGGCGCTGAAATCGTGGACGTGTCGCTGCCGCACACGAAGTACGCACTGCCGGCCTACTACATCGTAGCCCCGGCGGAAGCGTCGTCCAACCTCGCGCGCTATGACGGCATCCGCTATGGCGCGCGCCAGTCGGGCGATGGCTCGCTGACGTCGACCTACGAGACCACGCGCGCCAAGGGCTTCGGCGCCGAGGTTCAGCGCCGCCTGCTGATCGGCACCTATGTGCTTAGCGCGGGGTACTACGACGCGTACTATCTGCGGGCGCAGCGGGTCCGCACGAAGATCCTGCAGGACTTCGAAGAAGCGTTCAAACAGTGCGACGCGCTGCTCACGCCGGCGACGCCTTCGGCCGCGTTTGGCTATGGCGAGAAGGGGGATGATCCGGTCGCAATGTACCTCAACGACATCTTCACGGTCACGGCCAACCTTGCCGGCCTTCCCGCCATCGCGATGCCGGCCGGGCTTGATGCGCAAGGCCTGCCGCTTGGCCTGCAGGTGATCGGCAAGGCGCTGGACGAAGAAGCCTGCTTCAAGGTGGCGGCTGTGATCGAACAGTCAGCCAGCTTCACGGCTCGTCCCGAAAAGTGGTGGTAAGTGGCTGAGTCTCGCGAAAAGCGCCTCGCCCTGTCCATCTCTGGCGCCATCCCGGCCATCGCGATCGCGGCGGGGCTTTTGTCGCTGGAGCCGGAAAGTGCGCTGCGTCAGCAGTACTGGCCGTGGCTGCCGCTGGTGACGCTGGTGATCGGCATGGCGTTCAGCCTGTTCTTCTGGCTGGTGATCGTGCCGTGGCGGAACAAGCGCGACTGAGTGGTATCCAGGCGCCTCGCTTCGTTGAGGAGGCCTAACATATCCGTCGCGTTGACCGCGGGCCCGGTCCGGGCTTTTTCCCGCGCATGCTTATGTTCCAGGACTCAATCAAACTCGTGGCCGATGGGCCGAACGTCTGGGCCGGCGAGGTCGATCCGGCCTATCGCGGCTTTGGCAGCCAGTTTGGCGGCTGGACTGCGGCGGCGCTGCTGAAGGCAATCCTTCTTGAGGGGGAGGCCAAGGGAGGTCCGCTTTCGGAATCCGTGCTGTTCATCGAGGCGCTCAACGAGGGCGCTTTCGAGATTTCGACACGTCTGATCCGCTCTGGCGCGCGGCTGCAGTTCTGGCGGTCGGAGCTACATCAGGGCGGTAAGTGCTGCGCGCATGCGCAGGTTACGCTGGGCGTGCGGCGCGAGACAACGAGCTTCACCGACGCCGTCATGCCGGACGTGCCACCGCCGGAGACTGAAGGTCTTGGCGAGTGGATGCCGCCGGCAGGCTTTGGCGCGCAGTATCGCTCACGCTGGATCACGCCGATGCCGCGCTCTGCGAACCTCGATCGGAGCCAGCCGACGAGTTCGCTGGTGTGGCAGCAGGATAGGGCGCAGCGGCCGGTGGATGTACTGCAGCTGGCGGCAATGGCCGACCTGGCGCCGCCGCGCGTGATCTGGAAACGGGAAGCGATCTCGGGATCATCCACCGTATCGATGACCACACACTTCCATGCGACGCCGGACGAGATCGTGGCGACAGGCTCGCGCTTTGTGCTCAGCGAAGTTCACTGCAGGCGTTGCGAGGGCGGGTATTTCGACCACGAGCTGAAGCTGTGGTCGCCCGATGGCGCCTTGCTCGCAACCAGCGAGCAGGTGGCGGCGTTCCGCGACTAGAGCCTACTGCGCCTTGCGGCCGAGCAGGCTGTCCACCGGACGCTCGCCATTGGGGGGCGTGTAGCCGTTGAGGTTGATGGCTTCAGCCTGGCGGATGGCTTCTTCGTAGCTGAGGCCCTTCTCCTTGACGAGATAGGCGGCCCAGACATGGCTGGCGCGCCAGCCGACCGTGCAGTGGAGCAGCACTTCGCCGTCCGACGCCTTGATCGCGGCGATCACCTGGTCGAGCGCTTCGGGCGTGTAGGGGGAAGTCGGCCCGCCGAGCGGGACGTTGACAAAGGTGATGCCCAGCTCCTTCGCGAGTGCGGCTTCATCGAACGGCACCTGTGCGCGGTTGTTCATCTCGGCCGTGGTGCGCACGCTGATGATCGTCTTGACACCCTTGGCGGCGAGATCGCGGATGGCCGCTTCGCTGGGCTGACCCGAGACGTAAACCGAGCCGGTGTCGCTGATCACCTGCTGGAAGCCGGGCAGGTCCAGCTTCAAGGGCAATGATGCAGACGATTGGGCGAAGGCGGGGGCGCTGAAGAGCAGGGCGGTGGCAAGAAGGACGATGCGCATGGGAGACTCCATTTGGCGCGGAGTGGGCATGAGGCTGTGTGGCTTGGCAAGATAGTTGAAGCGGTTGTGAAGCTCAGGCTCTCCCGCCCGAGACCTGCAGGCGATCCGGGGAGACGCCGATGCGGGCGAGGGCGCGGCTCCATTTGGTGTCGAAGGATGGGTCGTAGACGAGGGCGACGTCGGGTTCGCCCACGAGCCAGACATTCTCGGCCAACTCCATCTCGAGCTGGCCCGCGCCCCAGCCAGAATAGCCGAGCGCGACCACGAAGCGTTCGGGCGGCTGATCTGAGGTGATCGCGTGGAGGACATCGCGCGTGGCCGTGAGGCACACGCCTTCGCAGACGCTCAATGTTGCGCCATCGCTGTCATAATCCTCGGAGTGGAGAACGAATCCACGCTCGCGGCTGACCGGGCCGCCGATCAGGATATGCGCATCCTCGGGGGCCTCTTCGCCATCGACGCCGAGCTGATCGAGCAGTTCAGACAGCGGGCCCTCATCGCTCGCCTTGTTGAGCACGATGCCCATCGCATGTTCTTCGTTGTGCGTGCAGATCAGTATGACCGCCCGGCTGAAGCGGGGGTCTTCAATCGCCGGGGAGGCGATCAGCAGCTTTCCGGCCAGCGAGCCCTTCAACAGCGGGCCTCCTTCGCGGGCAAACTGGGCTTTCGGCCCACCCAAGGCAATACCCGAAATCAATTGCGGGCATTACCCATATTGGCGCGCGGCGCCGAAACGGACTAAAGGTTCTCGCGCGAACAATCCTGTCCTGCTGTGAAGAGGCGAAATCATGACTATCAAGGTTGGCGACAAACTGCCCGAGGCGACCTTTACCGTAATGAAGGAGGGCAAGCCCTCGCCGCTCACGATTGCGGAGCTGACGGCCGGCAAGAAGGTGGCGCTGTTCGCCGTGCCGGGCGCGTTTACGCCGACCTGCTCGGCGCGGCACCTGCCGGGATACAAGGAGAAGGCTGCCGAGTTTCGCGCCAAGGGCGTGGACACCATTGCCTGCGTTTCGGTGAACGACGTGTTCGTCATGGACGCGTGGGGCAAGTCGCAACAGGTGGGCGATGATGTCGTGATGCTGGCCGACGGCAACGGCGCATTCGCCAAGGCCGTGGGCCTCGAGATGGACGGTTCGGGTTTCGGCATGGGCTCGCGCTCCAAGCGCTATTCCATGATCGTCGAGAACGGTGTGGTGAAGCAACTGAATGTGGAAGGCCCGGGCGAGTTCAAGGTCAGCGCGGCGGACTTCATGCTGGGCCAGCTCTGACCCCATACGGCAAGAGACGAGCGTTTAGCAGGCCGGGGCGGCAGCGTCCCGGCCTCTTTGCGTCTGCGGAAGGCTGAATCGGCTGCAAACGCCATTGCTGCGGGATTGATTCAGCCCCATCTTCATTGGTGACGGGCCGCATGGCAGCCAGAAGGAGTGGGTGGGATGGATATCGACTTTGCCTCCAATGCGGCGGTACTCGTGCCAGTGCTGCTGGTTCTGTTCGGCGTGATTATCATCTTCAGCGCCGTAAAGGTCGTGCCGCAGGGCTATCAGTATACGGTCGAACAGTTCGGACGATACACGCGCACGCTGTCTCCTGGTCTTGCTTTCATCATGCCGTTCGTGGACCGCATCGGCCACAAGCTCAACATGATGGAGACCGTGCTGGATGTGCCCCAGCAAATGGTGATCACGCGCGACAACGCCATGGTGTCGTGCGACGCGGTGGTGTTCACGCAGGTGATTGATCCGGTGCCGGCCGCATACGAAGTGAATAACCTCATCCAGGCGATCACGAATCTGTCGCTGACCAATATCCGTACTGTGGTCGGCTCAATGGACCTCGATCAGGTCTTGTCCAATCGCGACGACATCAACGCGCGGCTGCTGTCGGTGATCGATGCGGCGACGCAGCCATGGGGCGTGAAGGTCACCCGCATCGAGATCAAGGACCTGACGCCGCCGCAGGACATTACCGAGGCGATGGCGCGCCAAATGAAGGCGGAGCGCCTGAAGCGCGCGCAGATCCTCGAGGCCGAGGGCGACCGGGCGTCGGCCATTCTCAAGGCGGAGGGCCAGAAACAATCTCAGATTCTTGAGGCGGAAGGCCGCCGTGAAGCTGCGTTCCGCGACGCCGAGGCGCGCGAGCGGGAAGCCGAGGCCGAAGCGAAGGCGACCGAGGTGGTTTCCGAAGCCATCGCCAAGGGCGACGTGAATGCGATCAACTACTTCCTTGGCCTCAAATACGTGGAAGCCTTCGCCAAGCTGGCAAGCTCGCCGCAGCAGCGCACGGTGATCGTGCCAGCGGACTTTGCCGGCCTCGTGGGCGCCATCGAGGGCGTGAAGGCGCTGACCGACAATGTGAAGCGTCCGCCGGACACGCCGCCGCGTCCGCCGGGTGGCGGCAGTCCTTTTGCCACGCGAGGCTAACCCATGGACGCGATGATCGGGTTTCTGTCGGGCCTGACCGTCTGGCACTGGGTTGGTCTTGGCATCGTGCTGATGGCGATCGAGGTGGCCGTCGGGACGTTCGACCTGTTGTGGGTGAGCATTGGCGCATTTCTCACGGCTGTGTTTACGCTGATCGCGCCGCCGCCCATTGGCGGATGGGAAGGGCAGCTGACCTTCTTCGGGTTCGCTGCGATCGCGTTCGTGGTTTCCGGACGCACGATCTTCAGGGGGCTTCGGAATCGCGCGAGCACGCATCCCAATCTCAACGACCGGCTAGCCAACATGGTTGGACAGCACGGACAGGCGACGACGGTGTTCGATGGCGGCAGCGGCAAGGTGAAAGTGGGTGACACGGTATGGCTGGCGCAGGCGGAGGGGCCGATCAATGCCGGCGACGGCGTCACCGTTGTTGGCGCGGACAGAGGCGTGCTGAAGGTGAAGGCGAGCTAGCGTAGTCAGGTCTTTGCGTTGAACTTTGCAGCCCTGCTGACGATGATACGGGCTAGCGTGACGCCGGGCAGGACCATGTTGGCGGCTTCCAGGCCGGCATCCAGCAGCAGTTCGCGATCCACGAGTTTTCCGACATAGGTCTCGAACGTCGTGCCGGCGGTTTTTGTCTCGCCGAGCACGGCGTCGACCTCCACTACCGCCTCCTTGCCCTGCCATTTGAGCCGGTGGGCGTAAACTGGACGGTAGATCAGGTCGATGGCGTCGATGCGCATCGTCTCCTCGATCACGCGGTCGGCCTCGATCTTGCGGATCGACTGCGAGATCACATCGCGTGTGAGCATCGAAGGCCTTGCCTGCGGCGGCAGGACGACCGCGCCAGCGCGGGTGAGGTCGTTGAGTTCGTCCAGTGTAACGGGCTTTGGCTCGTTGGCGAGATAGGCCTTGAGGCTGGGCTCGCCCTTCTTGGTGAGGCCGTCGAACAGCCAGTCGCGCTGGCTTGCCTCGCGGCAGTTCTCGATGAGGGTGATGGTGGCCTGGCCCCTGGAAGCGGAAAAGGTCTGGCTGCCGAGCGAGACTGTTTCGACTTCGGGGCCGACCTTCAGCTTGTGCTGGCGCTGGCGGTCGTAAACGTGGGTGGTTGAGGCGGAGATTCGCCAGAAGGGTTGGAGGCGGAGTTCATTGTAGACGATTTCGTAGTCCTCCTCCTTTGGACGCGAGATGAGACCGCCGATACGCGCGAAGGCGCCGAAAGCCTCCGAGCGTTTGCTCCAGGCGAGCGTGCGCGCTTGATCGGCGCCGACGGCATCGGGAAGGAGGAGGATACGTTCTTCGGCGATCTCGACGTGCATGCAGGAGGTCTGTCGTGTGGGGCCCAGCTGACCCTATCACACGGTGGAGAGAGGGAGGAAAGTCGTGCCGAGCGAGGGGCGTGTCGAACCGCGCTTCCGGGAGGGTGAGTTGGCGGGTTGGCGCGGGCGGAGAGCAAACAAGAAGGGCGGAGCACTGCTGCTCCGCCCTTTGCCGTTCGGTTCCGTCAGTCCTACGGCGCGGCGCGCTGGGCGTCGCGGAGGGCGCGGAATTCGTTACCCTCGCGCCAGTTGGGCCAGTCGGTGGAGTTGGCCAGGCGGGTGATGACTTCGGCGGCAACCTTCACGTCGGCTTCGATGCCGGCGAGGTTCCACGAGGTGTCATACTCGTCGGCGGGCTTGTGATAGCGCTCGTCGGTGTAGGTCTTGGCGAAGGCTTCGCCGGCGGCGACGCCACCTTCGACGAGGTCGACGCCCGAGTCGATGTAGAGCATCGGGACGCCTTTCTTGGCGAGGCTGATGTGGTCCGAGCGGTAGAAGTAGCCATTCTCCGGGTTTGGATCAGGACGGATCGTGCGGCTGTTTTCAGCGAGAACGGTGGCGAGCAGGTCTTCAAGTTGGGAAGCGCCGGCGCCGACGACGACGATGTCTTTTGCGGGCCCCGAGGGCGAGAGCGCATCAATGTTGATGCCGGCCACGATGTTCTTCAGCGGGATGAGCGGGGTCTCGCCGAAATAGGCTGATCCGAGCAGGCCGGATTCTTCCAGCGTGACGGCAAGGAAGGTGACTGAGCGCTTGGGAGCGGGGCCGGCGGCGAGTTTTTCCGCGATCTCGATGATGGCGGCGGTGCCTGTCGCGTTGTCGACGGCGCCGTTGTTGATAACGTCCTCGCTCGGGTCGGTGCTCGCGCCTTTGCCGAGGTGATCCCAGTGGCCCATGAGCAGCAGGTGTTCGTCGGGCGCTTCCGAGCCCTTGATCGTCGCGATCACGTTGCGGGACGTTTCCTTGCGGATCGTCTGGTTGATCGTGGCGGACGCCTTGAGGCCGGTCATCGCGACGGGCTTGAAGCCCGGCTTGTTGGCGGCGGCGCGCATCTTGTCGATGTCGAGGCCGGCGGCGGCGAAGAGCGCCTTGGCGTGATCGAGCTGGATCCAGCCTTCGAGCTTGGCGCGCGAGGCGCCGGCGTCGGGGCGGACGAGGTCCGACTGTTCGCCGGTCCATGAGCCTTCGACGACGCCCCAGCCGTACGCGGCGGGTTTTTCTTCGTGGATGATCAGCGCGGCGGTTGCGCCCTGACGGGCGGCTTCCTCGAACTTGTAGGTCCAGCGGCCGTAGTAGGTCATGGCCTTGCCGTTGAAGAGCTTCTCGTCGTTGGTGATGAAGCCCGGGTCGTTGACGAACATGACGACCGTTTTGCCCTTCACGTCGAGACCGGCATAGTCGTTCCAGTTGGCTTCAGGGGCGACGACGCCGTAGCCGACGAAGACGAGGTCCGAGTCAGCGAAGGAGACCGTGGCGTTGGCCTGGTCCTTGGTAATGAAGACGGCGTCGGGGCCGAGCTTCAGGTCCCAGCTCTTGCCTTCAGGGCCGGCGATCTTGAGGGACGAGGTGGCAGGGTCGACGGTCTGCGCGACCATCTCGACCTTCTGGAAGTAGGTGCCGTCCGGATTGCCCGGCGCGAGGCCGGCGCGGGCGAATTCGTCTGCGATCCATTGTGCGGAAGCTTCGCCGGGAACAGTACCCGGGGCGCGGCCTTCGTACTTGTCGTCGGCGAGCTCTGCGATACGGGCGCCGAGATCGGCGGCGGTGATGTCTGGCGTCGTGGTCAGCTTTGCGCCGACCGGCGGCGCCGGTGCCGCAGGTTCGGCAGGCGCGGGCGCTTCGCCGCCGCAGCCGGCCAGAAGAACGGACAGCATGCCTGCCGCTGTCAATGTTCGAATTTTCATCCGTTACTCCCTCAATTGCGAGGGACATTATCCGCGGTTAGGCGGGGAGCAAGGGGCGGATTTGGCTGTGGATGGGCGCTGCGGTGTCATTCCGGACGCGCGTTAGCGCGAGCCGGAGCCCAGTAGCGGCGAGGGCGGTGTTTGTGGCCCCTGGGTTCCCGCTCTTCGCGGCTTCGTCACTGCGGCGGGGATGACGGCGGTAGCTAGCTCTCCCAGTCCTCGTCGTGGTCGTCGGGGATGTGGTCCACCCCGGGGGGCTGGGGGTCGCCGGGTAGGGGGATCCAGGCGGTTTCGCCGGGTGGCTGGGTGAAATGGGAGCCTTCGAAGCCGGCGGCGATGGAGGCGCGCCAGTCGGCCGCAGCCTTCGCCAGCTTCTGCTTCGAGGAGGCGACGAAGTTCCAGTCGAGATGGCGCGGGGCGTCGAGCGGATCGCCGCCGGCGAACATGATGCGCGTGCCTTTTTTCAGCGCGACCTGGATGGGGCGCCGCGGCGAGAGGATCGCCATGGTGGCGTCGCCGAGGGTCTTGTCGCCGACCTGCGCTTCGCCGGAGACGACATAGAGGCAGAGTTCGGGCGCGTCGGGGACTTCGATCGTGGTGTCGGTGTCGGCGGTGAGCGTGAGCTGGCAGATGCCGGCGGGGAATTTCACGGGTGAGCGCTTGCCGTAGGCGGCGCCGGAGATCAGTACGCCGCGCGCGCCGCTGGTTTCGATCAGGGGCAGCACGTCTGCGGGATAATGCTGGAAGTCGGGGGCCTGATCCTCGTGGGTGAGGGGCAGGGCGACCCAGGTCTGGATCGCCTCGATGCGGTGGCCGGCGGCGCGTTCCTGCGGCGGGGTACGTTCGGAATGGACGATGCCGCGCCCGGCGGTCATCCAGTTCACGGCGCCGGGGCGGATGGTCTTCTGCGTGCCGAGGCTGTCGCGATGGTCGAGCGCGCCGTCGAACAGCCACGTGACGGTGGCCAGGCCGATATGGGGATGAGAGCGCACGTCGATGCCCTTGCCGGGCGGGAATACGGCGGGGCCGAGATGGTCGAAGAACACGAACGGACCGACATTGCGGCGCTGAGCGAAAGGCAACAGGCGACGCACGGAAAAGCCGCCGATATCGCGCTCCCGCGGCTCGATGGTGAGTTCGACGGGACTGGACATGTGGAACCTTTCACGCGGGTGCAGTTCAGTATGGACGAGCGCGGACGATGCGGCAAAGTATACGGATGGATATCCTTGCGATCGGAACGTCGGGTTGGAGCCATCGCATGCATTCGAGCGCGCCAAGAGAGACCCTCACCTGTCCTCCCCCTTCCAGGGGGAGGGACCATGTTGAGCGAACTTGCCTTAGGATGGAGAGCGGCGATGGCCCCAGAGTTCCTCCCCCTGGAAGAGGTAGGACAGGCCGGGGTCTGGTTCGGCTCGCGGGACTTCTGATTGCCGGAGCGCTTCTGACCGCCTGCGCCCCGCTTCAACAAGGCGCGTTGCAGATCGAGCAGCCGGACCCGCCTTCGTTTTCGGGGAATGTGTTCACCTCGTTCGATGGGGCGCGGTTGGGGCTGGATGTGTATCTGCCACGGGCACGGGCAGGCGTGGGCGCGGGGCCGTGTGATGCTGGCGCCGGGATTGTGGCGGTGCGCGCGGATGCGTGCGCGGCGTCGGCGGCGATTTATCGGACCGAGCCCGACGTGGTGATCATCGCGGTGCACGGCATGAATGACTATGCCGGCGCGTTCAAGGCCGCCGGCGCGTGGTGGGCGGCACATGGCGTGGCGGTCTATGCGTATGACCAGCGCGGATTTGGGCGGTCGCCGGGATGGATGGTCTGGCCCGAGCACGATGTGATGAGGCGCGATCTTGATACGGCGGTGGCGGTGGCGCGGGAGCGGCATCCGCATGCGAAGATCGCCGTGCTTGGCGAGAGCATGGGCGGAGCGATGGCGATCACGGCGTTCGCCGACGCCGATCCGCCGGATGCCGATGCGTTGATCCTGTCGGCGCCGGGGCTGCGCGGATGGCAGACGCTGCCCTGGCTTTATGGCGCGAGCCTGTGGGTGTCCTCGCACGTACGGCCGGACTGGATCGTGGTGCCGCCAGAAGGCGTGCGCGTGACTACGACGGACAATCGCGAGAAGCTTCGTGAGATGTGGTTCGACCCGTTGGTTCAGAAGTCGAACAGGATCGACAGCGTTTACGGCGTCGTCTCGATCATGGAGGAGGCGGACAACAGGATCGTCGATCTCCCGGCCAGCGTGCCGACTCTTTTCCTTTACGGAGCGAAGGACGAAGTGATCCTGCCCGACGGCGTGAAGCACGCTGCGGAGAAGATGCCCGCGCACATCCGCTCGGCGTATTACGCCAACGGCTATCACCTGCTGCTGAATGACAAGCAGGCCGAGACGGTGTGGCGGGATATCCTGGCGTTCGTGCGGGCGCCAGGGAATCAGCTGCCCTCGGGAGCGCCGCCACTTCCGTGGGGGCCTGCGAAAGGTCCGCCAATCGGGCCCCAAACGGCTTCAAATCGCTGAAATTCAACAGCCTGGGTATGCCCGAAAATTAACCAAAATAGCCTAGGGTGATGCCTTGTTGGGGGTATGGTTCGAGGGCTTTCGCGCGCGATGCTTGCGCAGGTGAAAAAACTGGCTGGCGGCGACATTGCCGGGCGTTTCGGCGCTTGGTGGAATGGTCGCGACTATACCCCGCCGGCTGAGGGCGAGGCGGCGGCAGATAGCGCTCCAGAAAAGCCCGTCGAGAAGGCTCCAGAGAAGTTCACAGAAAAGGCTGCCGACAAGCCGGCCGAAGTCGCGCCCGAGCCCGTCGTGGCTGAGGAGCGGGAAGAGGCGGCGTCCGCCCCGGCGAAGGCGCCCAATCGCAGCCAGGTGTTGAACGGCGCGGCCGTGCGCATTCGCGCGCTGGAAACGCTATGGGGCGAGGGCAGACTGTCGCCTGGATCGTTCGCGCTGGACACCCGCTTGATCGACGCTGCACTGGAGCTGGCGAATGGTCCGGGCGATATTGGTTTTATCGGCGCGGACGCGGCGCTGCTCACGACCTTCGCCGGACAGTCGGGACGGCAGGCAATGGTTTCGGAATGGCGTAGCGAGTGCATTGCGCGCCTTCAGGAGGCAGCCCCCCATGCGACTGTGACGGCGGGCGAGGTGGATCGCCCGCGCGGACTTCCCGACGGGTCGCTGCCGGCTGTGATTTCGGTCGAGGCGTTTGCTTTCGCCGACCACAAGGCGGGCATGATTGGCCGCGTGTGGCGCGCGCTCGACGAGAATGGCCGTTGGGTCTTCCTTGACACGACACGCACGACGAAGAAGACGCCGCCACAGGCGTTCGCATCGGCTTGGGCCGAGCCGCAACTGGCGACGGACCAGGAAATCGAGGAACTTCTGCGGCTGGCTGGCTTCAAGACGGTGCGTAAGGTTTCGGCGAACGCGTTGGTGCTGCAGGCGGCGAGACAGGGTTATCAGCAGTTGGCGTTCGTGCTGGAGAAGGCGGCCTCCGAGGGGCTGACGGGCCGCGAGGGCGCGCTCTTCCTGCAGGAGCTGGCGTGGGAAGCGCAGAGCTGGCGCGCCCGCACGCGGGCCATCGAGGGCGGCGCGCTGGATGTGAACATCTGGGTTGCGGACAAGACGGTGCAACAAGGTCCGCTGGCGATATCGCTCGATCAGGTTGTGGGCGCGGATGATGCAGGCGCGTCGGACGCGCTGTTTGACAAGAGCTGATAGGGCTTCGCATCCCGCGACCGGGTTCTCTGTCCACGAGCGCAGCTGAACGATCCTTGCGGGGATGGCGGTCGAAGCATCGCTATACGCAAGATCATGCTGTCTGGGGCGGTTCACGCGCGGGCGGTGAGGGTCTATACGGCGCCGCAAGCCGGCTGACATGCGGCTGACGTCCGGAGCAGTTCCCTATGTTCGACAAGGCGGCCTTTGCGGGTCACGAAAGCGTTCATCATTTCTTTGATGCGATGACCGGGCTCAAGGCGATCATCGCCATTCACTCGACGGCGCTTGGACCGGCGGCGGGTGGTTGCCGGATGTGGAATTATGCGACGTCCGACGAGGCGTTCGTCGATGCGCTTCGGCTGTCGGAAGGCATGAGCTACAAGAACGCCATGGCGGATTTGCCGCTGGGCGGCGGCAAGGCCGTGATCTGGGGCAACTCCAAGACCGAGAAGACGCCGGAGCTGTTCCGGGCGCTGGGCCGCGCGATCGCAACGCTGAACGGGAAGTACTGGTCGGCGGAAGATGTCGGCGTGTCGGTACATGACATGGCGCATGCGGCGAAAGAGACGAAGTATGTCGCGGGCCTTCCGGGCAAGAGCGGCGATCCTTCACCGGTGACGGCGCGGGGCGTGTTCCTCGGCATCAAGGCGGCAGCGCTGCGCGCGTTCGGCACGGATGATCTCAACGGGCGTCACGTTGCGGTGCAGGGCGTGGGGCATGTCGGCGCGTATGTGTGCGGGCATCTGGCTGAGGCGGGCGCCCAGCTGACCATCACGGATGTGAACCAGGAAGCGCTGACGCAGGTGTCGAAGGAGACAGGCGCGAGCGTGGCGGCGCCAGGCGACATCTATGACGTGGCAGCGGATATCTTCTCGCCGTGCGCGTTGGGCGCGATCGTCAATCCTGAGACGCTCCCACGCCTGAAGGTGAAGGTGATTGCGGGCGGGGCGAACAACCAGCTGTCGACGCCGGAGATGGGCGAGAAAGTGAAGGAGCGCGGCATCCTTTATGCTCCCGACTACGTCATCAACGGCGGCGGGATCATCAACGTCGCGGCCGAGATCGCGGGCGTTTATGACGCCGCCTGGGTCGACGGGAAGTTGGCGCGGCTGATGGAAACGCTGGGCGAGGTACTCGACCAGGCCCAGCGGGAGGGCAAGGCGACCAACCGGGTGGCGGACGCCATCGCGCGCCAGAGAATTGGGCGCTGATTCCCGCAGCGCGCGGGGAGTCCACAGGACACTTTGGAGTGTCTCCCGCCCGGGTTGAATCTTCGTGACGACTGGGTAATGTCCTGCTTTGTTGCATTGCAGCGAGGGCGTGCGCCGGAACCTATGGCGCAGGTCTTGCTGGCAGGGGTGATGGCGGCGCTTTTCGCGCGTGTGGGATCTGACGGGAACGTCTGGGCCGCAGCGGCGTTGGGAGGCGATGTATGGGGCTCCGAGGGCGCAATGTCTGAAGTCGTTGTCCAGATCAGTGCTGAGGAAAGCCGGGATTCGTCCCTGCTTTCGAACGCGATTGATGCGTTTGCAAAATGGGCCGTGGAATCAGGGCTTTCTACCGACTCTGGCGATGCGCCAGACATCATGATGATGACCGAGTTCGCTGGTGGCGAGATGCGCCGGAAGCTGGTGTTCCAGGACCGGGATCATGCCGCCCGTTTCCTCGTTTTCTGGCGCGTTGAACGCCAGCGCGGACGCGGCTTCGAGGCCAGCGCGCTGAGCGCATAGTTCCTTTGGGACACGGGTCCCGCGATTCGCAGGTCCGAAATGATACCGGGCGTTCGCACATGCGAGCCAAGGTAAAATTGCGCCCGGAAATCATGCGTCTGCGAACAGCTGCCCGCGCGGGACGCCGTGTCGTCTGGCCGGCAGGGTGCAAGCCTATATAGAGACGCCATGCTTCCAACCGCTTCTCGGCCCAAATCCGCGAGTCTGCGCATCGCCGTAATTGGTGCGGGTGTGATCGGGCTGGCGACAGCGCTGGAGTTGCGCACGCGCGGCGCCGACGTGGTGGTCTATGACGCAGGGATGGACCTGGGCGCGGGTGCGAGCATCCGCTCGGCGGGAATGCTGGGGGCTGCGTTCGAGTGGGCGGTGGAGGAGGACCAGCGGTCGCTGGCGGCCCTGGCGCGACATGCGGGGATGATCTGGCCGGACTTCGCGGCGCGCGTGGAGCGCATGGCGGGCGGCGGGATCGAGTTCTCACCGGAAGGCGCGCTGGTGGTGGCGCGCACGCCGGCCGAGGTCGAATGGGCCGAAGGGATTGCGGCAGCGTGCCAGGCGCGTGGGCTTCCGGTGAAGCGCATGACGGCGCCGGAGATGAAGCGGCTGGAGCCGACACTGGCCGATGGACTGCATGGCGGGATGCTGTTGCCCGAGGACAGGCAGGTGGACGCTTCACTTGTGTTGCAGCGGCTGGGGGCGGCGCTATCGCGGCAGGGCGTGGGCGTCAGGCTTGGGCGGAAGATTGACCGGATTGTCGGCGGCGCTTCGTTCCAGATGCCCGATGGAGACCGATTCAATCGCGTCGTGCTGGCGACCGGGGCGGGGACGCTGCCGGAGTTTGTTGGTCCGCGCGGGGCGCAACTGCCGCACGGGCTTCCCGCTTGCGTGCCGGTGAAGGGGCAGATGCTCGCGCTGGTCTCGGCGATAGGCGGGCCGCGGCATGTGATCCACACGCGCGACGTCTACATCGCCCCCAAGGCGCGCTGGACGCTGGTGGGCGCGACAGCTGAGCGCGGTCGGCAGGATCTTGAGATTGACCGCAAGGCGATCGAGGATTTGCGCAGGCGCGGGGCGGCTGTTGCGCCGATGATCGCTACGGCGGCGGAATTGACGGCGTGGGCGGGGATCCGGCCAGGGACGCCGGATGATGCGCCGATGATCGGGCAGACGGCGATTCCCGGAGTATTTGCTGCGCTGGGGCATTTCCGCAATGGCGTGCTGCTGGCGCCCGCGACGGCCGAGCTTGTCGCCGAGCAGGCGATTGACGGGAAAGTGAGCCCGCTGGCGTCCGCTTTCGACCCGCTGAGATTTGACAAGGACGGCGACTAGTCGCACTCGCCCTGTGCCGGTGGATTGGTAGGTTCGCCGCCGGCCACGGGAGGAGACAACAATGCACAACATCGCGCCGATGACGGAAGACCAGCAGTCGATCCAGGACGCGGTCGCGGCTGTATGTGCGCAGTTTTCGCCAGAGTACTGGCGCAAGTGCGACGAGACGGGGAACTGGCCCGAGGAATTCACCAGGGCGATGGCCGAGGGCGGCTGGTTGGGCATTGCGATGCCGGAGGAAGTGGGCGGTTCGGGCCTCGGGCTGATGGAAGCCTCGATCATGATGCAGACCGTGGCGCGCTCCGGCGCGGGGTTCACGGGATGCTCGTCGATCCACCTCAACATCTTTGGCGCGAAACCCATCGAGAAATTCGGCACGGCTGAGCAGAAGCAGGAGTTCCTGCCGAAGATCATCTCGGGTCAGCAGAAGATGTGCTTTGGCGTGACGGAGCCGAACTCGGGCCTCGATACGTCGAGTCTGCAGACGCGCGCCGAGCGGACGAACTCGGGCTATGTCATCAACGGCCGCAAGATCTGGACGACGGGCGCCCAGCGCGCCGACAAGATCCTGCTGATCGCGCGCACGACGCCGCAGGAGAAAGTCGCCAAGCCATACATGGGCCTGTCGCTGTTCTACATGGACATGAAGGGCGTCGACGCGAAGCCGATCCCGAAAATGGGACGCAAGGCTGTCGAGTGTAACATGCTGTACTTCGACAATATCGAGATCCCGAACGAAGCGCTTATCGGCGAAGAGGGGCAGGGGTTCAAGTACCTGCTGCAGGGCCTGAACCCCGAGCGCGTTCTGTTTGCGGTCGAGTCCATCGGGCTTGGTTTTGCGGCGCTGGAGCGCGCGGCGACGTACGCGAAAGAGCGTGTGGTGTTTGGCCGGCCGATTGGCCAGAACCAGGGCGTGGCGCATCCGTTGGCGAAGTCGTGGGCCGAGCTGAGCGCGGCTGAGCTGCTCGCGTACAAGGCGGCCAAGCTTTACGACGATGGCAAGGAGTGCGGCGCGGAAGCTAACGCTGCAAAGTACCTCGGCGCGGAAGCGGGCTTCACGGCTTGCGAGGCGAGCGTGCTCGCGCATGGCGGCATGGGCTATGCGAAAGAGTACGATGTGGAGCGCTACATGCGCGAGGCGATGATCGCGCGTATTGCGCCGGTCAGCCGCGAGATGATCCTAAACTTCATCTCCGAGCGCGTGCTGGGGTTGCCGAAGAGCTACTAGGCGGCTTTACCCCGGAATCTGCTCTGTCATTCCCGCGGAAGCGCTTAGAGCGGGAATCCAGGAACCGCTATCACCGATGCCTGTGGCCCCCTGGGTTCCGGCCCGCACGCTTGTGCGTGCGTCCGGAATGACAGTGGTGATTAGCTGCGGCGAGTTGGCTGAAACTCGTGGGATCAGGCCGCCGCGATGGCGCCTTGTTCGCGGGCCGTGTCGAGGGCGTCGAGTTTCTCGAGGAGGTATTCGAGGTCGGCGCGTGGGATGGCCTGGAATTGGGTGAGAACGCGCTCCACCATCCGCTGGCGGAAGCGGTCGCGGTCGCCGGGGCCGCCGTCGAGTTCGGTCTTGTGATAGATGTCGACGGCGAGGCGGAAGGCCGTGAACATGCCCGAGGGCAGGCCCGCGCGCTCGAAAATGGTCTTGAGGCCGAGCGTGCCGGCGTCGTGCATCATCAGCCAAGCCTTGGAGCGCGGGATGCCTGCGAGTTCGGCCATGGCGTATTCGACGAAGTTCATGTGGCCGAGGCACAGCGAGCGCATGATCAGCGAGGGCGTGAGGCGTCCGTTGAGATGCAGCTGCTGAACGAAGCGTTCGGGATCGCTGGAGAGCCCGGCCTGTTCTACGAGATCGAGCGTGGCCCGCTCGCGGGCGCCGGAGGCGATCTCGATGGCGAGCTGCGGGGGAAGTTCATGCTTGTTGACGAGGCGATCGAAGAGTTCGCCCGACACCATGTTCACGAGTTTTTCCGTGATGTGCGCAGGAAGCGAACTCCGTGAGACCAGCGCGCCCTTGATGTCGTTGTCGTTGGCGAAGCGCTTGAGCAGACCAGCATAGGCGTCGTCCGAGAAGGACGCGCCTTCGTTCAGCGTGCAGGCTTCCACGGCGGGCTTGGCTCCGTAGAGCGCGATGACTTCCGTGAGGCCTTCGCCAAGCGTGGGGCGCTGGGCGATGGCGGTCTGCTTTTCGGCGGAACCGGAGAGGACGATCTCGACCAGGTCTTCATCCGTGATGACCGGCGAGTTCTTGAGGACCGGGATGGCGATGGCGTCGACGTCCTTTGCCAGGCGGATGGCGATGTCGCGCGGGAGTTTGGGCGAGTTGCGCAGGGTGACGGCGAGCGCGCGGCGGACGAGCACGGCAGCGTCATTGCACATCAGGTCAAGAACCTGGCGGGCACTCTCGGTTTCGGCTTCTGTGAGTTCGATGGTGTCGAGGCGGCGGCAGATTTTGTGGGCGGCGTTGGCGCGCGCTTCCGGACTGTCGCCGCGCACAAGGCGGCGGATGTCGTCCTGCGTGAGGGAGGAGCGCATCGTTGCTACGGTCATCGGGTCGAGCCTTGTGGCTGCTGACGGCTTGAACTCATTCGAAAAATGACAATTGCTGCAGCGGGTTAAGAGAGATTTACGAGAGGCCGGCAATCAGCGTTACCGGCACATAAAAGAGGGAGGCCTGTTTTGCTGCTCCAGGGCATCAAGGTCATTGAACACGCTACATATTTTGCTGCGCCAGGGGCCGGGGGCATCCTGTCGGACTGGGGGGCCGAGGTCATAAAGATTGAGCCGCCGGGCGGCGACCCGGTGCGCGGCAACTTCCCGACCAAGGGGACGGGGAAGGAGCACCTTACCGACAACCCGTCTTTCGACGCGGACAACCGGGGCAAGAAATCCATCGTGGTGGACGCCCGGACCGAGGAGGGCCGGGAGATCATCCGGAAGCTGGCGGATTCGGCCGACGTATTCCTGACCAATGTGCGGCCCGGGGGAATCGAGCGGTCGGGGCTGGGCTATGAAATTCTCTCGAAGCGGAATCCGAAACTCGTTTACTGCGCGCTCACGGGCTATGGCCTCGAGGGGCCGGATGCGAATGCGCCGGGGTTCGATGTGGCGAGCTTCTGGTCGCGCTCGGGCCTTGCACGGCTGACGGCGCCGAAGGGGGCGGAGTTGTTTCCGGTGCGGACGGCGTCGGGCGATCACACGACCAGCATTGCAGCGGTGGCGGCGATCAACGCGGCGCTGATCCAGGCGCTGAAGACGGGCAAGGGGCAGCTTGTGGATGTAAGCCTGCTGCGAACGGGGCTCTACACGCTGCACACCGACCTATCGATCCAGCTGTTCTTCGGGCGTATCGCGTCCACGCGGCCGCGCAACCAAGCGTATCACCCTCTGTCGAACTTCTTCCGCACCAAGGACGATCACTGGGTGTGCATCGTGGCGCGGGCGGGCCGAGCGGACCTGCCGCGCATGTCGCGCGCGCTGGACCTGCCGGACCTCGAGGGCGATCCGCGGATGGCGGACGGGAAATCGCGGCGGGACAATTCGGCGGAACTGACGGCGATGTTCGACGAGGCGTTCGCGAAGTTCACGCGCGAGGAGATCGCCGAGCGGCTGACACGCGAGGAGATCGCATGGGCGCCATGCCAGACGCTGGCCGATGTGGCGATCGATCCGCAGGTGCATGCGGCGGGCGGGATCGTACAGATGCCCGGCAAGGACGGCACGGGCACGTTTGCCGCGCCAGCCTCGCCCGCTCGATTTGCAGGTGTGGACGATGGCCCGAAGGGGCCGGGACCAGGGCTCGGACAACATACGCGCGAGGTGCTGGCCTCGCTTGGCTATGCGGCGGCGGACATCGAGGCGATGTATGCGAGCAAGGCGGTGGCGTGAGGGGCTAGCGCCCGTCTTCCTGGAGGCCGAACAGCGCGGCCATCAGGCTGCTGGTAAGGGCGGCTGTGCCGAGGCGGGCTTGTAGCAGGGCGTTGGTGTCCGCGTTGTCGGGCGTGAAGGGGCCTGCCTTGCCGGCGTCTGCGGTGCCGATATCGACGCCGGTGAGCTTCTGGTAGAGGCCGGCGGCGGAGAGATCGCCGCCATCGCGGCCGGTGAAGACGTTCGCGTTGGCGCCAGCGGCCCGGGGGAAGAGGTCTGTTGCGGAGGCCCCCGGGGTGGTGCGTGCGGCTTCGATGAGTTTCGCAGCGTCTGAGGGCCCGAGGAAATGGGCGGCGTAGAGTTCGCCCGACGTTGGCGCACGGCCGATCTTCGCTTCGAGGAGGCGCGCGTTTTCAGCGGTGAGTTCCGCGCCCATGCGGGCAGAGATTTCCGGATTGTCGCGCAGGCCAAGGACCTGTTGCTCGCTCATGCCCTGGGTGTTGACGCCGTGGCGCGCGCCGTAGCGGTCGACTGTGTCGAGCCAGGTCCTATTCGTGAACTGGAATAGCCCGGCGGCAGAGGAGGTGGATGCTTTCGCGACGGGATCGAAATTGCTTTCGCGCTGCACGGTGCGCACTAGGTAGTTGAAATCGACGCCGGTGGCCGAGGACGCCGAACGCAGGGCGGCCATCACATCCGGGCGTGTGCCGGGGCTCGAGGGGGCGCCGATGGAATCGGTCACGTGCGGAATCCTGTGTCTGCAGTTCCAGCACGTCAGGGTATGGTTAGCGAGAGGTTAACGGCGCCTCGTTCAGAACGAGAACTGTTCACGCAGGATGCGTTCGTCCAGCCCATGGCCGTCGTCGAACAGCATGGTGAGCGGTTGGGAGCGATCCTCGCGGACCGCGACGCGGGTGACGTCGCGCACTTCCTGCGTGTCGGCCGAGGCTGATACCACGCGGCGTTCGGCCTCCAGCACCTCGATCTCGACGCGCGCATCGTGGCGCAGCAACGCCCCGCGCCAGCGCCGCGGCCGGAAGGGCGAGATCGGCGTCAGGGCGAGCAGGTTGGCGCCGATGGGCAGGATCGGGCCGTGGGCCGAGAGGTTGTAGGCGGTCGATCCCGCAGGGGTCGCCACCATCACGCCATCGGCGGCAAGATCGGACAGGCGCTCGCGCCCGTCGACGACAATGCGCAAATTCGCCGTCTGTGCGCTCTGGCGCAGAAGCGACACTTCATTGATCGCCCGCAGCGTGACGACTTCGCCCGAGACGCGCGTCGCTGTCATCTCCAGCGGATGGATAACCACACGCGCCGCAGCGTTGAGCCGCTCGTGCAGGCCTTCCTCGGCGAAGTCGTTCATGAGGAAGCCGACGGTACCCCGATGCATGCCATAGACGGGGATGCGGTCATGATAGCGCCCGCGCAGCGTCTCCAGCATCCACCCATCCCCCCCCAGAGCCACAATCACGTCCGCCCGGGCTAGATCGGCCTGACCATAGCGCCGTGTCATCAGCTCCAGCGCCTGCCGGGCCTCCGGCTTCTGGGAGGCCGTGAAGTGTATCTTGGGCGCGGCGCTCATCCAGGCTCCAGAACTGGCGGGGGTTCCCGCTTCGATGGCCAGCTATAAGACGGATTTTGCATAAATACGAACAGCCATTGACCCATCGCAAAGCTTCCATCTGTGGCCAGGCCGTCATAAAGTGATCTTGGGAGCATCAAATCATGGCTGACGATCTCAAATCGGTTTCGGTGAAGCAGCGGTGCAGCGGCGAGGAATGGCAGGCGCGGGTCGACCTTGCGGCGCTCTATCGCCTGGTCGCCCTGTACGGGTGGGACGATATGATCTTCACTCATATATCGGCGCGAGTTCCGGGGCCGGAACATCATTTCCTGATCAATCCTTACGGCTACTTCTTCAACGAGATCACGGCTTCCTCGCTGGTGAAGATCGATCTCGACGGCAACATCGTCGAGCCTACGGACTACATGATCAATCCGGCAGGCTTCACCATTCACTCGGCCATTCACGCGGCCCGCGAGGATGCGAAATTCGTGCTTCACGTTCACACCGACGCGGGCGCCGCAGTAGCCTCCACGAAGGAAGGTCTTTTGCCGCTGACCCAGCATGCGCTGATCGTTCTGCCGAACCTTGCGTACCACGACTACGAAGGCATCGCACTCGACCTTGATGAACGTGAGCGTCTTGTGCAGGACCTTGGCGAGAAGAACGCGATGATACTGTGGAACCATGGCACGCTCGCCGTCGGCGCGACGGCTGCGCAGTGCTGGACGCAGATTTTCTTCCTTGAGCGCGCCTGCCAGATGCAGGTGATGGCCGCAGCTCATGGCCGCGAGAACCTGCGCATCGCGCCCGACGACGCCATCGCGACTGTCGCGCAGCAGCAGGCCGCCGCGTCCGGCATGGGCGCCATGCTGGCCTGGCCAGGCTGTCTGCGGAAGCTGGATCGCGAGTCTCCGGGCTACGACACCTGATGATGGGCTGATGGGGGAACAGGGTTGGGGAAGCTTCACAGAACGGTCCGGCGTCTCGCGCCGCTCGCATGCCTAGCGCCTGTGGCCGCTCCCGCCCATGCCGGCGCATGGAGCCTTCCCGCCGGCGCGCAAAGCTGGCTTGCCGCCGTCTCGCGCGAGACCGGCGATTTCGGCGAGGCGTGGCGCGCAGACGATTTCACCGAGATCGGGCTGGGCGATGGCTGGGGCCTCAACTTCAAGGCTGAGAGCGAAATCCGCATTGGCGCGACTTATGACGACAGGTCCGGCGCGCGTCTTGGCATCCAGAAGGCGTTCGCGCTGGGAGATCGTGGTTCCATCGCCATCCAGGCGTCGGCCTTGCTGGGCGAGTCTCTCGATGGCGTCGAATGCGAGGGTGAAGGCTACGAAGTCCGCGCAGCGATCGGCTCCTCCTTCAATCTCTGGGGCCAGGAAGGCTTTGTGAACCTTGAGTCCGGCCATCGCACGCGTGGCGACTGCGAACGGAGCGTTACCGAGGCGGCCATCGGCTATGATTTTGCCCCCGGCTGGAACTTCACGCTCAAGGCGTGGACCGAAGGCGGCGGCGAAACGGGGGTCGCCAAGGCCGAAGCATCCCTGATGCGGGACTTCTGGGGCCTGGGCATCGGCGTCGGCTGGCGCGAGGAAATCTCGGGGAATTTCGAGGAAAAGGGCTGGCTGGTGAACGCCCGGGTCCGTTTCTGAACTCCGCGTCAGCGGTGGTCTCTCTATGGGCAGGCGTTTGTTAATACTCAAACGGGCAATATATTCGCGATGCGCATTTGTGGCGCGCCTTGATTCTAGGGGGATGGAGCATGGCCCGGGAAAAACCCATCGAGGTGATCACGCCGCCGAACATGCTCAAGGCCAAGATTGGCGGTGCCTTGCCCGCGCTCGACCAGCGCGCCATCGCTCGCGCCGAAGCCGCGCTCGAGAAGATGTCCGACCAGTTTGCCGACTGGATCAATGAGGAGCTCGCCCACCTGTTGAAGGCGTGGGCCAGCTATGAGGCTGCTCCTGGATCGAAGACCAAGGACGAGCTTCATCGTCGTGCGCACGACCTCAAAGGGCTTGCCCCGACCTATGGTTATCCGCTGGTCGGCCGTGTCTGCGCCACCCTGTGCAAGTTGACGGGCGATGAGCATGGTGAACTCAGCCCGCCGGATCGCCTGCTGAAGGCGCATGTCGATGCAGTGAAGGCGGCGGTGACGGGCAAGATCATGGGCGCCAACCATCCGGTCGGCCTCGCGCTCGCAGCCGAGCTCGAGAACCAGACCAAGGAAATCATCTCCCAGCAAGGCATGTCAGCCGCCTGACGCGCGGTCGGCCCACGAACCGCGCAACAATTCCGGCACTGACGCGTTTCTCGCGCAGACCTGACTGCGTGGGAGAACATCCATGGCCCCTGAGCCTGTCGCGATGCGGTCTGCGCCGCACCCTTATTCGCATCCGCTTGTCGACTGGGGCTCGGCCATTGCCGGGACGCTGGTCGCGATCGCTATCGGCTTTGCGCTGCTTGTGCTTGGTGTCGCGATCGGCGCGACGGCGATCAATCCGTGGCAAGGCGCTAGCGAGCAGGCCCCCGCATGGACCATTGGCGGCGGGCTCTGGATGATCTTCTCCAACCTCGTGGCGCTGCAGGTCGGGGCCTTCATTGCGGTGCGCGCCGCCCGTTGGCCCGATCACCATTCGGGAATGCTTCAGGGCCTCGTCGTCTGGGCGCTGGCCTTCGGGATCGCGGCCACGGTCCTCGGCTTTGGCGTCATGTAGCGCCGTAGACCGGCTCAACCCAGCACGTTGCCCAGGCGCTCTTCCGTGATGCCATAGCCGGCCTCGGCAGGGATCAGCAGCACCTTACCGTCCGGGCGTTCAACCACCAGGGGTTCAACCGTCACCACCGTACGTGCGCGGGCCGACTCTTCGGCCTCGGCGGAGTTGGCGGCCCGCGCCAGGACCTCAAGGTTCAGGCGGGTCGGAAACATCAGCTTGGCCTCGCCGCGAACGCGACGTTCGAGCAGGTCGGCGGGGCGGACCCATTCATGATCTACCGCCTCGCGGCCATCATGCTTCGCAACCTGGACTGAAGGGGCGCGCACGAGGAAGAAGTGGGTGTCGAAGCGGCGCGGCTCGAACGTCGGCGTGATCCAGTGCGCGAAGGGAGCCAACCGATCCAACGTGAGACGCAAGCCGGCGGTGCGCACCAGATTGATGAACAGCTTCGGCTGCGCTTCGACGGCGCCACGCTCGGCATCGAATGCGGTGCATGCTTCGGCCGCCAGCTCGGCTCCATCGCGCGTGGCGAGCAGCAGGCCCGACTCCTCGAACACTTCGCGCGCTGCTGCGATGCGAAGCGACCGATCGTAGTGGTCGTAGCTTCCATCCGAATGATCATCCCACGCGGGGTCGGCGTCGGCTTCGGCGACCTTGCCGCCGGGAAACACCCACGCGCTCGCGCCGAACGCCATTCCGGCGCTACGTCGCACCATCAACACTTCGACGCCTTCGCCGGAAAGCGCGTCCCGGACCAGCACCACCGTGGAAGCGGGCTTCGGCGCAGTGTTCGGTGCAGTCATGCGGACCTCGGTAACCAGTTGGAAAGGCCGGAAATGCGGCCGAATTCGATCAAATTGCGCAGACCGGTTTGGGCCGGTCTTCAGGCTGCTCTGTTATCCATGACGTCAACTCAGCACCTAAGCCGGAAGCCTGCAATGACCCATGCGCGCGCATCTCATCTGCGACTTGTTGTGAACGAACCGCAGGCCGCCGTCGTTCGGCAGGCGCGCCTTCGTTTCCGGCCAGTCGTTCGCCTGGCCGACGGCAGCGCCTTTGGCATGCACGCCGAAGCCGACATCGCGTTTGAAGACACCTTCCAGCCGCGTCACCTGTCGGACATCAACCTGCCGACCGCAGCTGGCTGGCTGGGGGATGTGATCGAGCGCGCCTGCCGCCTTGCGCAGGACACCAACGCGACGCTGCGGCCCCTTTCGATCCTCGCCCCGATGGCCGCGCTGGCTGACAAGGATGCCCCGATGGCGGCCGAAGCTGCTGTCGCCCGCGCCGGTGCGCTGACCCAGGAAATTCGTCTCGATTTCTGCGACGCTTCGGTATGCTCCCTGGAAGACCTGGCGCTTGATCGTGTTGACGCGTTCCGCCGCCGCGGGTTCCGCGTTGGCCTCGACGCCCGCAAGTCGTGGCGCACGCCCATGGGCGCCCGCGCCCGCCTGACCTTCGAGGCGGTTCGCCTTGATCCGTCGCGCTGCGAAGCTCTTGAGATCCCGATGACCCGTATCGAGGTTGCATCGGCTGACGGTATCGCGCTGATCGCCGAGAACGTGCGCTGGCGCGACGCGGAGAAGCTGGCTGACATGGGCATCCACTTCGCCATGTCGCCCAAGGCCGACAGCTGAGGGCGACGCCCGCAGTGCACTGCACATAATTCTGCTAGAGAGACATCCAGGCGCCGTTGGCGGCGCTTGATGCGACGGCCGCTTCTATGAACGCCACCCCGCGCACGCCGTCGGCGACGCCGGGGGCGAGTTTGGCGAAGGGGTTGGGGTGGCGCCTCTCGCTGTGCGCGCGGATGAGCTCGGCGGCGTCAGAATAGATTTGCGCGAAGCCTTCCAGATAGCCTTCGGGGTGGCCGCCGGGGATGCGGGTGGCGTGGGTGGCCGAGGCGGAGAGGCCGGCGCCGCCGCGGCGGATGATACGTTGCTGGCCGCCGAGTGGTGTGAAGAGAAGCGTCTCGGGCGTTTCCTGCGCCCATTCGATCCCACCCTTGTCGCCGAAGACGCGGAGGCGGAGGCCGTTGACGGAGCCGGTGGCGACCTGGCTGGCCCAGAGCATGCCTTTGGCGCCGCCGTTGAAGCGCAGCATGATGTTGACGTTGTCGTCGATCTTTCGACCGGGGACGAAGACTTCAAGGTCTGCGGCGATGGACTCAGCCTGCAAGCCGGTGACGAATTCGGCGAGTTGGAAAGTATGGGTCGCGATGTCGCCGAGCGCGCCGCCGGGGCCGGCGCGGGAGGGGTCGCCGCGCCAGTCGGCCTGCTTGTTGCCGGGGAGTTCGGTGGCGAGCCAGTCCTGAGCGTATTCGGCCTGCACGATGCGGATGTTGCCGAGTTCGCCCGCCTCGATCATCGCGCGGGCCTGACGCGGCATGGCGTAGCCGGAATAGTTGTGCGTGAGGATGAATGGCAAGCCGGTGCTGGCGACGAGGCTGGCCAGATCATCAGCGTGCTTGCGCGTAATGGTCATCGGCTTGTCGCAGATGACGGGGATGCCGGCGGTGAGGAATTCGCGGGCGATGGCGTGGTGGGTGGAATTGGGAGTGACGATGGCGACGGCATCAATGCGGTCGGCGCGTTTGGCTTCGCTTGCGGCCATGGTGCGGAAGTCGGCGTAGGCGCGGTCAGGGGCGAGGCCTAGGGATTTGCCGAACGCGATGGAGCGCTCGGGATCTGACTGGAAATTGCCGGCGACGAGATCCCAACGACCATCGAGACGAGCGGCCATGCGATGGACGCCGCCGATGAAGGCGCCCTCGCCGCCGCCGACCATGCCGAGACGGAGGCGCCTCAACGGTCGAGTCCCAGAAGGCGGCGGTTGGCTTTTTCATCCGTGCCGCTGGCGGCGAAATCATCGAAGGCGCGGGGTGTGACGCGGATGATGTGGTCGCGGATGAAGGCGGCCCCTTCGCGCGCGCCATCCTCGGGATGCTTGATGCAGCACTCCCATTCGAGCACGGCCCAGCCTTCGTAGTCGTACTGCGCGAGCTTGGAGAAGATGCCTTTGAAGTCGACCTGCCCGTCGCCGACGGAGCGGAAGCGGCCAGCGCGCTCGATCCACGGCGCATAGCCGGAGTAGACGCCCTGGCGACCGGTCGGATTGAACTCCGCGTCCTTGACGTGGAACATCTTGATCCGTTCGTGGTAGAGGTCGATGTATTCGAGATAGTTGAGCTGCTGCAGACAGAAGTGGCTCGGGTCAAACAGGATGTTGCAGCGCTTGTGCCCCTTTACGCGGTCGAGGAACATCTCGAACGTCGTGCCGTCGAACAGGTCTTCGCTCGGATGGATTTCGTAGCAGAGATCGACGCCGGCATCCTCGTAGGCGTTGAGGATGGGGAGCCAGCGCTTGGCGAGTTCCTCGAAGGCGGTCTCGAACAGTCCTGGCGGGCGTTGGGGCCACGGGAAGAAATAGGGCCATGCGAGCGAGCCGGAGAATGTGACCGATGCGTCGAGGCCGAGGCGGCGTGAGGCTTTCGCGGCGAGCATGAGTTGCTCGACCGCCCATTCCTGGCGCGCCTTTGGATTGCCGCGCACGCGTTCGGGAGCGAAGGCGTCGAACAGCGTGTCGTAGGCGGGATGGACGGCGACGAGCTGGCCCTGAAGGTGGGTTGAGAGTTCAGTGATCTGCATGCCCATGTCGGCGAGCATGCCTTTCATCTCGTCACAGTAGGCGTCGCTTTCCGCCGCCTTGCGCAGATCGAACAGCGAGGCCTCGCCGGTGGGGATCTGGACGCCGATGAAGCCCTTGTCCTTCGCCCATCTGGCGATGGATGGCAGCGAGTTGAACGGCGCTTCCGGGCCCACGAACTGGGCGAGGAAGATGCCGGGGCCCTTCATGGTCTTCATGTCGTCAGTCCTCAGGCTTCGAGCGTGCTGAGGTATTTGTACCCGTTCGCTGCCGCTTCCATCCGCGACGTTACGAAAGGCGGTTCCTGCTCGAGGAAGAAGTTGCGGACGCCCGCTTTGTGGGCGGCGGGCAGGATGGCCTTCCAGTCGAGGCGGCCAGTGCCGATGTCTGCGGGGTCCATCTTGAGGGCGATGTTGGGCGTTGTCGTCGCCTTGATGTCCTTGATGTGCATACCGGTGAAGCGGCCGGAGTATTTCTCGAAGAGCGCGACGGGGTCTTGTCCCGCGGCGGCGGCCCAGCCAACATCGAGTTCGATCGAGACTGCGTCGGGATCGCTTTCCTGTACGATGATGTCGTAGCCCGTGCGGTCGGCGACTTTCGCGAATTCGTAGTTGTGGTTGTGATAGCCAAAGCCGATGCCGCTGGCTTTCAGCTTGGCGCCGATCACGCTGAGTTCGTCGGCGAAGCGCTTCCACCGATCAACGCCCATCGCCTCAGCGACGCGGACGATGAAGGCATATCCCTCGCCTGCGTTCGGCGTGAGGCCGATGTCAGTGGGCGCGGGCATGGAGGGGCAGTAGACGTGAGTGGCGCCCAGCACATGCATGTCGGCGGCGAGTTGGCCGAGGTCGCCGCGCAGGCCGGGGGCGGCGGCCGTACCCGCGGCCATCTGGATGTGCGCGGCGGTGCATTTCACGCCGTGGTTGTCGAACAGCTGGCGCAGCTGGGCCGGCGTCTTGCCCATGTAGGACGGGATTTCGACGGATTGGTAACCGATCTTGGCAACGCCTGCGACGGCGGCGTCCAGGTTGGTCGCGAGCATGTCGGCCAGCGTGTAGAGCTGAATGCCGATCATCGCCGAGTGGCTCTTGAAGAAGGGACCGCTAGGCATTGTCTGGCACGCGGCGACAAGCGGGGCGGCTGCGCCGGATGCGGCGATGGCCTGCATGAAGCGGCGGCGGGAGAGGTCCATCATGATAAGCTCCAGTGGTCATGCCTGTGCGGGTGCGACGCTGTTGGGCGCTCGCTCGGTGGGACGGTAGAAGATGGCCATCACCAAAATGGCGACGAACGCCATGCCGGCGGGAACCATGAACAGTGTGCGGAAGTCGATGGTGTTGGTCGCCGGGTCCGTCCATTGGGCCATCAGCGGTGGGAAGAGGAAGCTCGCCGCGACGTTGCCGATCCCGAGGATGAGGAGATTGAACAGGCCCTGCGCGCTGGACCTCACGTCCTTCGGGAACGCGGCGTCGACGAAGATGTAAACGGTGGCGAAGAAGAACGCGTAGCAGATGCCGTGAAGCAGTTGGATGCCGCCGACCATGAGGACGTGGTCCGAGATCGTCAGCGGTGAACTGCCCAGGCTGAGTTCGAGCACGGTGACCGGTTCCCCATCAGGGAAGTAGGCAAAAGCCAGGAAGCGGATGGCATGACCGAGGATGCCGACGATCATGGTCCATTTCCAGCCGAGCCGGATCAGCACGAAGCCCAGAATGAACATTGTCACGATCTCGGCGATCTGGCCGATGCTCTGCACAATCATGCTGACGTTCGCGTCGATACCGACACGCTCGGTCAGGAAGCGGTCGATCATGATGAAGTAGCCGTTGTGTATCGTGCTGTCGATGAACGTCACCAGGAACAGCGCCGCGACCGAGGGGATGCCAAGCAGCTTGATCGCCTTGCGCCAGGCCAGCGGGTCGGAGTCGACCGCGTCGCGTTTCGGCGGCGTGTGCGGCAGAGTGAGGCTGTAAGCCGCAAAGACGAAAGACACGATGGCGGCAACGATGAATATCTGACGAACTTCCCCAGGCCCGGCGTCTGCGGTCAGCAGGAAGAAGAACGGCCAGCTGACCAGGATCCAGCCGATCGTGCCGCCCATGCGTATCGTACCGAACTGTGCTGCGGGGTCGCGCAGATTGGCAAACGCAATGGCGTTGGCGACCGACATGGACGGAACGAAGACGAGACTGAAAACCAGATACGCGCCGAAGAAGGACCAGAAGTCCGTGAAGAAGGCGCAGCCCAGCAGCGCTACGCCGCCGATGATGTTGCTGACGGCCAGAAAGCGTTCGGCGGAGAAGTTGCGGTCGGCGAACTGATTGGAGAAGAAAATGCCCAGAATGGAGGCGATGCCCCATGCGCTGCCGACCAGCGATTGTTGCCAGGCGTCGAAGCCAAGCTGGCCCATATAGGGGAACAGCTTCGGCATGTAGGCCCCCCAGATGGCCAGATGCAGGAGCATCATCAGAAACAGGCGTGCTTGAATCACGTGGCGTTCTCCCTCCGGCCGAATGCGTCTGTCGCCAGCGCGCGGCTCGTGTTCTAGGATCGAGTGTTACCTGCGAGAGTTGCCGTGTCCACGGGGCAAGCGGGAGCAGATCGGGGAGATCGCCATGAAATCATGGGCATATCGCATTGCCGTCGCGACTTTCGCGCTTTGGACAGCGTCCTGTTCGGCAATGCCGCAAGGCGGCGAACGGTGGGAGCCGTTGTTTGACGGGAAGACGCTGGACGGTTGGACGCCGAAGATTCGGGGCTTCCCGCTCGGGGAGAATTATCGCGACACATTCCAGGTGCGCGATGGGGCGATCACGGTCAGTTATGACAAGTATGACCAGTTCGGCGAGCGGTTCGGGCACCTGTTCTACAAGGATGCCATTCGCGGTCCTTACATACTGCGCCTCGAATACCGGTTCTCGGAGACGCATCCGGCGGATACGCCGGCATGGGCAATCGCAAATTCCGGCGTGATGATCTTCGGGCAGGATCCGAAGGGTATGGCCGTGGAGGACAGCTTTCCGGTTTCAGTGGAGGCGCAGCTGCTGGGACCCGCGCCGGGGCAGACGCGGTTCAACGGAAACATGTGTTCGCCTGGCACCAATGTGGTGATGGATGGGAAGCTGGAGACGACGCATTGCATCAACTCGAAGACGCCGGCGCAGCCCAATGGCCAGTGGCATCTGTTCGAGGTCGAGGTCGCAGCCGACGGTACAGTGACGCAGAAGGTGAACGGCGAGGTGACGATTGTGTACTCGGCCGTGCAGCTTGATCCCGAGGGGAAGATGGCGAACTCGAAGCCGCTGGTTGTGGCCGCTGGAGGGAAGCTGATGCTGGATGGCGGTACGATCTCGCTGCAGAGCGAGGGAAATCCGATCGAGTTCCGGAAGATCGAGATTTTGCGGAAGTAGCGCACGCTTGTTCTGCAGTCTCGGTGTCATTCCCGCCGTAGCGAAGCGGAGAGCGGGAAGCCAGGGGCGAGGCAGCGGTGATTGCGGCCCCTGGGTTCCGGCTCGCGCCTTCGGCGCGTCCGGAATGACAGCGTAAGGCTAACCGGCCTGCGCCGACGACAACGCAAATCCCTCATATCCCTTCGCCGCGACCGCATCACAGAGCTCGCGGTAGATGCCCACGCCGCCGGGATACGGCATGAAGACGCGCGGTTTGCCGGGAACGTTGGCGCCGAGGTACCAGGAGTTGGCCTGAGGATAGAGTGTCATATTGGCGACCTCGTTGACGTGCGCGACCCATCCCTCTTCTGCTTCCGGCGTTGCTTCGATCACGCTCAGCTGACGTTCGCCCATCGCGGCAATGCAGTCGCTGATCCAGTCGATGTGCTGTTCAATGGATACGACCATGTTCGAGAGGACAGAGGGACTGCCAGGACCCGTGACGAGGAAGAGGTTCGGGAAGCCGGAGACCATCAGGCCGAGATAGGTGCGCGGGCCGCCATTCCACTTGTCTTTCAGCGCCATGCCGCCGCGACCGCGAATGTCGATCTTCGAGAGAGCGCCTGTCATTGCGTCGAAGCCGAGCGCGAAGATGAGGCAGTCGAATTCGTATTCGGTGTCGCCTGATTTTGCCCCCTTGGGCGTGACGGTGACGGGCGCGTTGGCGATGTCGACGAGGGTGACGTTGGGCTGGTTGAAGACCTGGAAGTAACCCGTGTCGACGCAGAATCGTTTCGTGCCTATGGGATAGGTGCGCGGGATCAGCTTTTCTGCGGTTTCGGTGTTTTTCACCACAGCGCGGACCTTGTCGGCGAAGAAGTCGGCCAGGGTGTCGTTGGCTTCCTTCGTCATCATCGTGTCGGCGAAGGCGCCGCCGATGGCGAAGCCGCCTTTCGCCCAGCGTTCTTCGTAGATGCGGTTACGTTCTTCGGCTGGCGTTTCTGCGGCGAGTTTCTCGGAGAAGACCGCGGCGACGATGCCGATGGGGTTTTCGCGGCCGGCCTTGCGGTTGGCTTCGCGATTGGCTTGCCAGTTGCGCACAACTTCGGAATTGGCGGGGCCGTTGTGGGCGGGGATGGAAAAGCTGGGCGTGCGCTGGAATACGTGGAGGCTGCCGACGTAAGGCGCGATTTCGGTGATCGTCTGCACAGCTGATGAGCCTGTGCCGATAATGCCGACGCGCTTGCCGCGGAAATCCACGCCGGCTTCGGGCCAGCTGGTGGTGTTGTAGACATCGCCTTTGAACGTCTCGGCGCCGGGGATGTCCACCTTCTTTGGCGCGGAGAGGCAGCCGGTGGCCATGATGCAGTAGCGCGCAGAGATGCGATCACCGCGATCCGTTGCGACGGTCCAGCGGCCGGAGGCTTCATCGAACACGGCCGAGGTGACGCGGGTTTCGAAACGAATGTCGCGGCGGAGATCGAAGCGATCGGCGACGTGGTTGAGATAGCGCAGCAGTTCGGGCTGGGCGGCGTAGCGCTCGCTCCATTTCCATTCGGCCTCGAGTTCGGGCGAGAAGGAATAGGAGTATTCGTGGCTTTCGACGTCGACGCGCGCGCCGGGATAGCGGTTCCAGTACCATGTGCCGCCAACGCCATCGGCCGCTTCGATCACGCAGGCGGAGAGGCCAAGGCCCCTCGCCCTGTGCAGCATGTAGAGGCCGGAGAAGCCCGCGCCTACGATCACCATATCCAGGGACTGTGGCATGGCGGTTTCTCCGAGGGGCCGACGTTAAAGAGCCGAGACCTTGCCGACCTGTGACAGTGGAAGGTCGCCGCGATAGGGGCCGGGTGTCTGGTTGTAGTACATTAGTTTGGTCGCGCCCGCTTCCGACGTGCAGAAGCCGAGGATGGTCAGCTCCTTCATCAGTCGGAAAGCGTGTGGCGGAGCGTTCTGCGTGTTGGCGTTGGCGCGGGTGTAGTCGTACTGCTCCTGATCGTAGCGCTTCATGAGCGTGATCTGTTCGCCGCTGGTGAGTTGCGCGAAGCTGACGCCGCGCAGGAGACGGGCATCGCGGTCAGCGAGCTTCAGGCCTTCGCGCATTATGTCGCGTTCGCGTTGCTGGTAATAGCCGGAGAGCATGCGGTCGATGAAGTGAGGCACGCCAACATCGAGCGCGCCTGGAGTGTCGGTCTTTGGAATGATCTGGTCTGCCATCGCGGTAACGGTCGACATTTCCAGGTCGTCGAGAAAGCCGACGCCGCTGGTTATGGGTTGAGGCGTGGCGACACAACCGGCGAGGATGCCGGAAGCTGCGCTGGCGGTTATGGCGCCGCCGAGGAGCAGCGAGGCGCGGTGAAGGAGTTCGCGACGATCAAGCATGGTCATGACTCCTAGAGTTCGCCGCGCTTCAGCGCGTTGACGGCGTGGTCGGCCGCGCGAGCGGTGAGCGCCATGTAGGTGAGCGAGGGGTTCACGCAGGCTGCCGAAGTCATCGCCGCGCCATCCGTCACGTAGACGTTGGTGCAGGCGTGGACCTGGTTGAAGGCGTTGAGCACGGACGTCTTCGGGTCGCGGCCCATGCGCGCTGTGCCCATCTCGTGGATGCCGAGGCCGGGAGCGTAGGGGCGATCATACGGGCGGACATTTTTGAAACCAGCCTCTTCCATCATCTCGACTGCGGAGGCCTGCATGTCCTTGCGCATGTTGAGTTCGTTCTGGCGGATGGTGACGTCCATCGTCAGCGTGGGCAGGCCGTTCACGTCCTTGACGTCGTTGTTTATCCAGACGCGGTTGTCGCGGTAAGGCAGCATTTCGCCGAAGCCGGTGAGGCCCATCGTCCAGTTGCCGGGTTCGGAGATCTCGTCCTTCAGCTCCTTGCCGAAGCCCATCTCGGCGACAAGGCGCTGCCAGCCTGAGCGGCTTGCTCCGCCCTGATAGCCATAGCCGCGCGTGAAGTCTTTTTGCTTTGTCGCGTCGGTGCCGAGGTTGCGGAAGCGGGGAACGTAGATGCCGGTGGGGCGGCGACCGGAATAGTAGCGGTCCTCGTAGCCTTCGACGTCGGCTTGCGCGCCGGCGAGAAAATGGTGGTCCATCACGTTGCGACCGAGTTCGTCGCTATCGTTGCCGAAGCCGTTCGGGAAGCGGTCGCTCTTCGAGTGGAGCATGATCCAGGTGGTGGCCAGAGCCGAGGCGTTGAGGAAGATCACCTTGGCGTAGTATTCGGTGGTCTTGCCTGTGATGCCGTCCTGGACGCGGACGCCGGTGGCCTTGTTGGCCTTCGCGTCGAAGATCACTTCGGTGACGATCGAGTCCGGTTGCAGCGTCATATTGCCGGTGTGGTCGGCGGCGATCAGGGTTGCACCGTTGGAGGAGAAGTAAGCGCCGAAGGCACAGCCGCGCATGCATAGATTACGGGTCTGACAGGTGCCCCGCCCGATCTTCATCTGCTCGTCGGTGGGCTTGGTCAGGTGAGCGGTGCGGCCCATGGTGACGCGGCGCTCGGGGAATTTGCTTTCGACTTTTCCCTTGAAAGTCTTCTCGACGACGTTGAATTCCATTGCGGGCTGGAACACGCCGTCTGGCAGATGCGGGAGACCTTCGTTGGTGCCGCTGACGCCCATCCAGCGTTCGACATGATCGTACCAGGGGGCGAGGTCTGCATAGCGGATCGGCCAGTCGACGCCGACGCCTTCACGGGCGTTGGCTTCGAAGTCGAGGTCGGAGTGGCGATAGCTCTGGCGGCCCCAGGTGATGGAGCGGCCACCGACATGATAGCCGCGGATCCAGTCGAAGCGGCTGACTTCGGTGTAGGGGTGCTCGTCGTCCTTCACGAACCAGTGGTTCCACTGGTCGTTGACGGTATAGCCGGTGCGGGCCTGTTTCGGATAATGCTTGTCGATCTCGTCCTGCGGCGTGCGGCCGTTCGGGAAGCGGAAGTCCCACGGGTTCATGGCGAAGGTCTTGTAGTCCTTGCCGTGCTCAACCTTGCGGCCGCGCTCGAGGACGAGGGTCTTTAGGCCCTTCTCGCACAGCTCCTTCGCGGCCCAGCCGCCGGCGATGCCGCTGCCGACCACGATGGCGTCGAATGTACGCTGTTCGCGCGTACCCTGTGACAGGTCCTGCATACCCACTTCCTCCCGGCAGGTGGTCTCCGCCTGTGCGCCCGTTGGGGCTGGAGGCTGGGACCCTGCTCCGCGTGTTACGTTCGGGGCAGCGTGTCACGACCGTGGGCCCGGTCAAGCTGGCGCGGGGTCAAGACGAGGCCGGGCGCCGCAGTTGCTAGGGGACAGATCCCGGGACTAGTCTGGCGCCAATGTCTGGCATTCTGAACGAATACGAGGCGAGCAAGCCGGCCCTGAGACGCTATCTGGGCCGCTTCTTCGCGCGTTCGCAGGATGTCGAGGACATGCTGCAGGAGGTATTCGTGCGCGCCTACGCCATGGAGGCGCAGCGCCCCATCCTGATGCCACGGGCCTATCTGTTCCGCGTGGCCAAGCATGTGGCGCTGAACGAAATCGCCCGCAGGAAGAATTCTGCAACAGATTCGGTAGAGGATTTTGAGCAGCCGGATGTCATTGGGAGCGATACCCAACCCGGACTGGAGCAGGTCGTGGATGGCAAGCAACGGCTGGCGCTGTTTGCCAACGCGGTGGCCGCGCTGCCCAGTCAATGCCGGAAGGTGCTCGTGATGAAGAAGATCGAGGGCCTGTCGCAGCGCGAGATCGCCGCCCGGCTGGGCATTGCCGAAAGCACGGTTGAGAAGCATCTGGCCAAGGCATTGCTGCTTACGCGGGATTTCATGGCCCGGCGCGAGCCTTCGGAGACGGGCCGCACTTCCCCGCACGAGTCCGATAATGTACGCCGCCTGCGTGCTGGAGACGGCGAATGAGCCCGACGGGCAACATCGTGAACTTCCCTGACCGCCCGCCCGTCGAGGACGAGGCGGCGCGCTGGGTCGTGCGCCATGGCGAGGGACCGCTGACGCCGGCCGAGCAGGTGCAGTTCGACGCCTGGAAGCAGGCCAGCCCGGCGCATGCAGAGGCATTTACAAGGCTTTCAGCGCACTGGAAGGACCTCGACGTACTGGCTGCGCTGGCAGATACGCCGGCAGAAAAGCCGCTGTGGATGAAGCCGACGGTGTGGGCCGGGGTGGGCATGGCGGCGGCGGTTGCTCTAGCCGTGTTTGTTGGCGTTTCGCAGTTTTCAGCGCCTGGTGCGCCAGCGGTCCAAGTGGCCGAGCAGCCGGGCCTTGGCGTCTACAAGACCGAGATGGGCGACCAGGAGAAGATCACGCTGGCGGACGGCTCTGTCGTGACACTGAACACGGCGAGCCGCATCGAAGCGCGGATGAACGACAAGGAGCGGACCATCCATCTTCTTGAGGGCGAAGCCTTCTTCGAGGTGGCGCATGATGCGAGCCGGCCGTTCAGCGTGTATGCCGGCGATGGCGTGACGGTGGCGGTGGGCACGGCGTTCTCGGTGCGACTCGAACAGGGCGCGGTCGAGGTGGTGGTGTCCGAGGGCAAGGTTTCGTATTCGCGCGTGGCCGATGTGCCGGCGCCCGAGCCCGTGGCGTACGTGGCGGCTGGCGAAACCGCGCTGTTTGGCGAGAGCGTGGTTATCGACCGGGTCGACCTGGCCGCCATCGATCGCAAGCTGTCGTGGACCGACGGCAAGCTGGTCTTCTCGGGCGATCCACTTTCCAGCGTCGTGGCCGATATCTCACGCTATGCCGATATACGTTTCGAGTTTGACACACAGGACCTAGCCGACATGCGAGTCGGCGGGGTATTCGGTCTGGGTGAAGTCGACGACATGCTCGAGGCCCTCGAAACGAACTTCGGGGTGCGTGCTGAACGCATCGACGACAAACGCGTGCGTATTGTCCGCCGGGACCCCTGATGTTGCGCCGGGTTACGACGCGCCCTCACCCGAAATTTTCACGAATGACGCAGGTGCGAAAATTCAGCGCGACGCTGCGTCAATCGCGGCATCCGACTCCGCTCTGAAAGATTTTCGAGATATTCGCGTCGCCGCGATGGAGGATTTCCGTCACGCGCCTGTCGTCTCCCACAAGGCCGACGGAGATTTCCTGAGGGACGTCCGACAGTCGCGCCATGAGGGAGGAAAGGGACGGAGCTGGATCAGGACTGTCGTGCTGTGCGGCGCGCTCGCCATCGGCGGGCTGGCTGGACTGCAGGAGGCGGCGGCCCAGCAGGGCTCAACCGTCTACGACATCCGCATCCGTGACGCATCGCTTGCCGATGCGTTGCTCGAGCTTGCGCGTCAGACAAACGTGCAGCTGCTTTTTCCTTACGACATGGCCGAGAAGATACGGGTTCAACCGCTATCGGGTCGGTACACCTTCGACGAAGCGCTGAACACGCTTCTTCGCAACACGGGACTATCCGGCGGTCTGGTTCGGGACGGGGTCGTGAGGATCTCGCCCATCGAAACAGATAGAGGCGAGGATCCCGTGTCACCCAGAACAAAAGCAACACTCCTTTCAGGCGCATCTGCCTTCATCGTCGGCGCGTTCTCGGCGCCGTCCTATGCGCAGGACGCCGAAGATCCGGCCGTGCGCGATGTCATCGTCGTGACGGCGCAGCGCCGCGAACAGGACCTCCAGGAAGTACCCCTCTCGGTCTCGACATTCTCTGGCGCAGACCTTGAAGACATCGGCGCAGCGGACCTTACCGAGGTCGGCAAGTTCTCGCCGAACGTAACGCTGGAAGTTTCGCGCGGCACCAACTCGACACTGTCGGCCTTCATCCGCGGCGTGGGCCAGCAGGACCCGGTGGGCGGCTTCGAGGCCGGCGTCGGCATCTATCTCGACGACGTGTATCTCAACCGGCCGCAGGGTGCTGTGCTGGATGTGTTCGACGTCGAGCGTATCGAGGTTCTGCGTGGGCCGCAGGGCACGCTGTATGGCCGCAACACGATTGGCGGTGCGGTCAAGTATGTAACCGCCGGGCTGAGCAATGATCCGTCGATGAAGCTGACGGTGAATGCGGGCAGCTATTCGCGCCTGGACGGCATTCTTTCAGTGTCCACGCCGATCGGAGACAGTTTCCGTATCGGCGGCGCGCTCGCGAAGCTGACGCGCTCGGGGTATGGTGACAACCTCGTCCAGCCGGGTGTCGAGAACTACAACAAGGACGTAACCGCGGCCCGCCTGCAGGCGGAGTGGGACGTCACCGACACGATGGATGTGCGCTTCTCGGCGGATTACCTGCTCGACAAGTCGGACCCCAAGCAAGGCCACCGCCTGATCCCCAGCCTGCAGACCAGTGCGCCCGTGCTGAGCGACGTCTATGACACGCGCGCAGGCCTGATCACGCCGGATCAGCGTTCGGAAGCCTATGGTGGGTCGGTCGTTGCCACCTGGGACTTCTCGGACAACTGGACGATCAAGAACATCCTCGCTTACCGCCAGGATGAATCGACCACGCCGATCGATTTCGACTCGCTGCCCGCCATCGACGTCGACGTGCCGGCGATCTACGAGAACGACCAGTTCTCGGAAGAGCTGCAATTCCTCTACAACAGCGACAACCTGAACGGCCTGATTGGCGTCTACTATCTCGACGCCAACGCGCTGACGTATTTCGACGTGGTGCTGGCGACGACGGGTGCGCTCATCGGCGTGCCGGGTCTCAACGCGCAGACCTATGGCGACGTCAACACCAAGACGTGGTCGGTCTTCGCCGACTTCACCTACGACATCTCTCCGGCGCTGCACCTGTCGGTTGGCGGACGCTACACCGACGACGAACGCACGGCGCAGATCCTCCGGCGCAGCTTCACGGGTGGCTATTCGCCGTTGTTCGGCGGAACGGCCGTGCCGTTCGCGACGACGTCAAACTTCAACGGCAATGACCGCTTCACGGACTTCTCTCCGCGCGTGTCACTGGCGTGGGATGCGACGGAGGACCACAACGTCTATGGGACCTACTCGAAGGGCTTCAAGGGCGGCGGGTTCGATCCGCGTGGCCAGACATCGGCGGCGCCGGATACGGACCAGAACGGCACGCGGGATCCTGACGAGATCTTTGACTTCATGCAGTTCGAGCCGGAGACGGTGAACAGCTATGAAGTCGGCGTGAAGTCGATCTGGGAGCGGGGCCGGTTCACCACGAACGTGGCTGCGTTCTGGATGGATTACTCGGATGTGCAGGTGCCTTCGTCCATCGGCGTCGACACCAACAATGACGGCATCAACGACACCTTCACGGGGGCGACGACCAACGCCGCCGCCGCCACGCTGAAGGGCATCGAGTTCGACGGCACGGCCGTGCTGGGTGAGGACTGGATCACGGCAGGCGACGAGCTCTCAACCGTGGTTTCGGTTGGCTATATCGACGCCAAGTATGACGAATTCATCGGCCCGACGGGCGCGGATGTGGCGGACCAGCGCGTGTTCCAGAACACGCCGGAATGGACCTCCAGCTGGCGTATCAACTATACGACGCCGTTCACGCTGGTGAACACGCCGGGCGACATGACGTTCGTGAACTCGCTGTCCTACCGCAGCGAGTCCGCGCAGTTCGAAACGCCGATGCCGCTGCTTGACCAGGACGCGTACACCCTGTGGGATATGAGTCTGATCTTCCGCAGCGATGAAGGCTGGTCCATCGGGGTGCACGGCAAGAATCTGGGCGACGAGCGCTACAAGGTTGCCGGATACAACTTCGTCAGCATCAATCCGGTCACCAGCGTCGTGACGCCGACCCTAGGTCGGGAAGGCACGCTGACGGCATTCTACGGCGACCCGCGCACCTGGTGGGTGAGCATGACGCACGACTTCTAGTCAATTGAGTTGCGCAGGCATGGGCTGCACCTCCCCGCAGCTCATGCCATTACTTGCTCGGGTGCGGCTGCCGTCGCATCCGGGCACATTCTTTGTGGAGACCCCTGATGTCAGCTTCCGGTTCGGACGCGAGCCCGACGCAGCCCGCGTTGCTGAAGGGGCGATATCTCGCTCTGGGGATGCTGATCCTCGTCTACACGCTGAACTTTCTTGATCGGCAGATTATCTCGATCCTCAAGGATCCGATCGGCAAGGAACTGCAACTTTCCGACACGCAGCTTGGCCTCATGGGCGGGCTGGCGTTCGCGCTGCTCTATACGACGCTGGCCATTCCGATTGCGTGGCTGGCTGACCGCAAATCGCGCGTCTGGATCATGACTTGGTCGCTGGGCATCTGGTCCGCGTTCACCGCGATCTGCGGCCTGACGGGAAACTTCCTGCAGCTGTTCTTTGCGCGCATGGGCGTGGGCGTGGGCGAGGCGGGCGGGGTTGCGCCGGCCTACAGCCTGATTGCGGACTACTTCCCGCCCAAACAGCGGGCGCGGGCGCTGGCGATCTATTCGTTCGGCATTCCGGTAGGCTCGGCCGCGGGCATCCTGTTCGGCGGACTGCTGGCGCAATATGTCGACTGGCGCTTTGCGTTCATCTCGATCGGCCTGTTCGGCGTGCTGGTGGCGCCGGCATTCCGGATTCTGGTGAAGGATCCGCCGCGTAACATGTACGATGCGCAGCCTGCGGACGCGAAGGCGCTGGGATTTATTCCGGCGTGCCGGCTGGCGTTCGCCAAGCCGAGCTTCTGGCTGATGGCGTTCGGCGCGGCGTTCTCCTCGATGGTGGGTTATGGCCTGCTGTACTGGATGCCCACCTTCCTTGACCGCTCGATGGGACTCTCACTGGTGGACCGTTCCTGGTATCTGGCGGGCATCCTGTTCATCGGCGGTGTTGCCGGCATGATGATAGGCGGCTTTCTCGCCGACCGGCTGGGACAGAAATCCAAGCGCGCCTATCCGCTTATTCCGGCGGCGGCATTTGCGATCTCGGCGCCGCTTTATGTGCTGGGCGTGCTGACGACCGATCCGTTCATCGCCTTCTTTGTGTTCCTGATCCCGCAGGCGCTGGGTCTCGTGTGGCTGGGGCCTATCATCACGGCTGTGCAGCACCTGGGCCCCGCCAATTCGCGCACGATGATCTCGGCGCTGTTCCTGCTGATCAACAACCTGATCGGCATCGCCGTGGGCACATGGTTCTTCGGCTTCGCCTCCGACAAGCTGAAGCCCGTCTTCGGCGCCGAGTCGATCAAGTACGCCTTCATATTCGGCCTGTCGTTCTACATCGTCGCGGCGGTGCTTTTGTTCCTCGCGAGCTTCCGGATCAAAAAGGACTGGGTGGACTGAAGTTCCACGAAAGCGGGGGACGGGCCGAATCTTCAATGCCGCGAATGCTTCGCGCCCGCCGCGCCCCGGCGCGGGCATGTGTTCCTGCTGGCAAGGGAGCCGGTGGTGGAAGGGACTGGATTCGAACCAGTGTAGCCGTAAGGCGCGAGATTTACAGTCTCGTGGATTTAACCACTCTCCCACCCTTCCATAACCATCCGGGGCTGCGGCTTGACGCCATCGCCGATGAAGCCGAAACGAGGCCGGTCTCATCTGGGAGCGCGTCTTATAGTGACGAAGGATCGACCACGCAACCGCCCTGGAAAGGGCGGAAAATCAGGTGGTTCTGCCGGATCGCGTGGCGGCGGGCCGGATCGGCCGCGCAGCGACCGGTCGCCTGATCGCCCACGGCGGGAGGATGGCGAGCGGCCAGCGACGGTCGGACGCTCCGACAAGCCATGGATGCGGGACGGAGCCCGCGACCAGCGCCCGCACGGGGGATCGCGCCAGCCTGGGCGCAAGCCCGGCCAGCAGCACGCGTCCCACCAGCAACGGGGTCGACCCGAACGGCATGACCGGCGCGAAGCTGCGTTCGAGGAGAATGGCGAGGTCTGGATCTGGGGCCAGCATGCGGGGGCGGCCGTTCTCGCCAATCCGATGCGGAAAATTTCGACGGCGCTGATGACGCGCAACGCGGCGGTCCGTTCGGGCCTGGACCCCGAAGGGTTGCCGAGCTTCGCGCATCTGATCGAGCCGCGCGAACTGGATGAACGCCTACCGCCGGGTGCGGTTCACCAGGGGCTGGCGGTGCGTTGCCGGCCGTTGGACGGTGTCGACATTGCGGATGCGGCGATCCGGCCAGAGAAGCCGATTGCGATCCTGGATCAGGTGACCGATCCGCAGAATGTGGGCGCGATCTTCCGGTCAGCGGCGGCGTTCGGCATTCAGGGCATCGTGATGCAGACGCGCAATGCGCCGACGGCGGGCGGCGCGCTGGCCAAGGCGGCGACGGGCGCCATCGAGACGGTGGAGGAGATTCGCGCGGTGAACATCTCGCGCGCGATCGATGCGCTAACTGACGCTGGCTGGACTGTGATCGGTCTTGATGGCGCCGCCGAGCAGACGCTGGAGCAAGCGGTGGCTGTCGATGGGCCGGTGGCCATCGTCCTGGGCGCGGAAGGCGCGGGCATAAGGCAGGGCGTGGCGAATGCGTGCAGCAGCCTCGCGCGCATTCCGATGCAGCCGGGGATGGAGAGCCTTAACGTCTCCAACGCGGCGGCGATTGCGTTCTACGAACTGGCGCGGCGCAGGCCGGCGCCCCCTGCGGCTGCAAAGCGGCTGCAGGATGATGACGAGGCGAGTGGATTTGACGGCGAGGACGAGTAGAGTCGCCATCGAGCAGGCCGGGATTCAAGTCGGCCGACAGGAGAGAAGCTGCATGCGGATCGTAATCTCCATCATGCTCGGCGTGATCGCCGTAGCGGCGATTGTCGTTCTGGGGATCGCCCAGTTCGGCGGCGGAACGTCTGCGGGCACGGCCGAGCCTGTTCCGTTCGTGCGCGACGCCGTTGATATGGCGGCAGTGGATAATCCTGTGGCAACTCAGCCGGCAGGTGCAGCGCGCAAGGCGCCTGCGCCGGCAGCGGGTGAGACGAATACACCTGCAGCCGAGCCGGAAGAGCCGGCCAAGCCCCAGGTCTCGCCGTTCTCGACGCTGAACGAGCCCGCACAACCGGAGCCCGGGCAGCCCACGACGGCCGATGCACCAGCGGCTCCAGCGCCAGCGCAGCCGGAGGCCGAGCTGCGCGTTGCGCCACAGAATGCGCCGGCATCGACGACGGATGCCGTGCCCGCTTCGCTGGAAGCGCAGTTCAAGTCGCGGCGGCTGACCTACAACCGGCCGCCGGCCAAGCTGGCGCTGGACAAGGCCATCGATATTTCCCTGATCATCGACACATCGCGCCAGACCGACGCCGCAGACCGGCTGCAAGGTTTGCCCGGAACGGTGGTGGAACGCGACGTTGAACTGTCGGACACGGTTTCGGCTGAGCTGCTCGGCGCGGCGTTCGAGATTCAGCTGCAGACGACGTCAACGCGGCAGAAGCTGTCGCCCAAGCTGGCGAACGAATGGCGCTGGCGCGTCACGCCCAAGCAAAAGGGCACGCATGTGCTGACGCTGAACGTCTATGGATACGCGGTAGGTTCGGTGGATGCGGAGCCACTGGATTCCTATCGCGACCAGATAACCATCGAGGTGGAGCCGGTCGACGAGATCGTGTCGTGGGCGCGCGGCGTGCAACCGCTTTTTGCCGTTCTCGCGGCGCTAGCGGGTGTTGGTTCTGCGATCTTCGCCTTCCTGCGGTTCAGGGAAGAGAAGAAGCAGACAACGCATTTGACGTCGAAGAAGGATGAGGCGTAGGGGCCGTCCCCTACCTCAGCAGATCCAGCGCACTTGCTGTCATCGCCTTGACGCCTGTTGCGATCGTCGGGTCGGGATCTGGCGCGTATTCTGACGAGTGGAGCGACGGCAGCGGTTTGCCGCCGGGCTTCTGCGCGGCTTCCCAGGCTTCGCGTTTTACGGCTCCGAGCCAGAGCAGCATGACGGGGATGTCGTCGGGCGTGCGGCCGTAGCGGGCGAAGTCTTCGCCGGCCATGGAGGGCGTCGCCGTAGTGACGCTGGCTTCGCCCAGGGTCGTGCGGAGGACGCTGCCGAGTCGTGTTGCGAGTTCGGGCTCGTTGTAAAGCGAAGGCGTGTGGTCGGTCTTGACATTGAAAGTGATGGCGGCGGCGGGATCAAGGCCGGCGGCCAGGGCTTCGGCGCGGGCGATGCGTTCGATGCCGGCGAGCAGTTTCTCGCGCGTGGCGTCGGCGAAGGAGCGGACGGTGAGCTGGAGTTTCACTTCATCGGGGATGATGTTGTGCTTGAAGCCGGCATTGAAGGCGCCGACGGTGACGACGGCGGAATCCAGCGGGTCGATTTCGCGTGAGACGAGGGTCTGAATCGTGGTGACGATGCGGGCGGCGACGACGATGGGATCGCGCGTGTCCTGTGGGTAGGCGCCGTGGCCGCCCTTGCCGGTGACGGTTATGTCTATCGAGTCGACGTTTGCCATGACGAAACCACCAGCGAGGCCCACCACGCCGGCGGGCAGGCCCGCATGGTCGTGCAGGGCGATGACGTGGTCGGGTTTCGGGAAGCGGGTGAACAGGCCGTCGTTAATCATCGCCATGGCGCCAAGGCCGATCTCTTCGGCGGGTTGGGCGATCATGATCAGCGTGCCCTTCCATTCGGACTTGCGGGCGGCGAGTTCGCGCGCCGTGCCGATCCATGTGGTCATGTGGATGTCGTGGCCGCAGGCGTGCATGACGCCAGACTCCTCGCCCGACCAGGCGATGTCGCGTGCCTTCGAGGCATAGGGCAGGCCGGTTTTTTCGACGAGCGGGAGCGCGTCCATGTCGGCGCGGATCATGAGCACGGGGCCGGGGCCGTTCTCCATGACCGCGACGAAGCCATAGCCGCCGACGCCGTCTTCGATCTTTCCGTATTCGCTCTGGGCGCGGGCTTTCGTCCAGGCGTCACCCACGCGCGTGGTGACGGTGAAGCCGAGGCGCTTCATCTCGGCGGCGAGAATGGCGGAGGTCTTCACCTCCTGCAGCGACAGTTCGGGGTTGGCGTGCAGGTGTTCGTAGATCTGGCGGAGCGACTTGCCTTCGGCGCTGAAGGTGGGCTGCTGCGCTGTCGCGGGCGTGGTGGCGCAGGCGGAGAGCAGGGCGGTGCTCAGGGCGAGGAGGGCGTGCTTCATGGTGGGCTCCAGGACTTGAGGCGGTGATACCGGCATTGGCCGGGGGCGTCACGCCCTAGCTCTGGACCGCCGGGCCCCCGCCCGGCAGATGCGCCAACGCCGCATAGCAGTGCTGGCGGGAGGTTCGCTGCTTCGCAGCGACTGCCGGGCAGGGGCCCGGCGGTCCAGAGTTAGCGCGCCTTGCTCCACGCCGCCGTCAGCGCGCGGAACTCGTTCTGCGTCAGCGTTTCGGCGCGGCGGGTGGGGTCGAGGCCGGAGGCTTCGAGGGCTTCGACGGCGCCGGGGAGGGATTTGAGGGCGGCGCGGAGCATCTTGCGGCGCTGGCCGAAGGCGGCGGCTGTGATCTTCTCCAGCGCATCGAGATCATTGAAGCGTTGGTCTTCAGGCAGCGGCTCCAGCACGACGACGGCGCTATCGACCTTTGGCGGCGGGCGGAAAGCGCCGGGGGGCAGCGTGATGGTGAGGCGCGGGCGGGTGACGGCCTGGCTGAGGACGGCGAGGCGGCCGTAGTGGTCCTCACCCGGCGCGGCGCAGATTCGCAGCGCGACTTCCTTCTGGAACATCAACACCATCACGCCACGCCATGACGGGGCCTTGAGCCATTCGACGAGCATGGGCGTGCCGACATTGTAGGGCAGGTTGGCAACGATCATTGCCGGCTGTGCGCCGCCTGTCTGTGCGATGAGCTCCGGGATGTTTGCGGCGAGGGCGTCGCCATGATGGACGTGCAGGCGGCCTTCTCTGGCTTCGGGCCAGAGAGAGAGGCCTTCGGCGAAGCGGTCGTCGAGTTCGATGGCGATGAGTTTGCCGACGCCTGAGTCGAGCAGGGCGCGGGTGAGGCCGCCGGGGCCGGGGCCGACTTCGATCACGGTCTTGCCTTCGACGCTGCCGCCTGCGTTGGCGACGCGCTTCAGGACGGACGGGTCGAAAAGGAAATGCTGGCCGAGCGATTTCTTCGCGGCGCCGGGCGTAAGGGGCGTGCTCATGACGCGGCGCGGGCTTGCGCCATTTCGCTGGCGAGTTTGAGCGCGGCGATGAGGCTGTCGGGGCGGGCCTGTCCGCTGGCTGCCGCGTCGTAGGCGACGCCGTGATCGGGCGAGGTGCGGATGAAGGGCAGGCCTAGCGTGACGTTGACCCCGCCCCACATGTCCAGCGTCTTTACGGGGATGAGACCCTGATCGTGATACATGGCGAGGATCGCATCGAAGCGGCCGCCAAGCATTTCGTGGAAGATGGTGTCGCCCGGGCGAGCGTCGGAGATGTCGAGGCCGGCGCTGCGGAGCATAGCGGCGGCAGGGTTTATGACTTCGATCTCCTCGCGACCGATCTCGCCATCCTCGCCCGCGTGCGGATTGACGCCGCAGAGGCCGATGCGGGGCTTTGCGATGCCGAAGTCGCGGATCAGGGCCGAGCCGACGATGCCGCCGATCTGGGTGATCTCCATCACGGAGAGCGAGGCGACAACGCTGGCGAGGGGACGGTGGATGGTGACCAACGCAACACGCAGGCCGCCGCCGACGAGCATCATGACGGGCGTGGGCGCATCGCCGCCGTCGGCGCTGAGTTCGGCGAGGAATTCGGTGTGGCCAGGATGCTTGAAGCCGGCGCGGTAGAGCAGCGACTTGGCAATGGGGTTGGTGACGACGGCGGCGGCCTTGCCCGCGCGCGTATGTTCGACGGCAAGGCGAATGGACTCGATGACCGAAGAAGCCGTGGAGGGGTCCGGCGTGCCGGGCGCGGGCACAGGACCGTCGATGGGGAGGACTGGCAGCGCGTTGTGGAAGGTGGTGAGGGCGTGGCCGGTATCGGGGATGATCTCGATTGGTCCGGCATTGGCGGCGGCCGACATCACGCTCGCCGGGGCGATGACATAGAAGGGACGGCTGCCGGTTTTGCGAGCGTGCTCCCAGGCTTTCCACGTGATGATGGGACCGACCCCGGCGGGGTCGCCCATGCTGACTGCGAGAGGAAGGATCGGCGCCGCCATCCGGTTAGCGGCGGACGATGGTGGCCTCGCGCTTCAGGTCGCGCAGGTAACGTTCGGCGACGAGAGCCAGTTCGGAGTTGAACAGGCGATCCCTGATCTCGTCGCGCGAGGGCAGGTCAGCGTCGCCCGAGCGCGTGTTGCAGACGAAGAACACCATCTTGCCGCCATCGGGCAGATCCGCAATTTCGGTCGACTGGCCTGCCGTCTTGCCTTCGAGCGATGTGCGGTAAAGCGGCGCGATCTGCATCAGGCCGATGTCCTTCATCGGCGTGCGCGTAATGCCCTCGACGCCTTCGAGCGCCTTGGTCAGATCCGGGCAGGAGGTGACCTTCGCTTTCAGCGCATCAATTTTGGCGGAGGCGCCGTCGCCGCGTGCGACGACCTGTTCCATGTCGAGGATCACGGCCTTGGCGGCGTCGGTGGGGTCGCGCTTGCCGGTGAGGGCGATAACGTAGATGCCGCCATCGCTCGGGATCGGAGGCAGGAGCACGGGCGGCTCGGGCGCGGAGAGGACGACTTCCGCGATTTCTGGGCGCATGTCGCCGGGCGAGAGCCAGTTGAGGTCGCCGCCTGCCGAGGCGGAGGGCGCGGCGGAGAATTGCTGGGCGAGAGCCTGGAAGTCCGCGCCCTGGTTCACCTGCTGGATGATCGTCTGTGCGCGCGTCATCGCGTTGGTGCGCGACTGCTGATCAGGCGCATAGAGGAATATCTCGGCGATGCGGTACTGTGGCTTGTCGAGGCTGGCGCTGATACGCTGGAGCATCTCGTCGATGCGGCCTTCAGAGACGCGGACGGTCTTCAGGTATCGCCCGCGGATCAGGGCGCCCCAGGCGATCTTCGCTTCTTCCATGTCGAGGATGTGCTGGAGTGGAACGCCGACTTCGACCAGCAGCTGGTTGAACTGTTCGCGGGTAATGCGGAACTCGCGCGCGAGGTCGTCGACGCTGGCGTTGAGCTCCTCAAGGGAGATCTTCTCGCCCTTTGAGAGCTTGTAGAATTCCTGCACCTGGATGCGCTCGTCGATCAGGCTCTCGATCGCCTGGCTCTGGATTTCGGCCATGATGTCGTCGCTGGGCTCTTCATTGAACCGGACGAGCATCCAGCGCATGCGGCTGCGAACATCGGACTGGGAAATGACCTTGTCGTTGACCACGGCGACCACGCCGTCGATCAGCTGGCCGCGCGGGGCGGCCGGCTGGGACGGGGGCTGCGTTTGCGGGAGCTGCGCCAGGGCCACAAGGCCCGACGTCGCGATGGACGCTGCCAGTGCGATCGCAAGAAGACGTTTCATCCAGTTACCCCGTATTTGCCAACCCTGAAGCCGGCAAAAGGCAAGAATATGGCCATTTGGACAGCCTGCGGGGCCGCCCTTACGGGCGCGTATACCGGCTGAATCGGGGAATTGCGAGCCTTCTGGCGCAGCGGGCGACCGGGGCTAGTCCAGATCGTTCTCGGTCACGCCGCCAAGGCCGGTCAGCGCGAAGGTGAACCGGATCGACTCGGAGGGGCCCAGCGTCCGGTCGCGGCCGCCGGAACGCTCGTAGGCGATCTGGAAGAACGAGCAGTCATCCTGGTAGCGCACCCCCATGGAGAGGCGGATATCCTCGTTCTCGGTAATGTTCTTGGCGTGTTCGACGACTGCAGACCAGTTGTCGTCGACAGCGAAGGCGCCGCGCCAGACCAGGCCTTCATCCTCGGCCCCAAGTGCGTTCTGAGTGAGACGGAAATAGCGGGCGTTGCCGCGGATGCGCCAGAAATTCACGTTCGCATCGATGTCGACGCGGTTGATATCCAGCTCGTCGTCCATCCGGAAGCGGGCGCCGACATCGACGATGCGGCCCATGTCGGCACGGATCGAGGCCACGTAGTCGGAGTTTTCCTGGTCGAGATTGCTGAGATCGTCGAAGGCAGGGTCCGCTTCTTCGCGCCAACGCCGGCCAACGACGGTGGAAAGGGTGAAGTCGCTACCGACATGGGCCGTGGCGCTGACGCCGACAGAGGCCCGTGCGCCGCCTTCCCACAGGTCGTAGTTCGTGACCGCGCTGGGCTTGAAGACGTTGCTCTCGTCCGCCTCGAAGACGAGCGAATCCTCGTTGGGGATGCCGTCGTCGTTGGCGTCGGGCGTGCCGTAGGCGGCCATGGCGATGGGCTCGATGATGATGTCCATGCCAGGCTGGCGGCTGATCAGCGGATAGCTGACCTGCGCGCCGGCGACGCCGAGGAAGCGTGAGACGTTGCGCGAGCCGAGTGCGCCGCCATCGTCGAGATAGTAGGTGTCGCCGCGGCCGGACGCGAAGGGTTCGACCACGAGGCCGGGACCGACGATGTACTGCGACCCCCAATCGGCCGACACGGTGGCGCGGGCGGTGTCGAGCACGGGGGTGCCATTCGGAAGCGTGGCGACTTCATCGCGGAAGAGGCCGACGGCTGAGAAATCGGTGGCGAGCTGGCCGTTGGCGCCGAAGTCGAACACCTTCTGCGTGAAGATGGCAGGCGCAACTTTCGGGATGTTGGCGTCATCGTCACCCGCGCGAAGGCCCTGGAACAGGAAAGCGCCTGCTTCGAAGTAGAAATCCTTCTCCTGACCGGTAGTGTAGAGCTGGGACAGGAGCTGGCGCGGTTGGCTGGCGATGAGGCCGCGCAGGTCATCCTCGCCGTCGATGTCGTAGCGTTGGTCGTAGAGGTCGTCGGTCTGGCGTTCGATGCCGAAGCCCCACTGCCAGTCATCATTGATGTCGAAGGCGCCATTGGCGAAGAGATGGCTGCGCCACGTCTCGTCGCCGAACTGCAGGCCGTCAGAATCGAAATCCTGTTCGTAGGTGAAGCTGCTCTCGGCCTGAATGAAGCCGGAGAAAAAACGGCGGCGCCAGTCCACCTTCATGAGCGGCGCGACCTCTGTTGAGATCATCGGCGCGATGGTGAGGTCTTCGGATGGCGAGATCACAAAGAGATAAGGTTGTTCGTAGAACGGACCGATCTTGGATGAGATGCCGGCGTCGGGCACCAGCAGACCCGAACGGCGTTCGGAGTTCGGGTCTGGGTGCGCGAACCATGGCACGTAGAGTACGGGCACGCCGCGAATTTCCAGGACGGCGTCCTGGTAGGAAATCATCTGCTCTTCCTGGTCGAGTGTCGCGCGACGCGCTCGCAGGGCCCAGGACGGTTCATAGCCCTCGTCCTTGCACATTTCGCAGTTGGTGAAGACCACCTGCTCGAGCGAATTGATGGTGCCATCGGTGCGAACGGCGGAGGAGGAAGTAACCAGCCCATTCTCGCCGATGCGGGCGGAGAAGCGCGTGGCGAAGCCGTTTCGGAAATCCTCGTCGGCCTCGATCTCGTCGGCGAACTGGACCTGGCCGCTGCCGTCCATGATCTGGACATTGCCTTGCGCGCGGACCGTCTGATTGTTGCGGTCGTAGACGACGCGGTCCGCCTTCAGCGTGCGCTGGCCGACGCGGATCTCGACATTGCCCGATGCGGTGACGATGCCGGTCTCGCGCTCTTCCTGGATCTCGTCGGCGCGCATGACGACATCCTCGTCCTCCTCGCGCGGCGTGCTGGGGGCGGAGGCGGGCGCGGGTGCCTGGGCAAAAGCAGGCGCGCCCATGGCAACGGCGGCCATGGCGACAGAGGCGAGGCAGGTAAGCCGCAACACCATTACACTCCCCTCGCGCACGTTGTGCGAGCGACTCCCAGCCCTTCACCGATACGCAAAGCGTGCCGGGGCGTAAAGCGCGGCGCGGATTTTGTGGCAGTCAGGCCATGGCCGCGGCGCAGAAGCAACAGCTGTCTCAGCCGTCCTCGACGTGAGCCAGCAGCGCAAGAACGGCAAATAGCGCGCAGAGTGGCGGACACCAGGCAGCTGCCTCGGGTGGTGTCGCGCCGGATGTGGCCATCCCGGATGCCAATCGCGTTACAAAGTAGAGAAGAAACCCGGCAAGGGCGCCCGCGCCGATCAATTGGGAGAGGCCCCCGGACCGCGCAAGACGCAGGCAGACCACGGCGCCGATCAGCGCCATTGCCAGCATCAGGATGGGGGTGGCGAGCAGCGTATGGTACTTCAGGGCATATTCGCCGATTTCCATGCCGGCGGCCTGACCAGCCGCGATGAAGGATGGTAGTTCCCAGAACGGAATGGTCTTGGATGAGGCGAAGCGCGACAGCAGTGTATCGCTGCTGAGATTGGTAGGCAGGGCAAGATCGGCGGCGCGGGAGACTTCGCCTCCGAGGCGATTCTCGACGACGCCAGTGAGCTGCCAGAAGCCAGCTTTCAGTTCGGCGCGCTGGGCGTCGATGCGGTGGGTGAACTCTCGATCTTCCGGACCACGCGCGCCGGGGCGGAAGAACCAGAAGGTGACATTCTCCAGCGCCTGGCCGCGGCCGATGATTGTTCGACCATGGATGATGGCCTGGGCATTGGCGTTGGCCGGAGTTGCTTCCGTTCCGTCCGCGCCCGTGACGACGGGGGCCGGGGCCTCTTCTTCTCCCGTCGCGGCGCCTGCCTGCAGATCGCCCTGACTAAGCCATACGCCCTGGGCCGACGGGCGGCCGCCGCCGGTGAGGCGATCGCGCGTCGCCTCGAAATCCTCGTTGAGACGCGTAGCCAGCGGGTCGAGGACCGTGACCATGACCGTTCCGAGCACGACCGCAAGCACCATGATCGGACCAAGGAAGCGCCAGGCCGACACGCCCGAGGCGCGGATGGCCGGAAGCTCGCTGCGGCGGCTGAGCTGGGAGTAAGTAAGAATTGCGCCGATCAGCATGGCAAAGGGCAGCGTTTCGAGGATCAGACCCGGCGTCTTCATCATCGTCAGGGTGAAGGCGGTCTGGATCGTGATCTGCGTGCGCGATCCGACGGTGCGCATCTGCTCGACCACATCGACGAGCACGATGGCGAGCACGATGATTCCAAGCGTCATCGCGAGCGACGTGACACATCGCATGAAGATGTAGCGCTGAATGCGGCCTGCGATCACCATCTCAGGCGTCCCTCAGCCGGCGCCGGCCTGTCTTCGCCAGCAGTCGCCGTCGCTTCAGCGCAGGCACGAGGAAGTAGAAGCCGGACACCAGACCGATCACGAACAGCTGCAGGCCATACTGCAGGATGTTGAGTTCCGGATCGTCGCCGGCGGCTGATGTGGCGGCAAAGGAAGCCAAGAGCAGCATGAGAGCGGCGCCGGATGCGACGGCGATGCGCTTGGCATAACCCCTGCGGCTGAAGTCGCCGCCGAGAACCGCGAAGATGGCGAGCATCGCCATCGAGATGTTCATGAGGGGCGTCGCCATGCGCGCGTGGCCTTCCGCGAGCAGCATGTCGGCGTTGCGGTTATCGTAGTGGTTGGTCATGTCCGGATAGAAGAGTTCCGGCAGGTAGCGGTCCGACTCCTCGAGGATAATCGCCTTCTGATCATCGACGAACGCGCCGAGTTCGAGGGGCGATTGCTGAAAGGTCAGCGATTCGAGTGCGCCATTGGCGCGGATGGTTTGGCGTTGTCCGTCATTGAGGACGAGTGCGGGTTTGCCCTCGATCTCGGAGAGGAAGGCTGACTTCGCGATATAGGTGACTTCGGCGTTCGGGTTCCGGGCATCGCTGGCGACCAGGAAGGTGATCTGCGGGCCATCCACCTCGCCGGCAAAGGTGGTGAGGCCGTCCTGGTGGGAGATGAACATGCCCTCGCGGACGAGGGAGGAGGCAAGGTCCGTGGCCGCCGCAGACATGGTCTCGCGCAGTTCCCGCGAGGCTGTCGGCTGGACCCAGAGATTGAGGCCAAGATGCAGGATGGCCGCTAGGGCAGCCAGGCGCAGGACAGGCGAGGCAACCTGCCAGTTCGACATACCCGAGGCCTGGCCGACCACGATCTCGTTGTCTCGGTGGGCCACATTCAGGGCGGCTGCCGTGGCGATGAAAAGTGCTATCGGCATCAGGAGGGCGATGATCCGGGGCGTCGCCAGGAGAGACACCCACAGGAAAGTCAGCATCGACTGCCGGTTCTGGACGATCGTGTCCTCGATCTGGCTGAGGCCTTGCGTAAGCAAGGCGATCAGAGCAAGACCGCCAACGATAGCGATCAGGGTTCTCAACACGTTACGGAAAAGATAGCGTTGAAACCCTGACATCCGATAACCCGACGGCGGCGCACCCCGCCCGCGACAGGGCCGGAGCGGCCCGGACCAGTGCTAGCGACGTCCGGGGCATACGTCGATGACCAACTGTAGTGAATAGTCAGGACCGAATTATCCCCATGCAGATCAAGTTTTCAGCCGAGCCCGCTGGTGACGCCATCGCCTACCTGGCCCACGAGACCGACAAGGGCCCGGAACTCGCCGTTACCCCGGATGGCGGCGAGGCGGCGATCAAGCGCGCCATTGCGGCAGCGTCCTTCAAGGGCGGGGTCGGGCAGGTAATCGAGATTCTTGCCCCCGACTGGAGCGATGCGGCGCGCGTGCTGGTCGTAGGGGCGGGCAAGAAAACGGCCGTGAATGACCTCGCCTGGCAGAAGGCCGCGGCCTCGCTGGTGAAGCGCGTTCTGACCGGCGGCGCGAAGTCGCTGGCGATCGTTGGAGCCCCTGATCGCGTTGTGGCGGCGAACCTGGCGTTCGGCGCACGTCTGGCGGCCTATCGCTTCGACAACTACCGGCTGAACCTCAAGTCCGAGAAGAAGCCGACCCTGACCAGCATTTCCGTGGTCACGGAATCGGCGGCCGGCGCGCGGGCGGATTATGCTGCGTTGTCCGCGAAGGCCGAGGGCGTGGAGTTCGCGCGTAATCTCGTGAGCGAGCCGCCGAACGTGCTGCATCCGGAAAGCTATGCCGTGCGCATCCAGGAGCTGGTGGAGCTGGGCCTTGAGATCGAGGTGCTGGACGTCGCCGCGATGGCCAAGCTCGGCATGGGCTCGCTGTTGGGCGTTGGCCAAGGCTCGGTGCGCGGCTCGCGCCTCGTCGTGATGAAGTGGATGGGAGCCAAGGACAAGAAGGCGGCGCCGCTCGCCCTGATCGGCAAGGGCGTGACGTTCGACACGGGCGGCATCTCGCTGAAGCCCGGACCGGGCATGCAGGACATGAAGGGCGACATGGGCGGCTCGGCCGCCGTGGTCGGCGCGATGATGTCGCTCGCCAAGCGCAAGGCCAAGGCCAACGTTGTGGGCCTTGTCGGCCTCGTCGAGAACATGCCGGATGGCAATGCGCAGCGCCCGGGCGACATCGTTAAGGCGGCGGCGGGCAAGACCATCGAGATCCAGAATACGGACGCAGAAGGCCGCCTCGTGCTGTGCGACGTACTCTGGTATGCGCAGAAGAAGTTCAATCCGAAGGCGATGGTGGACCTCGCCACGCTGACGGGCGCGATCATCATTTCGCTCGGCAACGAGCATGCGGGCCTGTTCTCGAACAATGACGAGCTGTCGGCCAAACTGACGGCGGCGGGCAAGGCCGAGGGCGAACCGGTCTGGCGGCTGCCGTTGGGGCCGGGCTACGACAAGCAGATCGATAGCGAAGTCGCCGATATGAAGAACATCGGTGCAGCAGGCAATGCCGGCTCGATCACAGCAGCGCAGTTCCTGCAGCGCTTCGTGGACGAGGGCCGAGCATGGGCGCACCTTGATATAGCGGGAACGGCCTGGAAGCCCGGTAACGACAATCCGCTCGAGCCCACCTGGGCGACGGGTTGGGGCGTACGGATTCTCGACCGGCTGGTCGCCGACAACTACGAGGACTAGCAACATGGCGGCGGCCGAGTGGTGGTTCTACCACATCGAGCGAGGCTCGCTCGATGCCGCCATCGCGCCGCTTATCGAGAAATGCCTCGACCGCAAATGGCGCGTCGTGGTGGCCGGCCACGAGGAGACGGTCGAGCGACTGGATCGCGCGCTGTGGACGTGGCGGGACGACAGTTTCGTGCCGCACGGCCGTGCGCGGGCCGACGCCGACAAACATCCCGTGCTTCTCTCGACCGAAGCGGTTCCCACGAATGGGGCGAAGGTCGCCGTCCTTCTGGATGGATCGGATGCCGATGCTTCGCTCTTCGAGCGCGTGATGGTGGTGTTCGACGGGCAGGACGAGACAGCCCGCGCCAAGGCTCGCCAGCAGTTCAAGGCGGCGACCGAGACAGGCTCCCCCGCGCGCTACTTCCAGCAGGACAAGTCCGGCTGGAAGGAATTCAAGCGGTCAGAAACCGCAAGCGGCCCCGCCTGAAACTTTCGGTTGGCTGCCACCTCTACGCTGGCAAGCTGGCTCCTCACCCGTTGAGAGCGGGCTGTTGGATAGTCGCGGCGTAAGTTCCGCCTGCGCTGGTTGGCGCGGCTGCGCGAGTGCATCGAAGGAAGTCCCGAAGGTTCGGCTGGAATTGCCCCGCGCCACGACCTTGTCTCGGCGCAGACGAGGGCTAGGGCGCAAGCCATCTCATCAAGTCTGGTCACGCATCGCTGCCAAGCTTCGCCTAGTCGCTTTCTTGCGCCGAGTGGGTCTGGCCGCCTTCGTTCCGGGCTTTCTCGCTCGCCAGGATTTGCCCATGCAACGAGACGATTTCGGCATCACGCTCGCGGATCGCGGCATCGCGCTCGGTGAGAGCGGCAAGCGCCTGATCCCGTTCCTTGATCGCTCGGCGCGCCAGCCTGCTTAGCTCGCTGAGTTGGGCTTCGTATGCGGCAGCGGAGCTCCTGCTCGCCTCCACTGCGTCGTCACGCTCTTTCGTCGTTCGCTTTATGTCGTCCTGCAGACTGTTGATGCGAGCAGATAGCCCGGGCGACTCGGCGGCGATTGCCTCAAGTAGCGGCACGCGAGCTGCATATTCAGCAAGCATCCGACGGTCGCTCAGGTGTCGCGCTTCGTTTTGAGCGCACTGCTCAACGCGTCGCGCGAGCTGGATGGTGAGATGATCGATGTTCTCGCGGGCCAAGGTGAGCTGTGACTGAAGCGCTGAAGCAGCGGCCTGCTGTTGGCTAACAGCTGCTCGAAGGACATTTTCCGAAATATCGCGAGACCATAGGCTTGATGCGAGATTTGCTTCACGAAGTTTGCTTTCTTGAAGTTCTCCCTGAGCCTGCTCGAACTCAGCGGTTAGACGATTCACGCGCTCCGCAAGGTCTCGTTGTTGAGCCGCTCCATCGGAGAGCTCCTGTTCGCGCTGCTCCAACATCAGCGTCGCATGGGCGAGCGCTGCGTTCAGTGTCTCGCGCTCCGCCAGCTCCACCCGCAGTCTCGAGATCGTGAGATCAGCCTCCAACAGCTCAGATCTGTGTCTTTCGAGCAAGGAGCTCTTCTCCTCCTCGAGTTCCTCTCGCCGGAGTTCGATCTCTGCAAGTCGGGTTTCGTGATCGGCCGCGAACCTGGCGAGAGCGATTTCCTGCTCGGCTTCCAGGCGCGCGTAAGCGATCCCGAGGCGCGCGCGATCCTCCTCGGACCGGTTGAGTTGGCTCTGCAGTGCCTCCAGCGCCGAGGCGAGTCGCGTGTTCTCGACGACACTGTGGTCTTTGGCTCGGGAATGTTGTTCCTGCTCGGCGCGCAGGCGCAACACTTCGAGTTCAAGTGCTAACGATTTGTCCAGGATCGCTTGTGCGCGAGTTCCCGTGGCGTCCAGTTCTTGTCTCAGCCACTTTATACGATCGTTCTTGGCGTGCAGCAGTTCCGCCGCCTCCGTCCTCGCTCGCGCGATGGCTTCAGCAGTCTCCAGGCCCCGTACAGCTTCATAAAGTCGATCAAGCAATGCGCGTGGGTCGGTAGGCAATGAGTGGCCAGACTCGACAATGAGGCTGACGATATCTCTGAGGCGCTCACAGTGGCGCGAGAATTCTGCCTTCTGGGCCGCCACCTGCTTGTGTGCCTGATTGATCTGCTCTCCCGCGTCGACGACGGCTTTCTTGGCTGACTTGCGATCTGCCTCAAGGCGAATGAGTTCGAGGGCAAAACTAATCGGAGTGTGTTTTCGGGCGCCCTTGATGTCTCCAGTGACAAGGCGTTCGTAAAGTTCAACCGCAGTCGAATGTGGCGCCTTCCGGTTGTCCGGCCCGCGTTGATCAGGAGAACGTGGCACGTGCCCGGCTGCGGCCTTGATGGCGTCAGGGCCGGGGCTGGATTTGGCGAGTTCAGGAATCGCGGAAACCAGTTTCTTGATGGCTGCCTCAGGCTTTGCCAGGAGTTCTTCGTAGACCACAACGGCACAAGGCATGCGGCGTGAGTTGCGAAGCGCGGCCAGCGTGTAGAGCTCCCATAGCGCCGCCGCATGGTTGGTCGAGATCTTGTAGTGTTGTGCCAGCGACTGAGAAACGATGTCTGGACGCCGGAGGCAAATAACGGCGGAGGTCGGTTTGGCAGCCGTTTTCCAGTAGGGCAGCAGAAAGCTTAGCAGTGGGTCCGAAAGGCACCATGTCCGCTGCGGGTCCGAGCCCTCGAATATCTTGGCGATCGATTGAGTGTACTCTTCAATGCCCGACAATGTTGGGCGTGAGTCGATCAAGGGAAGCGTAAGGCAATTCAGTTCGTTCCTTTTCAGAAAGTTCTGGCTGATAGATCCCGCTGACTTGTTTTTCGGATGTCCAAAGTCGCGGGTCCCGACATTGATCGGCCCCCTTTGAAGTGGTC